>NZ_CP060138.2:0-719486 GCF_016743795.2 Rickettsia tillamookensis | reverse complement strand
TATATTATACTTACTGACAAGCTAAGCATTCTTCGTAGTTATTGGCTTCTGCTAACTTATCGTTTTGTTTCTCTAAGTCTTTAAAATCTGCTTTTAGTACATCATGCGATACTTTATCGGCTCGCTGTATTGAGGTCGATCTACAATAATATAAACTTTTTACTCCTTTTTTCCAGGCTTTAAAATGAATATTATTTAAATATTTCTTACTAACATTCCCCGGTAAAAAGATGTTTAAAGATTGTGCTTGTGTAATGTAAGGAGTACGATCGCTTGCCAGTTCAATTAGCCAATTCTGATCAATTTCGTAAGCGGTTTTGAAAACCTGTTTTTCTTCTTCGGATAAAAATGTTAAATGTTGTACTGATCCTTCATGTGTTGCAATCGAAGACCAAACTTGATCATTATTAAATCCTTTCTCTTCTAATAACTTTTCTAAATGTTTGTTACGCACATTAAAAGAACCGGTTAAAGTCTTTTGTACAAAGCTATTAGCGGCAAACGGCTCTATTCCGGGTGAGGCATTACCTGCTATTACCGAAATTGATGCGGTAGGTGCTATTGCAGTTTTATTGCTAAATCGTTCATTACTTCCTGCATCTAGAGCATCAGGACATGCTCCTTTTTCTTTACCGATTTCTATTGAGGCTTTATCAGCTTCAGCAGATATATATTCAAATATTTTTTTATTCCAAACTTTTGCCATAACCGATTCTATAGGTACTTTTTTCATTTGTAAAAATGAGTGGAATCCCATCACACCAAGTCCAACGCTTCGCTCACGCATAGCCGAATATTTAGCTCTTGCCATAGTATCCGGTGCTTTATTAATAAAGTCTTCTAAAACATTATCAAGGAACAACATAATAGAATGGATAAATTCTTTATCATCTTTCCACTCTTCATAATACTCTAAATTTAAAGAAGAAAGGCAGCAAACGGCAGTTCTTGACTTTCCTAAATGGTCAATTCCCGTCGGCAATGTAATTTCGCTACAAAGATTGGACATTTTAACTTGAAGCCCTAATTTTTTATGATGCTCAGGTATGGATTTATTAACACTATCGATAAATAACAAGTAAGGCTCGCCCGTTTCTATTCTAGTAGTTAATAATTTAACCCATAAATCTCTAGCTCTAACTTTATTTACAACTTTTTTGGTAGCAGGACTAATAAGGTCAAAATCCGTATTGTTTTCAACGGCTTTCATAAATTCATCGGTTATAGCTATACCGTGATGAATATTAAGAGCTTTTCGGTTAACATCCCCACCTGTCGGACGTCTTATATCAATAAATTCTTCAATTTCAGGGTGATTAATAGGCAGATATACAGCTGATGAACCTCGTCTAATAGAACCTTGCGAAATAGCAAGAGTCATAGAATCCATTACTTTAATAAACGGTATAATACCGGATGAATGACCTTTATCACGAATCCCTTCATTAATAGAACGAACATTACCCCAATAACTTCCAATCCCGCCACCGCGTGCAGCAAGCCAAACATTTTCCGTCCATAAATTTACTATATCGTCTAAGCTGTCATCGGTCTCATTCAAGAAGCATGAAATAGGAAGCCCCCTATCTGTTCCGCCGTTACTTAAGATTGGTGTTGCCGGCATAAACCACATTTTACTCATATATTCATATAACTTCTGAGCATGCTGTTTATTTTCGGCATAATAACTAGAAACTCTTGCAAATAAATCTTGAAAATCCTCACCTTTCATAAGATATCGATCTCGTAGAATAGCTTTACCGAAAGGAGTAAGTAAATTGTTATGGTTATTATTTATAGTTATTTGAAATTTGTTTTTTTTAAGCGTGTTCATTATAGGTACTAATGGGGTTGTAGGCGTTATTTATAATGCTTATTTTGAAAAAATGACACCATATTCAGTGTATAGAATCTTCACCTAAGTAGACACGAGAATAATAATTTATTCAATATAAATATTTATTTTTTTTTAGATTTTTGACTTGACACAAATCACTCTTGATTACTATATAAAATAGTTTTTACAAATATTATGCTTTCTTAAGGCATAAGCAATCCTACTCTGCGGAAGTAAGGCAATGTTGCGTGGTTCTAGGTTACATTTCCGCATAGGTATAAGTTTAAGGATCGATTCCATCTCTGTCATCCCGTGATCAAGTCACAGCGTAATAGAAAGAAAACCGATCCATGCAACAAGCCCTTATCTACGCAGGAATAACGTTAAAGGCATTCTCCATCATTCGTATTAAGACCTATCGCTGAAACCTCATCCTTATATTCAACAATAAACGATGAAACAAATTTACGTGGTGTGTCGGCTACTATCCAATCAACTTCTACAACATAATATCCTGGGTCTCTGTCCGGAAAAGTTACTTCAATCGTTTTAGAAGGAGCTAATGTATGATCCCAGTAAGGGAATTTATCAGAAAGTTCACTATAAATTTCTTCTAAATCGTCGTGTTTCAGTCTATTTTCAAAGGTAAACTCTGCCTTTGTCATTTGCACTATATAACCGCGAGTTTTATGTGATGCAGTATAATCCCATTCTATTGTAAGCTTTTTTTCACCCTCTAATGGTATAGCAAAGTTTATCCAGTTAAACGTTGAATCTTTTAATTCCGCTCTTATTTCTTCATTGGTAGCATTTTACCCAATCTGTATCATCTGTACGCCCACCATTAAGAATATGCCCATCTAATGGTAGCGGTTCCCCTGCAACATCATTTCCAAAACGCTCATCACTTCCTTTCCCTGTTTCAAATCCGTTAAGTTTCCACTCTTCATTTATTAGCTTCTTATCTACACAAACTTTTCCCATTGTGTGAAGAGGGAATATTATTCGACCATGTTTTGGAGCTGGTTGATTTTGTTGTTCTTCATTTTTCATAAATTCGACCTTTATTTGAGTTAAAAATATTGGTTCTGTGTACTTTTGCTTTTTTTGCAGAAATAGTTATTCATATTTCAAAAAAACCTTATAATTTGCAGCAAAAAATAACCATAATTAAACAGAGCCTAAGTAACTACAAAATACTAAATGTAGTTATAGTAATAACATTATTATAATTATTAATTAAAATTAATAATTATGTAACATAAAACTTAAATTGTTTTTAATGTTATAATAAAAATACAACTTCCTAATACCGGATGGTAATGTCCAGAATCCTGTGAATCAATTTATGCAAACAACAAAATTAGAATCTAGGCTGAAGAATTTTGATTTTAAAGATTTTTTATTATATAGCTATGGCTGGGTTACGGTTACGGTAATAGTGTCTTGAAACGTGCCGGCAGCAGCAAGAGGTTGTGATGGCAAGAGGGCATATACGGTGTAGTTTCTTGTTACCGGTCCAAGACCTAGTAAATAGCTATCGGTAAATGTTACCGTACTACTAGTCCCGTTACCGAGGATTTGAGTAAAAGCTGCATTTTTGTATAAATTATAATTCAGCTTACGTACCCCATTAACCATATTTCTTGGATTATAGATATTAGCAGAACCAGTACTAAAAGTTACGGTATAACTAACAAGTAGTGATAATAAAGCACTACATGTAACTGAGGCAGTAACGGAAGTTGTTCGCACTGCCCCTACATTAAAAGTACCGAAATTTACGGTTGGAACTGACGGATTACATGTTGCAAGCAAAGCCGTAGCATTTCCTGGTATAATTATATTAATCATCAATACTGCTATTAATTTCCTAACATTGCCTGATTTTGCGTCATTGCGAGCAGGCATTGCTGCGTGAATAACCGAATCGTCATTGCGAAGAGCGAAGCGACGCAGCAATCTCGTCAAATATCCTGAGATTGCTTCGTTAATTACTTCGTAATTTCTTCGCAATGACAGATAAACCGGATTCACGCAGCAATGCCTGCTCGCAATGACGACTCGGGATTTGTACAACAAGCTTCTCATTTGCATATCGCTTCGCCTAAATCAATTACAGGGTCGTTTAAATCTCTATTAACCGGTACGTTAAAATGACAACATCTATTATTCTCTTCATTCTCGTCACAAATAGAACCATTTAATACTTCAAGATCTTTAATATCATTAATATAAACCTTACCGTCATAACCTACAAATATTTCTTCGTTTAAACCTTCTATAGTAACAGTACTATCAAACGGAATGAAGTGTTTATTACTATTAAACATAGTCATTTCAACACTTTTAATTATTTTAACATTGAAATCTAATAATACTGCTGATTTTGTTTTTGGAGCAACTTTCAAAGCAATTTCCTCAAACTCGGTATTAAGAGGTAGATTTTCATCATCTAATCTTATTTCAGAAGGAACATAGGGTGTTACGTTTGGTACAAGCATTTTACCTTTATCATCAGTATAACCGGCTAATAGATTATTATTATAAACTCCGACATTTTTTAAACTATTTACTTTAATCAAAGCAAGACCTCCGGTAATCGGTCTCGTCACATAATAGCTTTTATCAATAGAGACAATACCTCCTTTGATATTAAACTGTTTCATTGTTTCGGCATCATTTTTCTGCAGATAAACTCCAATATCGTTATTTTTACCGTTACGATTAAGTTGTACGTTATAGTTTGTAGCTTTAGCTTTAATTATATTAGCATTATATCCCCATCCCATATTTGAGGTAACCGGTGAAGAAATACCAAGTTGCTTCGTATGATACTTATTTTGATACGAATCGGTAAATGAAATACTTTTATTACCGTCTAAATTGAAGTTAAATGACATATAGGCAAAATTATTTTTACGTTTACTGTTTAAATCAGTACCTATAGTAAAACTTAAGAAACCTTTTTTAGTAATATTCCTTTGATAAGTCGATGATATTATATTTGTACGTTTACCTTGTTGTATTGTGTTATTTACGACAAAAGACAAAAAATTAACACTTATATTACCAAAATCGGTATTACCGCAGCTAGCTGAAATCTGATAATTTAAACTTGAAAAAGTTTTATCGGGATAGTTATATACATCCTGATAATTGCTATTATTCCAATCTAAATTACTATTAATGTCAAAATATTCCGATTCATAAGTATAACCGCAATTAATTCTTTGAGAACGACCGAAATTTTTGATATTACTTGCAGCTGAAATGCCTATAATTCCAAAATTTCCGATTTTTAAGTTATTAGTTACCCCTACTGCTCCATTATTTTTTAAAAATTCAAAATGTCCACCGCTTGTTAAATAATCATTCATACCAAGCATATAATCGGTATTTAGAACTAAATATTTATAATCATTGCTATATATCGCAAAATCTTGTCTTTGAAATCCGGCTTCATAAGAAAAATTTGAAAGCCCTTCGCGCAGTAAACTCGGTGATGCATAATAAGGAATGGTGATTGTTTGAACTTTACCGGTTATATCTTGAGTTTTGACTATTAAATCACCTCTACCGGTAATAACCGGAATGTTTGTTACGTCAAAATCCCCCATATGAGCTTTAGCATTATATATAGGCACACTATTTGAAAATATTTCTATACTGCTTGGAAGTTCTGATTTCCCTCTAAAATCCAGTAACGGATAAGTAACTAAATTCGGTCTAACCGCAAAATTAGTAGTATACTGAATACCAGCAAATCTAGTTGAATTAGACCAAGAAGATGCTTTAGTTATACTATCCCCTACCCGCCAATTAGTCATTTTATCTACATTCTCATATGTCCAATTTGTTTCTAAACGTGTAAATTTATTTTGGTTTCTTGAAGTA
Organism: Rickettsia tillamookensis; assembly: GCF_016743795.2. Classification (NCBI taxonomy): domain Bacteria; kingdom Pseudomonadati; phylum Pseudomonadota; class Alphaproteobacteria; order Rickettsiales; family Rickettsiaceae; genus Rickettsia; species Rickettsia tillamookensis. Next base: position 713,752 of record NZ_CP060138.2, on the reverse strand, counting down.
TTTTTAACTTTAGAAAAATTTGATTTAACGGCTTCGGTTTGAAATAAAAAACTATAGCTATATACGCCGTTTTCAGTAAAATAATTAAGTTCCTCTACTCCGGCTAAATAATTAATATCATCATTTTGGCTAAGAGTTATGTCATAATTAAGATATGCACCGCTAATAAGTTTAGTATCAACATTTTGCATAGGACCGCCTGAAGCATCAAATGATTGAGGTTGCATTTTTTCCGCTGGAAAAGTAATGTTTAAATCTAAATTCTCGAAGTTTAAATCATATTTAGTACCTTCGAGCAAATCTAGATTAATATATGCAGTATCGTGATAGTTCACGAGGCCCTGTTTAAGATAATCTTCTTGAACATTAAAATGTTCTATGTCTTCAAGAGGAATTAAATAATGACCTTGAGCGTTTTGCACTATAGTTGGGAATATATCAGTTTCGGTATAATTAACTTTTAGCGAGACAATCAATTCGTTGTCGCCCGCAACTTCATTAGAGCTATTCTCAAATTCTACTTCTAGAGGCAATTGGGGCAATGGTCCTAACATTTTATCCTCATGCACGTTTGTATCCGCTGTGGTTTGAGGTAAATTGTCTTCAAGAGATTCGGAGATAATTTCATCTGCAAAGCTTAGCGGTATAAATAAAATAATACCTATAAAAACTGATATTATTTTATTTAAAAAGCACATTAGCTTATTTATTTAAAGTTAAGGGTACTAGTACTATTACCTTGATATTGTTATAGGTATACTATGTTGAACAACAAGATTTACCGTAGAGGTAGCACTATTCTCTAGTTTTACTCTACGAGGTAATTCTCTTAATATGATTCTATAGTCTTTTTCTCTAGTAGAAAAATTCTGTGTATTTTTTAAAGCTAACCGTATCAATTGTGTTTTACCGCCGTGCAAGGTAAATGTTACCGGAGTTGCCACTAAATCCGTAGTTTCTTTATATTCTTCTGTACCATTTTCATACACACGTTTTAAAAGAAGTAGCTGAAACTTTTTAGGTGTATAATCATTATTTTGCACCGTCATAGTTGCTATTTTATTATTTTTACTTATCTCTATATTGACAGGTACGATAGTAACACTAGCAAAAACATTAAAAGTAAATAATATAAATAGAATAGGTAGAAATCTTAAAAAATATTTTTTCATAATATCAATATGCTACGGTTACTGTAATTGTATCGTTATAAGTATCAGAAGGAACATTTGCCCCTTGAGGTATTTTTCCGTATATTGTGAGCGTTTGAGGTAATCCCGTACCTGTTCCCGGTACCCAGTCGCTTGATTGATTTCCCCAATTTTGAGTTCTTGCTGCATTAGAATAAAGATTATAAGGTAAATAGCTAGTAGTGTTAACGAGACCTGTCATTTTGCGAGTACTTGTTGTAGCGGCAGGTGCGGTACCGGCATTTAATGAAACGGTATAACCAGTACCTAAAGTACAAGTTATAGTAAGTGTGTTTGTTTGCAAAGAATCAGCAGTTGGAACATACGTACCAAAAGCTAAAGGAGTAGCCGTGACTATACAAGACGGTAAAACCGTTGCACTAACAAGGAAAAAAGCATTAGCAGACGAGGCGAAGCTATTTCCTGCACTTATAGTTAAGATAATAAAACCGATAATATTTCGTAGAATTTTAAAGTTATTTTTCATAATTTTAATAAAAATAATTAATATTCATTATTAATCTTTGACAAATTTTAACGATTTTACAAGGCTAGTTTAAGAAATAGTCATATTTAAATATGAATTTATGATATTTTTCCCACAGAATATATTTACAAATAAATTAAAAATATAATTGACTATTTTATTTGACTATTATACTATAATAGTACTTTTACTTTTTGGTATATAAAATGACTACTAAAATAGCAATCAGTCAATTTAAATCTCATTGCCTTGAAATAATAGAAAAATTACAAACCGATAAAGAATCCATTATAATTACTAAAAGAGATAGGGAAGTAGCACAAATATTGCCTATAAACACTAAAAAGACCTCAATATTCGGTATGCTAAAAAATAAAGCTGAGATAAAAGCAGATATATTAGATCCAATAGAAGAAAAATGGAATGCAGAACATTAATAATGGCTTAGTACTAGATACCCATGTTTTATTGTGGTCAATATTACAACCTGAAGAATTATCAGAACAAATAAAACACAAAATCAATTTAGCTCAAGAAAATTCGCAATTATTTCTTAGTTCTATTTCATTATGGGAAATAGCTATGCTTAACTTTAAAAAGCGTATTAATGTTTACGAACCTATAAAAGATTTTCTGAATTCTATAACAAATATCAACGGATTATCTATTAAAGATATTTCTCCGGAAATTGCTGCTGAAAGCATTTCTCTTATAGACGACTTTCACGGTGATCCTGCTGATAGAATTATTGTAGCAACAGCAAAATGTCTTGGAGTCACCCTACTTACTAGAGATCAAAAAATTCTTAACTGGGCTAAGTTAGGACATATTAAATCAATATCTATTTGATTATTTCCTCAATATCCAATAAAATCCTTTTTAAAATTTAAATATAAAAAGTAATGTATAATACTGATGTTGTAATAATAGGTGCCGGTCCGGTTGGATTATTTGCAGTTTTTCAAGCGGGAATGCTTGGCATGAAATGTCATGTTATTGATGCACAAGAAGTTATTGGTGGTCAGTGTATTACCCTATACCCTGAAAAACCTATTTACGATATACCGGCTTATCCTAAAATTGCAGCAGAAGAGCTAATAAAACAGTTAGAGCTTCAAGCTGCTCCTTTTAATCCTGTATATCACTTAAATCAGCAAGCTATAGAGCTAAATAAACAAGATGATTTTTTTGAAATTAAAACCTCAAAAAACACTCTTATTAAAAGCAAAGTTATTATTATTGCAGCAGGAGCAGGTTCATTCGGTCCAAATAAACCGCCCCTTGCAAATATTGAAGATTTTGAAAGCAAGTCGGTTTTTTATTTCATCAATGATAAAAGCAAATTTGCAGGTAAAAATATAGTTATAGCAGGCGGCGGGGATTCGGCTGTTGACTGGGCTATTTCTCTTTCGGAGATTGCAAATAAAATATATTTAGTACATAGGCGGGATAAATTTACGGCTGCCCCTGAAAGCGTAAGGCAATTAAGGCATATTGCAGAAACCGGTAAAATCGAGTTAGTAACCGGTTATCAATTAAATGCTTTAGATGGTAATAATAGTGAACTTCAATCGGTTATAGTTAAAGATCTACAAAATAATACTCGCAAATTAGATGCCAATATATTACTACCGTTTTTTGGTTTAAAACAAGATTTAGGTAGCTTAGCAAATTGGGGTTTAAGTGTTAAGCTTCACCATATTGAAGTAGATAACTCCTATTATCAAACTAACATAGAGGGTATTTACGCCATTGGCGATATTGCTCATTATCCCGGTAAGCTTAAGCTTATTCTTACGGGTTTTGCCGAAGCAGCAAGTAGCCTTCATCATGCTTATAGTAGAGTATTTGACGGCAAGGCTCTACATTTTGAGTATTCCACTACTAAATATGGGGAAAAGCAGTAAGTGTTCGATGTCATTCCTGCGAAAGCAGGAATCCACTTTGTCATACCGTGGCTTGACCACGGTATCTAGAAAAATAATTTTAAAATACTAATAATGTTAATATTTTAAGCTGGACCCCGTGGTCAAGCCACGGGGTGACAACTGAAAAAGGATAAAAATATAGTGAATAATATAATTGACGGTAAAGCGTTAGCAAATGAAATACTAGCAAATTTAAAGCTAGAAATTCAAGAACTTAAAAATCAAACCAACGCTTCACCGAAACTTGCTATAGTACTAGTAGGCGATAATCCGGCAAGTATTATTTATGTCAGGAATAAAATAAGCAATGCACATAAAATAGGAATTGATACTTTATTAGTAAATCTATCTACTACTATTCATACTGATGATTTAATATTGAAAATCAATGAGTTAAACCTTGATAACGAGATTTCAGGAATTATAGTTCAGCTTCCTTTACCAAACTCCATAGATAAAAATAAAATTTTATCAGCAGTATCACCTTCTAAAGATATCGATGGTTTTCATCCTTTAAACGTCGGTTACTTACATAGCGGGATTAGTCAAGGTTTTATACCCTGCACTGCCCTTGGTTGCCTTGCGGTTATAAAAAAATACAAACCTAATTTAACCGGTAAAAACGTTGTAATTATTGGACGCTCGAATATAGTAGGTAAACCTTTAAGTGCATTACTGTTAAAAGAAGATTGCAGTGTTACTATTTGCCATTCCAAATCGCAAAATCTAAGCTCTATCACTTCTAAAGCCGATATAGTTGTTGCGGCTATTGGGTCACCTTTAAAATTCACTACCGAATATTTTAATCCTGAATCTATAGTAATTGATGTAGGAATTAATAGAATTAGCGGCAATAAGATTATCGGTGATGTTGATTTTGAAAATGTTAAATCTAAAGTAAAATATATTACTCCTGTTCCGGGCGGTATCGGACCGATGACTATTGCTTTTTTACTTAAAAATACGGTTAAGGCATTTAAGGATTCTTATATACCGTCTGATAAATGAAAAGTAGAGAGACGAAGTTTAATTTGGAAAAGAGCAAGGCGTTTCATATTTTTTGACCGCAGCGTAGACAAACTACGTGAGGATCAAAAAATATGAAACAACGACGCCAATTTTTCAAATTAAACGAGTATCTTATAAACATTTGCAAGTTCTACATAATTTCTTACGTTATCTTGCATATATTCTAAATCTTGATCAGCTAAATATCTAACAAATTTTGCAGGGGAACCCATCCATAATTCTTTAGATTTAATTATCTTCTTTGGTGGGATAAGACTTCCTGCAGCAATAAAAGCATATTCTTCTATTACTGCATAATCCATTATCGTAGTACTCATGCCGATAAAAGCATTATTATGTATTGTACAGGCATGAATAAGAGAGAGATGACCGATAGTTATATTATCGCCTATTTCTACCGGTCCGTTAAATCTTGAAGTATGAATTACACTACCGTCTTGCACGTTAGTATTATTTCCTATTTTTATTGATTCAACGTCGCCTCTAAGAACCGTATTAAACCAAATACTTGAATTACTACCTATTTCAACATCTCCTATTAAAGAGCTGCCTTCGGCAATATATGCAGTTTTATCGATTCTTGGCGTAACTCCTTTATAAGGGATAATAATCATTAATTATAATCTACCCAAGAAATATTACCGTCTTTACGATAATAAACTATATTGATACGATCATTATTGATATTTTTAAATACTACCGCAGGTAAATCTTCTAAATCCATTTTCATTACCGCTTCTTTTACTGATAATTTTAATATTTCTACAGGCTTTTCAGCGATAATTGCCGGATTATCATTATCTTCGGAGTTAGAGGTTTCACTATCAGATTGCGGATTAATAATATATTTGGTACCTTCGTAAGCAATTTCTGATATTTTTACTTTACCCGCATGATGATTTTTGAATTTTGATTTATATTTTCTAAGCTGTTTTTCTAGTTTTGACATAGCTTTATCAAAAGCTACATATATATCGCTACAACTATCATTACTTTTGACTATACTATGTTTACCTGAGCCATATTTTACTATAATATCACATTTAAAGTTAATTCCCTCTTTTGAAAAATGTATATCTATATTTATTATATCGGTAAAATATTTTTTAACGACTTGCGTAGCCCTCTCTTTGGAATATTCTTGTAAGCTATTACCGATCGAAATATGTTGAGCTGAAACTGAAATAATCATAAATAACCTTTATAATCTAAAATAATTAATTGTATAGGCGTTACTAAGTAACACCTATACAATTAATTTATATTTAGAGTAATTTCAAGTTTTATTACAAATTAATTTAATTTAAACTTAGGATGCTTATCCTTATTTTGTTGCGATTTAATTAGCTTTTTAGCAGTCTTCCTTACATAATTAGGCTCAATGCCCATTTCTAAGCAGGTAGCATTAAAATTTTCATTATTTTCAAAAAGCCATTTTTTAGCGTTATATTCTGCTTTTGTTGCTTCTTTCTTGGTAGAAGTATTAGTTGCATCTATTATTGCCTGCATAATAATAGCACTTCTAAGAGCAATCTCGGGTATAGGATTATAAAGTTTAATACGCTCAAAAGGAGTAGTTAATTTAATGACATATGGTTTAGTCATATAAAACCTCTAATAATTATTAATAAAGTAAGATTTTGTTAATATAAATATAACCAATAGGTTTTTCTTTTTTAACAAAGTTCTTAAAAAGTATAATAATTTTCAAAGCTTCAACTAATAGTGACTAATTTGGATTAATAGAGATATCTACTGATTATAATATTAGGAATACGCTATAAAATCTAAACGTTAGGTTCTGTATATTTTTTGATAAAATAAGATATTTTACTCTTGCAGAAATAGAAGAATTGTTATATATATCGTTATCTCTCATGTATAAGGGGATGTAGCTCAGTTGGTTAGAGCGTCTGCCTGTCACGCAGAAGGTCGCGGGTTCGAGTCCCGTCATTCTCGCCAAGCCCTTTCAGGGTTTCGGCGTTTCTCTTCGTTTTCTAAAAAATCCATATGCTCCTTTTATGTTCCAAAATGTCTAATTTTTGTATTAAATCTCTTTTAAATTCCGAATTTTAAATATTATCAAAAAAACTAACTTATATATTTCTTAAAGCACCTCAATTCATTTATTTACACTTCTAATTAAATTTCTATTGCATTCTTAAAACTCCTTATTATGATTCTTTCTATAGCTCATTTTTAATAAAATATTAAAAATTATAAAATTTAATAAGGAGGAAATATGCCTAAAAAAAAGGTTTATTCATTTGAAAAGTTAATAAAAGCAATACGATCAAAGAATGAAGTAAACGCACAAGAATTAATTGCTCAAATGGATACAACCGAATTGAGTAAAGTTGATGATTATGGTAATACAGCATTAATTGTGGCTATTAGGAATAAGTTAGAAAAGATTTGTGAAATACTTATTTCTAAAATGTCCGATGAGGCTATTAATCAGCCTGATAATAATCATGATACAGCATTATATTTGGCTATATTTTACAACTTAGAAAAAGTTTGTGAGCTACTTATTCCTCGAATGTCCGATGAGACTATTAATTATCGTAATGTATTAAAGGATGCTGCAAGTAAAGGTTTTGAAAGAGTTTGCGAAATGCTTATACCTAAAGTGTCCTACTATGCTATTGATTCCTCTGATGAGTATGGTAATACAGCATTAAGTTTAGCTATAAAATATGGTTTTAAAAATATATATAACTTATTGTATAGAGTAAAGTATCAAAAATTAGCTAATGAATTACATAATAAAATAGTTAATAATACTGAGGTAAGTGCCAAAGATAAAGCTATAATGATAGATACTATAAAAGATATATCGCAGAAAATTAAGCTTCTTACTAGTAAAGTTGATAGAGGAGCAGTAGAAGCTAGCATGCGACTACTTCTAAATGATAAGCTTACAAAATTAAAATTTATGATTATAGACGAGCAAGTCGACAAATTAATTGAACAACAAAACATAAATTTTAATCAACTAGCTACAAAAATTAATATATTTCAAGAATCGGTAAATGATATAACTTCTATAATAATTAATGATACTACAATAAGTGCTAAAAATAAACTTATAATGGAAGGTACTGTAAAAGACATAACAGATAAAACTGCGATACTTTATAGTGCCGTTGAGATAGAGAAAATAACTATTGAAATGCAGAAACTTATAGTTGATAAACCTACAAAAGTAAAACTTATGACTATAGAAGAACAAGTTGACGAATTAATAGAAAATCAACATCAAGATATGATAAATGATATTAACGTGTTAGGTGATTATAGCAATTTTGGATAAATTAGAATAAGGACAGGGGCAATTTGCCCCACCCTTTAAATTTTCCTCACAGCACCTAACAATATCATTTGATATTATACTACTCCCCGTTAATGAGTTGTTTAAAGTAATTAATTTTATATAACAAAAAATAATTCTCTTTGCTTTTAAAGGCTCGTATATTTAATATAAAATCATTCTCATCATAGATAAAAATTTTAACTAAGTTGAGGTATGATAAAGTGCCGAGAATAATCGAACGAAATAAGCCTAGGTTCTGTGCACTTTTGATTAATGATTATAATTATGAGATATTTTTAAGCGAGAATTAATAAAATTTTTGCAGTAATAGTTATTCATATTTCAAAAAAATCTTATAATTTGCAGCTAAAAAGAGCCATAATTATGATTATTATATTAAAAGTGCATAGGACCTAAGGATGACTTTAATAAATTCCTATCAATTATAAGTACAATTTTTCGGTATTGCAACCAAAGGCAATACCTACCGTGATAACCTAGTTGCTCTAGCTTGGCAATTCACCCAGGCTATCGTATCCACAAAAATTTTGTTCACCTAGACCGCAAAATTGATTACACTGATTTAAAGCAAATCAATTAGAAATCTTACGCAAGAATCTAAAAATTTACCCGTATTTTTAAGCTACCTTGTTGAGCGAAATATTTACTCGCCGCATTCGCATCGTAATTAACGCCGTATTCCATCATTCGGTATTTGGCAGTCACACCGACACCAAAGTTAAAGCTAGTTTTAGCAGGCTTAAAGCTATTAGTCGTAAATGGGCTGTCCATCCCTTGTAACCTAGCATCGATAGCAGGAGTTTTATCTTTAAAGTTATAGTCTAGCATGCCGTAAATTGCAGGGATTAAAACTATATTTTCTACGTTAATATCTTTTGACATTCTAACACCCGCAAGCCCTTCAATCGTATTATACTTCTTTCCTTTAACGATTAAGTTTTGGAAAGTTGTACCGGTCTCAGTATATCCTGAATCTCTAATATCGGAATATCTAACCCCCACGGTCGGTGTTAAATTAATAGCTTTTGGAGCTAAATAGCTATAACCGGCTAAAATCTGTCCGGTATATGAACGTGATTTATATTTACCGATTGCCATTTCATAATTGATCAAATTTCTACCCGAAGCAATATTACGCTGTGAATAATTCTTAACTTTACTATCACCGTAAGAAGCTATAATTTCAAAAAACCAATTTTTATTTGGTATATTATATAAGCCGTATAAAGAGTAAATATTGCTCAATATTTTACTTTTATCACCGACATTATTGTTTTTCTGCTTTACCTTAGTGTCAGCTCTAGTATAAGCAACCCCAAGTAAGAAATCATTGCCTACTAAACTATCAAAACCAACAGTGCCGCCAGTTGAGTTAGATTTATAACCACTTAGATTATTTCGTGCCTTTTGAGTACTATTCCCGACAAAAGGACTAGCCCATGCACCGAAATCTACTTCTGCCTCATCACCGGCAGAAATAGCAACTTTATTTTGACTTGTCTGAACTGTATTTATTCGCGAGCCTAAAGAAGTTAAATTACTGACTATATTATGAGATACTGCTTGCGTATTTACCGCAGTTATTACCGCTCCTGGTCTTACCATATCGGGTGTAACACGATCTAGTGCTTCTTTTTGCTGCTCAATAGTAAAAAAACCAAACTCGTCTTTAAAAATATCCGCATCAGTATCTTCAGGTGCACGGATAAGTGTTGAAATATCTTGCGATTCTTCCGGTGTAAAACTGCCTTCATTTATTTCTTCTTGCAATATTTCATTGGAGATATTAGTAGCTGATAAAGTTAATGATGAAGTATTTATCGACCATTTAATGAAACTATTATCATTACCGTTAATAAAAAATTTAATTTTATCGGCAGGCAACGGAATCAGTCCATTTCCGTCCTCTGAAGATATTAGCGAATATTTAGTATTTTCATTTATTTCTCCTATACGTACATCGGCACCGTTAAACTGAATCTCTAATTCATCTAGTGAAGATAAATCCATTTTACTACCGGGTGTAATCACTATATTACCGCCGGAATTTTTTGTTTGATCATAACGTGTAGTCACAATTAACTTACCTGAAAAACTACTTTGACCGGTATATGATACTGTTGCTGCATTTAAATTAATCGTAGTATCTCTACCGGTTAAATTACTATTAACAGTAAGATTATTGGTGAATGTTAAAGTTGCTCCGCTTACAACTACATTATTAGCCGTTATATTGTCAGCAAATATATTTACCGAGCCAGGTGATAAGGTAACAATACCATTACTATTAATGCTACTTGCAAAACTTGTTGCACCGTTTGTAGTAATGTTACCGACCGGGCTTGCTGCCGTACCTACCACACCGCTAACACTATTAGTACCGCCTGTGAAGTTTAACTGGACCGCTTGACCTACGCCATTGTTAATAGAGCCGGTTAATTTAAAGTTCTGAGGTAAGGTTAATATGCCGATACCGTTACCTCGAATCTCGCCAATTACGGTATCACCGCCGGTTAGCAGCGATACGTTACCAGTCCCGACTTGCAGCAATTTAAGCCCCTTAACATTGCCACCGATAGAACCGTCGCCGTCAAATGTTATAGTACCGTTAGTAACAACCGCCCCATTATCGGTACTTGTTATGCTACCGGTAATTTTTTTACCGTCTGCGATTGTTATAGAGGCGTCTTGGTTTTTGAAATCTACATCACCTTCAATATCACCGTCTTGCGTTAACTGTGTATTTGCTCTAAAAAATAGATTATTAGCAAAAATAGTAGATTTTATATCTAACTTCCCTGCACCTATAATAGTTAATTCTTTTAATTTATGATTCCTAGTACCTAGTATAGCACCGGCGGCAGTACCGTTGATTGTTAATTTCTTACCGGCTATTACGGAATTTATAGTAACTTTACCTGTATTAGGAGCTAAAGGATCAAGGACCCCCGCTAAAGTTATAGTTCTATCATCCGCAACTGAACTATTTTGCAATTGCAAGACAGAATCTTCATGTAAAAAGCTAATGGTTTTACCTACTGTTAAAACAGCAAAATCACCGGTTTGAGCATCAAGAATATAAGTAGCTGTGCCAACACCGGCCCCGCCGTTTGCTCCGATATTTACCGTAGGAATTTGGGCAGAGCTACGACTCCGATCCGTTAAAGTTGCTCCTGCGTAAATATCAAATATCATGGTATTTTGAACATCAAGCTTATGACCTGCCTCTCCTGAAATAGTTACTGCTCCTCCGGCAGCTAGCATTGCTAACTTATTTGCATTAGTACCAAGCGTTTCTCCGCCGGTATCACCTTGTACAGTTAAACTATTGGCATTGCTGCTAATCAATTTTACTATACCTCCGTCACCCACAACAGCACCACCGCCTGCAGGCGTTACTCCTCCTTTTAGAATATTTTTAAAAGTTACGGTAGTATCCGCATTTGCTATTGTATTTTGAATTTGAAATATGGAGTTCGGATCAAAAAATCTAATAGAATCAGCAACTGTTAAAACATCTATATTTCCGCCTTGACTAACATCTATAGCATATGTTGCAGGCCCTACTCCTGCTCCGGTACCTTCATCGGCACCGATATTTATTTCAGCTATGTTGATAGAGGTAGCACTTTCATCGGTAAATATTGCTCCGTTATTAACATCAAGCTTATTTGATCTACTTACGTCAATTAGATTTGCTGCCCCTCTAATTGTAACATTTCCGGTAACACCTAAAAGTTCTATGTTAAAAAAGTTGCCGAATTGCGGGTTATTTACTCCTTTTAAAATTAAATTACTAGCCGAGTTATTATTAACAAAACCTACTACACAACCTCCACCGTTAGCAACAACTATATTATTATTAAAGATTACCGTTTTATCTATTGCAGCTTTATTTGTTACTATTAATCGCGAATTAGTATCCAAGACGGTAAGAACATTGCCTGCTCCTGCAGTGAGGAAATCAACGTCCCCGACCGCTTGACTTACGTCGACAATATATTGTGCACCCGCTCCTCTTCCTCCTCGAGTACCGATATTTATTTGAGAAATACGAGCAGAAGTAGAACCTTCGTCGGTAAATATTGCCCCTGAATTAACATTTAGAACCTCCGATCTACTTACATCAAGTAAATCTCCGCCACCTGCAATTGTAACCTTTCCGGTAATATTTAAAGATGCTATGTTACTACCGTTGCCGAGCTGCGGTGCACCTGCTCCTACATCTACTCCTTTAATAGTTAAAAGATTGCCACCGGTACTAGAAAAGTTAACTATACCTCCACCGTTATTAACACCGGCTACATTATTGTTAAAAATTACTGTTTGATCGACTGCCGCTGTATTTTGCACCGTTAATTCTGATGTTTCATGTAAAAAAGTAAGAACATTGCCTGCTCCTGCAACGAGGAAATCAACATCCCCGGCTGCTCGACTTACATCAACAGTATAAACTGCGCGACCTACTCCTTTTCCAGCATCAGCACCGATATTTATTTTAGGAATACGAGCAGAACTAGTACTTTCATCTATGAAAGTTGCCCCTTTATAAATATTAAGCACTAGTGCATTACTAACATCAAGTAAATTAGTTCCAACGGTACCGCTTATAACAACCTTGTTCCCAACAGCTAATTGTGCCAATTTATTTACACCGGTACCCAGCGTTTCAGCACCTGTTTTACTTCGAAGAGTTAAGGAATTACCGGCAGCACCGCCTATTAACTTAACTATACCTCCATTTCCCGCTTTACCAGATAAATTTGTAGTTAAAGTTATAGTACGATTAGCAAAACTGTCTAACTGTAAGACCGAAGCTGCATCTGCAAATCTAATAGCATCACCGTTTAGATTAACATTTCCGGCTAATGTATCGATAGTTACACTACTGCCTGCTCCGATATTTATCGTATTAAGGGTTCCAACACTTGCATGCAAAAAAATCATAGGTGTTTGTGCATTTAAAGTACCGTTAACTCCATTAATTATTGAACTTTTGAATGTAATTGACTTTCCGCTTGCAGCATTACCAGTCAATACTGCTCCTGCTCCGAAATTAATTGAAGCTAAATTCTCATATGTATCAGCTGCAATACCTGTTCCAGCCGTACCGGTTAAAGTTAAAGTTTTGTTTCCGGCTATTTCAATCGATAAACGATTATCATACAATCCAGTCTTGTTTATAGAACCAATAGACGTATTTTCATTAACGGTAAGAATACCCGGTGTTTGGTTATTACTACCCTTATCCGTATCAATTGCCTGGATTACTCCGCCCGCTATGTTTGCATCAACAGTCCAAGCACCTTTACTATTATACTGTAATGTACCTCCACCAAATATAGCAGCAGGATTTAGCCCGACACCGGTAGTTAAGTCGGCATTATTCGTAACTATAGCATCAGCTGCCCCCAATGTACTATTTCCATGAAGCATAAGGGCTAAGGTTGAAACGGTAGCAAGACTTATTTCAAATTTCTTTAAGAAATTTTTTGACATAAATTGAAGATTTTTATTTTTAATAAAATATCTTAACATATTTACATATAATTAACAAGTATACATTCTGATTAATCGCATATACTCTTTAAAGAAGTGGTTTGTAAATGGGTTAGCATTAGCGGTATTATATCTTAAAAAAATAAAATATTTAGTTAAATTTCTATTGCATTCTTAAAACTTCTTATTATGATTTTTTCTATAGCTCATTCTTTAACAGAATATTAAAATTTATAGAATTTAATAAGGATAAAGATATGTTGAGATGGTTTCAAACTCCATATGAAAGATTAATACATACAATAACAACGAAAAACATGGCAGAAGCACGAAGCTTCATTGCTCAAATAGATACAACCGAATTAAGCAAAGTTGATGAAGACGGAAACACGGTTTTAACTTTAGCTATTAATAAAGTATTAGAAAAAGCTTGTAAGCTACTTAATAATTTATAATCAAAATACAAACAATGATATTAGTATGTTAGGTGATGATTGCCAAATAATACTCAGTTAATTAAACCGATATTAAGGCATAATAGGGCTTAATAAAAGCCCTAATCAAGTCTAATATAAACTCAACTATTAAAATTAAGTGAATAACCTATTAGTTAGAACAAAAATTATGGATAATTGGGTTATTATAGATTCACTTTAATCTTTAAAGACCCTTGATTTGCCATATATTTCTTCGCAAGAGATAAATTATATCTAATACCGAATTCTATCATATTATATTTAGTAGAAATACCGCCACCTAAATTATAGGTTATCTTTGCAGGTTTAAATCTAATTGTTGTAAGCGGTCCGTCTATACCGTCTAGACGTGCATCGATATTCGGTAATTTACCTTTAAAGTTATAATTTATAAACCCGTGTAATTCAGGTTTTATCATTATATCTTGTACTAAATAATTAGTTACGCCCTTTAAACCTAATATAGTTTCAAATTTATTATAGGAATTTTTTCTTATAGATAAATTTTGGAAATTAGTACCGCTTTCTTTATAGCTATTATTTTTAAATGTAGCATAACGAATCCCAAGCATAGGAGTTATAGTTGTCAGATGGGACATTAGATGGTTATAACCGCCGATTAATTCCCCGCTATAAGAAGTATTAGTAAATTTACCGATTGCAGTTTGATCACTAATAGAAGTCAAACGTTTTTCGTAATTTTTGACTTTATTTCTACCATATGAACCTATAGCTTCAACAAAGAAGTTATTAGTAAGCCAATTATAAAGCCCATAGATAGAATATATATTGCTTTTAGCTTTGGTTCTATCGCCGTTTTTATCGTTTTTGTGCCGTACTTTACTATCGGCCATAGTATAAGCAGCCCCAATAACTATAGAATTATCAATATTATAGTCAAAACCGATTATACCGCCTCCGGTATTAGATTTATAACCACTTGAACCGTTTTTAGATTTTTGCGTTGCTTTGCCATAGAATGGTATGCCCCAAATGCCTGTCCCGATATTATCTTCATCACCTGCCGCAACTGCTGCCTGATTAGTAGTAGTACGTCTTCTTCGATTCTGATTAGAATTCGGCTCATTTAGACCGCTTAAAGTATTTTCATCACCTAATTCTTCTAACCTATTGCCAATCCCTTCAGAAGTAAGGTTATCCATATTTATTGCTATATCGGTTAATAAATCCTCAATCTCTATACCGTTAAACTCTCCCACTCCTTCGTTAATTCCATTAGTATTTGTCCTGTGACCAAGTCTATCTAAGGTCTCAGAAACTCTACTCGGCGACATAAAACCTAAATCGTTAAATAATTTACCTGCATCAGTATTATTGCCAAAACCCTTAATATTATTAACCAACTGATTTGCAATACCGGAAGCTACTGGACTGTTTTTAGTATCATCTAGGATAGGAGATGGATCAAAAATAGGGACGGCACCACCGCCTCCGGAGTTATCGCCTCCACCGGAGCCACCTCCTCCGTTGCCACTTTCTCCGCCTCCGTTATCGGTATTTGCAAGTAATACAAGACCGTTTGGATCACTGACCCATTTTACAAATCTGTTTTGTTCACCGCTTGCATCAATAGTGACTTTAGCTTGAGGTGCAGGAGTAAATGTTGCACCCGCTTCAAGGCTTATTACTTGGTGTTTAGTATTTGAGGTAATTTTAGTAATATCAGATCGTGATTTAATTTTAACTATTAAATTATCTAAACCGGACATATCAACATTAGCACCGTTACCGACTAATATATGACCGCCTTTTTGTAATGCCGTATCAAAATGAGTAATAATAGTAAGCAACCCGTTATGTATAACATTTCCTGTATATTTTAGTTCATAAGTAGCAACATCTAATACAACGTCTCTAACATTCAAATTAGTGTTCATTTCTAAATTATTTAACAATACTAAATTTGCTTCATCAGCAATTAAAGTGCCTGCTTTAATATTTTTCTCAAGTAACATGAATTTATTAGCAGCAATTTCTATGCTTTCTGCATTTTTAATTTCTTGTTTTAACCAAACATTTTCATTGAATTTTAAAGTACCGCCGTTATCAATAGGTGCATCTATTAAAACTGCATCTTTGAAATTTGCCGTGGCCGTAGCATCTGCAAAATTTAAATTATCTGATTTAATATCGGTTAAGTAAGTAAATAGTGAGAGAGAACGAGGTAACACGTCTAAATCTACTATAGCCCCAGGTACGGCTAAATTTTTTGGATTCGTGTTATTATTACCTCTATCAAAATCTATAGTTTTACCTGCGTCTATATTAATATCTTTAGAATATACATCACCTTTAACCGTACTATTTCCACTAACTTGTACACTTGCTAAACTACCTAGATTGCTACCTAAATCATAAGCAATACCACCGTCTATATTTAGCTTTACATTACCTTGTCCGTTATTTGTGCTAGTAATCCCTGAAAAGAAATTCTTAGTATTAACCGTAACTGTGCCATTGCCCGTTAATTCTATCGCTTTTAATCTGTTATTTGCAGCTCCGATAACACCGTTACCGGTATCAAAATCCGTTACCGCTAAAGTGTGGATATTATTTCCTGCCGTAGTAATATTAGTAACTTGTGCTACTGCACCTAAAGTTAAAGTAGCTGCTTGAGCGGCATTTGAGAAGTTAATATTTTGTACTTTTAGCCCGCCCGTAACGGTAGCATCATTATTTGCAACTTCCACCGTACTTAAGCTATTATTATTACCAACCGTACCGGTTATATTAATAGGTGCAGGATTGTTTAGCTTTAAAGTACCTTGATTAGCATTCTCGCCTGAGATATCAGTAGCAGTTACGTTATTATTAACCTGCATCGTAGCACCGTTCGATATAATAACATTACCGCTTTTAACTGTACTGCCGAAATTTACCGCCCCTGCTTGTATCATAATATCACCGACTGCTGCATTTGAACCGACAGAACCGCTAACGCTACCGCCGTTAGTAAAGACTAAATTTACCGCCTGTCCACCGCTAGTATTAATACCGCCGGTTAAGTTTGAATTAGCAGCAAAGGTTAAATCATTATTACCGTTACCTTGAATTTCGGTAATAGAATAATTACCGCCGGCAGAAAGTGCTACATCACCTGCTCCTGCTTTCAGCATTGCTATATTAGTGATTAAACCGGTAACTTCGCCTGCTCCGCCCCAATTTAATGTACCGTTCACATTACCGGTACTTGTAACGATACCATCAATTTTTATACCGTCATTAAGATTTATTACCCCTGCATTACCTTGGAAATCTACATTACCGTTTATATTGCCTGTTGCCGTATATGTTGTATTCTTGTTAAAAAGAACATTTGCATTAACATTCAAAGCGATATTTTCAACATTGATTCCTACGTTTAAAGCTATAGCACCATTACCGGTACTAGAAAAAGTTAATTGTTTTAGCCTGTGGTTTACAGTACCGAGCGTATAAGCCGCATTACCGCCATTATCAATAGTTAGCTTTTGAGTATTAGTGGTTAGCTCAACTATACCGAATTGATCATTACCGGGATCTAAAGCAGCTGTTAATGTTATAGTACGGTCATTAGCATTTGAACTATTTTTAAGTTCTAATGCTGAATCTTGATGTTCAAATACCATACCGCCGGTATTTAAGTCAAAATCACCGTTTATAGCATCTAAAGCATAAGTAGCACTGCCGGCCACTTCACCGATATTTATCTTTGCGATTTCAGCTGATGTTAGGCTTTGATCAGTAAATATCGCACCGTTTTTTATATTTAACTGCTGAGTATTTTGGACATCTAAATTATTAGTAATCGTAACTTTTCCTAGAATATTTAAGCTAGCTAATTCATTACCTTTACTACCGAGTGTTGCTCCGTTATTGCCGCTTACGGTTAAATTATTACCGTTACCGTCTAAAGTAACAATACCGCCGCCATTTGCTATACCTTTTAAACTATTAGCAAAAGTAATAGTTTGATCTACGGGAGCGGTTAATGTTAATTGTGAATCTGCATCACCAAAATTAATGCTACTATTTGGGCTACTTAAAAGAGCTAAATTTCCATTATTAACTTGAACGGTAAAGTTTTGTGGAGTTCCTACTTGTCCTATATTAATCGTTTTAACCGTACCGATACTTGCCTCAGTAGATTTCAAGGTAGTGAAAACGTTTAATATACCGTTTTGTCCGTTTGCTATAACAGCATTTAAGTTATATGTATTATTACCGTTAAATTCTAAAGTACCGCCGTTTGCTCCGAAATCAATATTAGGGGTGGTTAGATTCCCGCCAAGCTGTAATACTCCACCGTTTGTAAAGTTAATATTACCTACAAATATATCATTTGCTATAGTTACGTTTTTTGTATTATCGCCTTGGATATTTATATTAGCAGGGCTATTTGCAGCATCCGTACCTATATTCCCCGTTACATTCCCGTCACCTATAAAATTCAATGTACCGCCTATACCGCCGGTGCTAAGTACTGCTCCGGTAATTACATTACCGTTTTCTAAATTAAATGTTCCGTTAATACCTTTAAAATCAATATTTCCTGTAAGTCCTTTAGTAGCCGTTACTGTACCGGCTGCATCATAGTTTATATTACCAGTTATTAATCCCTTAACTGTAGCATTTGCTGCATTATTTGCTACAGTAAAAGTTGTGGCATTAGCTGTACCGCCTATATTATCTACACCGTTGAATATTACTTCTTCTAATGCTGCTCCATTTGCTCCTACGCTACCTGTTACCGTTCCGCCACCTGCAAATATTAAATTACCACTACCATCGCCTGCAGTAGTGGTTACTACTCCGGTTAGCGTAACTCCATCTGCTAAAGTTAGGGTAGAACCATTATTATTTAAAGCTACAGGAGCAAATACGTTATCTGAGAACGTAACGGGATTTGCTCCGATATTTACAAGTTTTAAGCTGCTGCCGTTAGCTCCAATCGTACCGGTAACATTACCGCTTTGTATTGCCAGTGTTCCTTGATTATTTGCAGAAGTCGTAACTGAACCGGTTACACCGTTTACTACTAGAGTACCGTCTGCTCCAAAAGCAATATTACCGCCTGCACCTAAATCTAAAGCTTGATTAAATGTTACCTGCCCCGTACTGTTCATGCTCAGTAACTTCGTAAACACCGTATTATCCACTACGATATTGCCTGCTCCGTCTACTATAAACTCCTTAAGGCGATGCGTATTATCTTGTCCTATAGTATAAGGACCACCGTTATTTGCTATAGTTAGGTCTTTTGTGGTTGCTCCTATTCTCACTATTCCATATTCATCATTGCCAGATTTGTTTAAATTATTATATAAGGTAAATTGCCTATCATTTATGTTACTAGTATTCACTAAATCTAATTCTGAATTTGGTCCTTCAAATATTATCTTAGCACCGTTATTTAGCAAATTTACATTCCCATTTGCTGCATCTATTGTATATGTCGTATTATCCGCTATTCATAATATCACCTATATCGCCGGCACTTGGATCGTTAATTGTTAAATTAGCATTTATTTGTATTTTTGCTTTTATAGCGTTTAATAATGCAACATTGATTGTATTTTCGGTATTTATTATTAAAGTACCGCCGCTAGCATTACTATTATTAAAAGTAATACCTCCTACATCTAATAGACCGTTAACGCTTATAGTCCCTGAAGCTGCTGCACTATCTGCAAAAATGAGACTATTTACCGTGGTATTACCTTGTAAATCAAGAATCTTACCGTTACCTCCGCTACACTGAAGTATATTTAAATTATTTATATTTCCGTTAAGCGTAGCATTCCCTATAAAATTTAATGTACCGTTTACTCCGTTAGCACCATTTATATTACCCGTAACAATTATGTCGTCATCTAAATTAAGTACGGATGTATTACTTTGTAAATTAATATTAGTAGCTTTTAATATTGTAGAATTAAGTGTTGCCGACCCAAGTAAAACATTTACTGCGGCTAATGAGCCTATATTACCTATATCGCCTGTTATTATATTATCACTGGCCAAATCATGAGCTAGATTTAGTATCCCTTGACCGTCAACTCCGGTAGTATTATTTATATTACCTGTTAACGTCGTTACATTACCGTCAAAAAGAGTAAGTATAGAGTTATTGTTAGTAAGATTTATATTTGCAGCATTAATTATGCTATTACCTGCTCCAGGCATATAAATCTGTGCTTCCCCGTTTCCTACATTTATTTGAGAAAGAGAATTAGTTAAGCCTATATTATTTGATATAGTCCCTGTCCCTGCAAAAGTTATTATACCGTTATTTCCGGCTACCGTATTATCTATCTGAGTTGTAATATTTAAACCGTTATTAATTTGTAAAGTAGAATTCTTACCGGCAAAATCTATATTACTAAATGTTTGAGTACCGACTCCGGTAATAATTGAGGTAACATTATTATTAATAAATTTAAGAGGACCGAAATTAGGAGTAAGCCCTACTGTTGCACTAAGAGGACCTATTGATAATTTTGACTTACCTCAACCCCACCAAAAGCAGGTAGTGCTATTAATGTATTTATCCCGCCAACAACAGCATTTGCTTTATCTGCCGATATTTTAATTCCAAGCCCTCCAACCGCTATTTGAATAATATCGCCGTTATTAAATACTCCTCCTACAAGACCGGTACCGGTACTCAAGCTTACACTACCAAGATTAGGAATTGTTGCTCCTGCAGCATTAGAGCTAGTAAATAATGTTCCACACAGTGATGCTGTTGCTAAAAATTTTCTTAATATTTTTGATTTTTTCATTAATATTAACCCCAATACATTAATTATTTTTTAAAAAATATTAGTAATTAGTTAAAAAATATTAATATATTTTATATAGATAAAGTTAATTTTAATTAATAATTAGTAATGATTAATAATTTGTAGCAACTTTTTTACAACAATAGATTTTTGGGATTATTTATAAGAAAGTAATAAATTTTATGGATTGAACCACAGTCGAAAGATTGCGGTGCTATTGCATGGCTCGGTTTTTCCGTAATTGCGAGAAAGCATTGCCCGCGTGGATACCAATGTCATTCCTGCGAAAGCAGGAATCCAGTACTTTGCTTTGTCATCCCGTGGCTTAACCGGCTTTGTTGCATGGCTCAAAAAACCCGCTCGGTGTCATACCGTGGCTTGTCCACGGTATCCAGTAAAACAACTAAAAATACTAATATTATTAGTATTTTTAACTGGATCCCGTGAATAAATCTATAGTACCGGACGATTTTTATTCTATGTCATTCCCGCATAGGCGGGAATCCAGTAAAGTAAAGCTTTTTTTAAAAGCTTTACTTTACAAAAACTATATAATAAAAAATCTTTAAAATTAAAGATTTTTTAGCCTGGATCCCTGCTTTCGCAGGGATGACATTGAGAGTTTTTTAAAAACTGTCCGGTACTATGGAATAAATCACGGGATGACAACAAAAAAACCGAGCCATGCAACAACGCCGGTTTGACCACGGGATCTCATACCGCAGGCTGTATCCTAAGATACCACTACAAGCTTGCGAGATGACATTGAGGGCTTTTTAAAAATTATCCGGTACTATAAGTCGTATGACCGACTCTATTTATTTATCGGCGTTTCTACCAAAGCATGCTTAAGTACTTGGTCTATGTTTGACACGGATATAATTTCTAGGCTTTCTTTTATATTCGGCGGTATATCTTTTAAGTCTTTAACATTCTCCTCAGGAATTAATACGGTTTTAATCCCTCCCCTACTCGCAGCAAGTAACTTCTCTTTAAGACCACCGATAGGTAAAACATTTCCTCTTAAAGTAATTTCACCGGTCATTGCTACAGTGCGGTGTACGGGTATTTTAGTCATTAACGAAACAATAGTAGTAAACAAAGCACAACCGGCAGACGGTCCATCTTTTGGAATAGCTCCGGCTGGTACGTGAATGTGAATATCAAAATCTTTATAATTGTCGTATTTTAATCCAAAATTTGTTGCTCTGCTTCTAAAACAACTATAGGCAGCCATTGCCGATTCTTTCATAACATCACCGAGCTTTCCGGTGGTCTTTATTTCACCCTTCCCTGGAAATGCTAAAGCCTCTATAGTTAAAAGCTCTCCTCCTACTTCAGTATAAGCAAGCCCTGTGGTACTTCCTACTTGATCTTCTTTTTCGGCAAGTCCGAAATTATATTTTTTAGCCCCTAAAAATTCTTCAAGATTATTACTATCTATGGCAATATGCTTAACACTTTTATCTGCTAAAATTTGCTTTAATGCTTTTCTAGTTAACGCTCCTATTTCACGTTCTAAAGCTCTTACACCTGATTCCTTGGTATAATATCTAATTAAATCTAAAATTGCTGCTTCGGATATAGTAATTTCATCTTTTTTGATTTTATGTGCTTTAAATTGTTTCGGCACTAAATAATTTTTGGCGATTTGGAGCTTTTCTTCCTCTACATAACCGGAAATATATATTTTCTCCATTCTATCACTTAAAGCTCTAGGTAAATCATGAGAGTTAGCAGTAGCAATAAATATTACATTTGATAGATCATATTCCACTTCTAGATAATGATCAACAAAGTGACTATTCTGCTCAGGATCTAATACCTCAAGTAAAGCAGATGCCGGATCACCTCTAAAGTCAGAACTCATTTTATCGATTTCATCAAGCAGCATTACAGGATTACTAGTCTTAACTTTCTTAAGTTGACCTAAAATTTTACCGGGCATTGATCCAAGGTAAGTTTTTCTATGCCCTCTGATTTCTGCTTCGTCTCTAACACCACCGAGAGCAAATTTAGTATATTTTCTGCCCATTCCTTCGGCAATAGATTTGACTAACGAAGTTTTACCGACCCCTGGCGGACCGATTAAACATAATATAGGTCCTCTAATTTTACTTGAACGCTGTAATACCGCTAAATATTCTATAATTCGTTCTTTAACTTTTTCGAGTCCAAAATGGTCACGATTTAAAATTTTCTCCGCTTGGTTAATATCTATTTTACTATTATCGTATTTACCCCAAGGCAAACTTAGCAAAGTCTCAAGATAATTACGCGTCACTCCCGACTCTGCCGACATTTGATTCATACTACGGAGTTTTTTAAGCTCTGATTCTGCTTTCTCTTTAGCTTCTTTAGATAATTTTAAACTTTTAATTTTTTTCTCGATATCGGCAAGTTCTGATTTATCTTCATCAAGCTCCTTTTGAATAGCTTTCATTTGTTCGTGCAGATAATAATCACGCTGCGTTTTTTCGATTTGCTTTCTTACTCTTTGCTGCAATGCCTGCTCGGTTTCTGAATTTACTATATTGGAAGTAAGCGTACTAATAACCGTAGTGATACGCTTAAAAGGACTAGTTTCTTCTAATAAATGCTGCTTTGCCTCAAGTGAAGTTATCAGATGTGAAGCTAATATATTTATAATATTTATAAAATTAGTGCTATTACTTATTTCTTTATTGATAGTTTCAATAATTTCCGCATTAACTTTCTTATCATTAATCGCATATTTACTAAATAATTGTACTGCATTATCCACTAATGAACGCATGTTATTAACGTCAAATATTTCCTCATCCGGAATAATTTCATAATTTGCTTCAAAAGCTTTTTCACCTTTGATATTGCTTAGCTTTACTCTTGCTACTGCTTCTATTAAGATTTTTGCCGTATTATTAGGCAACTTCACTATTTGGATAATCTTGGCAAGTATAGCTGTGTTATAAAGTTCGTGTTTACTAGGGTTTTCTTGATCAAATTTTTTCTGTAAAGTTACTAAAATATATTTACTATTATCTTCCTCGGAAAGGGTAGTATGAGAGAGTGCTTGCAGAGATTTTTGCCTACCCACAAAAATAGGAGCAATTACTCCCGGGAATACTACCATATCTCGTAATGCCATAAGCGGCAGGGATTTTTTATTCATCAATTAAAACCTTTTAAAATTTCTAATTATTAACTATATAATATAGTATAAATGCGATTTCAAGCCATCTTTATTAATTATATTTATGAATTTATTACTACAATCTTCTCAAAATGTAGCTACTGCACATAATAGAATAAAACAATATCTACATTTAACTCCGATCGTTCACTCTGAAAGCTTAAATGAGATGCTCGGTCATGAGATTTTTTTTAAGGTTGAATCATTACAAAAAACCGGTGCATTCAAAGTTAGAGGAGTGTTAAATCATTTATTGGAATTAAAAGAGCAAAGAAAGTTACCTGATAAAATAGTCGGTTATAGTACGGGTAACCATGGGATTGGTCTTGCTTATGCAAGTAAATTATTCGGTATTAAAACAAGGATTTATTTACCGTTAAATACTTCAAAAGTAAAACAGCAAGCAGCCCTTTATTACGGCGGTGAAGTTATATATACAAATACTAGACAAGAAGCGGAAGAAAAAGCAAAAGAAGATGAAAAGCAAGGATTTTACTATATACATCCTTCCGATAGTGATTCTACAATAGCAGGAGCAGGCACGTTATGCTATGAAGCATTACAGCAGCTAGGCTTTAGTCCTGATGCTATTTTTGCCTCTTGCGGCGGCGGCGGTTTAATTTCCGGCTCATATCTTGCCAAGGAATTAATATCACCTACAAGCTTGTTAATAGGTTCAGAGCCTCTTACGGCGAATGATGCTTATTTATCAGTTAAAAACGGCTCAATATATAGATTTGATGATGCACCGACTACCATCGCAGACGGTCTTAAAACCTTGAGTGTATCAGCTCGTACATTTGAATATCTGAAAAAACTTGATCATTTTTATTTAGCAGAAGAATATGAAATATATTACTGGACGGCGTGGCTTACTCATTTACTTAAAGTTATATGCGAGCCGTCAAGTAGTATAAATATGGTTTCAGTGGTAAATTGGTTAAAAACACAATCCAAACCTCAAAAATTACTAGTACTAATCTCAGGCGGTAATATCGACCCTATTCTTTATAACGAGCTATGGAAGGAGGAATATTTAACCGTTCCGCCAACCATTCCTAACTAAAGGTAAATATTGTTATTGCAAAAGGCTTTGAGTGTTGTTGCATGGCTTGAAAAACGTACTGGATGTCATACCGTGGCTTGTCCACGGTATCCAGTAAAACAACTAAAAATACTAATAATATTAGTATTTTTAACTGGATCCCGTGAATAAATCACGGGATGACAACACAAAAACCAAGCCATGCAACAACGCCCCACTTTTGCGGGGATGACATGTAACGCATATTAAAATTTAACCCTTACTTCTTACTGCTTCTTGATTTTTAGTAGAAGTATTAGGAGTAGTTTGCGGAGGTTTTATATTAGAACTTCTTAGTTTTATTAAATCTTCAAATATGGTTTTATCAAATGATATTGGATTGATTTTTCTGAGTTCCGCTAAATTAAAATTATTAACTTGTTGCGGTTGAACTATAATAGGCTCACCCGTACTAGGAATTAAATTTTTAAATTCAGGATTAGTTGCTGCTTTATCTTTATTTTCATTCAAAAATTTTGTTAGACCTTCAGCAATTTCAGGATTTGTTAAAGCATTTGAAAAGATTTTATTATTAATTTCTTTTACTACATACTCATCACTTTTAATCATATATTCATTTACAACTTTTTCTAATCTTTGTCCTAAATAATCTTTCCCTGTAAAAATTGATTTAAATTTTTCCCATAAAGAAGTACCTCTATCATTAATATCTTTTAATTCAGTGGCTATTTTAGTACTATTTTCAGTTAGATAAGTAGAATCTAACTTATTTAATTCCCTTATTATTATTTCAGGATTCTTTATACCTGATGAGTTAGTAAGCATAATAGTTTGTTCTAATTGCTTACTAATTTTATTATTTTTTTCTAATCTATTACTAATTTGCTGAACCGTATAAGTGGCTGCGTTTTGTAATTCCTTAAATTCCGCTTGAGATAATTGATTTACTCTTGGGATAAACTGCTTACTATCTTCATTAAATTTTTGATTTTTATCTCCTTGAATAATAAATTTTTCATATTTCTCAAGTTTTTCCGGAGTGTTTTTAGGATCTTGTTTTAAGATTTCTATAGCTTTATCTTTTACAGCCTGTGCATATTGCTCTTTAGGTATAGAATTTCCGCTTACGGCTATTAATGCTTCTTTAGTTGCTCTTATAGGATTGGCAAAGATTTCTTCTTCATTTTCTATACCCATAAATGATAATTCATCAAAAGGTCCTCCTTTATTTAGAGGAAGTACAAAGCCCTTAAGTGCTGCTTCAGCCCTTGCAACATCAAACTTTAACTTATCTGCTGCACTAGGTATTAGTTTTGTATCTTGTCCTAAATTGATATGCAAATTATCTACTAATTTTTGTATATCTTTATTTTCTACAACTTCACTAATAATTTTACTGGCAAGTACTTCAAGCGTACTAGTGATATATTCTTCAGATTGTAAATATTGTTGAATAGGGTCTAGAGTAACAATATTTTTATTCAAAGTATCTAATCTACTATCTACGTTTTTTATATCACCTATTTTACCTTTTACTGCAGCCGATATCTCAGTTACTTCCTCGTTTTTTTTAATTTTTTCAATAGTATCATTTATATTAGTTATAATTTCTGCCATATAATACTCATTATTAAGTTATTTGATATAATGAGAACCAAATTATCAAACTTCTTAAAAATTCGCAACTATATTATCATATAAATCATTATTTACTATGCCCTGACTGTTGCCCACTCTCTTTACTTTTATTAAGCTTATCAACATGGGATATAGGGGTTGATATAGAAGACTCATAGCTTTGGGATATTGTTTTATTTTGCTCTTTACCTTGCTCTTTTTTTGCTGTTACGATATTGATTTCTTTATTTGGTGCTTGTTCTTCCTTTTTTAGTTCTTCCGGCAAATTTTTCATATATATATGTCGACTATTACTTTCTTTAAAGTTAGCGACTGCTTTATCTATATTTTTTTGAGCATAATCCGTACCGGTAAAAACTGCTACTATTCTTTGCCATAGCTTAGGTTTAGCTACTCTTTGTAATTCTAATGCTATACTTTCTCCCCATCCGTGTTCAGTTAAATATCCAGGATTTAGCTCTGATAATACTTTTTTAGTACCGTTAACAAGTGCAGGATTATTGCTCTCAAGTAATGGGGCAAAATACTGTTCAATTTTAATTTTTAAATTATCATTTGCAAGTTTACTATCATTAGTATTCAATTTATTATCTATAACTGCATATGGATTTTCTATAGTCACTTGTTCTGCTTCTATCACATTTTTATTCATTGCTTCTTTAGCTTTATTAGCAGCTTTAATAGCTTCTTCCGCAAGTTGATCAGTTTTTCCCGGAATTACTGCCGGCTGAAATTCTCCATTAACAAACTTCTTACTTTTATCGCCTTGGGTAATAAAATTCTCATATTTTTTAAGTAATTCAGCAGAAATTTTTGGATCTTTTTTCAAATTATTCAAAGCTTCATTGATAACTGCTTCAGCATATTTTTCTCTAGAAACAGTTTCACCGTTTAATTTAATTATAGCTTCTTTTACTGCGGGTATGGCTTTCTCTAAAACTTCTTTTTCCTCTAACCCGGCATAAGACAAATTATCAAATGCTGTATTCTTTTCTAGAGGCAGCTCAAAACCTTTTAAAGAAGCTTCTAAATTTGCGGCTGCAAATCTCATTTTAGCTTGTTTTAGCGGCGAACCTTCCAATTTTACACAAGCTTCAAATTGCTTATTAATATCATTTGTTAATGAATCAATTCCTTCTGAAGGTAAATAATTTCTGATTCCTTCTTTTCCTTGTGCTACCGCTCCAAGATATGCATCATAGCTTGTTAGAATTTTATTTACAGGATTGCTTTCAGCTATTCTACTACTATATGTATCTACAGCACTAATTACTGAAGTTAGACCCGACATTATTTCGTTGGCACTTGGCATATTACTCCCTCTATTAATTATTATTAATTAAATTAGATAATAATTAGTTAAAGAATGCAAACCATTTTAAAATTTATGAATGAAAATTAATTAAAACTTATAAAAAGAATTGTATTTTTTTATAGAAGAGGTTTTGATTGTAATCTCGTCAGGGATTTCGGTTATAAACCTTGAAGGGTAAGAACGGACTATTTCATAAAATATTTTTCGGCTTTCCGCATGAGTAATGTAAAGGTCTTTTTTAGCTCTCGTAATGCCGACATAAGCAATGCGGCGTTCTTCTTCTAAGCCTTTTTCACCATCTTCGTCTAGAGATCTTTGAGACGGAAACACCCCCTCTTCCCAACCCGGTAAAAACACCACGTCAAACTCAAGCCCTTTAGCTGCATGCAGGGTCATTATAGTAACAGAGCCACCGTAATTGGTTTCAAGCACTTCATTTTCCATAACTAAGCTTGAATGTTCGATAAAATCGTGAATATCGTTAAATTCAGCAATAGCTCTAAGCATTTCGTTAATATTTTCGATTCTACCGAATGCTTCTTCGGTTTTTTCTTCTTGAAGCATTTCAAGGTAACCGGAATCATCAAGTATTGCTTTAACCACGTTTATTGGAGCATCTATACTAAATCTTTCGTGCCAATTATCGATTTTAGTAACCAAATCTTTTAGAGTTTCATATGATTTTGCTTTAATCTCGCCCATTTCTAACATTTCTTTAATGGCTGCGAAATTAGAAATATTTCGCTCAAGTGCATAGACTCTAATTTTATTTAAGCTAGCGGCACCTATTGCCCTTTTCGGCACATTTATAATACGCTCAAGTGCTAGATTGTCATTTTGATTTAAAGATATACGGATATAAGCAAGCACGTCTCTTATTTCCATACGTTCATAGAACCGTAAACCGCCTATAATTTTATAAGGCATCGCACTATTTATAAACGCTTCCTCAAAACTTCTTGTTTGAAATCCGGCTCGTACTAATATTGCAATATTGCCGGCATTATATCGGTCTTCTCTCACTAATTTATCTATTTCGCCGGCTATATATCTTGCTTCTTCTTTATCACTCCAACAAGAGATAATTTTTATCTTTTCACCGCTTTCCCTATCCGTCCATAACGTTTTACCGTGACGGTTTTTATTATTATTAATAACATTGGAAGCAGCAGCAAGTATTGGCAAAGTTGATCTATAATTCTGCTCTAATTTAATAATCGTTGCACCTGCAAAATCTTTTTCAAAACGTAATATATTACCGACTTCCGCTCCTCGCCAACCATAGATAGATTGATCATCATCCCCTACACAGCAAATATTTTTATATAAACTTGCGAGCATTCTTGCCCATAAATACTGGACAACGTTAGTGTCTTGATATTCATCGATTAAAATATATCGATATTTTTCCTGGTAATATCTTAATATTTCAGGATTTTTAATAAAAAGCTCATTATTATAAAGTAGCAAATCTCCAAAATCTAAAACATTAGAAATAAGTAAATTTTTCTGATATTCTTCATATACAAGTTTTGCCACCCTCTGTAACGGTAAATTAGTATCTGATGCTGATAGTTTACTTGGTAATAATCCTTGATCTTTCCATCTCGAAATTATGATATGTATTAATTTAGGAGCATATTTTTTAGTATCAATATCTTTTAGTTTTACTATATCTTTAACTAGTTTTAATTGATCATCATGACTAATAATAGTAAATCTATTATTTAAACCAAGATTTAAATGCTCAATTTGGTCACGTAATATCCTAGCTGCCATTGAGTGGAAAGTGCCTATATTAAGACCGTAGCAATTAATTAGACTGTTAACTCTTTCAGCCATTTCTTTAGCAGCTTTATTAGTAAAAGTAACGGCTAGAATATTTTGAGGTGAGGCTAAATTTTGGTGAATAATATTAGCTATTCTTGAGGTAAGTACTTTTGTTTTACCTGTCCCTGCACCTGCAAGCAATAAAAGCGGTCCTTCAGTATGAAGAACTGCTTTTTGCTGTTGTGGATTTAATGTATGTATGAAATCTTGATTTTGCATTGTACCTGTCATACCGTGGCTTGACCACGGTATCCACAAAATAATTAATACTAGCTACTTTAGGTTTTTTACTGGATACCGTGGTCAAGCCACGGTATGACACTATTCTAAAGCATCACCTGATTCTTTTCAGATTTTTAATAATATAAGAAATAGTAATTATCGGACTACAAATAATTATTTTAAATAACCTAAAATAAGAGCTTAAATTTCTATCTTCAATAAACCAATTATATAAATCATTTATAGGTTTAATCTCAGCAGGAATAATATATTTATCTTTGAATAATTCTTTTAAAGCTCTTTTGGCCTGTTTTGCTTCTATTTTACGCTCTATTGTTAAGCTTTGATCATGTACTCGGTAGAAATATAAAGATTCCGGTATATGAGCAAATTTCGTAACAAGTCCAAAACGAAGCCAATATTCATAATCATCCACCAACTGCATATTTTCATTATATCCCCCTATTTGTCTTGCTAAATCGGCTCTATATAAGAAACATGCACCGACACAATCTCTAATCGGTAAAAACTCAGGCGGTTCTTGATAAAGTCTTGCACCTATACTACCTTGCTCATCGATTAAAGTATAATCAGTATATACAAGCCCTATCTCAGGTGAATTATCAAGTGTCTTAACCATTTTTTCTAAAGCATTTTCATGGAAAAGATTATCATCTGAAGTCCAAGTAAAATACTCTCCCTTGGCCTCTTTAAAAGCCACATTCAAACTTGCCGGTAATCTTTTATTGCTCTCATTTACTATTACTTTAATACGTGAATCCTGCTCTGCATATTTCCTAGCTACTATAACGCTACTATCTTTTGAGCAATCATCAATAATAATAAGCTCAAAGTCTTTAAAGCTTTGATTAAGGCAGCTCTCAATAGCAAAAGGTAATAGCTTCTCTCTATTATAAACCGGTAAAACTATTGAGATTTTTAGAGTGTTATTATTCATCCACCCCTAGAATATCAATATTGTTTAAGTTATTATCATCTTCCGTGAAGTTTTCAAAATCACTATCCGGCTCTTCTTCTCCTACAATTTCCTCATAATGATCATTATAAAAATTTTGTAGTACTGTACTTAAAGTACGACAAAGATCTAGAGGTAGTTTAATATCAGCATTACTAAATATTTTTATTAGGTTTGTTATAGGATAAAAATACTCCATCGGTAATGATACATTTTTTTCTAATATTTGATTTAACTCATTACTTAATGAGCCATTGTGATCATAAATAATAGATATAATGCTTTCTATTTGCTCTTTTAATTCAGACGTAACATCGCTAAATATGTGCATATTTATTATATTATATTCTGTAAATTTATATATTTAGTATTTAGATATTCAAATATCCCTTCAAATGAGCCTTCAACTCCAAAGCCTGAAGCTTTACGCCCTGCAAAAGGTGCTTTTGCATTTGCAGGTAACGGGTCGTTAATTGATACCATACCAAAATCAAGCTTAGACGCTATCATTTGTGCCACAGGTATATTATTTGAATATACATATCCTTGCAAGCCGTATTCGGTATTATTTGCACGTTCTATTACTTCATCCAAATCTTTAAATTTATAGCACGCAACCACTGGACCGAATATTTCTGTTCTAAAGATATCCATATTATCCAAACAGTCAATAATAATAGTAGGCTCAATAAAATTATCAACAGCTTTACCGCCGCAAATTAATTTAGCTCCTTTATTTTGTGCATCAGCAAGTAGCTTTTGTATTTTTTCTATGGCAGCAGAGTTAATTAACGGACCTATATCTGATGCTTTATCAAATCCGTCACCAGATTTAAGCTTAGTAAATTTAGCCTTTAGAATTTCTATAAATTTTTCATATATAGATTCTTCTATAAATATCCTATTGGGTGAAGTACAAGACTGCCCGCTATTTCTAGTTTTAGCAACTACCAAATCGCTTGCTACTTTTTCCAACTCATTATCTGCCGTTATAATGAAAGGAGCATTGCCGCCAAGTTCCAAAGATAAACGTTTTAGAGTATTTGCGGCATTTTGATATAGAATTTTACCGACATTTGTAGAACCGGTAAATGATAATTTCCGAAGCCTAAAATCTTCACAAAAAGACTTACCTATAACATCCGAATCACCGGTAATCACGTTAAATACTCCGGCTGGCAAACCGGCATCGCTTGCAAATTTCGCAAGTATTAAAGCTGATAGAGGCGTAAGACTTGACGGTTTTAATATAACGCTGCAGCCTGCAGCTATTGCAGGCACTACCTTACGAGTAATCATTGCATTTGGAAAATTCCAAGGAGTTATAGCCGCAGACGGTCCAACCGGCTCATATTGCGTAACAATTTTATGAGCTTTACTACTGCCCGGTTTAATGGTCCCGTGAATATTATGTATAACATATGTATACCAATCAATAAAAGATGCTCCGTATAGAATTTCTTTTTTGGATTCAGAGAGTACCTTACCCTGCTCTAGAGTTAATATATGGCTTAATTCATCAATATTTTCGATTACTAAATTATACCATTTTCTAAGAATCGCTATTCTTTCTTCAAACGAACTTTGTGACCATGAAGAAAAAGTTTGCACCGTATTATTAATTGCTGAATTAATCTTAGATAATCCTAAATTTGGAACTGTAGCAATTTCTTTTAAGGTCGAAGGATTAATAACGGATATTTGCTTCCCGAACTCTATAAATTCACCGTTTATATAATTCTTTCCCGTAATATTTTTAAGTAAGTTCATAAATTCCTCATTGTCTGCTTGGATACTAAGCCGTCATTGCGAGTAGGTGTTGGGCGTGGATCAATTCCACCGCTGTCATTCCGTGATTTATTCACGGAATCCAGTTAAAAATACTAATATTATTAGTATTTTTAGTTATTTTTCTGGATACCGTGGACAAGCCACGGTATGACACTCTAACAATTAAGCTACTTCATCGTAACAACTTCTTACTACGCCGGCAATATTTGCATCAAACTCCTCTACTCCAATCGTGAATTGTTGACCGTCTTTAGAGAACGTAATTTCTTTATCGGTATCTACTTTATCTCCAATAAAAACATCACCTTCTTGTACTCGTGTTATCAAATTTAATTGTTCTCCTAATATTTTCCAAATAACCACCTTTTGCTCAATATTGTCAATATATTGTTCAAGCTGTTTCATACCACTCGGATCTCTTAAACTAATATGAGTAAATCCTCCACGCATTGCAATTTCTTCAAAAAATTCTTTATTGTAGTTCTCACCAAATCCTACCGCATACATATTAAACTGAGGGTTTTGTATTACAGAGATTGCAGAATCTATAACCTCTTGTTGTGTTGTATTACAGTCAGTTCCTTCGTTCTTTCCATCAGTAAATACTATAATAGTAGAATGTATATCTATTTTTTCTTTCAATAATTCTAAAGCATCTTTGACGGTACCGTATAATCTTGTATATCCATCAGCATTTAAATTTTCTACATATTTCTTAATATCTTCAAGAGAGTTTTCCTTATCAGAAAAAGATTCCATGCTAGATTGATCATTAAATGAAACTATATTAATTTTCCAATTAGGGATCTCAACTAATTTAGCTAGTATCTTTTGTATATTACTTTTATAATCACTAAAAGTATATTTCATACTACCGCTAATATCTATTAATAAAGTAATTTCATGATTATTATTAGTATTTAGATATTCCGGGTCTTTAGAAGAAAACATAATAGGAAATTTACCGTTTTCCTGCCAGACAAAACCGTTAAATATCGGAAATAAATATTTTAATAAATATTGCTTATCAAGGATAAATCTGCCGTCCAAATTAGAAGCGATAATAGGTGGTTTACCGTCAATTTTATAAGCTTGAACGGCTTGCATTGCTGCACCGTTATTTAGAGTAAAAGTTAAGCTATTATTTTCTTTATGAGAAATAATTTGGGATATTAATTTAGAAAATTCAGTAGGTGGATAGGTATAATCTGTAGCCGGTGTTGCTTCACCTGTTAAAATTTTTGATAATTTATTTTCATCACTTATAACGGCTTGTAGTGTCTCAAGTTTGGATTCATCCATTTTATGTTTTATTGGATTTCCACAAGAGAGTTGAATCTCAGCAGTTAATAATTCTTTATTAAATTCAGCTTCTAATCTTATTGTTTCTAAAATTTTAGACAAACCATACTCTGTTATAAGATCACCATCTACTAGCTTATAAAATAACTCTCCTATTTCTATATCTGAAGTATCTATATAGTTCAGATTCTACTGTATTCTCCTTATTATCCTTAAATAAAGCATGTATCACATTCTTCTTTAATTCATCAGGGGATGCTAATAATGTACGAAAATGTTCTAAGTCATTAGAAGTTGTTTTAAAAATAACTTTATTATCAGTTACCTTTGTAACTCCTATTTCTGCTCCTATAGCTTTTAAAAAAATTTCCCATTTTTTCTCTGAAGTTAAGTGCTGTGTAGGCATAATTCCTCTCTATTTTATAAAATTAGAAAGAAAGATTATATTGCTATAATTTTTAATACAAGAATTTATTAAAAAAAATTAATGAATTTTTATATGATTATGTCTTTTTTTTAGGAATTTTATTATTTATTCAAAAATTTCTCTACCTCAAGAGCAGCCATACAGCCACTACCTGCAGCAGTTACTGCTTGTCTATAAATTTTATCCTGAACGTCACCGGCAGCAAAAACCCCTTCTACGCTAGTTTTAGTTGTACCTGACTTCGTGATGATATAATTATCGTCATCCATTGCAATTTGTCCGGTAAATAGCCCCGTATTCGGTGCATGCCCGATAGCTATAAATACACCGCTACAATTCACTAAACTAATCTCTTTGGTGTGGACATTTTGAATTTTAACTCCGGTAACGGATTTTGGTTTATCGCTACCTACAATCTCATCTACTACATGATCCCAAATTATCGATATTTTAGGGTTTTTAAATAATCGATCCTGTAATATTTTCTCAGCTCTAAAACTATCTCTTCTATGTATTATAGTAACTTTGCTAGCATGATTGGTTAAGTATAAAGCTTCTTCTACTGCACTATTTCCTCCCCCTACTACAACTATTTCTTGATTCTTAAAAAAGAAACCATCACAAGTAGCACATGCCGAAACACCAAAACCACGAAATTCCTGCTCTGAAGCTATACCAAGCCATTTTGCTTCCGCACCGGTACAGATGATTATACTTTCTGCTTCATACTCATTCCCAACTCCGGTAAATACTTTAAAAGGTCTTTTTGATAAATCCACTTTTTCCACGTAATCACTAATAATTTCTGTACCGACATTTTTAGCCTGCATAGCCATTTGTTCCATAAGCCAAGGTCCTTGCACCGTTTCCGCAAATCCAGGATAATTCTCAACATCGGTGGTAATTGTAAGCTGCCCGCCTGGCTGCATACCATTAATTAATATTGGTTTTAGAGCGGCTCTAGCCGTATAAATAGCGGCACTTAGACCCGCAGGACCTGAACCTATTATTAGTACTTTAGTATTAATTTTCATAATTATTGTTTGTTTATTTAAATGATTCTTATGTCATTCTTGCAAAGCATTGCTTGCGTGGATATCTAATCGTCATTGCGAGGAGCGAAGCGACGTGGCAATCCAGTAAAAATAATTAAAAAAATTCTGTAAATCAGAATTTTTTACTAGATTGCTTCGTCGAATTACTACGTAATTCTTCTCGCAATGACGGGTAAACAGGTCCACGCAACAATGCCTCCTCTCAATGACGATTTGGTATCCGAAACGACCTCAAGACTTCTTCTCTAACCAAGATTTGACATAGTTAATTTCTTCAGGATTCATTAGGGAAGGAGCATGACCGGCATATTTTATTTCATAAAGATCAAAAGTTTTTGTTTCTTTCATCTTTTTAACAGTAGATTTTGTTAAAATTTGAGATTTCATCCCATGAATTACTAATATTCTACATTTTATTTTATTCCATACGGACCATAGTTTAACATCTTCTTGGTTACTAGCATTTTTCATTCCTTTTGTTATAGCAGGATCATAATTCATTTTATATTTTCCGCCAAATGTAGAAATTACGCTATATTTTGTTAAATAATCCCAATCTTCTTCATCTTTAATACCTATTTGGGCATAAATAAGTTTTAAATGTTCTTTTGCACTAGCCAAATCATCTAAGAGTACCGTTTTTTTAGCATAACCTCCAATTTTAATTAAAGGAGCAGCATCAATAAATGCCCCGATATCATTTAATATTAGGGCTTTAAAAATATTTTTATATTTACTGGCAAGTACCATACCTATAATACCGCCCATTGAAGTACCGAGCCAAATAGGTTTTTTAATATTTAGTCTTTTAAAAAAGAATAATGTATCTTTAATATAGGGACCAATTTTTATTGAATTAATTTTCATATGAACCTATTAATATCAATTTAGAATAAATTTTAAAAAAATCATTGTCATCATGTTATTAATTTAAGTCACTTAAAAATATACTGACCATTGTCGGCATATATATAACTACAAAAAGCAAAGATAAAAACACGGTAGCTGCAACTTTCTCAGGATAAAATTTCTGTAAATTCGCTATAACTATAGTATTTGCTGCGAGTGGTGCCGTAGAAAGTAGTTTTAGAGCATTATAGTAATCATTGTTATACCATTTTGTTACAAAATGATCAAACATGATAAATAACCCTACTCCCAAAGGATAGAATAAAAATTTAGCAGCAAACGTAGCAAGAGTAAATTTTATATCGACTTCAAATTTTTGTAGAGATGAAAGAGCAAGGCCCACCATCACCATACCGAGTATCGAAAAAGAGCCTTTCATATTATATATAAAATCATCTAAAAAATCCGGTAAAGTAAAACCGCAAAAACTAAATAAACATCCCAAGAAAAAAGCGTTCAAAATCGGTAATTTTACTACTTTTAATATACTATCGGTGGTATTTGCAAAACTTCGCATACAAATATAAAAGCCGACGGAACATTCATAAATATTAACTCCTATAACAGCCATCATGTAAATACTTAATGTATAATCATCGAAAAGTGCTGCAGCTATAGGCAACATAAAATATCCGCCATTTGCCGTACCTGCAGATAAAGCTATAATATTACGGGTATGATCTTGCCAAAATTTACCAAAAAAATAATAAGAAAAAAGCGATAATAGTGTTGCAATTACAAATGTTACGACTGTAACGCTTAATGCCGAAAGTGTTAAGGTTGTACTAGCAGGTATCGTAAAAAATACTATAGGCGATATAAAATAGAATAGTAACGAAGAGATACTATCTCTTTCAACATTTGAATATTTACCTGCTAAGAATCCTATTACTACACTTAATAATACCGAAACGGTTTTAAAAAAAACTATACTAAAGATTATCATGTAATGAGCTAAAGATATAATTACTTATAATATATGAGGTTTTATTTTTTTTCACTAAATTTTGTAAAGATTTTTACTTCATCAGACAAAAATAAATTTTTAATTGAAATTTAAAAAATCTTATGTTATTTAAGGTATCTAATTTAATATAAAATTTTCATATTATTTATGCAAAATCTATTACCCTTATTCATTATATTTTTTTGTTTAAATACCTATTCTAATCCTATGCCGCTTGGTCTTAAATTAAATAAAACTACCAATATAGATTTAATAAAAAAATACAAAATCATCAATAAAGAACCTAATTATTGGCAAGGATATAATTATTATATAGAACCAAACGAAAAAACTATATCTAAAGCTTTAGTAATATGTAATGATTTTAATGTAATAGAAGCCGTTATCTTAACTATAGATAAAAATAAGTTTGAAGAGTTTTATAACATTTTAAAAGATAAATATAGTTTAGAAGAAGAAAATGATAAAGTGGTTACTTTCAAAGATGGTGAATGTTTAATCATACTTGAATTTTCTGAATTAAATACCGAAATGGAACTTGTATATATAACAAATGGTTTTTATAAAGAATTTTTAAATAAACTAGATAAAGAAGAAAAATTAGAGCAAGAACAGATGAAGAGATTGCTGTAGTATACTCGATGAACTTCAAAAATTGGCTACGTCGTCTTATAAGATTTGCGGTGCTCACGTATTAGTATACGCTTCGCTCCTCGACTTATAGACTCCTTGCTCTTTTTGAAGTTGATCTTCGTCTACCTATTTTTCAAATTAAACGAGTATACACGAAGCCACTTCGGAAATTATAGGCATTCGTAAATTATATTTTTTTATCAAATCTAAAACTAATTTTAATGCTTCTCTTCCCTCTACTAGCTGTTTATATTCCTGTAAAAATTTCTTTTTATCGCTACTAATTCTAAGCTCATAACCGAATTTTGTATTGCGTGAGCCTAAAGAATAGCAAGTAAGGACTAAATCGCCTACTACTCCAGCCTCTAATAGTATATTCGCCCCACTTGAAAAATTAGCTACGTCGTCTTTGTAAGACCTCGGATGCTCACATACTTCTGTACGCTCCGCTCCTCGGCGTGCAAACTCCTTGCTCTTTTCCAAGTTGAACTTCGTATCCCAATCCTTCATTTCATAGGAGTATATGTCTGAAAGTTCTCGCATACCACCCAAAGCCTTAGATAAAATAGCAATTTCTTTTAAGGCAGCTACTATAAGCGTTGCTCTTGCATTTTCGCCCTGCTTCTTTGCTAAATCAATTCCGCTTTTAATAGCAAAGATATTTTTCAACGCTCCTGCTACCTGTAATGTCACAATATCGCTTGTCGTATTCGTCGTAAAAGTTTTTGAACTTAGGTTATTGGCTATTTTATTTGCTATATCTATATCTAAACTTGCAATAGTTGCGGAAGCCGGTAAATTTTTAGCTAGTTCTTTCGCTAGATTCGGACCTGCAAAAAATGCTGTAGTGCTGTACGGTAATAGAATTTTTAACCTATCAGAAAATAGTTCGGTAGGATTACGAGCGAAACCTTTTGTTGCGATTAGAAGAGTATTGTCTTTAGAAATGCCGTGAGTTTTTAATAATTTTATTGAGTCATCAAAAGCGTAAGACGGCACTGCAATAATAATTAGTTCAAAATCCTTAATTACACTTAAGTTTGTAGTAGCCTGTAAATGAGCAGGTAATTTAATATCCCCTAAATATTTTACGTTAGTTTTATTATGTAAAATTTCTTTTGCTATTTCCTCGTTACGTAAAAATAAAGTAACATTATTACAGTTTTGTGCTGCTAAAGAAGCAAGACTAGTACCGAAACTCCCTCCCCCATAAACCGCAATATTTTTAAATTTATTCATTCAATGCTCCAAGTAAATGAAGAGTTGGGATACGAAGTTTAATTTGGAAAAGAGCAAGGAGTCTGTAAGCCGAGGAGCGGAGCGTATACTAAATACGTGAGCATCCGAGGACTTACAAAGACGACGTAGCCAATTTTTCAAATTAAACGAGTATACTTTTCTCAAGATTTACTATTATTACAGGGGATTTATTAATTTCCTGTTTCAAGGTTTTACGGATTGTTCCTTTTATTGCTTCGATTACTTGTTCATCCGACAATGCTTTTTTAGCCTGTTTATTTTGAATGGTAATAAGTTCTTTAATGTCGTTTTTAATTAGGTTAACTAATGCCATATCCTCTTTCGGATCAAGCAGCCCAGGCATAGACAGCATTGGGTTTGCAGCAAGCAGCCCTTTTTTATTAATTACTACTGATGCTACCACGATACCCGACTCACGCATACGTCTTCTAGCTTTGAAAATCGGAGATTCAACGGGCAGTAAATAATTACCGTCTACAGCTAAATAACCGTTTTCAACCTTTGAAATTACTTTCGCATTATTAGGGTCAAGTAATACTACACTACCGTTTTCAACCTCTACCGCCTGTTTTATGCCGTTTTTCTTAGCAAGCTTAACATGTTCATGAATATGTACAGGCTCGCCATGGACGGGAATACAAATATTCGGTCTAATTAGAGAATACATTTTTTGCAGCTCGTCAATCGATGGATGCCCTGAAACATGAACAAAATGATCTCGCTCGGTAATCACTTCTACACCGGCTTTAACAAATATATTAAATAGCCTGAATATTTTCTTTTCATTGCCCGGAATAATTTTGGAAGAAAAAATCATCGTATCCTTAGGAGCAAGCTTTATAGACGGATGAGCATTACTAGCTAATTTTGCGGTTGCTGCCATAGGTTCGCCTTGACAACCGGTAGCAATTACTAATAATTCTTCTCTTCTAAATCTACTAACATCACGTTCACTAATTAAAGGAGCAATATCTTTGAAATAACCGCTTTCTTGAGCAGCAAGCATCATACGATGCAAACTTCTACCGGTTAAAACTACTTTTCTACCAGCAAACCCTGCAGCATGAATTATTGTATCAAGCCGTGCTAAATTAGAGGCAAAGGTTGAAACTACTACCATTTGAGGGCAGCCGGCTATGATATCTACTAAACTTTTTCTAACATCTCCCTCAGAACCTGAACTTCCTTTATTAAACACGTTAGTTGAATCACAAACAAGTGCAAGAACCCCTTCATCTCCATAAGATTTTAGAAGCTCCTCATCGGCTTTTTTCCCAAGTACCGGATCATTATCAAATTTCCAATCTCCCGTATGTAAAATATTACCTGCATCCGTACGGATCATAATTGCTTGCATTTCAGGAGCCGAGTGAGTCAGTGGCACCATCTCTAAGGAAAAAGGCTCTAGACTTATTTTACTACCGGGTTTCACTTCATGAATTTTTATATTTTTAGCAAAATCATATTCATTTAAACGAATTTTTAAAAAATTTGCTGTGAAAGTAGTAGTATAAATAGGACATTTAAGACTATTCCATAAATATTGGACACCGCCTAAATGATCCTCGTGAGCATGAGTTAAAATCAGGCCTACTATATCTTTTTTATATTTCTCTATAAAGCTACTATCGGCAATTATCATATCAACACCAGGTAAGTAGTCATCGGCAAAACCGCTACCGCAATCAATCATTAACCATTTACCTTTATAATGGTAAAGATTAAGATTCATACCTATTTCATTAGATCCTCCTAGCGGTACAAATAGCAGATCATTTTTATGATTTTTGATGTTGAATGATGACATAATTTAACTTAATATTTATTTTATTACTTTATTCTTATAACTTATTATTAGTTAAGCGTCTATATATTAAAAAAGAAATTCATATAATGAATATAAATAAAATAGCATTGATTTATAACCAAAATTCCAAACATCTAGCTATTATAGAGGAAATAAAAAAACTCTATAATTATTGTAAAATAGAGGAAGCAGAAGCAATTATCGTAATAGGCGGCGATGGAGAATTACTACATAATATTCACCGCTATATGAATCTTAATATCCCTTTTTATGGAGTTAACTTAGGAAGTCTCGGCTTTTTAATGAATCCTTTAGATACCAAGAATTTATTACAAAATATACATGAAAGTACAGTTTCTATTCTAAATCCTCTTTTTATGCAAGCTGAAGATATAAGCGGTCAAATATATACCGCACTTGCTATTAACGAAGTATCGATATTTCGTAAAACTAATCAAGCTGCTAAATTTAGAATAGATGTAAACGGGATAGAGAGAATGAGCGAATTAGTAGCAGATGGAGCTTTAGTTGCAACCCCTGCCGGAAGTAGTGCTTATAATTTATCTGCCGGCGGTCCTATTTTACCGCTTGAATCAAATATGCTATGCCTAACCCCTATCTGTTCGTTTAGACCACGTAGATGGCACGGTGCTTTACTGCTTTCATCTACTACAATTAAATTTGAAATACTTAATACAAATAAACGACCGGTAAATGCTACTGCCGACTTTCAGGAATTTAATAATATCACAAATGTTACCGTTAAATCTACTAAGGATAAACCTATTAAACTGCTTTTTAATAAAAACCATACGCTGGAAGATAGAATTATTAAAGAGCAATTCGGTGGATAATTATTAAAAAATATTAATATGCGTTTTCTGATCCATGCAACAAAATTAATATTAAAGAACAATTTATCAGATAAATAATTAAGAAACATTAATAATTGCTTTACTAAAAAGTAAAATAATATATAATGCCTTGTTAAATAACTAGGTATTATATGAAAGCAAAAAAGTTCTCTATTAATCTTTCTAAAAATAACCATATTTTATGGTTACCGCTTGTTGGTGATATTATGTTACAAGGGACAACAACATATATCGAAGATGAAGTTAGAAAGTTTAAAATAGAAAATTATTTTAGAGAACGTAAAGGATTTAAAATTAGCTTTAGAAACAGCAAATATAGCAAGTAATAGAATAAGTAATAGACATAAAAAATTATTACTAAAATGTTTATTAAAAAATTATAATTATGAAGACCTTAAAAGCCACAAATTATTTGAAGATTATACCATAAATCAAGATAAAACGGCTATAATTCATAAAAGCTATGAATCAGAAATTGAGTTTAAATTTGAACCTATATCATTTCAAAATCCTTTAGATCGTATTACTTATTAAGTATAATGCACAAAAAAATATTTTCTTTATAGCAGTAGTAGAAAAAAACATTCAAATTATGGAAAAAATAGCCAAAGATCTACTTAATACTGCCCCTGTAGTTTCAAAATTACTAAAAACTACAATAGATTATCCACAATATCTTCAATTCTTAGAACATATTGTAGTATTTATAAAACCTGAAAAGCAACTTGAAGTTATAAAAAATTTAATAAATACAATAACTATAAATCTTATGAACTTAGCTCATTTTTCAGGAATATTAAGTAATGCTAAAGAATATGAAGCAGTAATAATAATACTTGAGTCTACACTACTTAATCCTCAACTACCAACTTTAGTAAGCGATGGTGAAGAAAAAGAAGCTTTATATCGTTGTCGGACTAATCTGTGGTCAGCATATGTTAATACAAAAAATTTATCATCAGCTGAAGAGCAAT
Organism: Rickettsia tillamookensis; assembly: GCF_016743795.2. Classification (NCBI taxonomy): domain Bacteria; kingdom Pseudomonadati; phylum Pseudomonadota; class Alphaproteobacteria; order Rickettsiales; family Rickettsiaceae; genus Rickettsia; species Rickettsia tillamookensis. The sequence goes on along the minus strand of NZ_CP060138.2, from coordinate 670,823 downwards.
TATTGCTCATGTTAAAAGACAAACCAAATAATAGTAACTTCTATAATTTGTTTACGATTTATAGGCTCAATGGAAAATTTACAGAAGCAGAGAATTTAATACAAAATGCTTCTAATGATATAAAAACTTTAGCAAAAATGATTTTGAATTTTAACGAAATTTCGCAATCTAACTTAAATTCAATTAATCAAAATAATTTACCTGATAATTGTAAAGGCATGTTACGCATATTTCAATATATGGCTAAATATAATAAATATTCTACTTCTGAGAAAATTTCAAATAAAGAAAACCTAAGAGATGAGCTAATTAAAATTAGTAAGAGTGTTAATGAACCGTATACATTAGCTCAAATTGCATTAAAGACTAAACAATACGAACTAGCACAGCAATTTTTAGAAAAAGTACCTCAAATAACTCTCTATCTAGATACACATGTAAATAATACTTTTAAGGAATTAGAATTTTTACTAAACCCTGAAAAACATAGTAACCAAGTCCATATAGAAAATCTTATCAATAAACTTCATTTTTCATCAGACCAAGCTATAAAAATAGTTGATAAGGTTAGCATCGGTTTGATTGCAGATAAGAAGTATAATCTAGCTTTAGAAAAAATTGATGAAGTTCTAAACCACGAGCCTCAAAATCAAGAAGTGCTTGAAAGAGGTTTAGAGGTGGCTTCATTAATTAATAATCAAGAAAAGATACAACAATATTCTAATCTCTTACCTAAAGATGATAACTATGAGATACCCAAAGAGTGGGATCCTATAGAAATCCATAAATATTATCAGTTAAGAAAAAAACAGGATTTATTTCATACTCTCCAAAAAATTAATCGTCAGCAAGAAATTATTCCTAATAGTATATGGCATATTGCAAAAGAGCATGATTTTACTACTAACGACGTTATTCCACTTGGTAAATATAGAGGCTTGGATTGTTACGGAAAAATTAGTGAAAAATTACAAGAAAAATTAGATAAGAGTCAATGTGATAAGTTTATAAATGCCTTAAAGAAAGGTATAATATATAGACAACAAGGTGACAACGGCGTTAAATTTATCGGTAAAAAAGCAGTTGAAATTAAAATTGACGGCGACCAACGTTTATTCACAAATATATTACATTCAAACGAACAAGGTGAATTACTGATAAATTTTGATCATCAAGGGAATCATAATGATGTAATAAAATTCGCCGGTGAACATCATCTAGAATTTCACCAAGATTTGTTATAGCTTTAATTGCTCTTTAATAATTCAATATTAAAGAGCAATTTGGCGAATGATTATTAAGATATAATATTTAATTATATTATATCCCCAACTAGTTCTTCCCCTAATAATTTTGATAATTCATATTCACTTGCTTCAGTCCAAGTTACAGGCGGCTCTTCATTCGGTAAACCGGTATCGTAACGATCATTAAATACTCTGACGGCTTGTTGAGTAATTTGATCAAAAGTACTTGTAGATTCTACTCCATAACCATATGCTTTTAACTTTGTTTGTAAAGTATCAACTTGTTCTCCAGTACTATCAGGACTTAATAATACTTTACTCTTTTGATCTTGCGTAGTCTCAAAATATCTACCAAAACCAGCTTCAGCTAATTCTTTCCAAGGAAATTTTGATCCAGGAGCTATATGAGCATTTCCTTCACGGTTTACAGTTACTTCACCAAGACCGACTAAATCATGCTTTAAATCTAAATCCGAATATCTTGTTGCTATATCTGCAAGAAAGCTTTTTAATTTCCCTATTTGCTCTTTAGAAAAATCGTTTTTTGCATCATTAATAAGCATATTCCCAATACCAAACTTATTAACACCTACTTCTCCTTTCCAGCTACTCTTGCCCGCATAAAAAGCTTGATCTGTTAAATCGTTATGATATTGATATTGCGTTCCATCCTTATCAGTTATGTAATGAACACTTGCACCTCGTGCTTGTAAGGCTTCAAGAGTGGAATTAATATTATCACTTACAGAATAAGTAATAACTACACAGTTAGGTTTTACTCCTTCCGGTCTTGGAGCCATATATTTACCGTTTGGGCTATTTGTGTTACTGATACCGTTATTATTATCATTTGGCATAATATTTACCTCATATTTTTTTAATAAAAAGTTCAATCACTGAACTATGGCACTGTTAACAAAATAATTTTAAAGCTAATTAAATTATTTTGTTAACAGTGCCATATTAATTATTAGTATTAATTAATAATTAGGTCAAGAAATAATTAATTTTTATTAAGTAATCAGATAGGTAAAAGCAATAATATTTTACTCAAAAGGTTGGCGTAGGTTAATAGCGGCAGATAATGTACCCTCGTCTAAATAGTCAAGTTCACCTCCGATAGGTATACCGCTAGCAAGGCGAGAAATTTTAGCAGGATGTTCTTTTAAATATTCAGTAATAAAATACGCAGTAGTTTGACCTTCTAAAGTAGAATTAGTAGCAATAATAACTTCTTTAATATTTTCTGCAAAACATCTTTTAAGTAGTTCAGGTAACCGAAGTATGCTAGGATTTTGCCTACTAGCTGCCGATAAATTATGACCTAGTACATGATATAAACCTTTAAAATTACCGCTACGCTCCATTGCCCATAATTCAGCTACGGTTTCAACAACGGCAATAACCGATTTATCTCTATATTCAGAAGAACAAATATGGCAAATATTTTCCGTATCCATATTACCGCAAATCTCGCATTTTACTATTTTCTTATCTATCTCTACAAGGTTATTAATCAGGCTTTTTAACCTAACATCTTTATCTTGCAGGAGGTAAAGCACTATACGTCTTGCCGACCTACTACCAAGACCGGGTAATTTTGAAAAAAGATAAATTAGCTGATCTATCTCATTATCATTTGTTTCATTCATATATTTAAGACTTAATAACAATTGTTCCGGCTATTTTATCATGTAGTGCTTGTTTTTTAGAAGAAAAAAGTATAAAGAAAATACCGATAGGAAAAGTCATATACCCTAAAAATCTTTTAATTAACTGCTTTAAAGTCGGACGATTTAATGTTACGGCATCTACGATTTTCATACGTAGGAACATTTTACTAAGCGTTGCACCTTTATAATACCAAAGCGTTATGAAATATGAGCCTATTACTAATATATTAGTAGCAAAAATTGAAATATTAAACAAAATATATTTATTAAAATTCCCTGCTTTAAGATATTCATAAAATTCCTGACTCATAACAGAGTTAAACATTTCATTGGAATTATGAAGATTAATGTTATTGCTAAGGAAATAATCATTAAAGAACAACCATAATAAATTAAAAGAACAAAATTGTGATATTGGGATTGCTATAAAGGCAAATAATGATAAATCAAGTGCTGTAGAAAAAATTCGTGCTATAAAATCGGGATAAATAATTTGCTTTTTCATTGCCGGTTACTTTATTTTTGTATTAGATAGTAAGGAGTATCGAAATCGTCATTGCAAGAAGAATTACGTAGTAATTCGACGAAGCAATCTCAGGATGTTTTACGAGATTGCCACGTCGCTTCGCTCCTCGCAATGACGATTATAACCTTAATTAAAATTCAATATATTACATTTATGAATCAATTTGAAGCATATAGTTTATTATTTGCTGATAGCTTTGTCTCAAATCTTGTTATCGGTTTTCAGAATGAATTAATATTTCATTCTATGAAAATGTTTGGGGGCTATAATAGTTTAATAATGCTGTTAGTAGCTATTTGTGCTTCTCTTAGCGGTAATGCAGTCAATTATATTTTTGGAAGAATAGTTTTAAATATCTTTTATGCTTCCAAAAACGAACAAAATATCTTAAGACATAAAAATTTAACACAATTATATTATAAATATGAGATATTTATAATTTTCTTAATGGGCTTTCCTTTTTGGGGATGCTTTATTTCTTTATTCTCCGGTTTTTTTAAAACAAAATTTCTAAAATTTTTAGGTATTGGTTGTTTGGCAAAAGCATGCTATTATGCTCTAGAATTGTATATATTTTAACTCATGAAAAAATTAACCAAAACTAATTCTCATAGACAGCAAAAATTAGCAAGCATTATAAATGAAGCATTAATCGAAATTCTAAGACGTGGTAAAATGCTGGATAGCAGACTTTTTGATTGTCCTCTCACTATTACGAAAGTTATAGTTACTGCTGATCTAAAAATAGCTAATTGTTATTTCTTGCCTTTTAATACTAAACTAACAATAGATGAAATTATGGATGCATTAAATAATTCTAAAAATGCTATCAGAAATTTTATTACTAATAAAATAAATATGAAATTCTCGCCTGATATAAGATTTCATTATGATCACGGATTTGATAATGCTATAAAAGTGGAAGAGTTGCTAAAAAATATATAGGTGCTAGGGGATAAACTCAATCATTGAAAACAATAATTATCCGTTATACTAAAAACGCTTAATAAATTAAGCTTTAGTACAACAGCCCCCTAGCATAAATGGACTAAAGGCTATAAATGTTTTGCAATGATGGAGTTTAAACATCATTTACAAAACAATAATATCATAATAATTAAAATAATCAAGATATTTTAGTTATTTTTTAAACTTTAAGTATAACTCAAATAAAAATAAACCCTTATTTTTATTAAATAACTTTAAAAGATTATTTTTTTATATTAAGATATAAGAATAATCTTTTAATAAAAATAAATAGAAAATGTCTCCTCAAATAATAGAGTTATTAATTTTTGCCGTTATTGCCTTTTACATCATCAATAAATTAATTACGACTCTCGGTTCTACTTCAGAAGAGGAACAGATAAAGCAAAAATCTTATTTTGGCGAACCGGTTATTAAGGACGTAACTTACAGTACAGTTAACTCTAACAAAGAAGAAAAAAATATTCCAACAGCCCAAGATATTAAAGCTTTTAAAGATATAATAGTGGAACATAATATAACTGCGGTCGTAGATGGAATGGAACAAGTACATAAATGCCTTTATTCCTTTGAGCCGGTTAAATTTATAAATAATGCTAAAACTGCTTTTCAAATGATTATAGAAGCTGCTTATAAAAAAGACACTCAAGAATTATCTGAACTGATAGATAAAAGATACTTGGAAGAATTTGAAAAAATAACACCGTCTTATGGTGATTTTTTTGACTCATCGGCTTTAAGTGCAAAATATTCAGAAATTTACATGTTCGGTAATAACATATTTATTAAATTACTATTTCAAGGTAAAAATGTAGTTGACAAAATTGAAGATTTAAAAGAAGAATGGACATTTACACGTAATGCTAATACCAAAGAAGTTGATTGGTTTTTAAGCAAAATTGAGAGAGTGTAAACGTCATTGCGAGAAGAATTACATAGTAATTCGACGAAGCAATCCAGTAAAAAATTCTGTAAATCAGAATTTTTTTATTATTTTTGCTGGATTGCCACGCTCCCTATGGTCGCTCGCAATGACGATTTGGTATCCACGCAACAATGCCTTGCGAGGAGCGAAGCTTTGCTGCAATCTCAGGATATTCGACAAGATTGCTTCGTCAAAATTTTCAATTTTTCCTCGCAATGACGATTCGAGTGTCCACGCGATAACGACTTATAAATCGCATAACAAACTATTAGTAATGAGTAAAATTTTCTATATTATAGGCACTATATTAATAATAAGTGTCGGTATTTTTATGTTTCAAAAACAAACGATAACAGATAACAATCAAATAATCCCAAGAAAAGTTTTATTCGGTAACCCTGATAAAGCAAGGGTTTCTCTAACCCACGACGGCAAATATATTCTATATATTGCACCGAAAGACGGTGTATTAAATATCTGGCTAGCCCCCTCAGATGATATTAGTAAAGCAGAAGCCATAACCCATGACAAAGGACGTGGTATTTGGTCTTATGCTAAAGCTTATAATAATAAAAATATTTTATATACCCAAGATTTTAACGGTGATGAAAATGACCGAATTTATAGCTATAACATAGAGACAAAAGAGACAAAATTACTTACGCCCGAAAAAGGAGTTAAAGCTGGAATAGCAGGAGCAAGTCATAAGAAATCAAATGAGATATTAATATATTTAAATGAGCGTAATCCTGAATATTTTGATATTTACAAATTAAATCTAGATACTTTAGAAAAAGAACTGATTTATAAAAATGATAGATTTACTGATTACGTAGTCGATGAAAATTTAAATTTAAGATTCGGTAGTTTATTAGATAAAGACGGAGTCGTTGAATATTATGAATTAAAAGACGGAGAACCTAAATTATATACTAAAATCTCAATGGAAGATTCTTTCAATACTTCTATAATCGGTTTTGATGCTAGCGGCGAAATTCTTTATATGCTTGAGGGGCGTAACCGCAATACTTCAGCCCTTAAGGCGATAACACTTGCTACAGGCAGCGAAGAAATATTAGCTAAAGATTCAAAAGCCGATATTGGCTTATTTACAGTTCATCCCACAAAGCAAACTCCGCAAGCAGTATCCATAGACTATGATAGAGTCTCATACAAGATATTAGATAAAGATATTGAAGATGATATTAAATATTTGCAATCTCTCGATCGCGGTGATTTAATTATTAATAGCAGAACGTTAGACGATAAAACTTGGATTGTTGCTTATATGGCTGATAATGCACCGGTGAAGTATTATAAATATGATAGGGTAAATAAAAAAGCTGAGTTTTTATTTACTAATCGCAAAGAACTTGAGCAATATAATCTTGCTAAGATGATACCGGTAATTATCAAGTCACGTGACGGGCTTGATTTAGTTAGCTATATCACTTTTCCAAATGATGTAAAACTTGATGAAAATAATATTCCTGATAAAAAAGTACCGCTAATAATTAATGTTCATGGCGGACCATGGGTTCGTGATAGCTGGGGATACAATCCTGAGCATCAATGGCTTGCAAATCGTGGTTACGCAGTTTTAAGTATAAATTACCGTGGTTCTACCGGTTTTGGGAAAGATTTCTTAAACGCCGGTAATTTAGAATATGCTGGTAAAATGCACACCGATTTAATTGACGGTGTTAACTGGGCTATTAAGAATAATATAGTTGATTCTGACAAAGTTTGTATTATGGGCGGAAGTTATGGCGGTTATGCTACACTTGTCGGTCTTACCATGACCCCTGACATATTTGCTTGTGGTGTTGACGTTGTCGGTATGTCTAATTTATTAACTCATGTGCAATCTAAAGCTCCTTATATGACACCATTATTAAGTATATATAAAACACGTATAGGACCTTGGGATACTGAAGAAGAAAAAGAGTTTTTAAGACAAAGATCACCGATTAATTTTGTTGATAATATCAAAAAGCCTTTATTTATAGCACAAGGTGCTCACGATGTGAGAGTCGTACAGGCAGAATCAGAACAGATTGTAAATAGCATGAAAGCAAAGCATATACCGGTAGTTTATGCACTTTACAAAGATGAAGGACATGGATTTGCAAAACCAGGTAATAGAATCTCATATTACGCTCTTGCCGAACAATTTTTAGCTAAGATTTTAAAAGGAAGAGCGGAGCATATAGGGGATGACTTAAAGAATGCTAATCTCATTCTGAATGATAAAGAAAAAATTAGCGGTACAGAGGCAGAAAAGATTATAGATACGGCAGTTGGGAATTAAGAACAAACTATTATACTGCGACTCGGTGTCATCCCGTGGCTTGACCACGGGATCCAGTAAAAATATTAACATGTTCGCAAGTTGTTTTCTAGATACCGTGGACAAGCCACGGTATGACAATGCAACCAATTTTGGGGGTATCATGCTACTTACAAATACTGAAAATTCTTACGGCTTAATTACAAAATTTTTCCACTGGATCATGAGTATTATAGTTATAGTAATGCTCGTTGTCGGTTTCTCAATGGATAATTTCGTAGAGCCTCCTTTAAAATGGCAATTATACGGGATACATGAAGCAACCGGTATAGTTGTCTTATCTTTAGTAATAATAAGGCTTTTATGGAAGTTCTATAATGCTAATGTTTTACTACCCTCTGATTTACCGAATTGGCAGAAAAAAGCCGCTATGGTTAATATAAATTTGCTATATCTTTTAATGTTATTAATGCCGATAAGCGGCTTCTTAATGACTATTTAATCAAATCATCATATTGATTTTTATGGTTTGTTTACTATAAATTCTTTTGCTCAAGATTTACAATTTGCTAAAATCTTTAAGAAAATCCATAAAAAAGCTGCTTTGTTATTTACTGCTTTAATTATTTTGCATATACTAGCTGCATTATATCACCACTTTATTAGGAAAGATAACGTACTTAAGAGAATGTGGAATGAGTAAAATGATGTCATCCCGTGGCTTGTCCGGCGTTGTTGCATGGCTCAAAAAATGCCCTCGATGTCATACCGTGGCTTGACCACGGTATCCAGAAAAACAACTAAAAATATCAATGTTATTGATATTTTTAACTGGATCCCGTGAATAAATCACGGGATGACAAGAGGAAAATCGAGCCATGCAACAAGACCGGACAAGCCATGGGATGACAAGCCAACAAAAAACTCTCTTCTTTACAGCTTAAAGATTAGTTATTATACTGTGCTTTTATTATTTAAATAAATTATTTAAAATGAATATTCATGAATATCAAGCAAAAGAGATTTTAAGAAAATACGGTGTACCTACTTCCACCGGACTAGTTGTTACAAAAACCGAAAAGATTAATGAAACCATAGATAAGTTAAATACGGAAGTATACGTGGTTAAGGCACAAATACATGCCGGCGGTAGAGGTAAAGCAGGCGGTGTTAAAGTTGTTAAGAGTAAAGAAGAAGCTAAGAAAGTTGCTCATGACATGTTTGGGATTAATTTAGTAACACATCAAACAGGACCGCACGGGCAGAAAGTAAACCGTCTTTATATCGAATCAGGTTGTGATATTTTAAAAGAATATTATTTCAGTATCGTGTTTGATAGATCAGCGAGTCGTATTACTTTCATAGCTTCTACTGAAGGAGGAGTTGATATTGAAGAAGTAGCAGAAAAAACTCCGGAAAAAATTGTTAAATTTTCTGTTGATCCTGCAACTGGTTTACAAGATTTTCATATGCGAGGCATAGCTTATGAGTTAGGCTTTAAGGATAACCAAGCAAAACAGATGAAAGAAATAGTAAAATCAGTCTATAATGCTTTTATTGAAACCGATGCAGCACAAATTGAAATCAACCCGTTAATTGTAAATAGTGACGGGAACTTATTAGCTTTAGATGCTAAAATTACTTTTGATGAGAATGCCCTATTCAAGCATCCTAATATCACAGCAATGCGTGACCATGATGAAGAAGATCCTCTAGAAACTAGAGCAGCAAGCGCAGGGCTTAGCTATGTAAAAATGGACGGTAATATCGGCTGTATGGTTAACGGAGCCGGTCTTGCTATGGCTACTATGGATATTATTAAACTTTACGGTGCTTCGCCCGCTAATTTCTTGGATGTCGGCGGCGGAGCTGATCGTGAGCGTGTAAAAGAAGCGTTAAAAATAATTTTATCCGATAAAGAAGTGCAAGGGATCTTAGTTAATATTTTCGGTGGTATTATGCGTTGTGATATTATAGCGGAAGGGATTATTGCAGCAGCAAAAGACATAGGTATAAAAGTACCGTTAGTGGTTCGTTTGGCCGGTACAAACGTTGAAAAAGGGAAAGAAATTTTATCAAATTCCGGTTTAGAAATAATACCGGCCCATGATTTAGCAGATGCTGCAAATAAAATAGTTGAAGCGATAAGGTAGATATTTCTCGTCATTGCAAGCAGACAATGTTGCATGGATACCCGAGCCGTCATTGCGAGGAGCGAAGCGACGTGGCAATCTAAAAAAATAATAAAAATGCTACGCATTTTACTGGCTTGCTTCGTCGAATTACTATGTAATTCTTCTCGCAATGACAATTATACAAAATAAAAACATAATACATATAAAACAAATTATTTAACATGGCAATATTAATAAATAAAAAAACAAAAGTTATCTGTCAGGGCTTTACTGGTTCACAAGGAACTTTTCACTCTGAACAAGCGATAGCTTACGGCACTAACATGGTTGGTGGTGTTACACCTGGCAAAGGCGGTCATACTCACCTTGATTTACCTGTATATAATACCGTACATGAAGCAAAAGCAAAAACCGGTGCAAATGCAAGCGTTATATATGTTCCACCAGGTTTTGCCGCTGATTCAATATTAGAAGCAATCGATGCTGAAATTGAAGTAGTAGTATGTATAACGGAAGGAATTCCGGTACTTGATATGGTGAAAGTAAAACGTGCTTTAGTCGGTTCTAAAACTAGATTAATCGGTCCTAACTGCCCTGGAGTTATCACACCTGGTGAATGTAAAATCGGTATTATGCCTGGGCATATTCATAAAAGAGGAACGATAGGTATTGTTTCAAGGTCAGGTACTCTAACTTATGAAGCAGTAGCACAGACAACAGCAGTAGGACTTGGACAATCTACATGTGTCGGTATAGGCGGCGATCCTGTTAACGGCACTAATTTTGTTGATTGTATTGATATGTTTTTGAAAGATGATGAAACAAAAGCAATTATTATGATTGGTGAAATCGGCGGTAATGCAGAAGAAGATGCAGCCGAGTTTATCAAGCAATCAAAAATCAAGAAGCCTATTGTTAGCTTTATTGCAGGTATTACAGCACCTCCCGGTAAAAGAATGGGACATGCCGGAGCTATTATTGCCGGAGGAAAAGGAAGTGCCGAAGATAAGCTTGAAGCTCTACAAAATGCCGGCGTGACTATCACTAGATCCCCTGCCGATATCGGTAAAACAATGTTAGATTTACTGAATAAAGGCTAAATAATTATATAAATCGCCGGACCGGTTTTAACGTCATTGCGAGGAGCGAAGCGACGTGGCAATCTCGTCAAATATCCTGAGATTGCTTCGCCTTGATTACTACGTAATTCTTCTCGCAATGACGGAAAAACCGATCCACGCAGACAATACCACTCTGAACCCCCCTCCTACAAACTAGCACATCAACTAGAAATCTTCATAGAACTTAATATAGTATAAATAATAATAAAAAATTAAATTTTTGATTGATAATTAATTTTATTATATGTAATGTGATTGCCACCAACTAATTAATAAGAGATTAAAAAATGAGTATATTAACAATAAATAATCATGGTAATAGTTTAGCATTATAAATCTTAATGACGATACGTATAATATTTTCAATTATGCCTATAATTCTCATATAGATTCTAAAATTTCCTGTAAGCCTTGGGATCTTGGCAATACTAAAATTTTTTATAATACTTATAATAATGGGCTTAAAGAAATTGAAACTAATAATGCCGGTATTATTATTCAAGGTACTAAAATTGAAACTAAAGATGCTGATATCTTTCCGGATGATACGAATGATTTTAGAAGTATTTATTATAATAATGAGTATAGTTTAAATCATACTACTGTCGTTCACTATAATAATGGTGTTAATGTCGAAACAAATAACACCGGAATTATTATTAAAGAGTTAGGATATTTTATTAAATTTGAAAGTAATCATGGTTCTACTTATATTAATATATCACCAAATATTTCTATATACAATATTGAAGATCGTGTTACTGAGCTTAACGTCCAAGAAGGAGACCTATACAGACCTACGACTTTAACATTGAATGATCATAATTCATCTCTAGAAAAAATTTCTATTAGTGCAAATACAATATTTAATAACTTTAACACTACCGGTAAAAAAGTTTGTATCAGTATTTCAAAAAATACTAGCTTTGAACAAACGAATGTTGATTTACCTATCAAGAAATTAAAGTTAGAATTAGGTTCGAAAATAAAATTTACCCATTGTGAAAAGAATTATGAATTTGCTAACCCAATATCAGAGAGTATCAATCTAATATTGATACTATAACAATTTATAATTTACATAATTTTGTAGAAGCTGCTAAAGAATTTAAGGCTAATAAATATTTTAATGCTAATAAATGTTATGATCGAACTTTAGAAGAAGAAAATAATTTTCATTATTTAACATCATTTATAGATCAAAACCCGGAACATTTTATTGATGTAACTACTTTAGGGGATGATGCCCTTTCCACGTGATATTATTGCGTGGATCGAAAAATGCGTTCGGTGTCATACCATGGCTTGTCCAGCTTTGTTGCATGGCTCAGTTTTTTTGTTGTCATCCCGTGATTTATTCACGGGATCCAGTTAAAAATACTAATAAATTAGTATTTTTAGTTGTTTTCTGGATACCGTGGACAAGCCACGGTATGACACCGAGCGAGTTTTTTGAGCCATGCAATAACACCAAGCCCCTCCAAGTTTCTTAAGAACTCTTATTATCCCTAATTTCTTTAACTATATTTAGTAACTGTGGGAAATCTATTAACCCGGGTATTAATTTTGAATCAATTATATACGCAGGTACTCCTTGGATTCTAAGGCTTCTAGCTATTTTCATATTTTGAGTAATTAAATCTTTAATCTCATTGCTATCGGTAGTTTCTTCAATTTCCGTAGCATTTAAGCCATTCTCGGTTAATAATTCTTTTATAGATTCCTTAGAAACATCTCTTATTTTTATTAGTTCATCATGAACAGCTTTAAATTTACTTGGATTAACCTTATAAACGGCTAAAACTATTCTTGCAAGATATTCGGAAGCATCTCCAAGGATAGGTAGCGGTCTTAATATAACTTTAACTTGTGGGTCATTTTGCAATAATTCATTTATGGAAGCATCACCTTTCTTACAATAAGAACAATTGTAATCATAAAAAGCAATTATTGTTACATTACCGTCTTTATTTCCTATAACAGGAAAGCTTGTGCTATCTTCAATACCTAACTTATTATCTTTTATATAGTTATTAACTTTATTCTCATTTTCCTGTACTTTACGTTTTTGCAAGCCTTCTATTGATTCTATTATTATTTCCGGAGTTTTAAGCAAATAATCTTTGATTATTTCTTGGACTCTTTCCTCTTCACATTTCCTTGCATCCTCACTTTGTTTAACTTCCACGGAAACTGGATTTGTAGAATAGGTTTTCATTGTTTTAAAAACAAATAAAACTCCTATAACAACTACAAATATAACCAATATTTTACCTATAATATGCTGCATAAATACCTATACTTAATTTTTATTTGAAATCGTCATTGCAAGCGGGCGTTGTTGCGTGGATCAGTTTTACCTCTGTCATCCCGTGGCTTGACTACGGGATCCAGTTAAAAATACTAAAATTATTAGTATTTTTTATTGGTTTTCTGGACCCCGTGGTCAAGCCACGGGGTGACACAGTGAGTTTTACCGACTCACGCAATAACGACTTCTCGCAATGACGCTTACTTCTGTCTTATTAATCTGCTCTGATCTCTTTTCCAATCTTTTTCTTTAATTGACTCTCTTTTATCATGTAATTTCTTACCTTTAGCGATACCAAGCTCAATTTTTACTTTATTTTTTTTATTAAAATACATAGAAAGAGCTACTAGCGTATAGCCTTTTATTCTAATTCTACCGATAATTTTCTTTATCTCTTTAGTATGCAACAATAATTTACGAGGTCTACGAGTAGAATGATTAAATCTATTCGCTTTCTCATATTCCGCAATATGGCAGTTATACAAAAATACCTCATGTCCGGTATCTGCCGCATGGCTTTCTTCTATAGAAGCTTTGCCTTGACGCAGAGACTGTACTTCACTACCCTTTAATACAATACCTGCTTCTAATCTTTCTTCAATAAAATAATTAAAAAGGGCTTTCTTATTTTGTGCAATAACTTTCTTATACTCGGTCATAATTTTATGGATAGTGATGTTATAATGTTTTCAATTTGTTTTTTAGCACTATCGCTTGCTTTAGTTAATGGGAGTCTAATTTCATTTTCACATAAACCTAAATAATGTGCAGCATATTTTATCGGAATCGGATTAGATTCTACAAATAATGCTTTATATAAAGGCAGTAATTTCTGATGGATTTCTAATGCTCCTTTAGTATCGTTCTTATTCCATTTCTCCAATAACTCTTTACACATATCGGGAGCAATATTAGAAGCTACGGAAGTCCACCCTACCCCGCCTTGAGCGTTAAAAGCTAAGACTACTTCATCATTACCGGTTAAAATGTTGAAATCCTTTTTAACTATTGCTCTAATCCGCAATGGACGTTCTAAATCTACTCCACAATCTTTTAATGCTAAAATACGAGGTAACTTGCTAAGTCTTAATATCGTCTCATCAGCAAAATCTACTCCGCTTCTAGTCGGAGCTGAATATAACATAATAGGTAGATCACATGCTTCATGCAACGCTTCAAAATGCTTATAAATTCCTTCTTGAGTAGGTTTTATATAAGATGGCGGGCTAGCCATAAAACCGTCTATGCCCGTTTTTGTAGATTCTGCTGCAAGCTCTCTTGCATAAGCAGTATTATTTGATGAACACCCACTTATTATAGGAATACTCTTATTCACAATTTCCACACTAGTTTGTAGTAATAATTTATATTCCTCAAAACTCAAGCTACTACCTTCTCCAGTTGAGCCTGCAATTAATACTGCATCGACTTCATGCTTTATTTGATGTTTTAAAATTCTCTCTAAAGAATATAAGTCTAACTTATTATCTTTAAAAGGTGTTATAGCTGCGGTAATTAAACCTTTAAATATATTGTTCATTGTTTTTTTTTTTTTATTAATTTGTCATTGCGAGCGACCATAAGCGTTGTTGCATGGCTTGAAAAACCCGTTCGGTGTCATACCGTGGCTTGACCACGGTATCCAGAGAACAACTAAAAAATACTAATATTATTAGTATTTTTAACTAGACCCCATGGACAAGCCACAGGGTGACAATAGTAAAATCGAGCCACGCAATGATGCTTCTTCTACTCCCTAACAACACGCCCATACTCTTCTTTCAAAAGTTCTGCAATTTTATGATCATCAAAAGTAATCTTTTTATCACCAAGATCTATAGAACTAATATTGTGCACCTCGATTGCCGTACCTGTAACAAAACATCCAGTAAAATCCTCTATTTGCTCTAATTTCAAACGCTCTTCTTTTACTTCTAGACCTAAATCTTTTGCAATTTCAATAATAGTCTGTCTTGTTATACCGTTTAAAAATCTATCGGCAATTGGAGTATATAATGTTTTATCTTTAACAAAGAAAATATTTGTTGTAGTACATTCAGCAATATATCCTTCATAATCAAGTAATAATGCATCATCATAGCCAAGAGCTTTAGCTTCTTTTTTACTAGTTATTGCCATATTATATTGAGCGGCGGATTTAGATTGTACCGGGGTACTATCAGGCATTGCTTTACGCCAGCGGCTTACATGCAAATTTATACCTTTCTCAAAAGACCTTGGCATTGATGGAATACCGGCAATCAAAAGATTAGTAGACAAATCAGGATTAGTAATATTTAGCGATTCATCTCCGCACCAAATAAGCGGTCTTATATATGCATCCTTAATATTATTTTGTTTTATTACAAGTTCATGAGCTTTTATTATCTCGTCCACACTATAAGGTACTTTCAAACCTAATGCTTCTGCTGATTTTATTAATCTTTCTGTATGTTCTTTTAACTTAAAAACTTTGCCATTATAAGCTCTCTCACCCTCAAATACCGATCCTGAATAATGCAGGCTATGAGTTAAAACATGAATCCTTGCGAATTGATAAGGAACTAAATCACCATTAATCCAAACATGCCAAAAAATTTGCTCTAGTTTTATCATTGTCATTAACCTATATTTATATTAAAGTATTGTCAATTGTCATTGCGAGGAGGGACATAGTCCCGACGCGGCAATCTTGTCAAGCATCCTGAGATTGCCACGTCGCTTCGCTCCTCGCAATGACGGAAAAGCTAACACCAAATTTTTCAAATTAAACGAGTATACATGCATACATACAAAGCACATATTTTAATCGTTGATGATGATAGCAGAATATTAGCACTTTTAAAGCAGTTTTTAAATAAAAACGAGTTTTTAGTATCAACGGCAAGCTCAGTCATAGAAGCTAAAAATCTATTAAAAACTTCTAATTATGACTTAATTATTTTAGATGTTATGTTACCTGAAATAACAGGGCTTGATTTTGCTACTACTATAAGGGATGCCGGTAATAATATTCCTATAGTTATGCTTACTGCTTTATCGGAAGCCGATGACCGTGTTAAAGGACTTGAAGCCGGTGCCTCTGATTATATAACTAAACCTTTTGAACCGAGAGAATTATTACTTCGGATAAATAATTTAATTAATAATTATAATAACTTTAAAAAAGAAACGAATATAATTAAATTCGGCAATAATTTCTATAATTTTGATACAAAGGAATTCACTAAGAACGATCAAATCATATCTCTTAGCTCTACCGAACAAAAATTACTTGAGATATTAATAAAAAATTCCGGTAAATCTACTAGTCGTTTTGAACTTTCAAAAATTATGGGCGGGCTTAGTATGCGTTCTATCGACGTACAAATTACAAGAATAAGAAGTAAACTAGAAGATAATCCAAAAGAGCCGAAATATTTAAAAACCGTGCGTAATGAGGGCTATGCACTTTATATTTAGTCACTTATAAATTACATATATAATTTATAAGTGGGTAAAATAGTAAAAATGATAGCTTAAGACGGCTTTACGCTATCATTTTAGCTTTTTATCCTAATAATTATATTTAATATTAAATATAATTATTAGTAATTTATTTTTTATAATCAAGGCAAAGGGACGCCCCAAGCCTTGATTATTCTATTTTAAAACCGAATTTAGAATAATTTCTTATTCTAAATTCGATAAAATGAAGGTTATGCACTTTATATCTAAATTATTACCGAGAACATTATTTGTACGATTTATGTTTATTATAATCATTCCGATTTTAATAGGGCAAATCGTTGCTATATTTTTGTTTTACGATCGTCATTGGTATAATGTTTCATATTATACTAGTACTATTATTATCAATGAAATAGAATCACTGATTAAAGAACATAGAAATAATTTAAGAGAGATAACCCATTTATCGGAAAATTATCTTAATTTATCTTATCAATTTCAGCTTAATAAAAAGTTATCTATAAAACAACCTAAATTAAGTGAGCCTCTAACTATATTTAAAAATATTTTAGCTACAAAAATCCATGAAAAAAATATAGTTAAACTAAATAAAGAAAATAAAATCGAAGTATTTTTAGAATTAAACGATGGAACATTATATATTACTTTTCCTGCAAAATTATTGCTTAATCCTACGGTATATATTTTCGTTTTATGGATTATATCTTTAACTGTTATATTACTTTCTGTTTCTATTATTTTCTCCAAAAATCAGATTAAATCAATAATTGCTCTTGCCGATAGTATGGATAAATTTGGTCGAGGTATTTTAAAAGGTAAAAATTTCAAACCTTCAGGAGCTTTAGAAATAAGAAAAGCAGGGCTCGCTTTTTTAAAAATGAAAAACCGTATTGAAAAACAAATTACTAAAAGAACTACTATGCTTGCTATGATCTCGCATGATCTTAGAACTCCTTTAACAAGGATGAAACTACAGCTTGAATTAATGGAAGAAAGCGAAGAAACAATAGGATTAAAACAAGATATATTAACTATGCAGCAAATGATAAATTCTTACTTAGATTTTGCTAAAGGTGAAAGCAGCGAAGAATTTGAAGAAGTTTTATTATTACCTTGGATGGAATTTTTTTTAAATAAATGGTCACATGTAAATATTGAATTTATAAAACTTAATAATATAGATAATTTAAAAATACGAATTAAACCGAATTCTTTTGAAAGAGCCTTGTCTAATTTAATCGGTAACGCTATAAAATATGGAACTAAAACTAAGATATCTTCAAAAGATAATTCATCTACGGTAGCTATAATCATTGAGGATAACGGTCCCGGTATAGATGATACGGAAAAACACCTTGTATTTAAACCGTTTTATAGATCGGATAAAGCAAGACAGCTTGATAATGCAAGTAACGTAGGACTTGGGCTTGCTATTACTAAAGAAATAATAAACGATCATAAAAGCTCTATTTATTTAGGAGATAGCAAGGATTTAGGCGGGTTATCGGTAAGAATCGAAATACCTAAAATATGAATACTGATGTCATTTATGCGTGGATACCTAAGTCGTCATTGCGAGGAGCGAAGCGACGCGGCAATCTAGAAAAAATAATAAAAAAATTCTATAAACCAGAATTTTTTTTCTTCCTTGCTTCGTCAAATTACTATGTAATTCTTCTCGCAATGACAGAAAAAATCGATCCATGCAGCAACATCTAAAATATAAAATAATGACCAACATAAAACATTTAGCAATAATAATGGACGGTAATGCTCGTTGGGCAGATCGGCATAACTTAACAAAATCTGAAGGGCATAAGCTAGGTGCCGATAAAATTCGTGAATTACTGCCTGAGTTTATTAACCTTAATATACCTTATATAACTTTATATACTTTCTCTTCCGAAAATTGGCAACGTTCAAGCACGGAGGTAGATTTCTTAATAAAATTATTAAGTATTTATTTAAAAAATGAATTAAACAGTTTACATAAAAACGGCGTTAAAATAAAAGTAATAGGTAGGCTTAATTTATTAAGTAGCTCATTGCAAAAACAAATAAATAATGCTATAGAATTAACAAAAAATAATAATAAAATAACGCTTTGTATAGCTTTTAGTTATGGAAGTCGTCAAGAAATAGTTGATGCCTGCACAAAAATTATTGCAAGCGGTAAAAAAGAAATAAGTGAAAGCGATATAGGGCACGCTTTATATGATCCTGAAATGCCGGATGTAGATTTATTAATAAGACCGGGCGGGGTTTATCGCATCAGTAATTTCTTGCTTTGGCAAGCAGCTTATGCTGAATTATATTTCTCACCCAAATATTGGCCTGATTTTAATAAAGATGATATAATAGAAGCTATAAATGATTACTCAAAAAGGAAAAGAACATTTGGCAAAAGATAAACAAAATATATATTTAAGAATCCTGTCCGGTATAATTTTAGTGCCGTTATTTGTTATAGCTATATTATGGTTTAAGCCTTTATTCTATATTCTAATGATATTAGTGGGTATGGGAATGTTAAGTGAATGGTATAATATGACCTATTCTTCTATTCCTTATCTATTAATCGGGCTAATTATTATTCCGATTCCTATAAGCCTATTAATATTTTTAAGTATGGAAGATACCAATAGATGGCTTATTATGCTTTATTTTTGCATAATTTGGTCGGTAGATAGTTTTGCAATGATTGGCGGCAAAACTTTTAAAGGAGCAAAACTTGCTCCAAAAATCAGCCCTAAAAAAACTTGGAGTGGTCTGATTACGGGAGTATTATCGGCAGGTTTAGTTGCGGTATTAGTTAGTATTATACCAAATTTTCATATTAAAAATTACTATTTTTCAAATAAAGTATATTTGTTTATAATTAGTTGTATATTAGCATTAATAGCTCAATTAAGTGATTTATTTATTTCATATTTTAAGCGAAAATTTAATATTAAAGATAGCGGCTCTATAATACCAGGTCATGGAGGAGTACTAGACAGATTTGATAGTATTATTTTAACCGCTCCGGTATTGTTTTTTATAAGTATACTCTAATCGTCATTGCGAGCAGCCGTAGGCTGCGTGGCAATCTCGTCAAATATCCTGAGATTGCTTCGTCACTACGTTCCTCGCAATGACGGAAAATTTGGTCCATTATAACTTATGATAATACATTTAAATAATCATTCTAAAAAAATAATTTTAAATATCTTTTTAGCTTTACTGCTTGGATATTTTGTTTTTCATTGCATATATGGTAACAAAGGGATTATTGCATATTTAAAAGTAAATAGGCAGCTTGAAAAAGCTTATGATGAACTAAAAGGCTTACGAGCAGAAAGAGTAGAACTTGAACATAACGTCAAATTACTCCGAACGGAATCGCTAAATAAAGATATGTTAGAAGAACAAGCAAAGAAAGTTTTAGGGGTAGCAGATCCTAAAGAGCAGGTGTTTAATCACCAATAGCAAAACTTTGTTGTCATCCCGTGTTGGCATTGTTGCGTGGACCGGTTTTAACGTCATTGCGAGGAAATTACGGCGTTGTTGCATGGCTCTAGAAATCTGCTCGGTGTCATACCGTGGCTTGTCCACGGTATCCAGTAAAACAACTAAAAATACTAATAAATTAGTATTTTTAACTGGATCCCGTGAATAAATCACGGGATGACAAAGGTGCCATGCAACAACGCTACAATTTCCTCGCAATGACAGGGAAAATGAACCACATAACAACATTATTGATTAAAAGGAATTGAACATAATTTATGAATATTAAAATTTATCAAGACGACCTACCTAATAATTTTGAACTTGAAGGAGATATCGCTATAGATACCGAAACAATGGGATTAAATCTACATAGAGATAAACTCTGTTTGCTACAATTTAGTAACGGCAATGGTGAAGCCCATCTTGTTCATTTTGTAAATCAAGATTATACTGCTCCTAATTTATTAGTATTTTTAGTTGTTTTACTGGATACCGTGGACAAGCCACGGTATGACACCGAGCAGATTTCTAGAGCCATGCAACAACGCCGTAATTTCCTCGCAATGACGTTAAAACCGGTCCACGCAACAATGCCAACACGGGATGACAACAAAGTTTTGCTATTGGTGATTAAACACCTGCTCTTTAGGATCTGCTACCCCTAAAACTTTCTTTGCTTGTTCTTCTAACATATCTTTATTTAGCGATTCCGTTCGGAGTAATTTGACGTTATGTTCAAGTTCTACTCTTTCTGCTCGTAAGCCTTTTAGTTCATCATAAGCTTTTTCAAGCTGCCTATTTACTTTTAAATATGCAATAATCCCTTTGTTACCATATATGCAATGAAAAACAAAATATCCAAGCAGTAAAGCTAAAAAGATATTTAAAATTATTTTTTTAGAATGATTATTTAAATGTATTATCATAAGTTATAATGGACCAAATTTTCCGTCATTGCGAGGAACGTAGTGACGAAGCAATCTCAGGATATTTGACGAGATTGCCACGCAGCCTACGGCTGCTCGCAATGACGATTAGAGTATACTTATAAAAAACAATACCGGAGCGGTTAAAATAATACTATCAAATCTGTCTAGTACTCCTCCATGACCTGGTATTATAGAGCCGCTATCTTTAATATTAAATTTTCGCTTAAAATATGAAATAAATAAATCACTTAATTGAGCTATTAATGCTAATATACAACTAATTATAAACAAATATACTTTATTTGAAAAATAGTAATTTTTAATATGAAAATTTGGTATAATACTAACTAATACCGCAACTAAACCTGCCGATAATACTCCCGTAATCAGACCACTCCAAGTTTTTTTAGGGCTGATTTTTGGAGCAAGTTTTGCTCCTTTAAAAGTTTTGCCGCCAATCATTGCAAAACTATCTACCGACCAAATTATGCAAAAATAAAGCATAATAAGCCATCTATTGGTATCTTCCATACTTAAAAATATTAATAGGCTTATAGGAATCGGAATAATAATTAGCCCGATTAATAGATAAGGAATAGAAGAATAGGTCATATTATACCATTCACTTAACATTCCCATACCCACTAATATCATTAGAATATAGAATAAAGGCTTAAACCATAATATAGCTATAACAAATAACGGCACTAAAATTATACCGGACAGGATTCTTAAATATATATTTTGTTTATCTTTTGCCAAATGTTCTTTTCCTTTTTGAGTAATCATTTATAGCTTCTATTATATCATCTTTATTAAAATCAGGCCAATATTTGGGTGAGAAATATAATTCAGCATAAGCTGCTTGCCAAAGCAAGAAATTACTGATGCGATAAACCCCGCCCGGTCTTATTAATAAATCTACATCCGGCATTTCAGGATCATATAAAGCGTGCCCTATATCGCTTTCACTTATTTCTTTTTTACCGCTTGCAATAATTTTTGTGCAGGCATCAACTATTTCTTGACGACTTCCATAACTAAAAGCTATACAAAGCGTTATTTTATTATTATTTTTTGTTAATTCTATAGCATTATTTATTTGTTTTTGCAATGAGCTACTTAATAAATTAAGCCTACCTATTACTTTTATTTTAACGCCGTTTTTATGTAAACTGTTTAATTCATTTTTTAAATAAATACTTAATAATTTTATTAAGAAATCTACCTCCGTGCTTGAACGTTGCCAATTTTCGGAAGAGAAAGTATATAAAGTTATATAAGGTATATTAAGGTTAATAAACTCAGGCAGTAATTCACGAATTTTATCGGCACCTAGCTTATGCCCTTCAGATTTTGTTAAGTTATGCCGATCTGCCCAACGAGCATTACCGTCCATTATTATTGCTAAATGTTTTATGTTGGTCATTATTTTATATTTTAGATGTTGCTGCATGGATCGATTTTTTCTGTCATTGCGAGAAGAATTACATAGTAATTTGACGAAGCAAGGAAGAAAAAAAATTCTGGTTTATAGAATTTTTTTATTATTTTTTCTAGATTGCCGCGTCGCTTCGCTCCTCGCAATGACGACTTAGGTATCCACGCATAAATGACATCAGTATTCATATTTTAGGTATTTCGATTCTTACCGATAACCCGCCTAAATCCTTGCTATCTCCTAAATAAATAGAGCTTTTATGATCGTTTATTATTTCTTTAGTAATAGCAAGCCCAAGTCCTACGTTACTTGCATTATCAAGCTGTCTTGCTTTATCCGATCTATAAAACGGTTTAAATACAAGGTGTTTTTCCGTATCATCTATACCGGGACCGTTATCCTCAATGATTATAGCTACCGTAGATGAATTATCTTTTGAAGATATCTTAGTTTTAGTTCCATATTTTATAGCGTTACCGATTAAATTAGACAAGGCTCTTTCAAAAGAATTCGGTTTAATTCGTATTTTTAAATTATCTATATTATTAAGTTTTATAAATTCAATATTTACATGTGACCATTTATTTAAAAAAAATTCCATCCAAGGTAATAATAAAACTTCTTCAAATTCTTCGCTGCTTTCACCTTTAGCAAAATCTAAGTAAGAATTTATCATTTGCTGCATAGTTAATATATCTTGTTTTAATCCTATTGTTTCTTCGCTTTCTTCCATTAATTCAAGCTGTAGTTTCATCCTTGTTAAAGGAGTTCTAAGATCATGCGAGATCATAGCAAGCATAGTAGTTCTTTTAGTAATTTGTTTTTCAATACGGTTTTTCATTTTTAAAAAAGCGAGCCCTGCTTTTCTTATTTCTAAAGCTCCTGAAGGTTTGAAATTTTTACCTTTTAAAATACCTCGACCAAATTTATCCATACTATCGGCAAGAGCAATTATTGATTTAATCTGATTTTTGGAGAAAATAATAGAAACAGAAAGTAATATAACAGTTAAAGATATAATCCATAAAACGAAAATATATACCGTAGGATTAAGCAATAATTTTGCAGGAAAAGTAATATATAATGTTCCATCGTTTAATTCTAAAAATACTTCGATTTTATTTTCTTTATTTAGTTTAACTATATTTTTTTCATGGATTTTTGTAGCTAAAATATTTTTAAATATAGTTAGAGGCTCACTTAATTTAGGTTGTTTTATAGATAACTTTTTATTAAGCTGAAATTGATAAGATAAATTAAGATAATTTTCCGATAAATGGGTTATCTCTCTTAAATTATTTCTATGTTCTTTAATCAGTGATTCTATTTCATTGATAATAATAGTACTAGTATAATATGAAACATTATACCAATGACGATCGTAAAACAAAAATATAGCAACGATTTGCCCTATTAAAATCGGAATGATTATAATAAACATAAATCGTACAAATAATGTTCTCGGTAATAATTTAGATATAAAGTGCATAACCTTCATTTTATCGAATTTAGAATAAGAAATTATTCTAAATTCGGTTTTAAAATAGAATAATCAAGGCTTGGGGCGTCCCTTTGCCTTGATTATAAAAAATAAATTACTAATAATTATATTTAATATTAAATATAATTATTAGGATAAAAAGCTAAAATGATAGCGTAAAGCCGTCTTAAGCTATCATTTTTACTATTTTACCCACTTATAAATTATATATGTAATTTATAAGTGACTAAATATAAAGTGCATAGCCCTCATTACGCACGGTTTTTAAATATTTCGGCTCTTTTGGATTATCTTCTAGTTTACTTCTTATTCTTGTAATTTGTACGTCGATAGAACGCATACTAAGCCCGCCCATAATTTTTGAAAGTTCAAAACGACTAGTAGATTTACCGGAATTTTTTATTAATATCTCAAGTAATTTTTGTTCGGTAGAGCTAAGAGATATGATTTGATCGTTCTTAGTGAATTCCTTTGTATCAAAATTATAGAAATTATTGCCGAATTTAATTATATTCGTTTCTTTTTTAAAGTTATTATAATTATTAATTAAATTATTTATCCGAAGTAATAATTCTCTCGGTTCAAAAGGTTTAGTTATATAATCAGAGGCACCGGCTTCAAGTCCTTTAACACGGTCATCGGCTTCCGATAAAGCAGTAAGCATAACTATAGGAATATTATTACCGGCATCCCTTATAGTAGTAGCAAAATCAAGCCCTGTTATTTCAGGTAACATAACATCTAAAATAATTAAGTCATAATTAGAAGTTTTTAATAGATTTTTAGCTTCTATGACTGAGCTTGCCGTTGATACTAAAAACTCGTTTTTATTTAAAAACTGCTTTAAAAGTGCTAATATTCTGCTATCATCATCAACGATTAAAATATGTGCTTTGTATGTATGCATGTATACTCGTTTAATTTGAAAAATTTGGTGTTAGCTTTTCCGTCATTGCGAGGAGCGAAGCGACGTGGCAATCTCAGGATGCTTGACAAGATTGCCGCGTCGGGACTATGTCCCTCCTCGCAATGACAATTGACAATACTTTAATATAAATATAGGTTAATGACAATGATAAAACTAGAGCAAATTTTTTGGCATGTTTGGATTAATGGTGATTTAGTTCCTTATCAATTCGCAAGGATTCATGTTTTAACTCATAGCCTGCATTATTCAGGATCGGTATTTGAGGGTGAGAGAGCTTATAATGGCAAAGTTTTTAAGTTAAAAGAACATACAGAAAGATTAATAAAATCAGCAGAAGCATTAGGTTTGAAAGTACCTTATAGTGTGGACGAGATAATAAAAGCTCATGAACTTGTAATAAAACAAAATAATATTAAGGATGCATATATAAGACCGCTTATTTGGTGCGGAGATGAATCGCTAAATATTACTAATCCTGATTTGTCTACTAATCTTTTGATTGCCGGTATTCCATCAATGCCAAGGTCTTTTGAGAAAGGTATAAATTTGCATGTAAGCCGCTGGCGTAAAGCAATGCCTGATAGTACCCCGGTACAATCTAAATCCGCCGCTCAATATAATATGGCAATAACTAGTAAAAAAGAAGCTAAAGCTCTTGGCTATGATGATGCATTATTACTTGATTATGAAGGATATATTGCTGAATGTACTACAACAAATATTTTCTTTGTTAAAGATAAAACATTATATACTCCAATTGCCGATAGATTTTTAAACGGTATAACAAGACAGACTATTATTGAAATTGCAAAAGATTTAGGTCTAGAAGTAAAAGAAGAGCGTTTGAAATTAGAGCAAATAGAGGATTTTACTGGATGTTTTGTTACAGGTACGGCAATCGAGGTGCACAATATTAGTTCTATAGATCTTGGTGATAAAAAGATTACTTTTGATGATCATAAAATTGCAGAACTTTTGAAAGAAGAGTATGGGCGTGTTGTTAGGGAGTAGAAGAAGCATCATTGCGTGGCTCGATTTTACTATTGTCACCCTGTGGCTTGTCCATGGGGTCTAGTTAAAAATACTAATAATATTAGTATTTTTTAGTTGTTCTCTGGATACCGTGGTCAAGCCACGGTATGACACCGAACGGGTTTTTCAAGCCATGCAACAACGCTTATGGTCGCTCGCAATGACAAATTAATAAAAAAATAAAAAACAATTAGTATTTTTAACTGGATCCCGTGAATAAATCACGGGATGACAAAGGTGCCATGCAACAACGCTACAATTTCCTCGCAATGACAGGGAAAATGAACCACATAACAACATTATTGATTAAAAGGAATTGAACATAATTTATGAATATTAAAATTTATCAAGACGACCTACCTAATAATTTTGAACTTGAAGGAGATATCGCTATAGATACCGAAACAATGGGATTAAATCTACATAGAGATAAACTCTGTTTGCTACAATTTAGTAACGGCAATGGTGAAGCCCATCTTGTTCATTTTGTAAATCAAGATTATACTGCTCCTAATTTAAAAGCATTATTATTAGATAAAACTAGATGCAAGATATTTCATTTTGCTAGATTTGATTTAGCAGCCATAAAAAAATATTTGAGTATAGATTTAGAAAATATCTTTTGTACTAAAATATCTTCAAAGCTCGTTAGAACCTATACTGATAGCCACGGTCTTAAGGATTTATGTCGGGAGCTACTTTCCATAAATATTTCCAAACAACAACAATCTTCTTACTGGGGAGCTAAAAATTTATCTCTGGAACAACAAGAATATGCAGCAAAAGATGTGCTTTATTTGCATCAGTTAAAAGATATTTTACAAAAAATGCTAGTTAGAGAAAATAGGCTTGAACTCGCCCAAGATCTTTTTCGTTTTTTACCGACAAGAGCTGATTTAGACCTTATAGGTTGGAATGAAATCGACATTTTCATGCATTAATTTAAATTAATACAAATTAATAAAAAGATTAAATTATTAACATAAAAATTGACTCTAGGTATAAAATCAGGCACACTATTTATAGGACTATAGTAAACTGATTTGAACTTTGCGCTTCGTTGTTCGTCGTCTCGCCTATTATTATAGGCTTCGCTCCTTACGCCTGTCGCAAAATTCAACTGAGTTTACTATGTTAACAAAATATAGCTTTAAAATTATTTTGTTAACAGTTCTACATTAACGACTAAAATAGGGGATCTTTATGACTAAACAGACAAAAACAATAGAAAAAAAAACGCAAAAAGAAATAGCGGAAACTATAATAGATAACACTCTATTAAACCTACGTCTAAGCGATATAGTAGATTTTAATTATGAATTACCTCCTATGACAGCTTATGAAGTACATGAAGTAAAAGCACCGGAAAAAATAGAAACTTTAGAGGCGATTCAAGGTTTTGAGATACTAGAAGCAGAGAAAAATACTTTAAGTGTTGATAATAATGTAAATGCTTTAAATATTAATATTATTGTCGCATTTTGTTGGATAGTAAATTATGTAGTAGAATCATTCGTGAGAAATATTTGTAATTACCTTGAGAGCCCAGTACAACCAACAGAACATGCAGAGCCACGATTTAATTTTGATATTAACGACCTGCGGGGTAATGACCCTGCTGAGTTCAATTACATTGAGCCTATAGGAAACACGATTCATTTAGTTGAGATCAATTTAGCAGGTTAAGTATGCCTCTTGTCCATCATTGCGAATGAACGTAGGTATTGCCTACTCTATGTCATTCCTGCGAAAGCAGGAACCCAGAAAAAATAGTCTTAATATTGACAAAATAAACCTAAAAAACAAGTTTTTTATAGGTTTTATTGGATTCCCGCCTACGCAAGAATGACATAGTTCCACGCAGACAATACCTATTCGCAATGATTATTCAAACAATATAGTCAATTCAGTTGGATTCGAATACAAGGCACGAGGGTAGAGCCTATAATAATAGGTGAGACGACGAGTAACGCAGTAGGCGAGTCCAAATCAATTGACTATAATATTCACAATTTTACGAGGGACAAGTATAACCTTCTTCGGCTCTTTCCCTTCTAAGAACTTTTGCACTTTTGGCAGATTGATGGTAATTTGCTTTATTTCATCTTCACCTGCAGAAGTTTTAAACTCATAGGTATCACGGAGTTTACCGTTAACCTGCACTGCCATAACATATGTATCTAACTCTAGCATTGATTCATCAAATGCCGGAAAAGATGAATTATATAACCGCTCTTTATTCCCAAGCTTTTGCCAAATTTCTTCCGTAATATGCGGGATAAAAGGATTTAGTAGCTGTACTAAAACATTAAAGCCATGCCTTACGGTTTTTACATCCACTGCTTCTTTACTAAGCTCAGCAGATATAGCATTAGAAAGCTCACGCATACGTGCTATTGCTCTATTTAAGGCAAAATGCTTTATATCATCGGCTACGTGCTTTATTGTAAAATGTACTAATCTATTAAGCTCCTTGTTAATCTCACTATTCACATCATCTTTTAAAGAATCTATTGCCTCAAACATATGCTCAAGCTTATTAATAAAACGTGAGCAGCCTTCAATACCGCTTGCCGACCATTCTAGATCTTTCTCAGGCGGACTATCGGACAGTACAAAAAGTCTAATAGCATCAGCCCCGTATTGCTCTTGCATTGTTTCAAGATCGATAAGATTCTTTTTAGACTTACTCATCTTCTCAATACGTCCCTGCACTACTCTATTATTGCTTTCTTTATGAAAAAATTCATTACCCTTTTTAACTACTTCCTCAGGATATAACCAATTATTATGCTCATCTTTGTAAGTAGCATGCAGCACCATACCTTGAGTAAATAGCCCTTTAAAAGGTTCACGAACACTTACGTAATTCTGCTCGTTCATTACTTTTGTGAAAAACCTTGCATATAATAAATGCATTACTGCATGCTCTATGCCGCCTATATATTTATCGACCGGTAGCCAGTAATCACAAGCTTTTTTATCGGTCATCTCTGTAGCATTGTTATTACAATATCTTGTAAAATACCAAGATGATTCGAAAAACGTATCAAAAGTATCGGTTTCACGAACAGCCGGCTTATCGCATTTCGGACAATTAACATGTTTCCAACTAGGATGATGATCAAGAGGATTACCGTGACCGTCAAAATTTACGTCATCGGGTAACGTAATGGGTAAGTCTTTGTAAGGTACGGGAACTATACCGCAAACTTCACAGTGAATCATAGGAATAGGACATCCCCAAAAACGTTGACGAGAAATCCCCCAATCTTTTAGACGATAATTTACACTGCGTTTACCTATGCCTAGTTTCTCAAATTCATCGATTACTTTTTGTTTTGCTTCATTACTAGTTAAGCCGTTTAGAAAATCTGAGTTAACCAAAATTCCATCTTCCGTATAAGCGGTCTTTTGTACATCAATATCCGTTTCAATTACCTGCTTAATAGGCAAATTCACTTTAACGGCTAATTCATGGTCACGTTCGTCATGTGCAGGACAACCGAAAACAGCACCAGTACCGTAATCCATTAACACAAAATTTGTAATAATAACCGGTAAAACTATATTTGAATCGAAAGGATGAATGACATAAAGACCGGTAAAAACTCCCTCTTTTTCAGCCTTTTCTAGTTCGCTACTTCCTGTAATGTGCGAACATTTAGTTATAAAACTCAATATTTCAGGTGTCTTGGAAATTAATTTCTCTATTATCGGATGGTTAAAGGCAATTCCTATAAAGCCAGCTCCGAAAATAGTTTCAGGTTTGGTTGAGAATACTTCTATAGTAGTATCTTCATTATCCTTAATTTTGAAATAAAAGTTAGCACCTATCGATTTGCCAATCCATTTCTCTTGCATAGAGCAAACGGCTTCAGGCCATTCTGTTAAATTCTGAATTTCATTTAATAATTCTTCAGCATAATCAGTAATTTTTAAGAACCATTGCTTTAAATAACGTTTCTCAACAATTGCACCTGAACGCCAACCACGCCCGTCTACAACTTGCTCATTTGCAAGAACGGTATTATCAATCGGATCCCAATTAACAAGCGATTCTTTTTGATAAGCAAGATTACGTTTATAAAGCTCTAAAAAGAATTTCTGCTCATGTTTATAATACTCGGGGTCACAGCTATTTATCTCTCTAGACCAATCATAAGAAAAGCCCATAGATTTTAGCTGCTTTTTCATATTCTCGATATTAGAATAAGTCCAATCTTTCGGATGAGAATTATTTTTTATTGCGGCATTTTCGGCAGGCAAGCCGAAAGCATCCCAGCCCATCGGATGAAGCACGTTAAAACCTTGCATAGTCATAAACCTTGCAATAACATCACCTATAGAATAGTTGCGTACGTGACCTACATGGATTTTACCGGAAGGATAAGGCAGCATTTCAAGTACGTAATATTTTGGCTTACTACTCTCGTTTGATACCTCAAAAGCTTTCTCATCATGCCAAATTTGTTGCCATTTTTGTTCTATTTGATTCATATTTTTTTATTTTCTTTTAATTTCTGCTGCTAAATTACCTGTTGCCTATGTCATTCCCGCAGCCCTATGTCATTCCCGCGAAAGCGGGAATCCATCATAAAGCGAGATAAATCGAGCTTTTTAAAAGTTTTAAAGTACTGGATTCCCGCTTTCGCGGGAATGACATCGAACGCTTTTTCTGAACCACACTATACGCCTACAGGAATAACATACTATCTAGCACTATTAATATATATATCTCTAGCTTTTCTTAAAATTTTATCTTCAAGCGTGATAGCAAGATTTGAGGTGTTTTCATTAAGTACCCATTGTTTATTTTTAAGCATTTCTTCAAATACTTTCACTTCAATTGAATCAGGGCTTATTACATCGTCTTTGATAAATATATTGATTTTAAATCGAAAATTAGGATTAGAGCGTGGACTATACCATTCCGTAATAATCACACCGCCGTTTGAGTCAGCTGATGCAAGAGGAGCAAAACTTATAGTCTCTAATGCTGCTTGCCAAAGATATTTATTAACCGAGCCTCCTACAGCTTTAGTAGATTCGTTTTTTACCCTGCCCGGTCTAAAAACTAATCCTTCTTCACCTGCTATAGAACCTACTTCGTCCCATTTCTGCTCTCGTTCTGTTTTTGGATAATCATCCGCTAAGATACTAGTACTTATTGCACTAAGTATAATTACAAAAAATAATCCGATAATTTTTTTCATAACCAATATTTAATTAAGGGGCTTAAGAGGCTATCTGTAAGTAAATTTTAACCGATAATTAATTCTTTTTTGCTGCAAATTATAAGATTTTTTTGAAATAGGAACTGCTATTTCTTCAAAAACCTTATCAATTTTCGCTAAAAAAGCTCTTTAATTACTAGTTAAAATTTACTTATAGATAGCCTCTGGGGAAATAATAGAGAAGCTTTGGCTATTAGTCAAAAATTATTTGAAACAACTACTGCATATACACCAAACCGTCATTGCGAGCGGTCGAAGACCGTGCGGCAATCTCGTCAAATATCCTGAGATTGCTTCGCCTTGATTACTACGTAATTCTTCTCGCAATGACGAAAAAATACAAGCCATTCACAAATTACTTCTCAGAAATAAATTCAAAACGTGGAATATTTTTGCCGTTTAATAAAATCATTTCGTTAAACATTTCAAAGGGTCTTACCCAAAGCTGAAAATCATCATATAAGGCTTTATAAACTACCAACTCTTCTAAAGTTTCGGTATGTTTTGCAATATCTATAACTTGGTATAATTTTCCTTTATAATGTTTATATACACCGATTTTCATAAAACTTACACCTTAACAGGCATGACGACAAAAATATCTTTAGGATTCTCAGGAAATTTAATAAGTACCGGTGCTGAAACATCTGAAAAATATAGTTCTACTAAATCCGATTTCACTGCTTTTAAGACATCTTCCAAATATTGCGGATTAAAGCCTATAGCTAAAGACTCATCACTATTATATTCATAAAAACTTTCCTTATCTTGTGAAGAATTAATAACCTCTTTTGCGTTACCTCTTGCTTCACCGACGGCACTAATCTCTAAGGTTTCACGAGATAACGATAATTTTATCGCTCTAAATTTTTCAACGGTTATTATCGCTATCCTTTCTATACTATCTGCAAATATTTTACGATTAATTACTAATTTTGAGCTGCTGCTTTCCGGAATAAAAGCACTATAATCAGGGAAAGTACCGTCTATAAGCTTTGATAGCATAATAGTATTTTCGTTACATATAAATTTAATCTTATTGCTACTTAATAAAATTTCTATATCTTCATTTATATTTTTAGGATCTTTAACTATTTTTAAAATTTCCTCTGCACTTTTTTGCGGTAATATAACTCCAAAATTCTTTATTTGTTTTTCTAATGTTACCCATGAAATCGAAAGTCTATGCCCATCGGTACTTGCCGAACAAAACTCTTTGTCTTTTATGTGTAAATAAACACCGTTTAAATTATAACGAGTTTCATCTAAAGAAATCGAAAATTTTGTTGATTCAATTATTTTAGCAAAATCCGTGCAGGAAATTTTAAAACTTGCTTCAGGATTAATACTATCCATTGCAGGAAAAGAACTAACCGGCAAAGTAAATAAATTAAATTTACAATTTTTTCCTTTGATTTCAAGTCCCGTTGTACCGAGATCTGTTAATGTAAGCTCGGAATCCGGAAGTTTTCGGACTATATCATTTAGAGTTTTCGTAGAAACGGTAAGTTCACCTTCACTTACCACTTGTACTGCTATTTTTTGACTTAAATACAAATCCATATTAGTAGAACTAAGCTCCAGATTGCCGTCTTTTGCTGATAATTTAATGTTTGCATATTCAGGTATTACATTACGTTTTTCAACAACGGAACTTGCAAACCCTAGGGACTGAACTAACGTTTTTGTTTCAACTATTAATTTTAACATATTGTTATTCTCTTAATGTTCCTTGAAATTTTTGCGAGATGGCAGCAACTAAATCTTTACTGAACGAATTTAAATCAGTATCAGATAACGTCCGATCATCTGCTTGTAGCTCTATTTTAACCGCTATAGATTTTTTACCTTCAGGTAATTTATCACCGCTATAAATATCAAATAATATAACTGATTTGACAAGCTTTTTATTAAAATTATTTATATATGATATTATTTCACCGACTCTATGATCTTGATCAACAATGAATGCGTAATCTCTAAAATTAGCTTGGAAATCCGATACTGCAAATTCGTCTCTTTTACCGAATTTAGCTTTTATCAACGGCAAATTTGTAATATTTAGCTCGAATGCAAATATTTCCTGATTAATATCGTAATATTTCAAGATTTTAGGGTGTATCTGTCCAAAATGACCTAATAAATTTTTACCAAGCCCTATATTTACTGCTCTAGTTGGATGATAATATTGTGGCAATGCTGTCCCATTTGTTGCTATACATTTATCTATAGATAGTCCTGCATAATCCACTACCAGCTCTAAATCGCCTTTAAGATCAAAAACATCATAGCCTCGTCCAAACGAATGAGGATTTTTATTATTATATGAACCGCTTATAATTGCCGTTAAATAAGTTGCTTCCGTATTTAAATCTATAAAACTAGGTCCAACTTCAAAAAAAGCCATATCTTTTATAGAACGTGCTAGATTTTTACTTACTATACTTAACAAATTCGGCAGTATAGTAGGACGCATATAATTATCTCCTATGCTAATAGGATTAAGCAAAAATAACTCTTCTTTTAATTCAGCAAACAACTTTGCATCTTCACTACTCATAAAAGAGTTAGTTACTACCTCATCATAGCCTTTGCTTGCTAATATCCTTTTAAAACTAGATACTCTTTTATGCTCTCTTAGCTTATTATTATCTTGGTCTAGTTCGGGTAGTTTTATATTCTCTATTTTATCATAGCCGTAAATACGAGCGATTTCTTCAGCTATATCTTCTAAAATAGTTATATCATGACGCCAAGAGGGAGCTATTACCTTTATAATCTCACCTTTAACATCCGTAATAAATCCTAGTTCATTTAATATAGCTTCTATCTCTTTGATATTTAATTTAATTCCCGTAATTTTTTCTAAATAGCATGCTGAAAAATCTAAAGGTTTTTTTTGCGGCTCTTTCTCACCGAATTTCACTACTTTCGATACTTCGCCGTTTCCACATATTGATAAAATAAGATTAGTCGCTATGTCTAAAGCTTTTTCCGTAAAATTTCTATCGATATTACGCTCATTACGATATCTAGCATCCGTATCAATTTGAAATCTTCGCCCGCTAGCTGCAACCATTTTAGCATTAAAACATGCAGCTTCCAGTATTATATTAGTCGTACTATTAGTACAACTACTCTCAGCCCCGCCAATGACACCGGCAAGACCTTGAATACCGCTTTCATCTTTTATAGCTAAATCATTTTCGGTAAGTAAATATTCTTTGCCGTTTAGGGCGTGGAATACCCTTACGTCATTGCGAGGCTGCAAAGCAGCTGCGGCAATCTCAGGATTTTGGCATGAGATTGCTTCGTCGCTACGCTTCTCGCAATGACGCTTACAATAACGACCTACACTAATCCCCCCTTTTATCTTATCCGCATCATAAGCATGCATCGGCTGCCCAAAGCTATAGGAAATATAATTTGTTACATCCACTAAGCTTGAAATAGTTTTTACCCCGACATTTTTTAATAATTTCTGTAACCAATCAGGGCTTGGTTTATTTTTTAAATTTCTTATTTCTCTAAAAGTAAATAAAGGGCAGGCTTCTTTGTCTTGCACGTTAAGCTTCATTTTAGAAGTAAATGTACTCTTTATTTCCGGAATTTCTAGTTCTTTAAGTGTTCCGAGTCCTTTTGCCGATAAATCTCTTGCAATGCCGTAAACCCCTAACGCATCACCACGATTAGGAGTAACGTTAATAACAAATACCGGATCATCCAAACCGTAATATTTAGTAAAATTCTCTCCAACTACGGCATCTTCAGATAGCTCTATAATCCCTTCAGACTCTGAAGCTAGCAGTAATTCCTCTTCAGAGCAAAGCATACCACAGCTTTTTTCACCTCTAATAACAGATTCCTTAATCTTAAATTTACCGTTTGGTATTTCTATTCCAATATTTGCAAGTACTACTTTTATACCTGCTCTTGCATTACTCGCACCACAAACTATTTGTCGCATACCGCTTTTAGTATCAACATCACAAAGCTTTAATTTATCAGCTGACGGGTGAGGTTTAGTATTTGTAATATATGCTACTTCAAACTTTTGTAGCTCTGCCGCTTTATCTATCACCTCTTCTACTTCAAGACCAATAGCTGTTAGGGCTTCGGCAATTTCAGTAACTGAAGCCGAGGTCTTCAAAAATTGTTTTAACCATGATAACGTAAATTTCATTTCGTAAGCCCTCCTGCTAAATTTGGTATATCAAAGCTCCCAAAATTATAATGTTTAAGCCAACGCATATCTCCTTCAAAAAATTGTCTTAAATCTTTGATATTATATTTTAGCATTGCAAAACGCTCTACTCCAAGCCCAAAAGCAAAACCTTGATACTCGCTGCTATCAATACCGACATTTTTAAGCACGTTTGGATGGACCATCCCGCAACCGAGTACCTCAAGCCATTTATCATTTTTATTCATCCGAATATCAACTTCGGCAGAAGGTTCGGTAAATGGGAAAAAGCTGGGTCTAAAACGTAATTCAATATTAGAATTTTCAAAAAAGCTTTTTATAAATTTCGTGATAACATATTTTAAATGTCCCATATTAATATTTTTATCAATAACAAGCCCTTCTATTTGGTGGAACATCGGCGTATGAGTCATATCCGAATCCGATCTATAAGTCCTACCGGGTGCTATAAACCTAAAAGGCGGTTTGTCGTTTTTCATAGCTCTAATCTGCACTGTTGAGGTATGAGTACGTAATAACAGCGGTTTATTATTTTCCTGACCTTTTAAATAGAAAGTATCATGCATTTGCCTTGCGGGATGGTCATCTTCAAAATTGAGAGCAGTAAAATTATGAAAATCATTCTCTATATTCGGTCCGTTTTCTATAGTAAAACCAAACTGCGAAAATACTTGTATTAACTCCTCACTACATTGTGTTATTGGATGAATAGAGCCTTGCTTATATCTTCTTGCAGGGATTGTTAAATCAATTTTATCGGCAGCAAGTTTTAAATTTAGTTCCTGCTCCTCTAAAATTTCTTCTTTTGCTTTTATTATATTCTGTATTTTATCTTTTAATTTATTGATTTTTAAGCCAAATTCTTTACGTTCCTGCTCATTTAAACTACCTAGTTTTTTAAGCTCACCGGTCACTATACCGTTCTTGCCTAAAAACTCTACTTTATATTCTTGCAGATCTTTTAAACTTTGTACTAATAAGATTTTTTCTTCAGCAAGCCTTAATATTGTTTCTATATTTTCCATGATTGTTTTTTGTTTTATGTTAAACACTGTCATCCCGTGGCTTGTCCACGGGATCCAGTAATAAAAAATACAGCTATAAAAAGCTCAATTTATTTCGTTTTTTTCTGGATTCCCGCTTTCGCGGGAATGACATAACAGCATATTAAACCAACATACACCTCATATGCCCTTCCTCTATCCCCACCAGCTTCGCTTTAAATATCTGCCCTATTTCTAAAGGCTCATCTAACTTCACCGGAATAAAATTCTCAGTATGGGCGATATTATTATTCTCTACTAATAACTCTACTTTCTGACCTATATGCTTCTTAAAGAACTCAGATAGCTGATTCTGCCCCTCTTGTCTTAGAATTTCAGCTCTTTCTTTCCTTATAGCTTTCGGTACTTGCGGCATACGTGCTGCAGGCGTTCCTTCTCTTTCCGAATAAGGAAAAACATGTAAATATTGTAATTCCGCTTCTGAAATTAATTTTCTTGTATTTTCAAACATTTCAGGAGTCTCTGTCGGGAAACCAGCTATAATATCCGCACCAAAAGATACTTCCGGTCTTATTGCTCGTAGCTTTCGACAAAACTCTATTACGTTTGCTCTATTATGACGTCTTTTCATACGTTTTAATATCATATCGTCGCCTGCTTGCAAGCTAATATGAAAATGCGGCATTATCCTCTCACTGTAAGCTATAAGCTCAAAAAGTTCATCATCTATTTCTGCAACATCTATTGAAGATAAACGAAGCCTTTTTAGCTCAGGCACTAAATTTAAAACTCGTTTAATCATTTGTGCAAATGTTGGGCTTCCGGGTAAATCTGAACCGTAAGCCGTAACATCAACACCGGTAAATACCACCTCTTTAAAGCCGTTTAATACCAAATGCTTTACTTGGCTCACTATAGCTCCTATCGGTACTGATCTACTTTTTCCTCTACCATAAGGGATAATACAGAAAGTACAAAAATGATCACAACCGTTTTGTACCTGAATAAAAGCACGAGATTTACCGTCAAAGCTACTTACTAAATGACCTGCCGTCTCTTTCACCGACATTATATCGTTAACTGTTATTTTTTCATCGGTAATTTGGTAGTAATTAGGTAATAACTTCTCTTCGTTACCTATAACCTTATCCACTTCCGGCATATCACCGTACATTTGCGGGTTTGTTTGAGCACTACAACCAGTAACGATAATTTTTAAATCAGGATTGTTTTTTTTAGCCTTGCGGATAGCTTGTCTTGCTTGTTTCTCAGCTGCTTTAGTTACAGCACAAGTATTGAATATTGTCACATTATCAATGCCCGACAACTCTAAATTTTTTCGTATTATCTCACTTTCGTAAATATTAAGTCTACAGCCAAATGTTACTACTTCTTGTCTTAAATTATTGCTCACAGTAATATTCCCCACGTGCTACAAGCTTAGCTGCCCCTTGCATTATTATATTACCGCTCTCTTCTTTCATAGTAAGGCTACCATGCTTAAATACTATCGTGCTTGGTGAATGGATAAAACCGAGTTTTAAACCGGCAGCAAAACTACTGCAAGCTCCGCTTCCGCAAGCAAGTGTTAGCCCTGCCCCTCGCTCCCATACGGATAAATAGATTTTATTATCTTTTACTTCAGCAAAATTAACGTTTACCCCATCTGCGAATAATTCCTTAGCCTGTAATTTTTTACCAACAATTTTTTGATCTTGAGGCTCTAGCTTACTAAAAATAACCAAATGCGGATTACCAACGTCAACGCAAATAGTCTCCTTTAAATCAATCATATAACGCTCTGCAAATTCCCAAATCTTATCACGGCTTGGCATCCAAGCTTCACTAAAACTAACACTTCCTACATTAACGCTAATATTATTTTCATCCTCCACATTACATAGCAATTTTTTATTGCCTACCATTACAGTAATATCTTTCTTTCCCGTATCAAGATAAATTAACTTGGCTAAACATCTTGTAGCATTACCGCATAATTTAGCACTAGAGCCATCTATATTATATATAATCATCTCATAAAAATCATCATGCTCTTCATAAATAATAAACTGATCACAACCTATACCCATATGACGATCAGCCATATTTTTTGCTAACTGCGATAAATCATATGAACTTAATAAATCTCGTTTGTTAACAACAACAAAATCATTACCGAGACCATGCATTTTTACAAAATTAATTTTACTAATCATAATGTTTTACATATTAGGAAATTGTATTATAGCAAATTTCTTGGAATTTGCTATAATGAAGTTATGATATATAAAAATATAGACTATTATGCTAATTTCACGTTTCTTAGACCCTAAAAATAACTATGCTTTTTTAAAAACAATCCAAGATCCGGATATCGCAGCTTATAGACAATCTATAGTAGATGTATTGTGCAAAGATAAACACGGTACTCAATTCATCGTAGAGATGCAAGTAAGTAAACATCCGGGCTTTGAGAAAAGAGCTCAACTTTATGCGGCAAAAGCCTATTCAAGGCAAATACTCAAAGAGGATGAGAATCATAAGAAAATGGCAGTATACGCAAAACTCCGAGGAGTAATATTCTTAGCTATTGCCGATTTTATTTTATTTCCCGATAAAAAAGACTGGAGATCAAACCATAGGCTTCTTGATACCAAGACTTACGAGAACGACTTACAAGATTTTTATTTTATTTTTTTAGAGCTTGAAAAATTTAATAAAGAATTAGATCAATTAGAGAATCTTCAAGAAAAATGGGCATATTTCTTTAAACATGCACATGAAAGCACTCTAGAAGAAATGGAGAATTTGATAGGTCATGATTTTATTATTAAAAAAGCTTTTTATGCTTTGGATCAAGCTAGCTGGTCTGAAGAGGAGCTAAATACTTACGAAAAAATGATAAAAACCGAAATGGATAATTTAGCCGTAGAAGAACAAAAAATTATGGATGCTGAAGCTAAAGGAGAAGCAAGAGGAGAAGCAAGAGGAGAGGCAAGGGGAGAGGCAAGAGGAGAGGCCAAAGGAGTAGCCAGGCAAAAAATTTCTATGGCTAAAAAAATGTTAGCAAAAAATAGACCTTTAGATGAAATTATGGAATTTACCGATTTAACAGAAGAAGAAATCGAAAAGTTAAAGTAATGAAGATACTTAATATTATGTTAAGTCGTGATCTTGGCGGCATTCAACAAGCATTTTTAGATTATAATGCAGCTCTTGAAATGCAAAAAATTGAGGTTATAAATATCACTTCTTACAAGGCAAAAATAAATTCCTTTCTACGTAAGACAAGTTTTAAACTACCTAACTTGGTACCGATTGATCCGTTATCGGTACTTATTCTTAAATATATAATCTACAAAATTAAGCCCGATATAATTATAGCACACGGTAATAGAGCAATAAATTTTAGTAAACTTGCTAAATCACAAAATATAAAACTAATAGGTATCGCTCACAATTATACTTTAAAAGGGCTACGTAAATGTGATTTTGTTATTGCCTTGACGCATCATATGAAAGAATTTTTACTAAAAAATAACTTTGCCGAATCTAGGATATGCACCTTACCGAATATGATAAATATTGCTAAAGACTTTATTCCAAATAAAACATATAGAAAACCTATCGTAATTGGGACCTTAGCAAGATTTGTAGCTAAAAAAGGTGTTGATATTTTTATTAATGCTATAAAAATTTTAAAAGAAAAAAAATATGATATTCAAGTTGTTATAGGTGGAAACGGTGAGGAAAAAGATAATTTAATTGCTTTAGCACATAAACTTAATTTACAAGATCAAATATCATTTACGGGATGGGTTAACGATAGAGATAAATTTTTCAAACAAATCGATATTTTTTGTTTACCGTCTCTTCATGAACCGTTTGGAATTATAGTGCTTGAAGCAATGGAGGCAAGCGTACCTATCGTTAGTACAAATACTGAAGGACCTGCAGAAATCTTAAGCGACATGCAAGACGGGCTTATTTGTAAAGCTGCTTCTCCGGAAGATTTAGCAGGAAAAATTGTCTATCTAATAGAGAATCCTCTAAAAGCAAAAGAATTTTCTAAAAACGCCTACCTTACTCTTAAACAAAATTATGATATTAAAGTTATTTCTGAAAAGTTACAGCATATTTTAGAAAGCTTGATATAAGCGAATTTTGCAGGATTCGCCTGTGCTCACGTATTTTTAACGGCTTTCGCAGGCTCACCTTTAAATTCATCAAATCTTTCGCTTTCTACAATATGCTGTAGCAACATTATTACGCAGTTACAAAAATAGTTAGTTGAAAAAATAATAGTCTATATTGACATAACAGTTTAAAGATTCATAATTAAAATTAAGTAATGTTAATTTATTTTAATGAATCTACTCGATGAACTTCAAAAATTGCCTACGTCATCCTACAAGTACTGTGGTACTCACGTATTAAGTATACGCTGCGTTCTTCGTCTTGTGGATTCCTTGCTCTTTTTGAAGTTGATCTTCGTATACCGATTTTTTATTTATTCAAAGCATATTCTAATTTCATCAATTTTTATATTCCTGTTATGTAGCTGCAGTACAAAACAAGATAATGTTACCCCTAACCTCCCATTACCTACTACTTGGAATAATTATTCTATAGCACAGAAAGATAATGCATCCTCCAAGTGGTGGTTGCAATTTAACGATCCGATATTAAATGAGCTAATTAAAGAATCATTAGACAATAACTCCGATATTGAGCTAGCAATGAGTAATGTACTTACTGCAAAAGCACAGCTTAACCTTGTTAATTCTTATAGGTTTCCTCAAATTAATTTACAAGGAGGAGCAAATCGAACAAAAAATAGCAAGAAAACAAAAGCACCAAATGAGCCAAAATTTTCTAATAATTTTGGGCTAGCAAGCGTGCTTAATTATGAACTGGATTTATGGGGGGCAGCTGCAAATGCTAGCGAATCGGCTAAAAAAACTTTCCTTGCAAGCGAGTATAGCAAGGCAGCGGTACGTTTATCAGTTATAAGTAACGTTACAATAAGTTATTTTAATCTTTTAGCATTAGATAAACAAATATATCTAACTGAAAAGCTAATTGAGGCTCAAACGGAAATTTATAAATTAAATCAGAAATTATATAATCTTGGCGTTGGTGATCTAATATCGGTTAGCGAGGCTGCTTCTGAGCTTGCACTTACTAATTTATCGTTACCGCCTTTAAAACAACAAAGACATGAGCAGGAAACCGCTTTAAAAATTTTAGTAGGTAGGACTCCTGAAAATATAGTAAACGGCTTAATTTATCGTGATAAACCAATAGATTACTTCCCTGCTCTACCGGTATTACCTAAAATATTACCGTCAGAACTTTTAGAGCAAAGACCGGATATTAAAGCAGCAGAGCAGAATTTACTAGCAGCAGACGCAAACTTACAAGCAATAAAAGCTACTTATTTTCCGCAAATTTCTTTAACAGGTTTATTAGGATTCGGTAGCAATAAACTTAATACTCTATTTACTAACTCAGCTGAGACTTGGCAGGTGGGCGGCAACATAGCAGGACCTATTTTTGATTTTGGTAAAACTAGAGCTAATGTACAAATTGCCGAAAGTGTTAAAGAACAATATATAGCACAATATAAATTAGTAGTACGCACAGCTTTTGGGGAAGTTATGGATGCTTTATCGGCAGGACAAACATCGAGTAATAATTTTCATATTTGGCAACAAAACGAAGCAGCTTTAATGTCTATATTTAAGCTTGCAGATCAGCGTTATAAACGAGGTAATATAGATTATTTAACAGTACTTACAGCTAAACAAAACGTATTACAAAACGAAATTGACGGGGTGGCTATAAAGCTCTCACAGCTAAGTAGTATAGTTAATATTTTCCATGCACTTGGAGGGGAGTGGTAGTACGAGTAACGTCATTGCGAGGAGCGAAGCGACGTGGCAATCTCGTCAAATATCCTGAGATTGCTTCGTCGAATTACTACGTAATTCTTCTCGCAATGACATTAATATAAACAAACACATTAAAACAATGCTTAAAACAATAATGCGTAATTTGATATTGATAACATTACTAGTACTAATGGTAATATTAGTATTTTGGGTAATAAAGCATCATCATAAAAGTAATAAACAAATAATAATAGCAGCTCCGGTTGAGGTAACAAAAGTTATCAGAAAAGACGTGCCTTATGTGATAGAGCTTGCAGGAGTAGCTGAAACTTACCAAAGTGCCGATATTAAACCTCAAGTTACGGGACAAATATTAAGTGTAAATTTTGATGACGGACAAGAAGTAAAAGCAGGTGATTTATTATATGAAATCGATTCTCGTCTTTTTCAAAATCAATTACAACAAGCACAAGCAAATTTACTAAGTGATACTTATAACCTCGAAAATGCTATAAAAGAAGAAGCACGATATCGTGGTTTATACGAAGAAAAAGCCGTTTCGGAAGAGCAATATTTACAGATGCTAACTAATATGAATATGCTTACAGCAAGCGTAGAGCGAGATAAAGCAATTATTGCAGATGCTAATTTACAAATTGAATATTCAAAAATAGTAGCTCCTTTTGATGGTAAACTTAGTGAGAGTAAGGTAGATATAGGCGATTTAGTGTCACCGGATTTTGCAAGCCTAGTCACTATAAATACCATCTCGCCTATTTATGTTAGTTTTTCCGTACCTGAAGAATATCTAGATCGTATTAATAAATCTCAAAAATCTAATGATTTAGCTTTGACGGTTAGAACCGTAAGCGACCAAGAAATTAAAGACGGTGAAATCGTTTTTGTCGACAATACAATTGACCCAAATA
The DNA here is from genome assembly GCF_016743795.2 of Rickettsia tillamookensis. Lineage (NCBI taxonomy): Bacteria > Pseudomonadati > Pseudomonadota > Alphaproteobacteria > Rickettsiales > Rickettsiaceae > Rickettsia > Rickettsia tillamookensis. The sequence goes on along the minus strand of NZ_CP060138.2, from coordinate 627,546 downwards.
GCGGTACTATCAAAGTTAAAGCAACTCTACCTAATCAAAACGAAGCATTGTGGCCGGGACAGTTTGTACGTGTGTCCTTAACCGTTTATACAGAAAAAGATGCTTTAATAGTTCCGTCTAAAGCAATGCAAACTAACGATCAAGGACCTTATGTATTTGTTGTCGATAAAGATAATAAGGCTGTGGTTAAGAATATAGATATAGTTTTTTCTAATGATGATTTTATTGTTATTAAAAGCGGTATAGATGAGGGTGAAACAGTGATAACCAATGGGCAGCTACGATTATCTAACGGATCAGAGGTGAGTGTTAGGGAGGAGTAGTTTAACTGTCATCCCGTAGCTTGTCCACGGGATCCAGAAAAAAAGCGAGATAAATCGAGCTTTTAATTTAAAGAATTTGCTATATTTGTAACTTTTATTACTGGATCCCGTGGTCAAGCCACGGGATGACAGGAGTGAGGAATAATTGGGTATTTCAGAAATATTTATTAAGCGTCCGGTTCTTGCTACTTTATTTATGGTAACTATTTTACTGTTTGGAGCATTCGGCTATAAGCTATTACCGGTAAGCGTTTTACCTGATATCGATTTCCCGACTATTCAGGTTTCAGTAAGCTTGCCCGGAGCTGACCCGACTACTATGGCGTCTTCAGTTGCATTACCGCTTGAAAAGCAATTCTCAACAATATCCGATATTGATTCGATGAGTTCGGTTAATAGTAACGGCACTACTCAAATTACTTTGCAATTTAATTTAGACCGAGATATAGATGCCGCAGCACAAGACGTACAAGCAGCTATCTCATCCGCCGCTAAGCAATTACCGAACGACTTACCTACCCCGCCCTCATATCGTAAAGTAAACCCTGCCGATGCACCTATATTTTATTTATCTTTAACTTCTGATACTCTACCCTTATATACCGTTGACTATTACGCCGAAACAATTATGGCTGAGCGTTTATCAATGTTACCGGGTGTTGCACAGGTACAAGTTTACGGCTCACAACAATATGCGGTACGTGTGCAGGTTGACCCTGTTAAAATGGCAGCAAATAATATAGGGCTCGACCAAGTATCAAATATTATCAGCTCTGCCAACGTTAACTTACCGACCGGGGCTTTATACGGCAAAGATATCTATTCAAGCATTAGAGCGCCCGGGCAATTACAAAATGCTAAAGAATATAACGATTTAATATTAACTTATAAAAACGGTAATCCGCTTTTTCTTAAAAATATAGGTAAAGCCATCGATAGCGTAGCTAACAATAAAATAGCCGCTTGGTATAGGGATAAGCTCGGGGTAATACTTGCTATTCAAAAACAACCCGATACAAATACTATTGAGATAGTTGACTCTATAAAAGAAGTATTGCCGTTACTTCGCAAGCAAATCCCTGAGGGTGTTAATATTAATATCATGTTTGATAGGTCAATTTCTATCAGAGAATCGGTAAATGATGCCAATTTTACTATGTTACTTGCTTTAATACTCGTAGTGATTGCTATATTTCTCTTTCTGCATAATTTACGGTCCGTGATTATTCCGACTATTGCCCTCCCCTTATCGATTGTCGGTACTTTTGCCTTTATGTATCTATTCGGGTTTAGTATCGATAACATGTCTTTAATGGCCCTCACCCTTGCAATGGGCTTTGTGGTAGATGATGCAATAGTAGTGCTTGAAAATATCACAAGACATATGGAAAAAGGCGAAGGTAAAATAGCAGCATGTATCAACGGTACTAAAGAAATAGGATTTACTATCGTCTCAATGACTTTATCCCTAATGGCAGTATTTATTCCGATATTATTTATGAGCGGAATTTTAGGCAAATTACTGCACGAACTTGCCGTTGTTATTACTACCGCTATTTTACTTTCGGGGGTTATTTCGATAACCGTCACTCCAATGCTGTGCAATGTGTTTTTGAGGAATGAGAGGCAAAGCCGTCATTGCGAGGAGCGAAGCGACGTAGCAATCTCAGGACAGCAAACCGAGATTGCCGCAGCGTCTTTGACGCCTCGCAATGACGGTCTACCATTAACCGAACGTGCCTTTGAATACATAAAACAAAAATACGGTAGCAGCTTAAAAACGGTGGTAGAGCATTCAAAAACTACTATGCTTATATTTCTCTTAGTAATTATTGCAACGGCTTACTTATTCGGAAAAGTTCGTAAAGGCTTTATGCCTGATTCCGATACGGGACAAATCTTAGTTTTTACCGAAGCCGCTCAAACTATTTCTTTTGATGCGATGGTCAAAGAACAACAGAAAGTAAGCGATGTATTACTTAAAAATCCTAATATAGATTCATTCTTTTCGGCAGTCGGTGTTTCGGGTAGAAACTCTGCCGTTAATCAGGGAACGATTTTTATTAGTTTAAAACCACGAAATCAACGAATTAGAGCAGATGAGGTAATTGATCAGTTACGCTCAAAACTAAATCATTTAGTAGGCTTAATGGTATATATCCAAAACGTGCCTACTATTACGATCGGCGGGCAAGCAACCAAAAGCCAATATCAATATACTATGCAAGGACTTGATCAAGATGAGCTATTTAGCTTTGCCCCGAAATTAAAGGACAAGCTTGCACGGCTACCTGGTTTTATTGACGTAACTTCGGATTTACAAATAGCACAGCCGCAAACTTTAGTACAAATCGACAGATATAAAGCTGCAAAACTCGGTATATCGGTCGAGCAAATCCAAAATATCTTATATGCGGCTTATGGTGCTGAACAAATTTCCACACTATATACTCCGACAGCTCAATATGACGTTATTTTAGAACTAGATCCTAAATATCAAACAGATTCGTCAATGTTATCTTTAGTCAATATTAACTCCGCAAGCGGCAATTTAGTCCCGCTAACTACGCTTGCTAAAATCGTTAATACTGTTGGCCCTCTTAGTATTTCACATTTCGGACAATTACCTTCGGTTACGGTATCGTTTAACCTGCAAGACGGATATTCAATTAGCGATGCCGTTCCAAAAGTCAACGAAGCTATAAAGGAATTACAAATGCCGGCTACGATTACGGGAAGCTTCCAAGGAACTGCTCAGGCATTTCAGTCGTCTTTTTCTGATCTTGGCTTATTGCTTGGACTTGCCGTTATAGTCATTTATATAATCCTTGGAATGTTATATGAGAGTTTTGTACATCCGATAACCATCCTTTCAGGGTTACCTACAGCTATATTCGGAGCATTACTTACATTGCTAATATTTAATAGCGAGCTTGATATGTATGGATTTGTTGGACTTATTATGCTAATCGGTATCGTTAAGAAAAACGCTATTATGATAATAGATTTTGCTCTAGAACTTGAGAGAACCGGCAATAAATCTTCGCATGAAGCAATCTATGAAGCATGTATAATAAGATTCAGACCTATTATGATGACTACCCTAGCTGCATTAATGGGAGCTATGCCTATTGCTCTTGGAGTCGGAGCAACGGGAGCAGAGAGAAGATCGCTCGGACTTGCAGTAGTCGGTGGGTTGCTTACATCACAATTACTTACTCTTTATATTACACCGATAATTTTCCTATATTTAGAAGCAGCTAAGAGATGGCTAAAAAATAGTAATTCCAAAGTTGAAATTAGAAACTATCCGGAATTAAATTGGAAAGATTAACGTTGTTGTATGGCTCGAGAAACCCGTTCGGTGTGATACCGTGGCTCGACCAGCGTTGTTGCATAGCTCGAAAAACCTGCTGGGTGTCATACCGTGGCTCGACCACGGTATCCATAAAAACAGTTAAAAATACTAATAATATTAGTATTTTTAACTAGACCCCGTGGACAAGCCACAGGATGACAGCGTTATCAAGCTTGTTCAGTATTCGGCGTCGTTTTCTCTTCTCCGGCAACCGTAATTTCATCACTATCATAATTAAATGTGTCCGTTGTAGAAGGGGTAGACGGTACAGGCGATTTGCTTACTAACTCAGAAGACTTTTGATCTAAATAGTCTCTTACTTCTCGTTTACCAAGCAATTCCATAGCATCATTTTTATTACTCTCTTTTATATATGCTTCAGGAATATAGGCCTTAATATATTCCATATCAGATGCGTTTTTTAATAAATAAGGTGATACAAATTCTAATATGTCCTTACCGCTTTTTTTATAATTAGCAAATGAGTAAGCAACACAAATGCCGTAGTCATTTAATTTATTACAAAATTCTTGTGTCTTGTCTGTCAAATGTTGTTTTGCAGATTCTACAGCTTTTAAAGCATATAATATCTGTTCCCTTTGTTGCTTGAATAGAAACATCATCTGAAGCCATCCCGTAAGCTTTTTCAAGCTCTTGATCTTTAAAATGTAATTTTTTTGTTAATTCTTTTATTTCAGTAACAATAGGGTTTTGAAGGCCTTTTATAGAGGTAAGACTAGCAGTACTTGCTGAGAGTTTACTTTTCATAATATACCTATTAATAAATTTAACATATTTCTATATTCAAATATTAATTTTTATTAATAAATAATAATCTTATTTGAAAAACAATAAATCTATTAAATAGTGATAAATATATTACATAGTATGTCATTCCTGCGGAAGCAGGAATGACATATATTATATCGAACAAGCATTACTACCGTTATCATCATCTTCACGGATAAATTTTTGCTTTACCTTAGAATTGTTATTATACGGCTTACTATTTTTTACCGGTGGATAATTTACAGGTTCATAATTTGTAACGGGTGGTGCATAATTTTGGTTTACCGTAGCATTTGGACAAGTATATTTTGATATATCACGCTTAGTTTCTCTAAGCATTGCTTTTATCTGATTTAATTCCTCTTGCATCCTTTTTTCTTTATCGCTATCGTCTTTTCTAACCTTTTTATTTGCTCTACTTAAAGTCATATCATCATCGGATTCAGCGAAGCCGGCTTCTGCTTTTTGCCTTGCCATATCCCTTTTAATCATCTTAAGATACATTTCACGATTTCTCTTTACAGGATCGATTCTTTCTCCTCTTAAAGGACTATCGCTATCATAGTCATCATCATCTTCGTTATCATAATCAAGATTATCTTCTACTATATTCTTTTTAGCCAAAGTAATATATTTATTATTATATACAGGTTTTCTTTTACCGCCTTTAGCACCTTTACCATCAACCAATCTATTATTTGCGGATCTTTGAAAATAGCTTCTAAAATTATCGGTACAAGCTGAAAGTAAAAACATTCCTAAAAATAATATTATAATTTTTTTTAACATATATTTATATTATTCCAAAACTTTGATTAGACTTTCTTGATTAATGCCACATAATAGCCAAATTTGCAAGAATAAAGAGCCGGACTTCTGTGTGCTTAACTAAATTATTGTTATTCTGAGGTATTTTTGGCTTTGCTAGGATGGCTTAATATAGCCATTCTATGTCATTCCCGCGAAAGCGGGAATCCAACTACTAAAAAGTATAAACACACTTAAATTTAAAAAATTAAAAGCTCAATTTATCTCGCTTTTTTCTGGATTCCCGCCTTCGCAAGAATGACCTCCGCAGAGCCAAAACGTTAAATCACTCTTTCTATTAAATTACTTAGTAGCAAATGCCCTTCTTTTCTTCTTTTTAATAAATTTTGTGAAGCATCCCCTAATATCTTAGGATTATTTATCAAATCGAGTATTTTATCTGCTAATTTTCCTGCAGAAATATTATTCTGCTCTAAACACCATCCTGCTTTTTTATCTGCAAGCAATTTTGCATTATAATATTGATGATTATCCGCAGCACTAGGTAGTGGAATAAAGATTGCCGGCAACCCTATATAGGTCAATTCTTCTATAGTAGATGCGCCTGCTCTTGAAATCACTAAATCGGCTTCTTTATATTGCGATGCCATATTATCAAAGAATTCAGCAAATTCATAATTAATGTTTAATTTCGAGTATATATCTTTTATTTTTACTTGATCATCTAATGCTGCTTGCTGGATTATATTTAATTTAAGATTTGGCTGTTTTTGCATTAAAATTTGAATACTTGCAGGTATCAGCTCTGAAAATAGCTTAGCTCCTTGACTACCGCCAAAGATGAATATAGTAAAAAGCTTGTCATTCCGTGGTCCTGCCACAGAATCCAGTCTTTTTTTTATTTTTTTGGATCCCGTGGTCAAGCCACGGGGTGACACTGAGTACACTACAGAATCCAACTCCCTAATATTCTCCCTAACTACCCCACCGGTAACTACTATTTTACTTTTTGCAAATTCCGGTAAATTTTTTACGTCTTCATAAGAAATAGCTATCTTTTTAGCAAAGTTTACAAAAAATTTATTAACTTTTCCAAGGTAAGAATTCTGTTCATGAATTATAATCGGTACTCTTAAAAAAATTGCCGCAAACATTGGAGCTATAACAGGATAACCGCCAAATCCTATAATAGCTGAAGATTTGATATTATATAATAATTTAATAGCTTTTAAGATCGCAATTGATAAGTTTGGTAAAAATAAAAAAATATTACCTGAGCGTTTTAAATCTAAGATATGAAAAATTAACCCCAGATTGTGATTTATATATTTTTGGCATCTTAAATCAGTAATAAAATGAACTTCATATCCACGTTTTACTAATTCTTCTCCAAGAGCGACAGCCGGAAAAAAATGCCCGCCCGTACCACCTGCTACTAAAATTATTTTTTTCATATTTCAATATTACGAATTTTGTACGAATTTAAAGGTGTTCTGTGTCTTGTAAAGCCAAGAAGCATACCGGTAGCGATAGCTATTGCAAGCGTTGAAGAACCACCGTAACTAATAAACGGTAATGTCATACCTTTAGTAGGAAGTAAATGCAAGGTCACACCCATATTAATTATTGCCTGAAGCCCTAATTGTGCAATTATACCGCTAGCAGCAAATTGTACAAATTTATCTGTTTCGTTTAATAATTTAATAAGACTTCTTAATACTATAAAAGCAAATATACCTATAACAATAAGGCAAATAATAGCTCCAAACTCTTCACCTGCTACGGCAAAAATAAAATCCGTATGCGAATCGGGTAGTACCTGCTTTACTGCTCCCTCCCCTGGACCTCGTCCATATAATCCGCCATGCTCAAAAGCTTTAAGAGACTTACTAACTTGATAATTCTCGCTACTATCAGGATCTAAAAATGAATTAATTCTTTGCGTGACGTGTGGTAACCAAAAATAAGCGATGGTTACTCCTATTATTCCTAAAAAACCGGCTAGAACAATCCAAAATATCGGCATACCCGCAATAAATAGCTGAATACCGAAAACTGCCGTAATCATTACAAGCATTCCAAAATCCGGCTGAATAATTAAGAGAATAGCAACAATAGAATAAAGTATTATACAAATCGTAAAACTTGGGAAATCATCACTAAATTTTAGCGATAATATCCAGCCCGTAACAACTGCAAAAAACGGTTTGATAAATTCTGAAGGCTGAATAGATAGACCTAAAATATTAATCCATCGCACTGCCCCTTTTACTTCATAACCAAAAAATTTAACTGCTATTAATAAAACTATACTAGCAATAAACCCAACTATTGCAAACCGCCTTAACCATTTTTTATTAAGACATGAAAATAATAATATAAGCCCTGAAGCGGCTGCTAAATAAAATATTTGTCTAGATGCAAAATAATTTTCTTCAAGACCTATTCTACTTGCTACTGCCGAACCCGAGGTAGTAACAAGCATTAGACTAAAAGCAAATAAGATAATTAAAGAAATTATTATTTGCCTATCGGTACTCCGCCACCATAATTTTATAAAGTTATTAGACATGTGATGGTTCTTAAATACTAGACAAATAGCTTTTTAATAAATCAAATCCTATAGAATTTTCAACTTTTGATTTAATAAGTTCATAGTCTATTTGCTGATTTTTTATTGGTATTTTAATTTTTACATCTTTTAATAATTTAGTATTACTACATTTTCTATAATAAGTAAATTTCCAAGCACTACTCCTTATTGCTGTACATAAAAATATTTTAAAATATAAGTTATTGTATATTTGTTTCAATTTACAAATTAAAACATCAGCGTTTGCAGTAAATTTATACGGTTGATAAAATGCACAACATGAAGAACCGTTTGCCGAAATAGTAATACAATCCGTATCAATTATATTCACCGGTATATCATAATAACCTACAATACCATTATTGAGTTCAGTTGTTGTAATTACCGGTATATTACCTTCTTTTAAAGAATTAATAGGTGGACATTTACCTCGCTTAATTGATGAAAAAAATTCTAAAATATCAAATACTTTTATTTCTTCGTTAGTTTCATTTATACTTTGCTTAAATTTATGTTTATCTCGATTAATAAATGCTTGTAACAAATTTGTTGTAATCTCAAAAGTCATGCTAAAATCACTTGAAGCTTGCAGATAACTTTCAGGGGCTAAATCAAAGCTATCATCATCAGTATTAAGTTTTGATAATCCTATTACTTTTTCTATATTGTCAATCTTATTATTTAATATAGTAAATTCTCTAACCTTTTGTTTTATTAATTTAATATTTGAAGGTAGATTATCTAATATAACCCTTTTGGCTTTTTTCATGGTATAGCCATCATCCATTATCGCAAATAATACTTCTTGATTAAAATCTTGAGGTTTATGTGCCTCAATTATTATAGCATAAGTGCCTTTTGAGGCTACAGGACAAAATAACTCATCAGACAACTTAATAACCGCTTTTATAGTATGCCTTTTCAGCAATTCCTTTCTCCATGTTATTTCGCCCTTAGCATCACTGGCTGAGGTTATAGTTGAGGTTGGAAGTATAGCAAATAACATTCCTCCTCTAACCATTTGAGAAAGTGCATGGTTAACAAATCTGTATTCTTCTTCATTTTCTATTGCAAACGGCGGATTCATTAATACTTTTGTTATAAAAGTTTCTCCTATATCTTCTTCTACTAATAAATCTATTTTTTTATATTCACTACTTATCTTTTTAAATTTACTATTTAACGTATTCCCCTCATATATATTACTTTTTCCGTCACCTCTAAATATCATATTTACCAATGCTAAACTAACTATTTCAGCATCTTGCTCTACACCATAAATATGTTTATTTTTAAATTCATAAATCTGCTCTTCTGAGGCAGTAGATTTTATACGATCAAAAGCTGAAACTAAGAATCCTCCTGTTCCACAGGTAGGATCAAACACAAAATCATTATACTTTATATCAATACATTCAACAGCAAATTCCGTTATATGCCTAGGTGTTAGGACAATTCCTATTTCCTTTGCATCATTAGCATATTTTAAAAAAACCTCTTAAAATTGTCCTAATACATCTCTACCACTATTAATAGCAGAACGAATATTTAAATTTTTTAATTCTTGTATTGTATCGACTAAGGCTTGCCTATGTTTTATATGAACATCTTTAGACGTAGGTAATTTTAATTCAACTTCTTGTACAAAATTTTCTTTATTTTGTTTTGCTAAAATACTATGTACTCTAGTATTTATATCTTTTATTAAAATTGTTGGTTCTTTACTTATTTTTAAATTTTCATCTTCTGCTAATGCTAAAAGTAAAGAGGCAATAACTTTTGCACGATTTCTTTTGTTTATAGCTCCATTATGTAATATATTGTTGATTTTATTTGCTTTTGCTAAAAATAATTCGTCCGAAACAACCTCTTCATTAACTGAATAATGATTTGTATTAATAATTTTCTCAACTGTTTCCGGAGTTAAAAAGCCTGTTGTTTTGTATCCATTTATTTCAACTCTATACCAATTTTTATTAAAAAAATAATAAGTCTCAACTAAAAATGAATCTTCTTTATTTCCTGCAACACCGCTAATAAAAACACAACTATTTTCTTGTAGCTTATTTAGCATTACCGCATATTCTTTTGCTTCATTTACTGCAGTTTCTAAATCTTTATGACTCGCTTTTGCTTCAATAATCCACCATAATCCATTATCAAGTTTAATAACATTTTCAGGTACTTTTCTCTGTAATGCTATTTTTAATACTTCATTTTTTAGAGCTTCATGCTGTGTATATACTTGACCATGAGTATTAAAGTACGGATTTTTTATGTTCCAACCAAGCTCTTTTAAAGAGTTTTGTATAAATACGTAAGCTCTAAATTCGCTATTTTTCATAATTTATTTTTCCAAATACAACTTCATAAACAATTCCCCACGCTCTTCAAAATTTTTAAACTGATCATATGAGCTACAACTAGGTGCTAACAAGATATTTTTTACCTCCGCATTATCACCTACTGCATCCTTATAAGCAAGATCGAAAGCCTGCTCAAGATTATCACATATTACAAAATCTACTATATTCTTAGCAGTATTTGCAAATATTTCTTTAGCTTGACCATAAAAATAAGCTTTCTTAATTTTACTGAAATAAGGCTTTATTTCCTCAATACCGCCCTCTTTAGGGATTCCTCCCGCAAGCCAATAAATATTATCTAGTGCTTTAATTGATTGCACGGCAGATATGGCATTTGTTGCTTTACTATCATTATAAAAACTTATATTATTTATACTACCGATATATTGCATTCTATTAGGTAAACTTTGAAAACTACTTATAGACTCAAGTATTTTTTTAGCCTCTACTCCTATTATTTTAGCGACCGAATAGCTTGCAGCGATATTCTCATAATTATGAGTTCCTTGCAAATTTTTATTAAAAGATAATTTATAACTTATATCATTATCGTTAATTTTATCATCAACTACCGAAATGCCGTTTTCAAGAATTTTAGTAACCGAAAAAGGAATTAGTTTTATACGCTGCTCTTGCTGTAATAGCGTAAAAATTTCACGACAATAATCATTATCAATATTAATTACTGCATAACTATCTTTATCCATTCTATCAAAAATCTTAGATTTTGCTGCAATATAACCGGTCATATCTTGATGTCTATCCAAATGGTCGGGAGTTATATTAAGAAGCACGGCTATTTTAGCTGTAAAGGTTTTTACTAGATCTAGCTGAAAAGAAGACAATTCAAGTATATATCCATTCTTACTTGCTTTAGCTTGCAAAGCAGGAACTCCAATATTACCGGCAAGCGGATAGTCTAAACCGTTACTATTTAAGATATGGCTAATTAAAGCGGTAGTAGTACTTTTACCGTTTGTACCGGTTACGGCGATAAAGTTTAAATTTTTTGATTTTTCAAATAATAAATCTATATCGGAAATGATTGGAATATTAAAATTTTTTGCAATATTCACTATCTCATGCGTTAAAGGAATTCCAGGACTTAAGACAATTTTATCTAAATTTTGCCATCTTGAATCAGATAAAGCAACAATAGCGGTTTTACTATAGTCAAATGATTTGACTATATATAATTCTTCAAATATATCTCTATTTGCTTTTAGATCGTCATAAACAATTACGTCACATTTACCTTGCAGCTCTTCATAAACCGATATACCGGTTTTACCAAGCCCAAAAATACCTATTTTTTGTTTTGTATGAGAATTCATGATTTTGTAATTGAAGGGGTGAGCAAGAAACTGTCACCCCGTGGCTCGACCACGGGGTCCATAAAAACAATTTTAAATACTAATAGCTATTAGTATTTAAAGCTGGATCCCGCTACAAGCTCGCGGGATGACAAAGTGGATTCCCACCTTCGCGGGAATGACATAGAAAAACCTTAGTTTATCTCTTGCATTAAAGCTTGTTCACCTTCATTAAATTCACCCTGTCCTTTTATATTATTATAGGTCGATTTACTATTCCCGGGATCAGGCAAATAATAATGAGGCGGAACTTCTAGTGCTTTAGCACGCTGTACTTGATACTCATTAGGTCCGGCTGTTGATATACCTACGGTTTCTTTTAACTTTTTACTACAAGCAGAAGTAATTAATAAGACAGTAAATAATAAAAAAATCTTTTTCACTTATACACCTTTAATTTAAATTATATTTTATTAGACCTCTTGCATAACCTCCTTCTAAAGGTAATTTGTACGTCAATCCGGTACTCGCATCTGCACGATTGTCTATATACGCTGCGGTGGCAAGTGCTTCCGTGTTTCCTTCAAATTCCTCTTTATAAGATAGGTTATGTAAGAGGTCTATTGTCACCGTTATGATCGGTGTTACGAATTTTTTCAGCCATAGCTTCAATTTGAGCATTATCATAATTCCCTTTAGCCTTTTCTTCAATAACTTTTTTAGTACTACAATAATCTTCTATTAAGATAATTACTCCTATTGTAATAAAGCAATCAGCTAAATTAAATACGGGGAAGCTATAATTCTGATAATGAAAATGGATGAAGTCAAAAACTGCTCCTCTAAAAAATCTATCAATTAGATTACCAACGGCACCGCCGATTACAAAGCTATAACCTGCAAAACTCCCTATTGTTTTTGAATGTAGCATCAAATAATATAAATAACAGACAATAAGCGTGTTAGTTATTAAAAAAATAGCATTGCTATATTGATAATATTCACGCATTAGACCAAAGCTAATACCGTAATTCCAAGTATAAACCATATTTAAGAAAGAAGTAACCTTGAGCATTAAGCCTGGTTTCCATCTCAAATTATCAATAAACCACCATTTACTTAACTGATCAATAATCACTAAGGTTATTATTATACGACTACTACGAGCAAATGTTAGATATAGTTTTTTTAGGAGTAGGAACATAGGGGTTTTGTGAATGAGTAATATAGTATGGAATGGTTACACAAATCGTCATTGCGAGAAGAAACTGCAAGTTTCGACGAAGCAATCTCAGGAGTTTGCTATTATTTCATGAGATTGCCACGTCGCTTCGCTCCTCGCAATGACGATTCGGGTATCCACGCAATAATGCCTGCTCGCAATGACGAATATCTTACAAAGAAACTTCAACTGCTTTACCGACTTGCAATTCCTTATCAAGCTTAACATTTAAAGTTTTTATTTCTTTTTTAAATTGTTTAAATTTCTCTAAATTTTTTCCGTTTAATTCTACCCCCGGTGTTGTTTTAACCGACATAGGATTAACATGTTTGCCGTCAATTTTAACTTCATAATGTAAATGTGGACCTGTAGCTCTGCCAGTACTTCCGACATATGCTATAACCTGCCCCTGTTTTACTATGCTTCCCACTTTTAAATTTTTTGCAAAATTTGAAGCATGAGCATAAGCAGTAGATAGCGTACCACTATGTTTTACCTGAATAAATTTTCCATAACCCGACTTCCAACCTATCTCCGTTATAACTCCGTTTCCTGCGGAATATATAGGCGTACCGGTTGGAGCTGCAAAGTCAACTCCCTTATGAAGTTTAGTATAACCTAATATCGGATGCTTTCTATTACCGTAATGTGAAGAAACTTTTATAACTTTTAGCGGAGTTTTAAGTAAGCTTCTTTTTACACTCTTACCGTCTTCGGAAAAAAACACCTGATTATTTGCATTACCATCATGAGAATAACGATATATATTATATTCTTTCCCTGAAAGATTTAATGAAACATATAAAATTTTACCGTGGTGAGAAAATTTACCGTCTTCCGTTACGTATTTTTCCGTTATTACGGTTGCGGTGTCACCGCTTTTTATTTGACGCTGAAAATCGATTTGATAAGCATAAGCATTAATCAGCTCTATTATACTATTATTCGATAAACCCAGTTTTTTAAGGGCTGACATAAAATTTGATTCAATACTTACCGACGATTTAGCAACTTTTTTACTTAAAGGTACTACAATTTCTTCAACTTTAAAATTATCACCTTCTCTAATTACTTCAATAGTTTTTAGCTTATCGATAATTATAACGATTTTATTTAAGAATGTTACCTCTGAGGTTAAATCTTCATCCTCGTTTTCAGTAATTTTTGTTTCATATTCAAAAGTAATTTGCTGCCCTATTTTCAGTGAGGACGATAACTTCCCCTCTTTTACTAAACTTACAATTTTTTCTATTTCATTTTTAGGGATATTCTGTTCTATCAAAATTGACTTTATAGTATCGCCTTTTTTTACTACTACTTCTTTAAATGAAATTGTTTCTTCTTCACTACTATCAGGTTGTACTAAAGTTATGGATAAAGTGTCGTTAACATAATTATTAACGGCAAAAGAGACAAAAACAACTAATGCTATAAATAATAATAAGGAAGAAGAGGTGAGGATTTTCCTGAGACGTGCACTAATAAAAGATGATGGTAATATGCCATTAAAATCATAAGATAGTGCGGTATCATTCATTAAAATTGCTCTGAAGATTATTTGAATCAATTTTTCATTACTAATAATAATATGAACTATATACAAACAAATTACAATAGAAAATTGTAAAATTTTGTTTTATTTCTGTTTTATTAGTTTTTTATTGATTAAAATTAAATTTTTTATATAAGTTAATTTTCATTAACTTATATAAATGAAGATTATGCCTAGACTTTTCCTACTTCTATTAATTTTTATAAATCTTATGTCCTGCTCATCTAACCATAATGATATTAAATTGCCCAAAATAGAATATTATGAGAATATTTCTTTAAATAAAAACTGTCCTATAAATAGTGAAATAGTTCTAGTAGGCGGTTGTTTTGATTTATTACATTACGGTCATATAGAATTTCTACGCAAAGCTAAAAAACAAGGTAAATACTTAATCATTGCTTTAGAGCCGGATGAAACAATTATTAAATATAAAAAACGTCAACCTATTCATAATCAATTACAACGAGCAAAAATTTTAAGTTCTTTCACATTTGTTGATAAAATACTTATATTACCTAAACTAAAAGATTTTAATGATTATGCTCGGTTAGTGCAAAATATTTGTCCTTCTGTAATCGCTGTAACAAAGCACGATCCTCAGTTAATAAATAAACAAATTCAAGCAAAATTAATAAATGCAAAAGTAATAGAAGTTATTGACTTACTGCAACATCCTAATATAGGTACACTTTCTAGCTCAAATATTATTAAAAATATGTAGTTTTTACAAAAATTTATCGATTTTTACTTTAATAAAACTGTATATACATTTATATTATATATAGAAATAACTTTATATGTGCTATGAAAAATATTATTAGACATCTTTCCAAACCAGCTTATAGAGAGGAATTTAAAGGATACACTTCACCTTGCACCGCAGCATACATAAGCAATCGTGCAGATGCGAGTCTAGGCTCGACGTATAAATTACCTCTAGAAGCGAAGTTTTGGAAGATGTCTATTGCTTTAATTTGTTTTTTGATTGTTAGTAGTAATTGCTTTGCCTCCGAGCCGTTACCTTGGCAAGTAACGTTCCAACCGCCGGCAAGCCCGATTATGGAGGAATTACATCATTTTCATAATTTTCTGCTTTATATCTCAACAGCTATTGTTTTATTTGTTGCCGGATTACTCGGCTTTGTATGTATCAGATTTAATGCAAAAAATAATCCAGTACCAGCAAAATTTTCACATAATGTTTTAATAGAAATAATTTGGACTGTAATACCTATTATAATTTTAGTTATTATTGCAGTGCCGTCTTTTAGAATATTGCGTCATGCCGAAAAAATACCCGAAACGGATTTAACTATTAAAGTAGTAGGTTATCAATGGTATTGGCATTATATATATCCTGATCATGATAATTTAGAATTTGATAGCGTAATGATCTCTGATGAGAATTTAAAACCTGACCAAAAAAGATTATTAGATGTTGATAATCGCATTGTTATCCCTGAAAATGCTACCGTAAGGTTTCTTATTACCGCAGGTGATGTAATACATAGTTTTGCCGTTCCGTCGCTTGGGTTTAAAATAGATGCAGTCCCAGGTAGAATAAACGAAACCTGGACAAGAGTTGCCAAGAAAGGTGTATATTACGGGCAATGCTCCGAGCTATGCGGTATTAATCACGGCTTCATGCCGATTGCTATAGAAGTAGTAAGTAAAGAGGATTTCGACAACTGGATAGCGAGTAAGAATAAGGTTGCTGTAAATGGTGAAAATCCAAAATTGGCTGCTAACTAAGAATAATGAATAACAAATCAACTCGAAGCCAATACTGAGAAATTAGTACAAGCAAAATAATAATAGTAAATATTTATGACATTAAATCTACCAAAAGTTATTCCTGAGTTTTTACAAAAGCATTCTGATGAAAAATTTACATCTGACGAACTTGCAAAAGGAATTTTTAAAGATTATCCTAAACAATGCGAAGAAAAACGACAAAGAAGTAAAGCAAAAAAAGTATTATTAACAGATGATAAGGCTTTGATTAAACAAATTGCAGCTGAAATCCCCAAGTTTCGATCAAGTTTACAGAAAAATCATCCTAAAATTAAAACAATAGAAGGACGACCACGTAAATATTATTATACAGAAAAAACCGATATAGAAGAAATTGAGCAGATAGAAACATTTAACGCTTCCGGCTCTTCTCCTAAGTTAAAAGAAAAAGATTTATATAGTAAATTATCTGAATTTTTGCATTCAGAATTCAACATATATAGTTATCGAATTAATGAAAAACGTTCAACCAATGGACGTGGACCCGACGGTAATAAATGGTTATATCCCGATATTGTTGGAATAGAAGATTTAAGTGCCGATTGGAACGATGAAATCAAGGATTGTGTACAAGAATATTTTGACAAAAAAACCAAACTATCATCGTACGAAGTAAAAACGGTAATTAACCAATCCAATGTTCGTCAAATATTTTTTCAAACTGTTAGTAATTCTTCTTGGGCTAATTTGGGATATTTAGTTATCACGGAAATTCGCGGTGACAATACAAAAAAAAGAATTAAACATATTATGCAACTTACATGGGATTGGTGTTATTGAACTTAATATAGATAAACCTTTAGAAAGCTATATTAGAATTCCGGCAAAAGAACGACCGGAAGTAGATTGGAATACGGCAAACCGTTTAGCTGAAGAAAATAAGGATTTTCGTAATTATATTGAAAAGATACGTCACTTTTATAAAACAAGTCATTCTGGGTACCTCAAACCTAATACACAATCAGAATAGCATTAGCTAGCAAAATTCAGGATAATTTATGACTCAGACTATAACTACTACCGAAATTTATCACGATGACCACCACACTCCGCACGGTTGGAGGCGGTGGCTTTTTTCTACCAATCATAAAGATATCGGCATTATGTATATCATATTTGCCGTTTTTGCCGGAATTGTCGGCGGTTTGTTCTCACTGCTTTTTAGGTTAGAGCTTGCAATGCCCGGCGGCACTTTCTTAAATCATGATTTCCAGCTATATAACGTGCTTATCACGGCACATGCGGTTATTATGGTATTTTTTATGATTATGCCGGCTTTGTTTGGCGGCTTTGGTAACTATTTCGTACCTCTGTTAATAGGAGCTCCCGATATGGCATTTCCACGCCTTAACAATATCAGTTTTTGGCTGTTAGTTCCTGCTTTCATCCTACTTATGGGTTCTGCTTTTGTTGACGGCGGTCCCGGAACGGGCTGGACGCTTTACCCTCCTTTAAGTAATTTGAGCGGTCATCCGGGAGCAGCCGTTGATATGGCTATTTTTAGCTTACATTTAACGGGTCTATCATCAATCCTCGGATCAATTAACTTAATCGTTACTATCTTTAATATGAGAGCTCCGGGCATGGGACTTTTCAAGATGCCGTTATTCGTTTGGTCTATATTAGTAACTGCATTCCTTATAATCTTAGCCATGCCGGTACTTGGCGGAGCTATTACTATGCTACTTACAGATCGTAACTTTGGAACTAATTTCTTTAAGCCTGACGGCGGCGGTGATCCCGTATTATTTCAGCATCTATTTTGGTTTTTCGGTCATCCTGAAGTATATATCGTAATACTTCCGGGCTTTGGTATAGTTAGCCAGGTTATCTCAACTTTTTCACGCAAACCTATATTCGGCTATCAAGGAATGGTCGGAGCTATGGTAATAATCGGATTCGTCGGGTTTATCGTATGGGCTCACCATATGTTTACTGTTGGTCTTTCTTATAATGCACTTATATATTTCACTGCCGGAACAATGATTATAGCAGTTCCGACGGGCATTAAAATATTTAGTTGGATAGCAACTATGTGGGGTGGCTCGATTACATTCCCGACTCCTATGCTATTTTCAATAGGATTTATTATATTATTCACGATTGGCGGCGTAACCGGCATAATCCTATCAAATTCGGCACTTGATAGGGTACTGCACGATACTTACTATGTTGTGGCACATTTCCATTATACAATGTCGCTCGGTGCTTTATTTACGGCATTTGCAGGATTTTATTACTGGTTCGGCAAAATATCCGGTAAACAATATCCGGAAATTTTAGGCAAAATTCATTTTTGGATTACATTTATTGGTGTTAATTTAACTTTCTTCCCACAGCATTTTTTAGGGCTTGCGGGTATGCCAAGAAGAATACCGGACTACCCTGAAGCTTTTGCCGGCTGGAATATGGTTTCGTCGATAGGAGCAGGTATCTCTATGGCGGCTGCTCTTTATTTTGTATTTATCGTTTTCTATACACTAAAATACGGAAAAAATTGTCCTAACAATCCTTGGGGTGACGGTGCTGATACGCTTGAGTGGACGCTTACCTCACCACCGCCATTCCATACTTTTGAAACACCCCCGCATATTGAGGGGTAATAGTGCCTTTGCTGTGCGGATGCCAAGTCGTCATTGCGAGGAGTTGCGTTAGCAACGACGCGGCAATCTCATAAGATAATTTAAAAAACTCCTGAGATTGCCACGCCAGCATAAATGCTGGCTCGCAATGACGGGACTTTTATAAACAACATAGCTGACAGAAAAATAATAAAACGATAACAAAATGAAAAAGAAACCGATAATAGGTGTTACACCTGATTTAGCTCAAAATTGTGAAAAATATACTTACGCTGCTTTTCCATGGTACGCCTTGCGAAGAAACTATACCGATGCAATTATTGCAGCCGGTGGTGTACCTCTATTATTACCTTATCAAACTGATACAATAAATCAGCTTATGGAACTTGTTGACGGTGTTGTAATTCCAGGAGGTGATGAGGACATACATCCTAAATTTTATGAGCCGGAATACGCCGAAGATGTAGTAATTTCTAATGAAGAACGTGATAATTTTGAGATATTAGTTTTAAAGAAAGCATTAGAGAGAGATATTCCGGTTTTAGGAATATGCCGAGGTATGCAGTTATTAAACGTTATTTTTAAGGGTACGCTTATTAAACATATTCCTGATTATATTGAAACTGTAATTAATCATACACAACCTTCGCCTAAAAACATAGTTTCGCATGCAATTAATATAGAAGCAAATACTAAACTTGCTAAAATAGCTAATAATCATCTACAAACTATGGTTAATTCTACTCATCACCAGGCTGCTAAACAACTTGGTAATAATCTTATAGTATCTGCAAAAGCAGAAGACGGGATAATTGAAGCCATTGAATCAACTAAACATAAATTTGTTATCGGCGTTCAATGGCATCCTGAATATCTTAACGATAATGGAGTAGATTTAGAATTATTTAAAGAACTCGTAAAAGTTAGTAAGTAAATATTAGTTTTCAATATAATTAGATGAACATATTACAAACGCTTTATTATATTCATATCCAAGCGGCCAACAACATACGGAATTTTTAGAGCGTTCACATACGAAAGTAGAACCTCTACCATTGTCTCCCAGTTGATACTGACCATAAATTACAGGTCCACATTGTTCTTGCCAAGCAATTGAATATTTTACTCGATTATCTTGCACATCCCATTGTTGTAAACAGCCACCAATAATACAATTCATTTCAGCCGCAAATAGTTTAACCAATTTTTGTATTATCAAATCTTCTTGTTGTTCTACTTGTATATTATCACAATAAGCTATATGTGAGTTTAAATTATTAGCATAAGCTCGTGATGTTATAGAAACTATAATAGTAAATAATATAATAAAAATTTTCATATGATACCTTATTTATAAAATTTAAATTAATATATTTTAAGATACTTAATAAGAAACTAATAATCAAATATTATTTATTGTACTATATTATCGTTTTAAATAAGATTTGTTTCGGACCTTGGATCTGTTATATTATCGTAAAAAACATTATTTATGACTGCTGATTATTCTTTTTTAGAAAGTTTTGCTGAGTACATCATTGATAAATTAGGGAAAGGTGCAGAAGTTCAAATAATATTACCTAATAATTTTTCATGCCTAGAATTAAAGAAAATTTTAACCGATAAATATAAAATTAAGTTACCTACCATTATTCCTTTTAATTCTCTTATTTCAAAAAAAACCAATTCGGATTATGTATCTAAAATAGAAGAACTTCTTATTATATCAAAAATAATTACAGAATATACAGACTTACAATTTAATAAAAATGAATCACTAAAAGCTGCTGAAATTCTAAGGAAATTGTTTAATGATCTTATAATCAATAATATCGATATAAAATTAATTGAAACTTATAATAATTCCAATTATTGGCAAAAGATTTATAAATTTCTAGAATATTGCTTTTCGAGATGGCAAGAAGAAATATCGTTTACTCAAAAACAAACTAAGGCATCTTACAAATTAAAGCTATTACAAGAAGAAATAATAAGGATAAAGAATAGGAATAAGCAAATAATACTCGCCGGAATGTTCAAACCTAATGTTTTTTTTAAAAGATTTGAGGAAGACTTAAAGGACTATATAGTTCACTATAATCCAGCCTCCAAGCAGATTAGCGATGGTATATCTTATTATGAACCTAATGACATTTATGAAGAAGCTAAACAAATAGCTTATATATGCAGTCAAAATAGCGATAAAAAAATAGCAATCGTTACAGATAATAATAAACTTAAAAGAGTATATTGCAATTTTTTAGACAGATACGAAGATTTACTAGGTAATGACTTAAGGCTTACTAATATAGGTGAATTACTAACTTCCATTATTAAAATATTATGTAATAATTTTGATTTAAAACTCCTATTTTTATTACTTAAAAATCCTTTAATTAACTGCTCTGCTACACAAAAATTAGAAGTAATGCTATCTAATAAAAACCGCTTTATATCCTCACCGAAATATTTATTACAATTACAATTTGATAACGAGGATACAAAAGAATATTGCCGTAACTTAATAGATATTTTATTTACCGATAACCCGCATAATATACTAGATATTCTGACCTTAACTAAAGAAATAGCTGAAAAACTTTTGCCTACTATTTGGGAAAAAGAAGGAGGAGCAGAACTAGTTGAGTTTTTAACAAATTTAACTTCATACAGCAAATATATAAATTCAACGGATAAAAAGGATTTTCCTAAAATCTTCTCTTTTTTACTTTCTAATATCAAATATTATAAAAATACCGACTCTGCCAATATTATTATAGCACCACCGGAAGGTTTAGCATTATGCAAATTCGACTTAATTATATTACCGCATTTTAATAATGAAAACTGGACACCTACCACTAAATCTCACCCATGGCTTAGCAAGAAAGCTTTGCAGATACTAAATATAGATTACAATGAAATCGTCCCTACTCTATATTCAGATTACTTCAATTTATTTCTACAAAATAAACAAGTAATTATACTAAACGCTAAAAAATATGATGGTAAGTTATCAGTGCCGAGTAATTTATTTTTGAAGCTGCAACTTGAGCATGTCATACCTACTTCTTCCTATGTCATTCCTGCGAAAGCAGGAATCCAGCTTAATACAAACCTAGACATGGATCCCTGCTTTCGCAGGGATGACATAGGAGAACGCAGAGATGACATAGGGATAGGCAAGGATGACAAAGCAGCAAACTCCACTTTTTTCCCAAGCATCTTATCAGTAACCGACATAGAAACATTAATAAGAAACCCATACGGGTTTTATGCTAAGAAAATCCTTGGACTACGTAAAAAAGATAATATATGGGAAGAGCCTAAAATATCGGATTTTGGTAATTTTATTCATAAAGTTTTAGAGGAATATTCTAAAAATTACGACAAACAATTTATTAATTTAAATTTGTTTGATAAACAAAATGCTTTAATAAATATCGGTAATCATATTTTATATGGCACTATTTTACCAAGCTACACAAAAAAAACTTGGCAAATAAAACTTACGGCTTTCAGCAAAGCTTTTATTTTATTTGATATAGAACGCCGGAAAAACTGCAAAGAAATCTATTTTGAAATTAAAGGGGAATTACAGCTAAATATTGCAGGTCAAGATATAAAAATAATCGGTATAGCTGACCGAATTGAAATAAGTAAATCAAACAATATAACTATACTGGATTATAAGACCGGCACTATTCCGACTAAGAAAGAAATAGAGCTTGGACTCTCTCCACAGCTTATTATAGAAAGTTTGATGTTACTAGAAAACGGATTCCCGGAATGTCATTCTCTGTCCCTTTTATGTCATTCCCAGCCTCTTTTATGTCATTCCTGCGAAAGCGGGAATCCAATCACCATTGCCTATGTAAAAATAACCAGTACCGAACCTTATGTGCAAACAACAGAAATAGCTTTAAGCATCGAGACTTTAAATAAACATAAAGCAGGATTAATAAAATTACTTGAATATTACGTTACAAATAAGTCTTTTTCTTATGATTTGAATTTATCAAAGTATAATGATTATTTGCATTTGGGTAGGTAGGCTCACTATGTCATTCCTACGAGGTATTGCCTGCGTGGATACTAAATCGTCATTGCGAGGAGCGAAGCGACGTGGCAATCTCATGAAATAATACTCCTGAGATTGCTTCGTCGAATTACTACGTAATTCTTCTCGCAATGACAGAAAACCGATCCACGCAGCCTATGGCTACTCGCAATAGAGTTTACAACTCCATCACTAGTTTAAATCCTTTATTCTTCCCCATAATAATCTTACTACCCGTATTATAAACAATCGGATCGTTAATTTTTTCATGACCGAATCTATTTGTTTTAAATACCGGAATATTTAAATTATCTGCAAAATTACGAAGCACTAACATTGTGGCGTCAAGATCTTTACCGAATGAACCAAATATTATAGCCTTAACATCCTTAAGTAACCCTGCTTGCTTTAAGTGTAAAAGCTCACGATCTAATCTAAAAGGAGCTACATTCACATCTTCTAAAAAAAGAATTTTGCCTTTAGTCTTTATTTGCCAACTTGTTCCTATACTAGTTTGCACCATAGTTAAGTTACCGCCTGTTAGTTTACCGTTAACAAAATCACTTGATTTTGCTATATCGTTAAGCGGACTCAAATTATCTATAGTAACCTGCTTTACGGTGCCTTTTAATATTTCAGCAAGCTTGGTAAAATTACTTTGTTCTTTATCAGGTTTTAATAAATCAGCTATATTACTGCCGTGAATAGTTTTCCATCCCCATTCTTGTGATAGAAAAAGATGTAACGCCGTTATATCGCTATATCCTATAAAGAATTTCTCTTTATTTGGTTTTGGTAGCTTTAGTAAATCGGGAATTATTCTAGCAGAACCGTAACCGCCTCGTAAACTCCATACTACATTATCAGACTCATCAAATAATATATCCCGCAGGCAATTAAATCTTACTTCATCGCTACTTGCAAGAAAGGGTAGCTTACCTTTAGCAAAACATTTAGAAGGAATTTGTAAATTTAATCCATTAATATTTTTTAAATCCGATAAAGTTTTATTATCAGCACCTGTTGCCGGAGCAACAACAGTAATAGGGATATTTTTTAGGTTAGTAGCAGCAGAAAAAGCTGATATTGAAAAGAATAATATTATTAGTAAAGATAAGTTTTTAAGAATCATGAATATAATTGATAGGTATTTGAGAATCCTGTTATATGAATCAGTAAACCCTACTATGTCATGCCGTGACTTGACCACGGCATCTAGTCTTTATTTTATTTTTTCTAGATACCGTGGATAAACCACGGTATAACAGAGGAAGGAAATTATTCTAAATACGAATAATCTCCACCAGTAATATTAACTTCTTCATCTTTTAACTCCGCAAGGCTAAAGTCAGTGTAATTATTGAACTCCTCACTAATACCTAATGTTTCAGATATAGCACTTACTACGCTTAACTCTTTAGAATCATTATATAAATCGTAAGCTAATTTTAATGCTATTTCTTTTTTCACAAGCTGATTGGTTTCAGGAGTTAACTTCCTTAAATAAAAATCTAAATCTTGTGGGTTATATATTGCATCTATAATTTTCTTAACTTCAATTTTTTTACCATTATTAAGCGTTACTTTAGATTCTAGTAATTGTGATATAACCTCTATATCATCATCGGAATCTTCATCTGACGTGTTACCTTTAAAGTCACTAGAATTTATACTCTCTGATGAAGCCTGAGAGGTTGTAGCTTTATTTGAATCCTCATTTATTATAAGGCTTTCTATTTTAGCCCATAGCGTATCAACAGAATCACAACTACTATCAGCTAGATATTTATTACCTTCCTCTCTAGGTGGTACAAAAGCATTATCAACAAATTCTTTAACTATCCACTTATTGTTAAATTTATCAGAAGCACTTTCTATAAACTTTTCTAAATTATTAGAACCTAACTCTAAGAATTTATTTTTAAGTTCTATGGGAATATGACTTTTTGTATCTAACCATATTTGCATTCCTGTTAGTATTTCTGATATTAACTTATTAGTATCTTGTTGGGTTATAATACTTTCTATTTTAGGTTCAACAAGCTTTGCCCATAGCTGGTCAGTTGAACTACAGTCACAATCGGCTAAATATTTTCTACCTTCTTCTCCAGTTTTTACAGCATTATCAATAAATTCTTTAACGATCCATTTATTATTAAATTGGTCATGAGCAGCTTTTATGAATAATTCTAACTTACTAGCACCTAACTCTAAGAATTTTTGCTTAAGTTCTATAGGGATATGACTTTTTGTATCGATCCATGTTTGCATTCCTGTTAATATTTCTGATATTAACTTATTAGTGTCTTGTGTCGGTACAATAATGTTATTACTCTTAATAGTAGCCTCAAGTGCACTTTTAGTATTAGCATTCAAGCTAGATACTAAATTTTCATACTGGGCTGGATTATTTTTAGTTTCTTTTAAAGTTCTTACTACATTCTTAAATGTAGTGACGTGGTCTGAATGTTTATGCCCTGACGTACTTGTCATCCAATCCCATCTAAAATATTCAAACCCGCCGGTAGCATGATTTGGAATTTCAACATGTGCAGATTTATGGTCATATTTAATGCCGATTGCATCAAGATCTTGTTTATATTTCTTTACTTGAGTATCTGTATCATTACGCTGTTTTTTATAAGTGCTTCTCCATTTTTTTCATAACTTCCTTCTTAATTTATGTTTTTAATTAGTTTCCGTATCATACTTATATATTATCATATGTCAAAATAAAACACTAATGGAAATTAACTTTTTGATATATCACAAGCATGTAAGTCACGCTTAAAATACAAGCTACTATTCTTATTTAAGATTACCCTATAAATCTGAACATTTTCAAGTACCCGTTGAACATAATCTCTAGTTTCAGAATAAGGTATTAACTCAATCCAGTCAATGACTTTTCTTGTATCTTTTATATCCCTTGGATCACCGAATCTATAAATCCATTTTACTACTTTATGACTTCCGGCGTTATAAGAAGCAATCGATAAAATATAAGAACCCTTATGTTCATCTAATAATTTTTTAAAATGATGTGAACCAAGCTTAATATTATATACCGGATTCCTAGTCAAATCTGCTACATTACATTGCATATTTATAGATTTAGCAGTATCACAAGCAGTACCTTTAATAAGCTGCATCAGTCCCATAGCATTTGCATAGCTTACAGCTTTATGATCAAAAACCGATTCCTGTCTAATTATTCCGTAAGTTAAATGAGGTGGGATAGGCAAACCTCCTAGATTATAAGGCGTTGGAAAAGCACAATCCGGAATAAAAGCGTTATTTTGGGCAGCAATTTTTGCTACCTCAACCATATGGTTAGTATTATTATTTGCTTTAATAATATTCGCAATTATTTGAATTTCTGCAGGATTTTTAGTAGTTTTAATCGCTACTTTGGAATATATCATGGCTAAATTATTCTTATTATATTTAACCAGTAACCTTATTGCTTTAATAATTTCTTTATTTTCTATAGTTTTCCTTTCTTCAGAAGTTATTACGGGAATAGGAGGTAAAACTAATTTTGTCCTATTTAATTCAATATTTGCTACCTGCCCATAAAAGGTAAAAGAATATTTGGCTGCCTGCTCATAAAATTTCTTGGCAGTTTGTTTATCGCTTCTCGCTTCATAAGTACGACCGAGCCAATAAAATCCACGTGCCAAACTAATCGGAGTCTTAACAACTTTAATAAACTTATTAAAATGTACTAATGCTTGATCAGGCTTCTTTAAAAAGCTTAAAGAAAGCCAACCCGCAAGCCACTCCTGCTCCCTTATAGTTTCAGGACAAGTAGCAAAAGGAAGCGTTGCCATTCTATAGCTATTAGCAAAATCTTTGTAATCGATGAATTCACGAGCATAATAGGACTGAATACGACACCATTTAGCAAAATGTTTACGGTTATTTTTAGCTTTCTTAAATAAAGTAATAATTTCCTTTGTCGGCTTTTGTATTTTTTTAAAATCTAAATAACGATATAATAAACCGGAAGTATAGTATTTTTCAGGAACAGTTTTAAAAAGCTTTTCAGCATTTGGCGATTTACCTATAATCGCAATTTGGACTTTAAAAGAATTACGATAACCTTGATCTATATATTTCAGGGATTGCTCAGCAGACCTAACATCATTTTTCCATAAATGTTCTTCTATTCTCTCTAAATGATCATTTGTTGTTAAATATTTATGCCACTTATTGTAATATACATTTTCTTCTTCAGGAGTGAAGTTGGCATATACCCAAGCCTCTTTAATAATAGGTAGTAATATCTTCTGATCTTTGATTAAACTACTTGCAGCTGCCACATAAAATTTATAACCTTTGCCGGTAAGAGGAGGATGTTTACTAAACCAATCAAAAATTACTTTTTTATTTGTATTATTATTTAGATATTCTTCCGCTCTTTCTTCAAGCAGCTTATTTTGAGGCCAATCCGGATTATTGCGTAAAAACCTTATTACTTGTTCAAAACTATTATCTGAATATTTATTATCTAAATATTTCTGAGAAAGTACAATTTTTGTTAAAACTTTACTATTTACCTCTAGAGCTAAATCTTCAGCTTGTGACCAATTTTTTTGATCGATATAGGTAAAAACCTGCTTAACAGAATCAGAATTTACCGCAGTTGTCATCCCGTGGCTCGACCACGGGATCCAATTCAAAGCTAACAAAAATATAGAAGTTAATAATTTTATTTTCATAAGTTTTATGATTTGTTGCAGTTGTCATCCCGTGGCTTGACCACGGGATCCAGTACCTTTATGTCATACCGCGACTTGATCGCGGTATCCAGTTTTTTTTTCTGGATACCGTGGACAAGCCACGGTATGACACCGAGCGGGTTTTTTGAGCCATGCAACAAAGCCGGAGCGAAGCGACGTGGCAATCCAGAAAAAATAATAAAAAAATGCTAGTTGTATAGCATTTTTTACTGGATTGCCACGTCGCTTCGCTCCTCGCAATGACGATTAGATATCCACGCAGCAATGACGTCAAACACCCGTAGAACCGAAACCGCCGCTACCACGTATCGTTTCCGTAAGGCTACTACTTTCTTCCCATAATATGCGTTCGTACTTAGAAATTATCATCTGTGCAATTCGCATGCCTTTTTCTATAACGAAATCTTCTTTACCCAAGTTAATAAGAATCACCTTTATTTCGCCTCGATAATCTGCATCAATAGTACCGGGTGAATTAGCAACCGTAATACCGTGTTTAACGGCAAGACCCGAACGAGGTCTTATCTGTGCTTCAAATGCGTCAGGTAATGCTATAGCGATGCCGGTTGGAATTAGCTGTATTTCACCTGCTTTTATTGTTATAGGTTGCTCATTTGCAGCTATTAAATCCATCCCCGCACTATGCTCTGTAGCATATTCCGGCAAACTACCTGAAAAATTTTCTAATTTCTTAATTTTAACTTGCGTTATAGTCATACTACCTTATATCAAATTTATCGTTAATAATTTTATTTTCTACTGCATCAATTAAAGAATTAGCAAGATTATCGGTTAATATCTTACTTCCCATGCCAAGTTTCTTTTTAAGCCAAGGCTGTTTAGCACACAGATATTGAAACTTAATATTATCGCCGAATTTTTCTTTCATTACGCTATACATATCACCTATGCCATCAATTAAGCCGTAATCAAGAGCCGTTTGCCCTGCCCAAAATTCGCCGTTAAATAAAATCTCGTCTTGTTGTGTTAGCTTCCCTGCCCTTCTTGTTTTTACGTAATCAACGAAGTGCTCATAAACTTGCTGTTGCAAATTTTTAATAATTTTAAGGTCCTCTTTATTAATAGGTTTAAAAGGATCTAAAATTGCTTTATTTTTTCCTTCCGTATAAACTCTACGCTCTATTCCGAGTTTATTAATCGCTTCATGGAATCCGAATCCGCTTGACACTACTCCGATACTACCTATAACCGAACTATAAGAAGCATATATCCAGTCACCGCTGCAAGCAAGCCAATATCCGCCTGAAGCCGCCATATCTTCAATAAAACTATAAATTTTTATTTTATTTTCTTTAGCAAGGTCACGAATACGTTTCGCAATAAGTTCAGATTGTACCGGAGAACCGCCGGGAGAATTAATAATTAAACATAATGCTTTTAATTTCTTTATTTTAAAAGCTTTTTCTATTAGTTCATTTAATGATTCTAAAGTAAGTCCCGATTGTATAGTACTTACTTTACCGATAACACCACTAAGGCGTAAAACGGCAATCACTTCTTTAGAATCACCAAAAACCGAAGCAAATAATTGATCTAATTTACTTATCTGCCGTTTGGTTATTATCTGATCAAATTCTGCATTCGCCATAGTTGATTTATTTACTTCATTCATTGATTTTGCTCATTTTTAATTTAATATACTCGCTGAATTTGAAAAATTGGCTGCGTCGTCTTGTAACTCCTCCGGTCCTCACGTATTAATATACGCTGCGGTCCTCGGCTTACAGCCTCCTTGCTCTTTTCCAAATTGAGCTTCGTCTATTTATTTGGAGTTACTATAGCATCTTTTTTTACAGGCGGCAAAGGCTTAGCCGGTTTATTCAGAGATTGCTCGTTATAACTATTTTTAGGTTCAGGATAATTTCCGGGAATGGCAGATAAAATAGTATCTCTAACTTTTTCGTCATACCAATTTGTATTGCCGACAAAGCTAGTTACTATTTTGCCGTTTGGGTCTATTAATATACTAGTCGGTAAACTAATAACCCCTAAGGCTTTAAATAATTCATTTCTATAATCATGATAAATCGGCAAATATCTTATTTGATAGCTTTTAAAATATTCTTTAACAATTTTTATGTCTTGATAATCTTCTGAAATCGGAATTACTGAAAAAGGTAATTTCCTAAAATCTTTTTGCAACATATCAAGGTCAGGCATTTCTTTGACACAAGGAGCACTCCAAGTAGCCCAAAACACTAACAATATAGTCTTTCCTTCAAACTGATCAAGAGAATATTGATTTTTTTCTTCATCAAAAAAAATTATATTATCAGGAACGCTTAAACCTCTTGAAAATTCTAATTTATCCTTAGGCTTCTCATAGAGCTTAGCATGAATTTTAGGAATAAAAATTATTATAGATAATAAAAACACTATAATATATATAAGATATTTATTATAATTTCTTAAGGTCATATAATAATTTATAGTAATGAAAACTTTTTATTTATTCGTATTAGCACTTACATTATGTAGTTGTGGTATAAAAAAACCTTTAGAAGCACCGTCATCTAATATCATTTCTACATAAGCAGGAATGACATCAATAGACACCTTGCCTAACGTAGCTAATAAGGAGAAATTTGAAGGAAACACGGAACACAGAACCGCAGCGTACACGCAAGTAACGTGAGGATTCGAGTACCGGATTGACGTACAAATTACCCTTAGAAGCAAGTTAGGCAAGGTGTCTAATACCTCTTCAGTGTCGTACCTTGTAATACTAAATCAAAACAATAAGACGGCATATTTTCTTGCGGTTCGATTAATATCGGATTTACTTCACCGCACTCATTATCACACATATTTTTATCAGATAAATCTAAGCGTGTTTCAAGAGTAGTAAGACTGGGATGTTCTATTCTTATGTTTGCACTTCTCAAATAACGAGAAGATTTATAAGGCAGCATGCTAATAAAGTAATATTCTCCTTTATTATTAGTAGTAGCAATACCGGAACCGGTAAAGCTTGAATCGCTTTTACTTGTAAATCTTCTTTTATCAACTCTAGTTTTTAAAGGTTCATAAGGGTATTTACCTCCGCTTCCTACTTGCCATAAATAAACTTTAGCATCTGCAACCGGTACACAATTTTGATCTAATATTTTTCCTTTAATTAATATCTTTTCACCGTAAAATTTTGATAATCTTCCTGTTTTACGTAATAAATTATTAGTAGTCTCAAAAACTTTCGGTTCATAATCATTAAATATATTTCTAGTAATTTTACAATGATTAAGCTTATTAGGGTAAGTTTTGGAAGCAGCAAATATGTTTAACGTCCATAAACATAAAAAACAAAATATAAATTTTTTCACTTTTCACCACTATATTTATAAAATTCTGCATCTAAATTTAAATCAATTATTTATATTAATCAAATTATTTTTATTCTCATTTGATTATTAAGTAATTGATTGTTATAGTAAACTTTGTTGTACTAAAATACTATATATCATATGCAAAAATTTTTATCTTTAATAATTGTAATCCTAATACTTTACAATATAGTAAAGTTAAAAATATCTCCCGACAACAATAATCCTACAACGGTAGAGCAAACGGCTTCAAATAATTCATCTACCGATGAAAACCAAACTAGTATAAATAATGAACCCCCTATTTCATTAAACGGTAATTTATTTGAACGTACGGTTTCAAAAATAGTAATAAATGCTCTTAAAACCGAAGAAGGGAAAGCATTTTTTGAAAATATTTTACAACCGTTAAATGGACCTATCAATCCTAATGATTACACTATTGAAGTACGTAAGGATTTAGTAAAAACACTGTTCAAAATTAATACGCTCGGTAGCGGTAATATCGGTCCCGCTTCTTGCGGACATGTAGTTACCGTATTTTATCAAATATCAGACATGAACAATACTTTAATATCTGAAGATACTAAAACTTTTACTTTAGGCTCTGCTCCTGTAATGCTTGGCTTAGATAATGTAATAATCGGTATGATGGTAGGAGAAGCACGAGAAGCTATTATTCCGGCAAAATACGCCGTTAATAATAGTAATAATATTATCTTCGATGATGCTTATAATTATAAAGTTAATGTAATTTTAAAATCTATATTACCGCAAAATTTTGTCAAAAATAGTGAAGTAAAAATTTATGATGATGAGATAGCTTATCGTGTTCCTTTATTATGTGGTGAAAAAGTAAGCTTTAATGCTAAAATTACTCGTTTATCAAACGGTAAAATATTATATGATTCTAAAGAAAAAGGACAACAAATAGATATGAAAATCGGCGATATTACATATCCTTTAATTTTTTCTTACGCCTTGCAAGGTAAAGTAACGGTTGGAACACGCAGTGTTATTGCTGAAGGCAAAACATTTAAAGCTTTAGGTTCTAACATAAATAAAATTATTTCTCATGAATCATTACCGATAAATGAATATCTTTTGCTTGAACTAGGAGACTTTAAACAAAATTAAATAAATATGAAACAAAATAAAATTCAAAGACAAAAAAATTATATTTTATTATCTATCCTTGTCATAATGATAATAATTGTATATCTTATAGCATTAATAAAAATTGCAGGATAAATTTTGTAATTATTAAAAATTTAAAACTCAAATTAAATGAGTATATAAGAATCTTACTTTAAACTTTAATTAAGCTAGGAGTTTAGTATGGAAATTATTAAAAAAAACAAAAATATTATTATAATAGTAGGTTTAATATTTTTAGCAGTAATTATTTATATCTCTACAAATAAGAGTTCCGATAATAAAACAAATGATAATATATTAGAAGTAAAGATAACTATAAAAGATCATAAATTTGTTCCGAATATAGTTGAAGTACCAAAATCTACTAAGATAAGGTTAATTGTTCATAATGAAGATGATACGGTAGAAGAGTTTGAAAGTCATGATTTACATCGTGAAAAAATAGTTATGCCACATGAGTCAATAAATATTATACTTGCACCGCTTAAGCCCGGAAAATATGAAATTTTTGGGGATTTTCATCAAGATACGGCTCAGGGTATTATAATTGTTAATGATTAGATAAAAATATGTTTAAAATTGCTTTAGTAGTGTTTCGTGAATGTTTAGAAATATCTTTATTACTTGGTGTAATACTCGCCGTAACAAAACAAATAGAAAAATCTCGTCTTTATATTATTGCCGGAGTAATGCTTGGAGTAGTATTTGCTTCAATTTTTGCATTTTTTACCCGTAAATTATCTTTATCTTTTGGCGGAATAGGCGACGAGCTATTCGATTCTGGAATTATGATACTAATAACAATTCTGATTAGCTGGACAATAATATGGATGCAAGGTTACGGTATAAAAGTAAAGCAACATATAAACGACTTATCAGTAAAAATTCATGAAGGTAACGCCAGTTATTTCATGTTGGTTTTTTTAGTTGCCACTACCATATTACGAGAAGGTGCAGAAATTATTATTTTAGTATATAGCATATCTTCAGTTGAAACAATATCAAGCAGTATTTACTTGCAAGGAGTGATAATAGGTGCTACAAGTGGCTTCTTACTTGGTTTAGTAATATATTTCGGTTTAATTAAGATTGCTAATCAAAAATATATTTTTAAAATCTCTACCGTATTATTAATGCTAATAGCAGGCGGATTTGCAGCAAGTGCTGCAGGTATTTTAACCTCTTCCGGTCTAGTTATGTTTCTATCCGATCAACTTTGGGATAGTTCATGGTTAGTAGCAGATAGAAGTATGATAGGTAAAATCTTACATATTGTTACCGGCTATATTGCAAGACCTAACGGGCTACAAGTACTTGCCTATTTTACTACTATATTACTGATAAATATTTTCATACAAATAAAATTAAGATATTCCAAAAATAACTTAATATCAGTACAAAAAAATGAATCAAATTAATTTTATCAAAGAGAACAATTAAATTAAATATGTTAAAACTTTTATCAGAAATTGGTCCGGTAATAGCATTTTTTGCAGGCTTTTTTTATGGAGGCGGTATACAAAACGCTACTCTTTATATGCTTATTACCTCTGTTATTTGTATCACCCTTTGTTATGTTATAGATAAGAAAGTATCTAAGCTTTCTATTATTTCCACAACTGTTTTATTAGTTTCGGGAAGCATTACTTTAATTAGCGGCGATTCAATGTATATAAAAATCAAACCTACTATATTATATGTTATTTTTGGAATAATATTTCTCATGAGCGGTATAAGAAAAAATCCTTTTATCAAATATGCTTTAGAGAGTATAGTACGTATTAAAGAAGAAAGCTGGATAACCTTAAGCTATAGAACAGCGGCTTTTTTCTTTTTTATGGCTGTAGTTAATGAAATAGTTTGGCGTAATTTCTCAGATGAAACATGGGTAAAATTCAAAGTATTCGGTGTAATACCTATTACTTTTATATTTATTTTACTGCAATTACCTCTTTTATTAAAGAATAAATTACCGGATAGTAAGATATGATATATAATACCTATGCGGGAAGGCATTGTTGCGTGGATCTGTAAAGCCCACTGTGTCACCTAGTTCGCTTGCTAACTAGGTCCATAAAAACAATAAAAAATACTAATAATTTTAGTATTTTTAACTGGATCCCGTGGAAGGGCCACGGGGGATGACAGAGGTGAAATTGATCCACGCGGGCAATGCCTACTCGCAATGACGACTCGGTATGTACGCAACAAGGTCTGGTACTATAGGAAATGACATAAACAAACAGTTAATTCTTAAACAAATATAATCTTTTTAAAAATCGTAGGGTACTATTATTATGATGTTACGAGTTCTAATTTTTATAGCTCTTTCTTTTAGTCTATCTGCTTGTTTACCTGCTATTTTTACTGCAGCAACCACTACCGGAATTGTTGCTTCAAAAGATCAACCAATGTCTGAAACATTAAATGATTCAAGGATTTCTGCCGGTATTAAAGCTGATTTAGTAAAAAATAATTTTAGAGATTTAGGAGCTAAAATAAAGGTCGAAGTATCACAAGGAAGAGTATTATTAACAGGAAATATTCAAAAAGAATCTGATGCGTTAAAAGCCGTAGAAATTGCTTGGAATCAAAAAGGCGTAAAAGAAGTTATTAATGAGTTGAAAGTAAATAAAAATAGTAATCATTTTGACTTAGCCCAATATACTAAAGATAGTATGATAACCACGCAAATTAAAGCTAAAAACTTAGTCAGAAAAGATATTAAATTTGCTAATTATACTATTCTAACTATAGATAATATTGTTTATTTATTTGGAGTTGCAAGATCAGAAGAAGAGCTAGAAAAGCTTGCTTCTATTGCATCAAAAATAAAAGGTGTTGAAAAAGTTGTGTGTTACGCTAAAATAATGGATAACTTTAATAAGCATGATGATGATACAACGCCATAAACTTATTGTATTAATTTTTTTATTGATTTTTAGTCTAAGCGGTTGTAATACCTCAAAAAGATTACCTTATTCCCACAAATATTCTTACAAAGAATTATCAAAAGATGATCCTCATAATCTAACTTATAAAGGACATTATAAAGTCGGTACAAACTATAAAATAAAAGGAAAAACTTACAAACCTCACAGCCCTAAATCTTTTACCGAAACAGGTTATGCCTCATGGTACGGTGGGCGTAAAGATGGTTTTCACGGTAAAAAAACAGCTAACGGTGATAGATTTAATAGAAATCTATTAACTGCTGCACATAAAACTCTTCCACTTCCTTGTTTAGTTAAAGTTACTAACAAAGCCAATAATAAATCAGTAATTTTAATGGTTAATGATAGAGGTCCTTTTAAGAAAAATCGTATAATAGATGTTTCTCAAAAAGCAGCCGAAATTTTAGCATTTAAAAATCAAGGTATAACTAAAGTAAAAATAGAATATTTACCTAATGAAACTGAAAAGTTTCTAAAAAATATTAATTTAAAAAAACCACAAAGTAAAACTTTAGCTAAAAACTCTAAAAAATCTTCATCTACTAAAGTTACAAAAAATGCTAAATGTAGTGTTAATTGTCATATAAAACTTGTAAATCTAAAATATAAGCTAGCCGTAAATCCTTAACATAGAATCTAAATTTAAAAATAATTTATGAAAGAAAATTCTTCTAAATCAGGAATAATAGAGCTAAATACTGACGACCCTTTTAATCTAGTTAGGCTACCTATGAGCTTAAAGTTTTAGAGTTATTTGAATTAAGATTAAAAAGAAGATTTGATTATCAGGATGAAGACCAATATAAAATTATGGAAGCATTAATTTTAAGTGAGATCAAAAAAAACATTAAAGATGATGGGGCTAAACATTCTTTTTATTATTATAGAGAAGAAGCAGCAAAAATATAATAAATTTGATATAGAATTAAAAGAATTTAAGGGAAATGTAAGTGCTATAAAAAAACATATACATGAATTATATCATTTAAGCAAATTTGCAGTAATTAAAAATTATGCATTTGACAAAGAATTAATTAAAGCATTTAAAACAGTTTTAGAATATTATATAGGAAAGCAAGATTTATGGTTAACAGAACGACCGTTATTAAAACTTTCTATTTTACTAGAAGCACAGCTATTAAACAGTGTTAAAAATGAAGAGGGGAATAGAATTCCTGTACCATCATTACCAGAGGTACTAAAAGAGGAATTAGAACAAAAGTATGAACTTAAATTAACAGGCGAATTAACAAGCCATACAACAATACTGCAACCGTAAAAGTTACAGAAAAAAAACATATCAACTACGTATATTCTTTTTCTTTACTATTTTTGATTTAGCTTTTGTAGTAGATTTATTATTAGAGGCAAGTTTAATTGAAGTTTTAGGGACTATAGGCTTAATATTAAAATGCTGATCTAGTAGCCCCATCATTTTTTGATCACGAGATGCGGCACTTTTGCCTCCTGTAACAACGGCAATCAATGATTTACCGTTCCTAGAAGCAGTAGTTACTAAATTATAACCTGCCGGTGTATGAAAACCTGTTTTCATACCTTCTGCACCTTGATAATTTTTAGTAACCCTATTATGTCCGTTTACTATGTTTCCACGAAATACAAAACTGGTTTTAGCAAATAACGGATAATATTTAGGATAATCTCTCTTTAAGGCCATAGCAAGTTTAGCCATATCTCTTGCGGTAGTTTGCTGCAATGGGTCATGCCAACCTGAAGCATTTTTAAAATAGGTATTCTTCATACCGAGCTGTTTAGCTTTAACATTCATTAAATGAGCAAAAGCTTTTTCGGAACCTTTTAACCCTTCAGCAACCGTTACGGCAGCATCATTAGCGGATTTTATGATTAATCCATTAATTGCTTCTCGAACGGTTATAGTTTCCCCTGCTTTTAAACCCAGCTTACAAGGCGGCATTTTTGATGCTTTCTGTGAGACAAGTAATTTCTTATCTAAAGGCAACTTACCGGCTTCAATTGATTCAAACATTAAGTATAGAGTCATTAACTTAGTTAAAGAAGCAGGGTAAATCCGGATTTGCGAATTATGGGCTTGCAACACTTTACCGCTTTTTGCATCAATTACTAAGCTAGTTTGAACAGGAGGTTTAGGAGTATTTTTTACAGCTTTCTTCGCTTCGCTTATGGGAGCAAAGAAAAATGTTGCAATAAAAATATAAGGTAATAAAAATTTACTAAACATTTTAAATAAATAAAATATTATTCAAATTAAATCAAGTAAAATACTGTGTCATCCCGCGACTTGATCGCGGGATCCAGTTAAAAATACTAATATTATTAGTATTTTTAGTTGTTTTACTGGATACCGTGGACAAGCCACGGTATGACATCGAGTTGGCTTCTTGAACCATACAACAAGACTGGCTTGTCTACGGGGTGACAGTAAAACTTACTACACATTAACCTTCTTATTAAGATACATTAATATAAACAAAGCAGGCAAGGCTAAAATTATAGTAAAGATAAAAAAGCCGTCCCAACCCATCATATTTACAAGTTTCCCGGCATAAATAGTGACAGTATTGTTACATAAACTACTGCTACTGCTAAGTAAAGCATATTGTGTTGCCGAATATTTTTTATTACATAAATTACCTATATAGCCGACTAAAGCAGTAGCTCCCATAGCAGCAGCAAAATTCTCTATAGTAATAGCAATTAATAAAGCTTCAAAAGAAGGAGGTTGGTGATTAAGCCAAATAAATGCAAAATGCGTTAGACTTTGAGCAATACCGGTAATAATCAAACCTTTAAAATTCCCTACCCTATACATTACAATACCACCAGCAAAGCCTCCGACTAAGGTCGCAATCAACCCGTAAAGCTTAGCGATTATTGCTATTTCACCTTTTGTATAACCAAGCTCTATATAAAAAGGTGAGGCAACCGCTCCAAGCATAGCATCGCCTAATTTAAAAAATATTATCGCAAGTAAAATAGTTACGGCAAATTCTCTTTTGAAAAAATCCTTGAAAGGATTAATTACTGTAGAAATCCATGAAGTAATAGAAGTAATATTAATTTTTTCTCTTACTAATTCTTTTTCTTTTACGGTTATTATAAAAACGCTAGCAACAGCAAATATTATAGCTATAACAAAGAAAGTTAGTTGCCAATTATTTCCGGTTATTTCTGCAAGGTACAAAGCACCTGCCCCTGTAATAAGCATACCGATTCGATAACCGAATACGGCAGTTGCACTAGCTATGCTTTGCGTTTCCTGATCAAACTTATCAATACGCAACGCATCAACGGCAATATCGAACGTGCTGGATAAAAAGCCGAGTAATATAGTCAAGAAATATAAAGCAGTTAAAGAAACAGTAGGGTCTTCCTTGCTTATAGCAATTAGTACTAAAGCCATTAAAGAGCTACATAATATAAGCCAACTTTTTCTATGTCCCCATCTACTTAAAAAAGGTATTTTAAAATTATCGACTAACGGTGACCAAAATACTTTTAATGAATATGATAGTCTTGCAACCGCAAAAGTAGTAATAACAGCGATATCTATTCCTGATTCTTTTAACCATACCGCAAGAGTAGAAAAGATTATAACCAACGGCATACCGCTAACTATTCCTAAAATAAATATTTCAAATAATCTATAGTCTTTAAAAATCTTGGTAATGAGCATTGGGGTCTTCCATTAAATCGTCATTGCGAGAAGAATTACGCAGTAATTCGACGAAGCAATCTCAGGATGCTTGACGAGATTGCCACGTCGCTTCGCTCCTCACAATGACGAAAATATTAGTATTGTAATAATAGTTAACAAAAATTAAGAAATATAAACTATTTACTTTATAAATCAACCATTTTCTCTTAACTCCTTATTATACAACCTATAATATTCATCTTTATTCTTAAGTAATTGAGTGTGAGTACCCTGCTCACAAATCTCACCGTTTTTCATGACGATAATATTATCAAGATCGATAATACTGCTTAAACGATGCGTAATAATTAAAGTGGTTTTTCCTTGGCGTAATTTCTTTAAAGATTCTAGAATTTTCTGCTCTGAAGCTTGGTCTAAGCTACTCGTTGCTTCATCCCAAATTAAAATAGGTGCGTCTTTTAGGAAAGCTCTCGCAATAGATAAACGCTGACGCTGACCGCCTGAAAGAGTTGTCCCCTGCACTCCTATCTGCGTGTCGTAACCGTTCGGCAGATGCATAATAAACTCATGCGCATCTGCATATTTTGCTGCTTCAATTATTTCTTCTCTTGTAGCTTTTTCCTGACCGTATGCTATATTTTCGGCAACGCTTGTATCAAATAAATGAGTATCTTGAGTAACTAAGGAAATCTGACCTCTAAGTGAAGTAAGCTTAATATCTTTAATATCATGATTATTAATTAAAATTCTTCCTTCATTTGGATCATAAAAACGCACTAATAAATTACTAAGGGACGTCTTACCGCTACCGGAGCGCCCGACAAACGCAATTATCTTATGAGGTTCTAGCTTTAGATCTATATATTTTATAGCTATTTTACTCTCAAAACTTAAAGCTAGTTTTTCAAAAGTAATTTGTGGATTATATAGCTCTACTTCTTTAGCATCTTCATGATCTTTAATAAGAGGTTCGGTATCCAAAATACTAAATACCCTCTTAGCTGCGGCTATTCCTTCTTGCAAATTAATATTTAACGATACCAAACTTTTAAAAGGTCTATAAGCTGCAGCAAAAGCAGCTAAAAAAGCAAATAATGCACCGGGTGTAGTTTTACCCTCAAGAACTAGATTACCTCCGTACCAAACCATCCCTCCGACTGCAAGACCACTTAAACCTTCCATAATCGGTGAAACCATCGCATCTAGCTTAGATGTTTTTTTGTAAAACTCTAAAATATTATTAATAATCAACGATGCTCTATTACTTTCTATTTTTTCGCCTACAAAAGATTTAATAATCTTAATTGACTGAAATGTTTCATCAAGCCTAGAAGTATAATGCCCAAGCTCCTCTTGGGATTGTGAAAATATTTTTCTTATCTTTCTGCCCATCCTTTGCACCGGATAAACAGCCAAAGGGAACACAAGAAAAACTACGCAAGATAATAGCGGTTCTAAATGAAACATAGTTATTATTAAGCATACTACAGTTAGGAAATGTTTAGCACATCCGACAAGTAAATTAGAAACAGCCCCACGCATCAAAGAAATATCATTAGTAAAACGAGATATTAAACGTCCTGAAGATTGGTTTTGAATAAAAGAAATATCAGCAAGTAACAAATGCTCATACATTTTTATCTGCAAATCGTTTAGTACCCTCTGCCCAACAAATTTTATTAGATAATTCTGATAACACTCTGAAATTCCTTTTATAAAAAAAGTTACAGTAAGCACTATAGGCATTATTATAAGCATTTTCTTATCATGCGTTAAAAAAATCTTATCAATAATAGGTCTAACCGCATGTACAATCACTGCCGTACAAATTGCTGCAATAACCATGCAAAATATCGAAAAATATATTTTATTTGCGTAAGGTTTAACATGATCTTTTATCAGCCTTTTTATAACATCTGCGGCTGTATAACTATCATTTAAATTATTATTACTCATTCTCGTTAAAAATATTAAATTGATGATGTGATTGATTAGGTATCGGCATTTTCAAATGCTCAAAAGCGGCAATCGTGATTACCCTACCTCTAGGAGTTCTTTGTAATAAACCTATCTGTATAAGATAAGGCTCTATGGTTTCTTCAAGTGCATCACGCTGTTCGGATAATGCAGCAGCAATCGTTTCAATTCCAACGGGACCACCGTTATAATTATCCGCTATGAATTTCAAATAACGATAATCATTACTATCAAGTCCTATGCGATCAACTTCCAAACGATTTAACCCAAAATCAGAGATTTCTTTATCTACTCTTGATTTACCGTCAACTGCTGCAAAATCTCTTATACGACGCAGCAATCTTAATGCAATTCTCGGCGTTCCTCTACTTCTTTTAGCTATCTCTTCTGAACCTGAATCGGTCAAATCAATATTAAATAATTTACTTGCTCTATTTAAAACTTTCTTAAGCTCCTCAGTATTATAAAAATTTAGCCGCATAGGAATGCCGAACCTATCACGCAAAGGATTACTAAGCAGCCCAAGCCGTGTGGTAGCCCCGATTAAAGTAAATTGCGGCAAGGTTATTTTCACCGATCTTGCGGCCGGACCTTCACCGATAATTATATCAAGCTCAAAATCCTCCATAGCAGGGTATAAAACCTCTTCAACCGCAGTATTTAAGCGGTGGATTTCATCAATAAATAATACGTCGTTTTTTTCAAGATTAGTTAGGATAGCAGCAAGGTCAGCTGCTTTAAGTATAGCAGGACCGGAGGTGGATTTGAAATTACCGCCGATTTCATTAGAGATAATCTTAGCAAGCGTAGTCTTACCAAGACCGGGCGGACCGTAAAATAAAGTATGGTCAAGATGTTCATTCCGAGATTTTGCAGCTTTAATAAATACTGAAAGATTCTCTTTAATCTGCTGTTGACCGACAAATTCTTGTAAATATGACGGTCTTATCGGCAGTTCTTGATCATTTTCAATTTTTTCAGGCGATAATATATTAGTCATTATTTTAAATCGAATATAATGACTAATAATAGCTAAAAAATAGTTTTATGCTATAAATTATTTTAAGATTCTATATCACTTGATTTATTTATTATATTAGATAAATCCCCAATACAAGATGCGATGTAACTAGTTATATCAGTAGGCACAAATAAACCATCAGCATATACTTCTTTTGCAATTCCCACCATCTCAAAAAAATGCTCATTAATATGTTTATCTGCGTTTTCTAGAATAAAGTTTGCATCAGTTACTTTTAACTTTTCTAACTCTTCTATAACACTATCTTTATTTAACTTTTGATATAATTTTAAGTAACTATGAATTGTACCCTTATGCAAATTGTTAGGCGTTTCAGACCAATCTTTTAAAACTTGTGCTACTTCTTCTAGAATACTCTGATTTTTATCAGTTCTCTCATTAATTTGACTTGTCCATGTTTTCTTTTCTTGTTTCTCTTGTGGGGACATATCATTTGGACCCGTAACCAAACAATTAAGAAGAGCTTTATTATTTTTTATAGAAGTGAATAATTTTGCTTTTGATTCATTACTTATTTCTCTACCTAAAAAAAACTCAAGTTCATTAATTTTGCTATGTTTGATTGCTTCACAAAAAATATCTATATCGCTATTGTTTAGAGTAAGACCGGTCAAACCTAAAGCGTTTAGATTCATTTTTGGTATCGCTTTCAATAATTCTATTTTACTTTCTTCTGTTATACCGTTGTGTGATAGTAATGATGCTGAATTCCATACAGAACTTTCAATCTTTAGCGTTTTTACAGTATCATCTCCTTTTAAAGTTTCTAGTAAATCTTCCAAATGATTGGGTAATACTTCATCGTTGATATTTAATGTAGCTGGGTCTTTTTCTAGTTCCGCAATTAACTTATTAGCATTTATACTTGCTAAAAATATTTTTAATTTTGACATAATTTTACCTATTAATAATGTTTTTGAATACGTATTATATACCAAAATTAAATAAAAGTAAAGAAAATATTAATTAATTAATACTTTCTTAAAAATTAGAATTTCGATTTTTCAGGGCTGTTTTGATTAACTCATCAATAGAAATTTCGGGATTTTGGGTAATGATACCTTGAACGGTGTTTTGTGCTTCAAATCTAGAAAAGCCTAGATTTACTAGAGCTTTTATTACTTCATTGCTTGCGACGGGTGTAATATTCTTAATACTTAAATTATCTTTAATAATAGCAGAGCCGCTTGATATTTTTGCTACTTTACCTTTCAGCTCCAACACTATACGCTCAGCAAGTTTAGCTCCCACTCCGGATATTGCTTTAAATATATTTTTATCCTCATTATTTATAGCAATTTGGATATCCGCAGGCGTCAGGTTTGATAAGATAGATAAAGCCATTCTTGTACCTATACCGTTTACTGATTGTAACAAATTAAAAAAATTCTTCTCTTCTAGAGTCAGAAAACCGTAAAGATGAATATGCTCCTCTCTAACATGGGTTTCGATAAATAGTTTATAAAACTCCCCTTCAGCAAATTTACCTAAAGTTTTACCTGAAGCATAAACAAGATACCCTACCCCATTTACGTCAATTATAATGTAATCATCGCCTTGGGAATCAATCTTACCGCTTAATTTACCGATCATATAATTTATTTCTTCTTTTTCTTACTTCTACTATATATTAAAATTAGTGCCGGTAAAGCGGTAATAATTGCTGCTAAAATGTAATGAATAACAAGCGGTCTATCCATCATATGACACTGCCCATCATTAGGAATAGTTTGAGCTAAAACCATATAAGCAACTATTATCGTTACTACTATATATAGACCGGTAAAAAATAAGTATTTTATAAAATTTTTCATGTTAATCTCTTTTTGAATCAGCGGTATTATGTCATTCCTGCAAGGCATTGAGTATGGCTTATACGAATCTATAATAAGTCTGGTTCTTATCACCTTTACTTATTAAAAGCTTATGCTCCAAACCATATAACAAATCTCTACTAGCCGTTGCCGTAGAAATATTTTTATGTACATTAGTATAATCTTTTCTAGAAAACCATTTATCTATTAAATTAACCTTAGCAAATTCAATTCTATATAATGGAGTACTTGCCTCATATGTTATATTATTACTATATAATCTTAATGCTACAACTATTTTATCAAGCATAAACTCGATAAATAACGTCGATTCACCAAGCTTATCACACTTACTTAAAACACTATAATATTCACTTTGATTATTCCTTATCAAACTTTCAACGGAAATATATTCAAAAATTTTATTAGTTTGCATTAGTAATAATTGTTGCCATAATCTACCGATTCGCCCATTACCGTCCGAAAAAGGATGGATAAATTCAAATTCATAATGAAATATACAAGCTTTAACTATTCCGGAAACATTCTTATCTTGTGTTATAAACTCAAATAAATCCTGCATTAATAAAGATACACGGCTTGCCGGAGGTGCAAAATGTATAATTTCCGTACCTTTTAGTATACCGGCATTACCTTTACGCCACTTCCCGTTATCTTCTACTAATCCTTGCATTAATATCTCATGTGCTTTTAGCAATGATTCAATTTTAAAAGGATTAAATATAGTCAGATCATTATATAATTTTATAGCATTTTTTACTTCTAAAATATCTTTTTCAGGTGCAAGTACCCTTTTGCCGTCTATTAAATCTGTTATCTGCTCTATACTTAAATTATTTCCTTCAATTGCTAAAGAAGAGTGAATAGTCTTAATTTGATTATTTTTGCGAAGTTTTATAGGCTGAGAATAAAGTTTGCTACCGGCTAAAATACCAAGCTCATAAGAAATATCTTGTGATAGCTCCAAGATTTTATTAGTTATTTGAAAAGGCGGTCTATTATTCATTATATGATAGTATCATATGATACTATCATTGTCTATGTTATTTGATATAATTAATAAGATTTTCTACCTCGGTATCTTCTATAGCACCGGTTTTACGATCTTTTAATTCAACGATATTATCCGCTGCTTTTTTAGGACCGATTATAATTTGATAAGGTGAACCGATAAGGTCGTGCGTTGCGAATTTACTGCCGGCACGTGCTTCGGTATCGTCATATAGCACTTCTATGTTTTGAACAGATAGCTCTTTATAAGCCTTTGCCGCAAGCTCTACGCATTTACTATCATGAATATTTAAATTAATTAAAGAAACTTTAAAAGGAGCAACGTTAGAAGGCCATATAATACCTTTCTCATCACAATTTGCTTCTATAATAGCTGCCACTAACCTTGAAATACC
Organism: Rickettsia tillamookensis; assembly: GCF_016743795.2. Taxonomy (NCBI): domain Bacteria; kingdom Pseudomonadati; phylum Pseudomonadota; class Alphaproteobacteria; order Rickettsiales; family Rickettsiaceae; genus Rickettsia; species Rickettsia tillamookensis. The sequence goes on along the minus strand of NZ_CP060138.2, from coordinate 582,707 downwards.
TATGCCGTAAGAACTCATTTCTACAGGAGTTAATTTACCATGCTCATCATTAATAAGAGCATTCATATTAACCGAATATTTTGAGCCGATATAAAAAATATGCCCGACTTCTATCCCTTTACTGCTAGTTATTTCCTGTTCAGATATAGGCAATTTATTCAAATCATGCTTTTCTTCGGCTGCTGCGTACCAGCTTTTAATTTCCTCTACATCAATGTTAGGATTATCTTTTAAAGTCTTAAATCTTTTATCGTAATAAATAGTGCTTTCACCGGTCTCGGCGATAATATGAAATTCATGACTTAAATTGCCGCCTATCGGACCGTTATCTGCAATAACAGGGATAGCGAACACACCTAAATCCCGAAAAGTATTGATATAAGCCTGATACATTTGATTATAGGTCTTAACGGCATTTTCTTCGTTTATATCAAAAGAATAAGCATCTTTCATTAAAAACTCCCGACCTCTCATAACACCGAAACGGGGTCTAATCTCATCACGAAATTTCCATTGGATATGATAAAGATTTTTCGGTAAATCCTTATATGACTTAATATTATGACGGAAAATATCCGTAATCATATCTTCATTAGTCGGACCAAATAGTAAAGTATTATCGTGACGGTCTTGAAATTTTAGCATTTCCTTGCCGTAATTATCAAAACGTCCCGATTCCATCCATAAATGTGCGGGTTGAATGCAAGGCATTAGAACTTCCAAAGCTCCCGCTTTATTCATGTTTGAGCGTACTATATTCTCGATATTCTTCAGTACTTTTAAGCCGAGCGGAAGCCATGTATAAATACCTGCTGCTTGTTGCCTAATCATTCCGCTTCTAAGCATTAATTTATGCGAAGTTACTTGAGCTTCACTTGGCTCTTCTTTTAAAACAGGTAAAAAATATTTTGATAATAACATTATATACTCTAAGTAAAATAAAAAACAGATATACGAAGATCAACTTCAAAAAGAGCAAGGAGTTCACAAGTCGAGGAGCGGAGCGTATACTTAATACGTGAGCACCGCAGATCTTGTAGAACGACGTAGCCAATTTTTGAAGTTCATCGAGTATATTATCTTTTAGCAGTAAGATTCAAAAACTCATGGCGATATTTCTGCTGCTCAGCAAACATACCCGTATAATGCATTGTATTCATAGTAATATTAATATCGCTATCTTGCATCATACTATCCTGCATTACACCCCGCATCGTCATACAGCTATGTAAAGCAGAAATCTTAACGGCAACACCAAGCGGCTTTAAATTCTCCTGAACGCTTTCTGCTATTTGTACCGTCATTTTTTCTTGAATCTGTAATCTTCTAGCGAAAACATTTACTATTCGTGCAAGCTTACTTATACCAATAATACAATTATCGGGAATATAAGCTATATCTACTGTACCGATGAAAGGGAGCATATGATGTTCACAGAAAGAGGTAAATTTTATATCTTTCAGTAAGATAAAATCCTGAAAATTACAAGTATCATAAAATTTTGTACTTAATATTTCTGCTATATCTTTTTCATAACCGGAGAATAATTCCCCGTAGCTGTTAATTACTCTCTCAGGAGTTTTAAGTAATCCTTCTCTATTTGGGTCTTCACCAATGAATTTTAGTAATGTTCTTACCGCTTCTTTAGCTTCTTCTCTAGTTGGTTTACTCATGTTCTAGTTTTATACTTTTAAAAAACATTACTTTAACACAAATATATACAAACATCAAGCCGCCTACTATAGCAATAAGCCCTCCTCCACCCATCATTCCCATTAATAGCTTAGCTGACATCGGCATTACGCTATTTGGATCTTTCCGCATAACACCGTAACCACCGGCGAATGCTAGCCCAAGTATGTGCAGAATCTGCCCGAATGTTAGGAGGTAGATGGCAAATGTCATCCTGTAGGCGGTTAATAGTGTCATCCCGTGGCTTGACCACGGGATCCAGTCTTGCTTTGTTTTTTCTATGGATTCCGTGGTCAAGCCACGGAATGACACTATACTATACCCCATACAAGCAATGCTAATACCTACTATAGAACCGTGATAATGAGCAGGGATTACTACATTTATACCTGTAATATTCATTGCTATAAGCCCGCCGAGTAGAAATAAAGTAATAGAGCAAAGTAAGGTGGTTTTGATGACTTTGCTATTTATTATAACAGTGTCATCCCGTGGCTTGACTGCGGGATCTATTTTTTTACTGGATTCCGTGGTCAAGCCACGGAATGACAAGGACTCACACCCCATGCCGATCAAACATAAAATAGGAGCAAGACCTCCTAGATATTTCATATGATTTGTATAGAATTCTTTGAATGCTCCGTCAATAATGTCATAAGATACATGACCAAATATTGCAATAACACCAAAAATAAAATTCAAATAAAGTAAGAACAGATAGAATTTTTGGAATTTTAATTCTCTACCTATTAGCTTCTGAAATAAGACAACCCAAATAAATATTAATATTTGAGTATATATAAATTGTAATAAATGACCTCCGCTCCAAAAAAGTAATTCATAATAAAATTCTATCTCTATAGGAATAATTTGAATGATGTTTTGCAAACCGTTATAAGACCATCCAAAACAAACAAAGCTTAAAATAAACATTATAATAGTCGATAATACAGTAAAATTAACTAGACTATTTAAGTTCATCCAATCGAATAAGTATACAATATTTATAGCGTATAATAGCAACGTAACACCAAATAAGCTTAACCCCAAAATAAAGACAATATTTTCAAGCATCGGTATATAGTTATTCATCACTGGATTGTGTCCGGCTATTGGGGATACGGCAATTAGAAGAGTAGCTAGAAAAGCAAGTTTGGGATAAAGGTAAAGCACGTCATTGCGAGCGAAAATAGAGAGCGTGGCAATCTCAGGAGATTTGACGAGATTGCCGCGTCGAGGCTTTGCCTCTCCTCGCAATGACGTTTCACAACCCCAAACGCTAGCAGTGATAGAAAACAACCAAATTAATACCGATAAATTAACATGAATAATTAAAGCAGATTTGAAAATATGCGGATTTGGGAAAAAATCGGCTAATTGAGGAGTACGTAACACTACCAAAATAACCGAATATAAACCTGCAAACCCTAAGGATAAAATACCAAGCTTAAGCCACGAGATAGTTAAGCTATTATTTTGTGAGTGATTGGTAGAATTCATAACTACAGGTAAATATTAAATATAATCTACAAATAGCTCACGGTATTTAAATAAGCAATATTTTTTATTTGATTTGGAAATTAACGTAAGCTATTAATAAGTCAATAGATAGAACTTCGTATATCGACTTTTCATTTACCCGGAGCTACTTAATATATGATTAACCACCCACGGATCGGTATCGGTATTTTAATCTTTAATAATAGAAATGAAATTTTATTAGGTAAACGTATTAGTTCCCATGGTGAGTCTAGTTATGCTCCTGCCGGTGGACATTTAGAATTTGGAGAAACATTTGAAGAATGTGCTATCCGTGAAGTTTTAGAAGAAACAAATCTAATCATTGAAAACCCACAATTTATAGCGGTGACTAACGATATTTTTGAAAAAGAACAAAAGCATTATGTCTCGATTTTCCTTAAAGCTCATTGTTCAAATGAGCATGAATTACAGAATCTTGAGCCTCATAAAGTAGAAAACTGGCAGTGGTTTGCTCTTGATAACTTACCCTATAACCTCTTCCTGCCTCTAAAAAGACTTATTGAGAAAAAATGTTATCTATACAAAGAAATTATTGATTAATCTAATATTTCTTATTCTACTTTAAATATGTAATATAGATTTTAGTGGATTGAATGGTGGGTTTGAGAAGACTTGAACTTCCGACCTCACGCTTATCAGGCGTGTGCTCTAACCAGCTGAGCTACAAACCCACAGTGTAGAAGTATGGTGAGCTCGCCGGGATTCGAACCCGGGACCCTTTGATTAAAAGTCAAATGCTCTACCGACTGAGCTACGAGCTCTTAAATATATTGTAATTAGCAATATGAAGATCAATTTCAAAAAGAGCAAGAAGTCTATAAATCGAGGAACGCAGTGTATACTTAATACGTGAGTACCGCAGACTTTATAAGACGACGTAGCCAATTTTTGAAATTCATCGAATATTGAATATATTCAAAAATTATGTTTTACTTTATCGCCGAAAAAGGCTAATCTGTCAACAATTATTTTTTAATTTAATATATAGGAAGTTTATGCAGCATCAGGATGTGGCTATAATTATCCCCTCAAGGCTAAGTTCAACTAGGCTTAAACAAAAACCGCTGCAGCTTATCGGCTCTATAACTTTAATCGAGCGGGTATTCAAACAAGTAAATCAGGCTAACCTTGAGCATACATATGTTGCGACCGACTCGGAAGAGATAGCAAATATTATTAAAAAAGTCGGAGGAAAAGTAATATTCAAGGATAGTGCTATCCCAACCGGTACTGATCGTACTTATGAAGCTTTTAAATTAATTCCAAATAATCAAAACATTAATTACATAGTTAATGTACAGGGAGATATGCCTTTCATTGAACCTAGCTCTATTTTGAAAATTATAGAATATTTAAAAAACAGCGAGTACGATATTGTTACACCGGTAGTAAAGGTAGATAGAGAATCAGTAGAAGCTAGTAGTAATGTTACCGTAGCGGTTGACTCGGCGGGGAAAGCATTGTATTTTTCGCGTAGTCTTATTCCAAACGGTGCAGAAGAATTTTTATATCATGTAGGCATGTATGGTTTTCGCAAAAACGCTTTAGAAAAATTTGTATCTCTTAAGCCGACTTTTTTAGAAAAAACAGAACGTTTAGAACAATTACGTGTCCTTGAAAACGGCATGACTATAGGTACATGTTTAGTTGAGAATGTTCCTATTTCCGTAGATACGGAAGAAGACTTAAAAAAAGCAGTAAAATTTTACGAAAATATTAGTAAACTAGGTTTATAATAAATAATGGTACGTTTCATTTTTGTTACCGGCGGCGTTGTTTCATCACTCGGTAAAGGTCTAACGGCAGCATCTCTTGCTATGCTATTACAAGCGAAAGGATTTAAAGTTTGCGTACGAAAACTAGACCCTTATCTTAACGTCGTCGACCCTGGGACTATGAATCCTCACGAACATGGGGAAGTATATGTAACAGATGACGGAGCAGAAACTGATCTAGATCTTGGACATTATGAACGTTTTACCGGAGTTTCCTCATGCAAGTTTGATAGCATCACGACAGGAGCGATATACTCAAAACTACTTAAAGATGAACGTTTAGGAAATTACACCGGCGTTACCGTTCAAATCATCCCGCATGTTACAAATATAATAAAAGATTTTATACTTTCAAACACAAAGGGCTTTGATTTTATTATTTGTGAAATAGGCGGTACAGTCGGTGATATTGAAGGTCTACCGTTTTTTGAAGCTATAAGGCAAATCGGTAACAAATTAAAAAGCGAAAATTGCTTATTTATTCATTTAACATTATTACCTTATGTTAAAACCGCCCGTGAATTAAAAACAAAACCTACCCAACACTCAGTTAAAGAATTACGTGCTATAGGTATTACACCTAATATACTAGTATGTCGTGCAGAACGTAACATTTCAAAAAGCGAAATAGATAAAATAGCTTTATTTTGTAATATAGAATCTGAGTATGTTATTCCGGCAATAGATCAAAAAAATATATATTTAGTACCGATTGCGTATCATAATTCAGGTCTTGACAATAAAGTACTAAAATTTTTTAATATTAATGTCGTACCGTCCAAATTAGATAAATGGTATGATATAATTGGTAGGCTAAAAGATTCTAATTCAAAAGTAAGAATTGCTATAATAGCTAAATATCATAAATTAAAAGATGCTTATAAATCAGTAATCGAGGCACTTGATCATGCAGGTATTTATTACAAATACAAAATTGATTTAGTATGGATAAATGCTGAAAATCTAACTGAAGAGAATATTAATAAAAAATTATTAAATATAGACGGGATTTTAGTACCGGGCGGATTTGGAGAACGGGCAACTAAAGGAAAAATTACAGCAATAACATATGCTCGCACTAATAACATACCTTTTTTTGGAATATGTTTCGGTATGCAACTTGCAACGATCGAAATAGCTCAGAACTTAATCGGTATTAAAGATGCAGTAACGGAAGAGTTTAAAGTAGACGGTACAAAAATTATTGAGAAAGTAAATAAAAACTGTGAAGACTCAAAAATAACAATTGAAAATGTAAAAAAGACTATGAGGCTCGGCTCTTATCCTTGTAGTTTGGTTGCAAGTACCATTGCAGCTAATGCTTATAAAAGCCTTGAAATAAATGAGAGACATCGTCATAGATATAAATTTAATAATGAATTTCAAAATATTTTTGAAAAAAACGGAGTAGTATTTAGCAGTTTTTCAAAAGATGAAGAGATTGTAGAAATAATTGAACTACCGCTACTGCGTTGGTTCGTAGGAGTACAATTTCATCCGGAATTTAAATCTAAACCTTTTGAAGCTCATCCGTTATTTATTCAGTTTATTAAAGCAGCGATTGAGTATACTCCGCGTAAATGAATAGTTGGTATACGAAGATCAACTTGGAAAAGAGCAAGGAGTTCACAAGTCGAGGAGCGGAGCGTATACTTAATACGTGAGCACCACAGATCTTGTAGAACGACGTAGCCAATTTTTCAAGTTCATCGAGTATATAACAAATGTAATTAACAACAATATATGAGACTATTTTAAAAAATCTTGACATAGTTTTTATTATAGTCTAGGTTGCATAAAAAATAATATAGCCGGACAGTTTTTGAAAAACGCTGGGAGTCATCCCTGCAAAAGTCTTGTTGCGTGGAACGGTTTTTCCGTCATTGCGAGCAGCCATAGGCTGCGTGGCAATCTCATGAAATAATAACAAACTCCTGAGATTGCTTCGTCGAATTACTACGTAATTCTTCTCGCAATGACGACTCTAGTATCCACTCCGGTACTAAAAAAATAAGCTCATAGTAAATCAATGGATGCCGTGGATTCTAACTTCACAATTTGGAATAAAGCCAGAAACAGTAAATTTAGGCATATAGTATGGCCGATTAGATCGTATGAATTAACCAAATTCATCCCGATGGCCTTACTAATGTTTTTTATTCTACTTAATCAAAACTTAGTTCGTAGTATTAAAGATAGTTTTGTTGTTACCTTAATTAGCTCGGAAGTATTGAGTTTTATCAAACTTTGGGGCGAAATGCCGATGGGAATTTTATTTGTTATTCTTTATTCTAAACTCTGTAATATTATGACAACAGAGCAAGTTTTTAGGATAATTACCGGCACTTTTTTATTTTTCTTTGCAATTTTTGGTTTTATTTTATTTCCGTACAGAGAGTTTTTTCATCCCGATCCCGAATTAATTAAGCACTATATCACTGTTCTTCCTCACTTAAAATGGTTTTTAATAATTTGGGGACAGTGGAGTTTAGTATTATTTTATATTATGGGAGAATTATGGCCGGTTATAGTATTTACTCTTTTATATTGGCAGCTTGCAAATAAAATTACTAAAGTCGAAGAAGCACCGAGATTTTACTCATTTTTTACTTTATTTGGACAAACTAATTTACTCATCTCAGGAACCGTAATTATTTATTTTGCTAAGAGTGAGCATTTCTTATTACCTTTATTTTCTCATCTAAACGATACAAATGAAATCCTTTTAAAATCATTTATTACGGTTATTTTAATATCTGGATTAATTTGTCTAGCTCTTCATAAACTTATTGATAAATCAGTCGTAGAAGCAGACAAAAATATTAAATTTAAAAATCAAAGAACGGATATATTGAAATTAAGCTTAGTCGAAAGTGCAAAAGTAATATTAACTTCTAGATATCTCGGTTTTATTTGTCTTCTTGTAATGTCTTATTCTATGAGTATTAGCCTAATAGAAGGATTATGGATGTCAAAAGTAAAACAACTCTATCCTGCTACAAAGGATTTTATATCCTATCACGGTGAAGTGTTTTTTTGGACGGGAGTACTCACGTTAGTTAGTGCGTTTTTAGGAAGTAGTTTAATTAGAATATGCGGCTGGTTTTGGGGAGCTATTATAACACCGATTATGATGTTTGGAGCAGGCGTTATGTTCTTTTCATTCACGGTTTTTGAAAATCACCTAGGAAATATCGTAAATACTCTCGGCTATAGTTCGCCGCTTGTCGTTATAGTTTTTATCGGCGGACTTTGGCATGTACTTTCCAAATCCGTAAAATATTCACTTTTTGATGCTACTAAAGAAATGGTATATATTCCGCTCGATAGTGAAATGAAGACCAAAGGTAAAGCTGCCGTTGATGTTATGGGTACTAAAATCGGTAAATCAATAGGTGCTATTATTCAATTCATATCCTTTAGTATTTTCCCGAACGCCGTACATAACGACATAGCCGGTTTATTGATGTTTAGCTTTGTAATCGTATGTCTATTATGGCTATACGGCGTAAAAGTTTTATCGGAACACTATAATAAGATGATAAAACGTTGATAGTTTTGTGTATCATCCTGCAAGACATTGGCGTTGTTGCGTGGACCTGCTTTTCCGTCATTGCGAGAAGAATTACACAGTAATTCGACGAAGCAATCTCAGGAGTTTGTTATTATTTCATGAGATTGCCACGCATTCTACGAATGCTCGCAATGACGTGGTGGTATCCACGCAGGAATGACATAAAACAAGCCATACAACAAGGTCGGCTTGACCACTAAATCGATCCAGGTAATAAATAGTTGATCAAACTACTGTATTTTGAGCATCCTCTCCTATTAATCCTTGATCAAGTAAATCAAAAGCCTCATCCAAGCACTTATATACTGCATTTTCTTGAGCTACTTCCGAATAATCTTCGATTAACCCTAGATTTTGACAAGTAGTAACAAGTTTAGCTTTTAAACTATCACTCTCTTGATTTTCAATATAATCTAATATTATTTTTGAAACATCTTGGTTTGCTTCTTCATATTTATTTTTTAAGTTCTGTAATCTGTCAACATATACTCTTAACGTCTCTACTTCTTTACTTTGATATATTAAGCCCTTTATTTTTTCAATTCGTTTTATTAACCGCTCTGCCTCTTCATGCGGTTCTTTACATTGTCTTACTAAATTTGCTTTTGTAAAATTAGTATTAGCATTATTATGCATTAATAGTGAAAGAATAATTTTATTTTCTACTGAGTTACGACCACAGTAATATAATACTTCACCCATCTGTTTATAGTCATTCACCGTAGCACCATATTCAAGTAACATTTTGGCTTTTTCAAAATTACCTGTAACCTCTAAAGCAGTATAACCATTCTCATCTTGTATATTAGGATCAATATTTTTTTGAAGCAACTCTTTAAGTTCTACTAGGTCAGTTACATGATGTAGGGTACTTTTGTTTTCTGGGCTATCTACCGTATCAAAGCTTACATCTTTACTATTAAGACTATTGTTAATACTAATGCGTAAATCATGAAACACATCTGGAACGGTTTTACATTCTTTTGCATTACTTCCCTTTCCTATACAAGATTTAAAAATATTTATTAACTTAGAAATTTTAGGCATAGTTATTTTCTTTTTTTTAGTTATTTTATTAAAATTCCATGTTTCATGGTATTTTCGACTCGGCATTATATTAATCTATTTTAATAAAGTCAATGTGAATGGTTAATTTTTATGAATTAACCAATTAATAATATAATTTAAAAATTCTTTTTTCTTGAATCTATTTGTAATATAGTAATAGGCATATTTAATATTTGTAGAGGGAGTAATGAAAAAAAATCCAAAAATCTCATTAATAGGTAGCGGTAACATAGGTGGTACGCTTGCTCACTTAATTAGCCTTAGAGAACTCGGTGATATCGTGTTATTTGATGTGGCTGAAGGAGTACCGCAAGGAAAAGCATTGGATCTCATGCAAGCCGGTACAATAGCCGGATCTGATATCAAAATAAAAGGCACAAACGACTATAAAGATATTGAAGGGTCTGATGCAATAATTATTACTGCCGGTTTACCAAGAAAACCAGGAATGAGTAGAGATGATTTAATTAGCATTAATACCGGTATTATGAAAAATGTTGCAGAGAATGTTAAAAAATACGCTCCTGATGCTTTTGTAATAGTAATTACCAATCCGCTTGATGTTATGGTATATGTCATGCTTAAAGAAAGCGGACTACCTCATAATAAAGTAATAGGTATGGCAGGCGTACTTGACTCATCAAGATTTAATCTTTTTCTTGCTGAAGAATTTAAAGTATCGGTTAGCAATGTTAATAGCACGGTTCTCGGCGGTCATGGTGATGCTATGGTACCTCTTGCAAGATATTCTACAATATCAGGAGTACCGATACCTGACTTGATAAAAATGGACTTATCAAGTAATGAAAATATTGAAAAAATAATCGATCGTACTAGAAACGGCGGCGGTGAGATTGTTGCATTACTTAAAACAGGTTCTGCTTATTATGCCCCCGCAGCCTCAGCAATAGAAATGCTTGAAGCATATTTAAAAGATAAACGTCAAATTCTAACTTGTGCCGCTTATCTACAAGGTGAATATGGGGTTAATGATTTATATGTCGGAGTACCTATTATTATAGGTAAAGAAGGCGTCATAAAAGTAGTAGAACTACAGCTAACTAAAGAAGAAAAAGCATTATTCGACAAATCAGTTGAGGGAGTTAAAAAACTCATTGACACGATAAAATAAATGATAAAATCATATTATTGAAGCACAAATGCAACAAGATTTAAAATATTGAATTAATACTAATTATTAGTATTGTTAATTTAACATAAATGGTATTACATTTTGGTTTATTTTTATTAATAGAGGAAAATTATGAAACATAAGAATGAATTAGACCAGCTAATAAGGAATCTTTATTTAATAAAAAATACTAATTTAAATAATATTTTAGAAACAGATAAACTAGCTATAACACGTACAACTAATTTTATAGAAGCTCTAATAAACAAAATAGACCCTAGAAAGCCGGGACCGTATGTTTCTCAGCAACAAGCTAACTTCAAAGTAGCAAATGATAAAAATATACAGGGGGCTAGTAAAGAAATTTATTTAAACAATCTACCTATTAGTATTGGTAAAGTTGAAGGCTTTAAGGAAGATGGAAAAGGTAGAAAAACAAAGGCTCAACTTGATGTCCTAATATCCCCTTCAGATTTTTCAGAATTATTAAAACTAAGTAATTCATTACCGGTCATTAATGAGCAAGGATCAAAAATAAATGGCAATATTAATCTATTGCAATTGATGGAAGAAGTTGTTCAGAAAGTAGGGAAAAAGAGCCTAAATATACAGCAAGATAAAAAAGTACCTACCTCACAAGAAAATGAACAAGCTATAACACATGGTCAACAAAAAATAGAGCTTAGCCTTAAAGAAGAGATAATAAAGTTAAGGGAAGCAGTTCAAGAAACAATCAAAAATCCAACTAATAATGAAGAATTTAATAAGACATCAAAAGAAATTTTAGATTTGATTAATAATATCAACTCTCATCAACCATCTAGATTACAGGCAGCCAGAAATAAAATCCTGAGTAGCGGAGGAAGCCCTAATAGTAAAAATACAAAAATAGAAGAATTTTTTCTTGAACAACATGAATGGGATAAATTTCAAGAATTAAGAGAAAGATTACAAAAAATAAAAGAACCTAGAGAAAAATTAGAGGAAATGAAAAATTTTTATGATGTGATTAATTCATTAGATAAAAATATCATTCTAGGGGCAATGCAAGAGAAACAAAAAGCTCAACAAGCTTCCAATCAAAAAGCACAAGAGATTATAAGAAGCAAATTTTTATATCTTGATAATGCCGGAGATTTTTCAGACGGTTTACAAAATTTATTTGAGGAGTTAAAAAATAAAGAAGAGAAAGGGCAAAAAGAACTTATAGAAGCTTCTAAAAATATACTCAGCAAAAGTATATCAGTAAATAAAAATTACTTCCGTAATACTAATAATTCAAGCGAGTTAGATTTACAATATAAGATGTTATTAATAGATCATGCAGATAATATCTCGCAAAATATAAAGGAGGCTCTAGTCTTATATGCCGGAAGTAATAACAATAACCAGATTGATATATTATCTGAAGAATTAGCAAATAAATTTAAAAATATATCAAATTTAATAAGGCAAAATGAATCAGTACTACAGAAAGAAACAAGTAAATATTCTCCTTCTTTAGAAACTATACCTGAAGATTCTATACCTAAGTTATCGCCGGCAATAGTACATTCCTCAACAGAACTTTTTGCAAAACTAGAAAACTCATTCAATGAACTAGAACAATTCACTGATAAAATATTAATAGATGCCGGCAAATCTTATGTACAACAGGCAAATATTAATCCTAAATCTAATAATGTTTCTAGATCTTCTTCCATTGATTCAGGAATCGGTTCAAGTCAAGAAGAATTATCTACCACATTTGGAAAAAGCGGCTCTACTAATTTAATTGAGGCTCTTGATTTAGCACAAGCGAAAATTTTATCAAATTCAAATACAATAAAAGATAAGTTAACGGCAACAAAAGAACTACAAAAATCTATCCAACAAAAAGAAGTAAGCAATGAAAGACTTACTCAAGAAGAAATAGATAATATTTATAAAACACTAGGTATATTTGAAGAAATTAAGGAATATGAAAAGAGCGAAAATTCACGTGATCCTCGTTTGTTAAATAAAAACTACTATAAGCTAACTGATCCTCGTGAGGAGCGTAGAAGCGATAATATCGCTTTAGAGTGGGATGACACCGGAATGGCTGCCTCCTTCCCAAAATAGTGCTGTTTTAGATAAATTAAAAGAAGCAGTAGATGATTATATATCTGAGCTACAAAATGAAAAACTATCTAAAGACACATCTCCGAAGCACGTTAATATTGACAATGTATTACCTAAAATACGAACCTTGTTTAATGACGAATTAGCTAAAGATACATCTCCTAAGCACGTTAATATTGATAATGTATTACCCAAAATACGAATCTTGTTTAATGATGAATTAGCTAAAGACACATCACCAATGCAGGAAGCAATACCGGCTCCTCCTGCTCTTTCCTGGAATACTCATCCTATATTCGGTGATACAATAAAGTTCTTAAAGAGATTTAAAGAAGAAATAGATAAATTTCCACAAGATTCTAAAGCCTCTACCATACCTCTATATTTAAGTAATGTTAATAGAAATTTAGGAAGAAGCGAATTTTTAGCAAGTATGGTATCGACTTCTCAAAAAGATGTGAGAATTAACGATATATTAGATAAGCTTCAAAAAATTTCTACTAATTGTAGTAAGATAAGTAATAGTGATGATAAGTTTAATAAAGAGATTAAAGAATCTTTTGTAGAAATTAATACCACATTAAAAAATATAATAGAATATAAAGGACCCGAAATAGAATATTTAAATTCCAATATAGAAAAAGTTCAAAAGAATTTATCTCGTTTAGAATCTTTTACTTATGAATTATCTAAAAATACATCTCCGAAACATACTAAGCAATCAACCCAAGAACAACCTAAAATATCTACAGGAGCAGTTACCGGTATAAAAGATAGAATAGCAAAATTTGAAGCAGACTCTGACAGCAAGATCAAAAAATACTGGACAGAAGAAAAGAAACAGACTGTAGAAAAACAACATGAAAATACTCAATCTGACTATATAACTCCTAAGAAAAATTTTGAGTTTGAAAATCGAGGTAAAGAAATTAAAGAGAATAGCACTAAAAATTTAATAAACAAATTTGAAAAAGGCTTTGATAGTAAAATAACAAGATACTGGACATCACCGGAAGAATGGGAAAAATGGGAGGAAGAAAAACAGAAAGGTACAGGGAAAGAGAATGAACTAATAAGACCTCGTACAAAATTTTTAATAGAACATTCTAAGCATGCTCAATCTAAAGATAATGCACCTAAAAGGCAAACTAAGAGTTATATAGAAGCTAGTGAAGATACATATATAAAAGAAGGCAATACAAAAAGCTTAAAAGACAAATTTGAAAACTTAGCAAAAGAAGCGAAGAAAATTGGAACACAGGCACAGCAAAGCTCCAAATCTTCAAGTAGCCCTAGCATAAAACCTACAGGTCGCAGTAAAGACGGAAGAGTTATCTAAGACAATTGATGTTATTCTTGTTTTTGAGTCTGTTGCATGGCTCATTTATGTCATTCCCGCAAAAACAATAAAAAATACTAATAATTTTAGTATTTTTAACTGGATCCCGTGAATAAATCACGGGATGACAACAAAAAAACCGAGCCATGCAACCAAGCCTTTAGTCACTCGCAATGACGATTTAGTATCCATGCAAGGATGATACCTTACGTAAAACCAACACTGTACTCATTAATGTTATAAGCAAAAATATAAAAAAGCTTAAAGTTAGAGATAGTGACTTAAAATTTTGCCACAACAACATACTAAAGAAAGGAGTAGTTGAGGATAGAATAATACCTCCAAAAGAATGAGATAGACTATAAAGCCTCATTTTAACATTAGTCTTAAACAAAGATTGAACAATAATTTGTAGCGGTACTGCATAAAATGCTGCAAGTCCTATTAATATAACGGGACAGAGAATATTAAATATTTGTTTGTATAACATTATTTGCATTCCTAAAGCAGCAATAATGCTAACAAATAAAGCCCATGTAATCTGTCTTAAAGGGTTTATTTTATCGGCAAGCAGCCCTGCAAAAACGGCTGATATTCCATAGGTAGTAGTAAGAGCTATATTCATAAATCTTATTTCAGGATGATTTATAAAAGCTATTTTTGTTAAAAAAACTCCTAAGAAAATTACTAAAAAGTGATACACTCCTCCAATAGCACCGTTTATTAGTAATGCTATTATAAAGGATAGTTTATTATCTTTTATAATTTGCCATATGGTACTTTTTGATGAAGGTTTATTTTTATAATATAAGAATTCGCTAGTTTCTTTAAAAAAATTTCTCATCAAAATAGCAAATAAACCAAATATTGCACCGATAAAGAAATTTAAACGCCATAAATACTGGATATCAGAATTGCTAGCATAATAATAAGCTATAGCCGCAAGTAATGCACCTATTTGGCTGCAACATGAAACTATTCCTATATTTAAATTTTTCCGATTAACTCCTGTTTTTTCAGCTACATAAACCTTTATTCCGTCAACTTCTCCGGCAAGGCTTGCTAAAAAAACCATTCGACATAATGTTAGTATTACCGTAGCAAAAATACCTATCATCTCAAAGGAAGGAGTAATAGCAATTAATCCGGTAGAAATGCTACTCATGAACATTGATATCTTAATAGATTTAGTACGCCCGTATTTATCTCCGATAAATCCAAAAATTAAAGACCCTAAAGGTCGTACTATAACGGCTGCACTAAGAATGGCAAAAAAACCAAGTAGTTGTTTATCCTGCTCTATATTAGGCAAGAAATTTTGTGCGAGAATACTAGCCGATAAACCAAATAAAACATAATCATAATAACGGATAATCGTGGTAAAAAATGCAACTAAAAAAGCTGAATTAAACATATAATATTTTCTTTTGGTGATAACATCATATGATACAAACTCTTTAGGCTATATGAAAGAAAATTAATTTAATATATTCCACTCACATCGCCTGTGGTCAAGCCGGCGTGTTGCATAGCTCGTTTTATGTCATTCCCGCGAAAGCGGAAATCCAGTGAAATATATAAAAAACTTGTTTTTTTATATGTTTATTATATCAAATATGTAACTTCTAAATCAATATTGAAGTTATTTTTTTGGATTCCTGCTTTCGCAGGAATGACATCGAACGAACACATTTTCCGAGCCACGCAACAACAATGCTGCAACAAGAATCAAAAGCAGCGATAACATATAGAGCCAGTAAATTCCTGAACAAATTATACTCCTCTTCCTGAGTTTTGCTTTTCTATTTTTTTTCTTTGTGCCTCTATAGCTTTTGCCAGTCCTTCTTTATGCTTATCTCTTTCCTGAGGTATTTGTTTACCAATATCTTTCGCCTCTTCTTTTACAATATTTGGAATTGACGGAGGAGGAGGTGGAGGAGGAGGTGGTGGTGGAATAGGAATACCACTCCCAGGCATTGGAGGCGGCACCGGTATAGTACCGCTAGGCATAGTTGAAGTATTTTTTGAAGGTTGATTAGTAGCTTCTGTTTGCTGCTGCTTTATCTTCTCTTCTTTCATACGTTTTATAGCTGCTAATGCTCCTTGTTGCTGTAAATCTGCAGCTGTCGGTTCTCCTTTCATAGGCGATGAGGGGTTATTTTTATTATCAAACTTTTTTTCTCTATCTGAAGCACTATTAATATTACTACGTTCTTTTTCTATAGCTTTAAATTGATTATTAATAGATTCCAATTCTGCAACAATTTTCCATCTTTCTTCTCTAGTAATATTAGAATTAGCTTTTTTTTCTTCAAGCCCCTTTTTCTTATCTTCTAATTCTTTCTGTTTTTGCTTTAATTCTTCTAAAATTTTTGCATGATTATCTGTTTGGATTTTAGGTTCTTTATTTTGACTTATTGGAGTATCAACACTCTGCTTTCTTTGCACATTCTTCCATGCTAACTCTTCTATAAAAGAATTAAATTTTGGCTTTTCTACTGGTTGAGATGAACTCTTTATTAGTATTTCTACCGGCTTTATTCCTATCTCTGCTTGTGTGAGATCTTCAAAACTCTCTTTAGAAGCCAAAGGTTTTTCAGGTATTTGTTGATTTGTTTGCTGTACAATTTCTGTAATTTCTTTAATATTTTTATGTAATTCTGCAATAGAACTAGCTCTTTCTAATTCTTTTTTAGGATTTCTAATATTCTCATACCGACTCTTTAAATCTTCCTTTAAATAATCATAAGTTGCTTTAATAGATGTTACTTTAGTTTCAAAGCTTGCGGTAATTTGTGCTGCTAACTTTAATGATTGTTCTAAAGGCTGCTTTCCTTCTTCACCTAAAGGCTGAATTATGATTTTAGACTTTTCTCCTGAAAACCATCTTGAAAATACACTTGGTTTATAGACTTGAATTTCTGCTTTACCGCCTTTCTCATCTTTAACTATTACACTCCCTTCATAACCGGTAAACTTATTAAGCAATGTTTTAGGATTTTTAAATTCTGCCGTTAAATTATTATTTTGTAATTTAGGAAAGAGGTCTTGAATATTTCTTTTTTCTTCTAAGAATTTACTTAATTTTTTAAAAGTTTGATCATTTTGCGAACTTATATTATCTATCTCATAACCAGGACTATTATCTACAAAATTTAGTACGAAAGGTTTGGCTTTTATTCCGTCATATATCTTTTTCAAAAAATTATCATTAAAATTTTGACTTTCGTTAGTACCTTTTAAATTATTCTTTAATTGCTCAAAAGTCATTTTTTTCGGTTCGGCAATACTAGGATTATGCAAGTCGGTATTAAGCATAATTGTTTGGTAAGCTAGTATATATGCGGCATCCTTACTTTTTATTTCACCGTTTAAATTTTGTTCATAATAGTTTGTCCCAAAACTTTCGACTAACCTATCTATTTTTTGAGCTTCGCCCGGTAATTTAAATGATTGTAAAAACCCACGTAAACTTTCTAAATAATCTTTTTCTTTAAAATCAAATTGCTTAGTAAAACTCTCTAATACTTTTTTATTATCGCCTCCATCTGTTCCAAGATAATCTCCTACAAACTCTAAATTTAGATTACTTTTTTCTTCATAAAAAAATTTAGCAGTTTCTTCTGCAAAATCTTTATTATTATCAGCACACCATTTTTTAATTCTTACAATTCCGCTTTTTGGCTTATCATTAAAAAGTTTAATTACTTCGTTTTTTACTAATGAGTCCATTTTATCTCTCACAAGTTAATTAAATATCTAGTAATTAAAGACCTTTTATAGATTCAACACAAGTAAAAGCCGCAATTTTTAATATTTTACTATGTTACTGTGGCTTGTAAGATTTTATTCAGAAATATTGATAAGATTTTTGCAAGAATAGTTATTCATATTTCAAAAAAATCTTATAATTCGCAGCAAAAAAAAATTAAATTATCGGTTAAAATTTATTTATAGATAGCCTCTTAAACCTCTTTTATAGCCTCAACGCAAGCAAAAGTTGCTATTTTTAGTATTTCATTAGCTGTTGCTGTAGCTTGAAGTATTTGAACGGGTTTTTCAAAACCGTTTGTTATAGGACCTATGAAGCTATTGGATGAAAATTCTTGTAATAATTCAGTAGAAATAGCCGCTGAATTTAAACCAGGCATAATTAATACATTTGCAGATCCTGATAATCTACAAAATTTATATAATTTACGTAAATCACCGTCTAAAGCTACCTTAACCGACATCTCTCCATCATATTCAAAATCTACTTTCATGCCGCTCAGCTCTTCTTTGTCTTTACTAAAATTATCTAGTATATTTACTGCTTCACGAATACGAGCTGTTTTTTCCTTAGAAGCATTACCGAAGCTAGAAAAAGAAAGAAGTGCAACACGAGGAGTGATTCCCATATTTTTAGCAATTTCTGCCGTTTGTGTTGCTATTTGAGCAAGCTCTAAGCTGTTTGGATATTCAGTAATACAATTATCAGAAATAATAATATTATTGTCTTTAGCAATCATAATTGAATAACCAAGGATTCTACGATTAGGTTTTGGCGAAATTACTTTCATGATATCTTCTAAACTATCAATATAGCTTTTAGTAACACCGGTTAAAAGAGCATCACCGTCACCGCAAGCGACCATACAAGCAGCAAAAATATTCTTATCTGTCTTAACAAGTTTAGCACAATCACGATATAAATAGCCTTTTCTCTGAAGTCTTTTATATAAATAATCAATATATTTCTCTAAACTACCAGTTAAAGCTGCATTCATTATTTGAATTCCGTCTAAGCTAATATCTTGACCTATCTTTTTTAACGTAGCCTCAATTCGCTCAACACGACCGATTATAATCGGATGACCGTATTTCTCGTCTCGCATCATAAGGGCGGCAGAAATTACTTCTTCTTCTTCACCTTCAGCAAAAACAATCCGCTTAAGCGGTGCATTATGAATTTTTTCAGCTAAGAAATTCATATAGTTAGCAGTAGGGTTTAATCTACTACCCAATTCTTTCCTATATTTACCTATACTAAAATCTTTAACCCTAGCAACGCCGCTTTCTATTGCAGCAATGGCAACCGCCGCTGCTACTACGGTAATTAAACGAGGATCAAACGGTACGGGAATGATGTATTCCTTACCGAAAACCATCTTACGCCCTGAGTAAGCTTTATATACCTCTTCCGGTACAGGTCTACGGGCTAAATCTGCAATAGCCTTTGCTGCTGCTATTTTCATTTCTGTATTAATGGTTCTCGCTCTTACGTCTAATGCTCCTCTAAAAATATAAGGAAATCCCATAACATTATTAATCTGATTATTATAATCAGATCGCCCTGTTGCTATAATTGCATCATCCCGCACAAGCTTTATATCTTCAGGAGTAATTTCCGGATCAGGGTTAGCCATAGCAAAAATAATCGGATTATTTGCCATCCCTTTCACCATCTCTTTAGTTACCGCCCCTTTTACCGATAACCCTATAAATACATCTGTATTATTTAAGCTTTCCGCTAAAGTTCTAAACTTGGTATCGCTTGCATATAGCTCTTTCCATTTATTCATACCTTCTAGGCGTCCTTTGTACACAACACCTTTTGTATCACATAAAATAATCTTTGATTTATCGACTCCAAGAGCAATTAATAAATCAATACACGCAATGGCTGCAGCCCCTGCTCCGTTAACTACGATTTTTAAATCTTCAAGCTTGCGATTAGTAAGATATGCTGCATTTATTAGTCCTGCGGCGGTAATAATCGCCGTTCCATGCTGATCATCATGAAAGACCGGTATATCCATTAAAGATTTTAATTTTTCTTCTATAATAAAACATTCAGGAGCTTTAATATCTTCAAGATTAATACCCCCAAAACTATAACTGAGATACTTCACGGCATTAATAAATTCTTCAGGGTCTTCCGTATTCACTTCCAAATCAATTGCATCAATATCGGCAAATTTTTTGAACAGTACGGCTTTTCCTTCCATTACCGGTTTTGAAGCAGCCGCTCCTAAATTACCAAGCCCAAGTACGGCAGTACCGTTAGAGATTACGGCAACTAAATTACCACGAGCGGTATATTTATATACATCCTCTAAATTTTTAGCAATTTCAAGGCAAGGAGCAGCTACACCTGGAGAATAAGCAAGCGATAAATCTTGCTGAGTAACTAAAGACTTTGTTGCAGAAATAGCTATCTTACCGGGCTTATCTTTTTCATGATATTCAAGAGCCTCAGCATAATTTATTTTATTCATCTCATCCATTTTAGAAATTCCTGTTTTGTTTATTTGTTTTGGTTTTTCGTCATTGCGAGCGGGCGTTGCTGCATGAATACCCAAGCCGTCATTGCGAGCAGCCGTAGGCTGCGTGGCAATCTCATGAAATAATAACAAACTCCTGAGATTGCTTCGTCAATTACTTTGTAATTTCCTCGCAATGACGTAACGACTTCACCCCATTATATACATAATAATTGATATAGTAACTACTGAGAAAAAAGTAGTAAATGTTATAATCGACGCCATAGAATCAGGATCACCGTCAAGCTGACGAGATAAAACATAAGCCGTACTTGCACATGGAAGACAGCTATATAATATCCCTACCGATCTATCTATCCCCTCAATTGACATTAACCATAATACTATTACGCTAACTAGAGGAAATGCAACTAATTTAATAAAGCTTGTAAACATTACATTGTATAAAAGTTCTCGCCTAATAGTAAAATTAAGCCCTGCTCCGACATTTAACATACCGATAGCTAAAGCAGCATTAGAAAGGCTATCTAGCGTTTTCTTAAGTCCTAAATGTAATTCAAGATTTGAGTAATTAAAAACGAATCCTACTAAACTTGCGATAATTAATGGATTACGCACAATTAATTTCATCATTAAAACAAAACTGGTTCTAATAGTATTAGTAACAGATTTATTAGGGATATAATAAGCGAAAATCATTACCGATAAAATATTGGTAAAAATAATCATATAAGAAGAAATAACGGCGACAATAGAAAGCCCGCTGGACCCAAGCAAAGGGCTACTCACCCCAAAAAAAATGTAGCTATTATAACGAATTGATCCTTGAAAAATGGAAGTAAATTGGACTTTATCTATGTTGTATTTTTTTTGGTAAATTATAAGACCGATTGATACAAGGATAGTGGAAATAATAAGAGCCACTACTAACTTAATTATGGATGCGACGCTTAAGTCGGCAGTAGATACGTAATTAAACAGCATAGCAGGAAATAGTACAAAATACGATAATTTCTCAATACCACGCCAAAATTCTTCCGAAGTTAACCATTTATTTTTGATAATACTACCAAGAAGCGTAATTAAAAAAATAGGTAATGTACTACAAAAAATTTCATTCATTTGTTAATAATTTTTATTTTAACGTCATTGCGAGGAAATTGCGTAGCAATCTCAGGATATTCGACGAGATTGCCGCGTCGCCTACGGCTCCTCGCAATGACGGATAAACTCACTTCGTTGGTTCGCAATGACGCTTAGATACCCACGCAGGAACGACATATAAACTAAAGCTTTCCTTCAACCAGCTTCTTCATTTCCTGCACTCCATAAAGCTTTATGAAAGTTCCAAATCTTGGACCTTCGCTTTGTCCTAGCAATATCTGATATAAATCTTTGAAGTAATCACGCAAATTTTCATATCCTGCTTTCATGCCTATATCGTATATCGCTTTCTGAATCGCTTCAGCATCGGTTTGATCGGATATATCAGATAACATATCTAATATATCTTGTAAAATAACCTTATGCTTTTCAGAAGGAGCTAAATATGATTTATGTGCTTTAATAAAGTCATTATAATATCTTATAGCAAATTCTGCTAAGTGGTCAAGATAAGGACTAGTATTCGGAGTTGCTTTTGGCTCATATTTACTAATAAATCCCCAAAGTACCGATTTATCAGAAGGATTACACACGGAAGTAAGATTTAAAAGCAACGCATAGGTAATGCCAAAAGTCTCAATTTTCGGTACATTTCCGTGATGTATGTGATAAACTGGATTTGCAAAACGCTTTGCCCTATCCTCTTCTAAATGATATTTCTGATTAAAAGTAATATATTCATCAACATTTTTAGGTATTACATCAAAAAACAAACGCTTAGCTCTAGTCGGATTTTGGTACATAAATAATGCCATGCTTTCAACGGGAGCATATTTAAGCCAATCATCGACGCTAATACTATTGCCTTTTGATTTCGAGATTTTCTCACCATTTTCATCTAAGAATAACTCATAACATAACTGCACTGGCGGCGTGCCTCCTAGGATTCGGCAAATTTCTGAATAAAGTCGAGCATTTGCTAGATGGTCTTTGCCGTACATTTCATAATCGACTTTAAGAGCAGCCCAACGCATACCAAAATCCGGTTTCCACTGTAATTTACAATGCCCTCCCGTTACCGGTACTTCTATATAATTACCGGCTTCGTCTTTATACGTAACAGTGCCTGCTTTAGCATCCCATTTTTCTATAGGTACTTGCAGTACTTTACCGGTTTTCGGACAGATAGGCATGAAAGGCGAATAGGTAGCTTTTCTCTCCTCTCTAAAAGTCGGTAGCATCAGCTCCATTATTTCGTCATATTTCTCTAGCACTCTTATCAGCATTTCATCAAACATACCCGCTTTATAACAGTTAGTACTGCTATAAAATTCATACTTAAAACCGAATTTATCAAGGAATGAGCGAAGCTTTGCGTTCATATAATGCCCATAACTTTCACACTCACCGAACGGATCAGGGATAGAAGTAAGCGGCATATCCATATACCCAGCTACCATTTCAGGATTTGGGATATTACTAGGAACTTTACGAAGTCCGTCCATATCATCAGAAAAACAAATTAGCTTAGTAGGAATATCGGATAATTGCTCAAACGCTTTCTGCACCATCACCATACGAGCATTCTCACCAAAAGTACCTATATGAGGCAAACCTGAAGGACCGTAACCAGTTTCAAATAATACGTAACCTTTTTCAGGAGTTTTACCGTTTAAGCTGTCTAATATTTTCTTAGCCTCAACAAAAGGCCAAGCGTTTGACTTAATAGTATCTTCCCAAATTTCTGACATTTATTTTTCTTGCACTTTAATTAATAATCAGTGACAATATACTAAATTTATTTATTTGTAAAATATCACTTGAATTTTTTACGATTTTAAAGAATAAACTAACGTCATTGCGAGGAGCGAAGCGACGTGGCAATCTTGTAAAACATCCTGAGATTGCCACGCTCCCTTTGGTCGCTCGCAATGACGTTCCTTAAAAAAATAAAACCCATGCCATTTAATACTATTATAAATTACATTAGAAAAGATAGCTATAAAGTTCTACATTTAGGGCTAATTGCAATTTCTATAATAGCACTTGCTACCGCTTATATTGCTGAATATATATTCCATTACACTCCCTGCCCTTTATGCGTTTACGAAAGATTTCCCTATTTAACGCTAATCAAAATTTGCTTAACTGCTTTAATCATCAGACAATTAAGCAAATATACCTTAATATTCATTCTCCTAACTATCCTTAGCTCTTGCATATTATCAACATATCATAGCTTCGTAGAAAGAGGGATAGTACAACCAAGTGCTCTTTGCTCATCGATGATCCGTATCCCGAAAGGCTTGTCTATACAACACATCAAGCAAATGTTCTATTCTCAACCAATCACTTCCTGCACAAAACCCGCAATCAAAATCTTCGGTATTTCTATGACGGAGTATAATCTACTCTTAAATATCGGTCTTCTAATCTGTTTACTCCTAGTTTGGTTTTATCCAAAAAAATCTTAGTTTTAAAGCAACAGCAATCAATTTCATTCTCACTTTCGTATGGAGGTATTGTTGCGTGGTTCTTATGTCATTCCCGCAAAAGCAGGAATGACATCGAGTAGGTTTTTCGATCAATACATCAGAGATTTACTTCTAATTTAACATCTCTTTCAGTTCTTTTAAAGAAAAACTCAGTGGTTTTAGGTAGTTTAGTACTACCTTACCACTATCTAAGACTATAAGCCTTTTGCCGTAATTTACTGCATCTTCCAAATTATGCGTTATCATAACGGAAGTTATCTTATGCTTCTCTATAATCTCTGCTGTTTTTTTCATCACTGCATGTGAAGCTTTTGGATCTAAATTTGCCGTATGCTCGTCTAGAAATAATATTTTAGGCGGATGAGCTATGCTAAGTGCTAGCAGTATAATTTGCTTTTCGCCGCCGGAAAATTTACTGAGCGACTGTGAAAGTAAAGGCAAAAAGCGTTTAGGCGAGCCTGTAAGCTCTAGCACATCGCTAGAAGTTAACCGTTCATTATTAGGGAATCTACTTTCCCACAGAGTAATATTTTCCTCAAGCGTTAGCTCGGTAAATAGCCTCTCTTCAGCTTTTTGTGTTAGTGTAACCAGCGTACGAGCTTTCTGAGCTTTAGGTATTTTATCGATTCTAACTTGGTCTAGAAATACTTTTCCGCTAGTAGGCTTCAAATAACCGGCAAGTATTTTAGCTAAAGTAGATTTCCCGCTACCGTTAGACCCAAGTACTACAACAAACTCTTCTTTAGCAATATTTAAAGTAGTTTCAGCAATTATAGGCTCACTTCTTTCCTTAACTTTGAACTGTATTTTTTCTGCATATAAATAAGGTTTCATAATTTTGTCTTTTTAATAAAAAACGTGCTAGATGTCATACCGTGGCTTGACCACGGTATCCATAAAAATAATAAAAAATACTAAATTTAGTATTTTTAACTGGACCCCGTGGTCAAGCCACGGGGTGACAATCATTTTCTGGATTCCCGCCGTTGCTGGAATGACATCGGTATCCACGCGGGCAATGCCATACGGGAATGACATTACAAGTATTATTTCTTACCCACCGTACTCAATGAAATAAATAACACTATTCCTAAAATAAGCTTAAGATTTATGGGATCGATGCCAATTCGGAGTAAAACGCTCAGAGCAATAAAGTAAAATAATATGCCTATAAAACAAGAAAATATCTCTTTAAACGCATTAAAATTATTAGCATGGATTAAAATATGCCGCCCTATGACAATCGCACCGATACCGACTAATGCCACTCCAAAACCCATATTAATATCGGCAAAACCGTTTATTTGTGCCGATAAAGTGCCAGTTAAGGCAGCTAGGCAGTTGCTTATGCTAAGCCCAAGCGTGCGATAAAGCTCGGCAGGTTTTCCTAAATTAATCAATAAATCTTTATTAAAACCAAAAGCTCGAAGGAACAAACCGAGCTTACCTTTTAATAAAATTATAACAGCAAATATAATAAGACAATTGATTATTATTAAAGGTATTAACCAATTTTCAAGTTCTAATATAGATAACAGAGTTGGCATACCAAGAACTGATATATTAGGACGCTGCATAATTTGTAAGTTAACGGAATAAAGCATAAAACTTGCAAGTATTCCGGCTATAAGCCCGTTAATACGGTTATTCTTCTGCATAAAACTAACAATGCTGCCGATAATACCGCCTGATATTACGGCAAATATTAATGCAGGAAATAACCCAAATGAAAGGCTGCGGGCAAATACAGCAGCTCCTAGCACATAAGTACCGTCTACGGTAAGATCGGTAATTTTTAGAATCCTATAACTTATATACATCCCTAAAATAAGCGGTAACATTATTAAGGATTGCTCAAGAGCAGTAACTAAAATGTTCATGTTACTACTCTGTGAGTTCTTTATGAGTAAAAGGAAGTACCGACAGGTTTTCTTTAGTTAGAATATCTTGCTTTGACAAAGATTGAAGATTAATAAACAAAGTTAAGTCTTGCATATTCCCAAACGGAATATCTTTTGGTGCTATTCCTTGCAAGATTTTTTTTACCATTAACCCCGCTTCTACGCCTATTTGCTTTTCTTGCACTCCTACAGCAATAGTTGCCCCGCTAATTACTGACCCTTCATCGGAAGCAATGATAGGAATACGGCGTTTAAATGCTTCTTGCTTTAAAATATTAATTCCGCTAACTACCAAATGATCTTTCAGAATTACAAAACTCTGCGTATTTTCAGGAGCATTTTTTACAGCGACCGGCATATCATTTAAATTTTGTATCATTACCGTGTGCAGAGAAATATTGTTTTTTCCAGTATATAATTTTAACATTTCTACTTCAGGTATAACTTTCTCGCTACTGCTATAAATTAAAGTGATATTCTGTAAAAAAGGTAATTTACTAATGGTGTCGGTAATTTTTATCTCATCGTTAACACCGGTAACTAAAGGTAGGTTTTTACTGTTAATCATAGCAGCAGCACAAACAATCGGTTTATTTGTTATATGAGAAATAACAGTTTGGCTGGTTGTCGTGCCGATGGGAATTATTACATCAATATCCTGATCTTTTATTTGCTTTACAATGGCAAGCAAAATATTAGAATCAGCATGAGCATTTTTAACTATAATTTCTGCATCTATATCTTTTAGCGATTCTTTAATTCCCAATATAATCTCGGTCATTGCAGTATGTTCAAGCGGAACAATAATTGCTACTTTTTTTTGATCCGCATAAATTGCAGCTGTGATAAATAAAACAAAAAGAAAAGAAAAAAATTTTTGAAAAATATTAGAGATAAACATTTTAATATCCTGTCATAAGTTATAATTTAATAATCAAAATCTAAATTTGCATATAGCAAACATATAAACGCAAAAAATTATCTACGCCAACGCCAATTTTGTATTAAACTATTACCCTTTAAAGATATCATAAATATTTTTAACTGTAGAAATATAAAGTAAAAGAACCTATCTTTCTTTGACTAGAAGCTAAATAGTCAAGAAAGCTCTACCTTAGAGGCTATCGGTAAATAAATTTTAAGGCTAATTAAATTATTTTTTGCTGCAAATAGTAAGATTTTTTTGAAATACAAATAATATTCTTTCAAAAATCTTATCAATTTTTGCTAAAAAAGCTCTTTAACTACTAATTAAACTTATTTATAGATAGTCTCTTAATTTTTAATGTTTAGCACCATTTTAAGATTATGTCAATAACCAATAAATAGTATTACCTAAAAGAATTGCCTGAGATAGCCTATACCTCGATGTTATTACCGCTTCTGTGAAAAGTTATTATTGTATAAAGTTGCTGCGTGGATCGATTGTACCTCTGTCATCCCGTGGCTTGACCTTATAGTACCACGACAGTTTTTGTTCTATGTCATTCCCGCGTGGCATTGTTGCGTGGACCGGTAAAACCCACTGTGTCACCTAGTTCGCTTGACCACGGGGACCATAAAAATAATAAACAAATACTAATAATTTTAGTATTTTTAACTGGATACCGTGGTCAAGCCACGGTATGACACCGAACGGATTTTCCGCTCCTCGCAAGGCATTGTTGCATGGCCTGGTTTTCCCGTCATTGCGAGGAAATTATGAAGTAATTGACGAAGCAATCCAGTTAAAAATTCTGATTTACAGAATTTTTTTATTATTTTTTCTGGATTATCACGTCGCTTCGCTCCTCGCAATGACGGTTCAAATATCCACGCAGGCAATGCCCGCTCGCAATGACGATTCAGTACTTATACAGCAAGGCTTGCAAAATGAAAAAGAAATTCATTTCTTAAACTATGTATTTTCTGTTTGTTCTAATACCGTTTGCCCTATTAATTGCGATAGAACATCTTGACCTGCAGTCCAGCTTACTAGTGGCTCTTCACCTGTTAAACCGGTATCATAATAATCATTAATTTTAAAAAAAATTAATGCTTTGGTAATGCTAAGTCAATGAAAATTTAAATATTATTCACAAGATATCGATACTGATCTAACAAGTTCAATTATTATTTTTCTAATATTTGGATTTTGTACTCTAGTAAATGCTCTAGTTAAAGATAAAAGTTCTCTTTCCATAGTCCTTGATAATTCTTTATAATCAAAAGAGACATCATTTTCATATTGCCCTTCTTCTTCAGCAATATTATTTAAGAAATCACTTTCTATTTCTTTGAATAGATATTCAATTTTATTATTAGAAGTATTTTTATCGTCAGTTTTTAACTTTTCTTCTTCAGAACTATTAAAGAAATACTTTAAAGGCGTATTTAAAACTTTTGCAAAAACATATAACCTACTTATAGGTATATTACTTAAACCTTCTTCATATTTTTTAACTTGGAGAGCACTAATATCTAAAGCTTGCCCTAATTCTTTTTGGCTAATACCTACAGCAAGACGTCGTTCTTTTAAACGTTCACTTGCGAGTTTGTCCGGATGTTTTATTGAATCATTCATTTTAACAATAAGCTTTAATTATTAAAAATTAATTATTAATAAAGTCTATTCAACTTTAAATGTAGTATATATATTACTTTATATTTAATCAAGCAACTTTATTAAAAATTTAATATAATAATACTAAAACCCTTTAGTTATCAGGAATCAAGGCTAATAAATAATTAATTAAAAGTATAAAAACGATGAGTAATAGAATAGTAAAATTACCAAATTGCGAGAATATAGTAGGAGAGGTTAGTTTTTTAGGAATTAAACCTTGAGTATAATTTATTTCATTTAGATTTAGTTTTTTTATTGTTCTACCAAAAGGATCTACTATAGCTGAAATACCGTTATTTGCTACTCTAATCATAGGTAAGCCGTTCTCTACGGCTCTACTTCTACTAATATGAAAATGCTGATATGGACCGCTTGATTTACCATACCACGCATCATTTGTAATATTAATTATTACATCGGCTATTTCATTATTCGTCCTTACAAAATCAGGAAAAATAGATTCATAACAAATTAAAGGTTTAATTTTAAGATTATATTTTTCAAGATAAACAAGGCCTCCGTCTCCTTCTTTATAATCAATTAAACCGTGAGTTAATTTTTTAAACGGTAGTATCTTTTTAAGAGGCATATACTCACCAAAAGGTACTAAATGTGATTTATGATATTCAAATAATTTATGATCATTTTTATCAAGAGCATACATAGCTGAGTAAAGTTCAAATTCATCACCTTGTTTTTTATTATCCGAGATCCCTCCTGTTATCAAAATAGCATTTGTAGAATTTAGCATTTTTAATAATTCTGATTTAACTTGCGGTATATCATCAGGTACTACTAATGCTGCTTCAGACCAAATAATTAAATCTGTGGGTTCCGAATTTTCCGATAAATTAATATGTAGCATTAAATTATGCCAAAATTCTTCTTCATTCCATTTTTCGGTTTGAGGTATTGAAGGCTGCACTAATCGTACTTTTATATCAGTGAAATTTGTAGGGTTATTACTTAGCCTTACTGCTCCGTAAATGACAATTACGGTTAATATTAAGGCTGAACTAGCTAGTAATATTTTTAACTGAGTAAATTGCTTGCTAAATAAAGGATAAGCTGATGTAGAAATATATATAACTATAAAACTAAGTCCATATATCCCTATTATACTTAAAGGCTGTATTAAAATATCTGAAAACGAGAAAGCATAGCCAATCAAATTCCAAGGAAGACCGGTAAAAATCCATGAACGTATCCACTCAAATAATACCCAATATAAACAGAATATAAATTGGTAATATTTATTATTTTTAGCAAAAAAACTAAGCATGCAGCTTGCTGATATAAAGAAAGCTAAAACTATAGGTAGCCCAAATAACGCAAAAGGAATTGCCCACCAAAAATCCGCAATATAAACGCTAACACCGATACTTATCCAATATATTCCACTTAAAAAATGCCCCAAACCAAATAAATAACCAAATTTTGCGGCTTCTTGCCAATTTTCGGATTTTTGAACTATATAACATAAGTAAGATAACGTTAATAATGCCGGTATAAAAAAAGTCGGAGCAAAAACTAAACCGCTTAACATCCCTAGCAGTAAACATATGATTTTAGGTTTATACATTTTTATCGATTATTTGTTTACAAAATAATACATCATGCTATCATTTCAGCAAGTTTTAATATAATGAGTAAATAAATGACTACAGGATTACTACAAGGAAAAAAAGGCTTAATTACAGGCATTGCAAATAATATGTCAATATCGTGGGCGATTGCACAGCTTGCTAAAAAACACGGAGCAGAGCTATGGTTTACTTATCAATCGGAAGTACTAGAAAAACGAGTTAAACCACTCGCTGAGGAAATAGGTTGTAATTTTGTTAGCGAACTTGATGTTACGAATCCAAAATCAATTAGTAATTTATTTGATGATATAAAAGAGAAATGGGGTAGCTTCGATTTCTTACTTCACGGTATGGCTTTTGCCGATAAAAATGAATTAAAAGGACGTTATGTTGATACTAGCTTAGAAAATTTTCATAATTCTTTACATATATCATGTTACTCTCTTTTAGAACTCTCAAGGTCCGCAGAAGCCTTAATGCATGACGGCGGAAGCATTGTGACGTTAACTTACTACGGTGCTGAAAAAGTTATACCTAATTATAATGTAATGGGGATTTCTAAAGCTGCACTTGAGGCTAGTGTAAAATATCTAGCAAACGATTTGGGAGAAAATAATATTAGAGTAAACGCTATTTCGGCAGGACCTATCAAAACTCTAGCATCTAGTGCAATAGGTGATTTTAGTACTATGCTTAAATCTCACGCTGCAACCGCACCATTAAAACGTAATACTACCCAAGAAGATGTAGGAGGAGCAGCAGTATATTTATTTAGTAATTTATCTAAAGGTGTTACCGGTGAAATTCATTATGTAGATTGCGGCTACAATATTATGGGAAGTAATAAAGTATAAATTATTATTGCATAGATCATTAAACGTGTTCGATATCATTCCTGCATGACGTTGTTGCGTGGACCAGTAAAATCCAATGTGTCACCCCGTGGCTTGCTAACTAGGTCCATAAAAACAATAAAAAATACTAATAATTTTAGTATTTTTAACTGCATCCCGTGGTCAAGCCACGGGATGACATCCCAAAGCCTTGGATTCCCGCTTTTAGCTAGGAATGACATTATAATCCATGATTTCTTTTTTTGAGGTGTTCGGGTTTTGGAGGAACAGGCGGTTTTTTGGATTTTGCCTGAACCTTTTTAGCTTCTGACGGCAATGCCGGATTATTTAATCTATTTAACTCTTTTGAGATTTGTTTTAACTGTTCTTGTACTTCTACCTTTAAAGGAGTATGAGAATTTTTAATTTCACTATTTACTATTTTTCCTATTTTCTCAAGATTTTCTTTAGAAATGGAATATGATTTTATACTTATATAATTAACAATCTTTGACCACCAAGTTTGTCTTTTATCTAATTCTTGATGTATTATATCTACTAAATCATTTTTTTTGAAGGTTAATATATAATCAGAAGCTCCTTCTAAGGATTTAGATAAATGCTTTTTTATTTCTTCTCGTCTCTTATCTTCAATACTTACTTTTTTGTCTTTCTCAAGTTTTGTTATTGCTTTTTCAATTATTGAAGATATCTTAGTCTCTTTTCCTTCATTTGCTTTATTTTCTAAATTTTCTTTGGGATTAAAATGTATATTAGTTCCTATTTTAGCATCTACTAATTGTTTAACATACTTACCGTTAGGAGCAGCTATTCCTCCTTCTATTTTCAATGCTTCTTCCGGTGATTTTTTATATATTTTCTCATATATTTCTGATTCTCGAAAAAGTGGAGCATATAATAAAAAATTAATACTTTGAGCTATTCTACTATCTACTAAATCTTTAGAGTTTCTTTTAGGATAAAATTTTTCTTGTAAAATACGATAGTGATCTAATATTTCCTGGGTTATATCTTTTACATCAAGAGATTGTAATTCTCCTTTATCATTAAATTTTGCTTTCATACCTGAGCGTTTTGCTTCCAACAATAATATTCCTTGAAAAACTTTATTATTAGGAGTACGACAAACAAAATTAGGATCATTATCCGGCATTAATTCATTTGCATTTTCCATTATTGCTTGATTGAGCTTATGTAACTGCTCCTTATTAAGCTTTTTATCTAAAAAACTTATAAAAGCTTCCCTTTGTTTTTGCTTACTTGCAGTACTAAAAGCTTGCTGCATCTTTTGCAAAACATCAAAATCAAAATTTTCGTTACCTATTTCTTTGATAACTAAATTTGCTAAATTTTTTGTTTCAGTATTCACTGTTTCTTTTTTATTTTTTGTAGCCATATTTAATATTAATCTAACTTATAATTATTTAAATATTAATGATAGATTAAATTAATTTCTAGAGGTTTTTACTATATTTATAATCAAAACTTTAAGACAGTATCTAGAAAGTCATACTGGACTTTCGCTATTTCCTAGAATTTCTATTGATACTATCTCACCATCTGGTTGACTATGATTTACTAGCTCTAATATATTTGAAGATGTTAAATTGCTAATATAAACACCGTTTTTATCATTTAAAACACGCTGAACAACGGATAATTTAAAATCATCAGAAGTTCCATATAATGACATTTTTTCTTCAAATAATTTTTTAAATATATCTAATTCAAGTAATTCTTCACTTACACTACTTTCTCTAATATATTCACTCACAAGTAAAAACATTATGCTTTGTGCTAAGCTATTTTTAATATAAAATTCTTTTAAGCATTCAATAAAATTTTCAAAAAAACTTACTTCTTCAATTAATTCTTCAAAAGGAATTTGACAATCAGGGAACAATTCTTGATATAATTTTTTCTGCAATTTCTCTTTTTCAATTAGTTCTTCAAAAGGAATTTGACAATCAGGGAACAATTCCTGATATAATTTTTTCTGCAATTTCTCTTTTTCAAAGTTTTTCAAATAAAAATTATCTACTAATAACTTGTAAAGTTCAAGTATCTTGCTAGGAAAGTTAATTTTTAAAGTTCCTTTTTTATCAACTTCTACAGCAAAATTGTTTCTTTCTGCTTCCAACAATAATATTTCTTGAAAAACTTTATTATTAGGAGTACGACAAACGAAATTAGGATCATCATCCGGCATTAATTCATCTGCATTTTCCATTATTGCTTGACTGAGTTTATGTAACTGCTCTTTATTAAGCTCTTTATCTAAAAAACTTATAAAAGCTTTTCTTTGTTTTTGCTTACTTGCAATGCTAAAAGCCTGCTGCATCTTTTGTAAAATCCCAAAATCAAAATTTTCGTTATCTATTTCTTTGATAACTAAATTTGCTAAATTATGTGATGCTTCATCACATAATTCTTCTCTTTCTAAGTTTCTTTGACCTAACCCGGAATAAACATTGAATCCTGATTCTTTCTTTTGAGCTAATCTAGGATATTTTTCTTCAATTTCTCTAGGTTTACTAATACAAGAGAGCATAATTTCTTTTAGCTTCATATAATTTATTCCTTAAATTAAAAAGGCGTATTATATTTAGTTAAAAAATATTAACAAGCACTTTATAAAAGATTAAGATAAATTAATTTTTGTTAAGAGGGTGATGCAATAATGCTTTTTTTAGATGATTAGTTTGAAGATGAGTATATATTTGGGTAGTTGATATATCAGCATGACCGAGTAGCTCTTGAATTACTCTTAAGTCTGCTCCGCCCTCAAGCAAATGACTTGCAAAGCTGTGGCGTAATATATGAGGAGAAATATGTTCAGGGTTAAGATTGGCATAAAGAGCAGCAGATTTTAACAGAATTGCAAAATTTTGCCTAGTCATATAACCGGCTAAAGCTGATGAGGGAAATAAATAAATTAGATTTTTTGGTTTAGCTTTATTCACAAAAACATCTCTAATTGCAAGATATTTAGCAATAGAGATAACTGCCTGTTCATTTATTACTATGACTCTTTCTTTATTGCCTTTACCAAGCACAGAAAATACTTTCTTCACTTTGCCCGACATTTTATTAGCTAAAATATCAGCAAGCTTAAGACTAACAAGTTCTGAGACTCTAAGACCGCTAGCATAAAGCAAATGAATCATCGCATTAAGCCGGATACCTTCAGGAGAATTATCTTGAGAACAATATTCAAGTAGAGATTTAATTTGATCTATAGACAATATTTCAGGAAGTTTATTTTGGTATTTCGGTAAATCTACGTTAAGAACCGGAGTAAAGGCAGTATGATTTTCGCTAATTAAAAATTCATAATAGCTTTTTATAGTCGATATTTTTCGGTTAATTGAACGAGCTTGTAAATCATTACTTGCTAGATACTCAATCCAATCTCTAACATTCTCTGTAGTAATATTTAATTCGGATAATCTTTGTTTAGCAAGATAGTTTTGAAAATCGAATAGGTCACGCTTATAGCTAAGTATAGAATTTTTTGATAATGCTCGCTCGGCTAAAAGCATTTCTAGGAATTGCGAAATAAATTCCATAAGATTTTTTAATTTCTATAATGGAGGCCAGGGTCGGAATCGAACCGACGAATAGAGGATTTGCAGTCCACGGCATTACCACTTTGCTACCCAGCCGAATCAGTGTCATACCACGATCCTATGTCATTCCTAGCTAAAAGCAGGAATCCATAAACGGATAATTGTATTTTTTCTGGATTCCCGCTTTCGCGGGAATGACATAGATACTACCAACATCCATCCGAAAAAGCAACTATTTTTATACTAAACTCCTAATCCTTGCAGGATATTTAAACAATTTATCCTTCATAAAATTCAGGAACTGGCTAACGGAATCCACTATATCATCATTTTTAATATGAGGAAAATTCAGTAATTCCTTTAAAATTATGCTTGATTGTTTGGGTATTAAAACACTAGCTGATTGAAATAAAGGAACTACTGAAGCGAATCTTGTAACTTTATCAAATCTTGGCTTAATCCCTATCACTCTAATATTATCGCCTAAAAATCCTATATCTTGAATCAATTGTTGACCGCTTGCTTTATCCTCGATTAATATAAATTTTGGCTGATATTCTCTAGCCAATTTTTCCGTTATATTTTTAAGCTCAGGATAATTAATTTTTTTCCGTACTAATGATACTAGATAATATTTCTGCTCAAGAATCCCCCATATAGTACAAACACTATAATCGGAATCTTCAGAAATTTTAATTGCCGTATCCCAGCTTTGAATAAAATAATCAAACTTCTCAGGTAGAGTTTCATAAAAGCTAATATCCTCCATATTAAGCAAAGATGACCCCCTAGCTATAGGTTCTTGTAAATATTGAGCATTATAATTATAGCTACCTATTTCCTGCTCTAACTTTGCTAAGCAATCAGGAGGTTCTTTATAGTTATCTAAAATCTCACCGCTAAGGTATTGATATTCTTTATTCATTAATTTAAAGGAGTAATCTTGAATGCTAATAGCCGGAATTTTTAAATGATGCCATGAATTGCTACTATTAAGTAGATAACCGGATAAATCATCAGTATGAAGACGCTGCATAACTAGAACTATCGCTCCCTTATTACGATTATTTAGTCTGCTAACAAAAGTTTGCTCAAACCAATCTATAACTTTCTTACGTATTTTATAAGAATGAATTTGCTTAGGATTATGAGGATCATCGATAATTAAGATATCACCGCCCTCACCTGTTGCCGATCCTCCAACCGATGTTGCAAATCTAAAGCCGTTAGCAGTCGTTAGAAACTTACTTTTTTGATTATGGGTTTTACTAAGGATAGTATTCGGGAAAAGTTCCTTATACCAATCGGAATTTAAAATAAACCGACAATCTAGCGAGTGTTTAATGCTAAGTATTTGAGAATAGCTGGCAGTCATAATCCTTTTGGTAGGTTTAACCCCAAGTAGATAAGCAGGCCAAGCAACACTAACACAAATAGATTTTAAGCTCCTTGGCGGTATATTGATTATTAAACGATTAATATCACCGCTTTGCACGGCATTTAAATAATCGGTAATTATTCTTATATGTTTACTTGAGTAATACTCCGCTCCCGGATTAATAGTATTAAATACCTTAATGATAAAGCTATGAAAATCCTGTAGTAAAATAGAATTTAAGAGTTCTTTAGAGTGGATCATGTTATTATATCATACTGAACCCGCTGTCACCCCGTGGCTTAACCAGGGGGTCCATAAAAACAATAAAAAAAAAGACTGGATACTGTGGTCAAGCCACGGTATGACATATATCATAAATTATCATTGCCATTAATCCCCTATAGTATATAATTTTGAAAAATAATATGTTTATTTATGAAGTTACTACGAATTGTTTTTATCACGATCATATGTGCTTACTCTTCTATATTTGCAGAAAATTTAGAGTCGGTTACTACAACTGAAGATACTGAAAATGACGTATTTATCCCTCTTGATGAAAATCATCCTATTTTAAATCCAAACGATAATATTAATGATAGTTCCGAGTTTAAGAGCTATACAAACGGTAAAATTATTGCTCTAAATAAAATTACTGCCACTTCTGAAGAAATTAATTTTAAAGTCGGGGAAGAGAAATATTTCGGTAATATAAAAATCAAATTGCATAAATGTATAAAAAACCTTGATCCGTATAATGAAGATAATTATTTGTTGATGACCATAACGGAATATAAAATAGACGAAGATCCTAATTTACTCTTTCAAGGATGGATGATTTCTTCAAGCATTTCACTTTCAACATTTGAACACCCAATCTACGAAATTTTTGCTAAAGATTGTTTTTAGATGCAGTACTTAATCACTAGCTTAATGTTTTTAATTCCAAGCCTTGGAATGGTTTCTGGTTTATCAGTTGCAGCTACCGTTACAATTTTTTTGCTGGGTATGTCATACCGTGGCTTGTCCACGGTATCCAAAAATACAATTAAACATACTAATATTTTTAACTGGATACCGTGGACAAGCCACGGTATGACAATGTCATTCATCGCTTGGTGCTTTATATCTTGTTTATTCGCAATTCATCCTATTAATAGCTTAGCTAGTTTTGCTCAAGTTTTCATACTCTTATCTCTTAGCTTTGCAGTTAGTAATTCTGCTCCTTTCGAGAATCGCTTGCAGCTCAAAAAAGCCTTAATACTCGGAATTCTCACAGCAATATTATTATTCTTCATCGAATATTCTTCTCATGGATTTCTAACAAGAATATTCAAAGCTAATTTTGGCTTATATATGCTAGATAGGGGCTGTGCTTTACTTTCAATTACTGCTTGGGTAGCGATTATCATTTTACTCTCTAACGGCAGAAGAAGACACGCATTAATGCTATATATATTAGTACTTTATTTATTAAGTATTTCCGATAGTTTAGCAAGTTTTTTAGGCTTTAGTATAGGCGGAGTAATATTTATTTTAGCAAGGTTTATAAAGCCGATATTTTTCAAATTAATTGCAATAAGTTTAATTACCGGCTCGTTACTATTTCCTGTTATAGCTAAACAAATAGAACCACGAGATTTATCTGAAAAATATTTAGCTACACAACCTTCCGCTGCTCATCGTTTATTTATTTGGCATTTTGTTGCAAATAAAATCACTCTAAAACCGATTTTAGGCTATGGCTTTGCTTCTTCTAAATATATCAAAGTCAATAATAGTGAAATGATCAATTACAACGGAGAAAAATGGCATCCTTTGCCGCTACACCCTCATAATAATATATTACAAATTACTCTTGAACTTGGTATAATAGGTTTAATATTATTTTTATGCTTAGTTTATAAATATCTCAAACAAATCGATAATATAAAGAGTTCTAATTTTAGAGCAGCTTCTTATTCATGCTTCATAAATTACTATATTATCGGCATGATTTCATATAATATTTGGCAAATATGGTGGATATCAAGCGGTATTTGGGTACTAGTTTTAATGAAGTTACTAGTTAAACCTGATATTGTCGTTGATAATTGATGCTATTTGAGGTAAATATAGAGTATGGTCATCCCGTGGCTTGTCCACGGGATCCAGAAAAAAATTAAAAGACTGGATACCGTGGACAAGCCACGGTATGACAGTACATAACAAACAATAAAAACATATGCTACAAAACTCAGAGCTTTTACAAGAATATCTACCGATTGCTATATTTTTCGGTATTGCGGTATTGGTTTCCGGTTTAATAATGATTCTACCTAACCTATTAGCAACAAAGAAATATAATAAAGATAAACTAGAGCCTTATGAGTGTGGTTTTGCACCTTTTAGTGATGCAAGGTCAAAATTTGACATACGTTTTTACTTAGTTGCTATTTTATTTATTATCTTTGACCTTGAAATCGCATTTTTAGTGCCTTGGGCTATTAGCCTTAATATGATAGGTAAAATAGGCTTTTTCTCAATGATATTTTTCTTATTCGTACTTACTATCGGGTTCATATATGAATGGAAGAAAGGAGCTTTAGACTGGTAGTATACTCGATGAACTTGAAAAATTGGCGGCGTCGCTTTTTGCTTTTGATCCTCACGTAGTTTATCTACGCTGCGGTCAAAAGCTTCAAAGCTCCTTGCTCTTTTCCAAGTTGATCTTCGTATACCTAATTCTTATAGATTTGGAAAGTTGAGTTATAACAAGAGATAATAATATGAAAAATAACTTTTATCAAGAAGACGAATTATTAAATAATGAGCTTTCTAATAGAGGGTTCTTACTAACTAAAGTTGATGATGTTATAGGCTGGGCAAGAGCTAATTCTTTATGGCCTATGACTTTTGGGCTTGCTTGTTGTGCTGTTGAGATGATGCAGGCAGCAGCAAGTAGATATGATATGGATCGCTTCGGTATGCTGTTTAGACCAAGCCCAAGACAGTCCGACCTTATGATAGTCGCAGGAACGCTTACTAATAAAATGGCACCGGCTCTACGTAAAGTATATGATCAAATGGCTGAGCCTAAATGGGTACTCTCAATGGGTAGCTGTGCTAACGGCGGCGGGTATTACCATTTTTCCTATTCGGTAGTACGCGGCTGTGATAGAATCGTGCCGGTTGACGTATATGTCCCTGGCTGCCCTCCTACTGCCGAAGCATTAATTTACGGACTTATGCAGTTACAGAAAAAAATTAAACGTACTACAGGTTTTAAGTATGACGCTAGACAAACTCATTGAAAAGCTTGCTGCTAAATCTAGCATTTTAATAAAGCCTATTAAAGTTAAGGATTATTTAGCTTACAAAATTGAATCGAATTTTTTATTACCGTTTTTAAAAGCTTTAAAAGAATCGGAAGAATTACGTTTTACTGTACTTACTGATTTATTCGGCTCTGATTTTCCTGAAAGAGATAAAAGATTTGAAGTAGTTTACAACTTACTAAGCCTAAAATTAAATAAGCGTCTTATAATAAAAGTATATATATCTGAAAAAGAAAACATACCTTCAGCTATGAATATATTTAGTGCCGCTTGTTGGTATGAGCGTGAAGTTTACGATATGTACGGGGTAAATTTCGATGGCAATGACGATAAAAGACGCATATTAACCGATTACGAATTTGAGGGACATCCTTTGCGTAAAGATTTCCCGTTAACTGGTTATATGCAGGTTAAATATGACGAGAATCTAAAGAAAGTGGCTTATGAGCCGGTCGATTTAGATATAGAATATCGTGAGTTTGATTTTAGCTCTCACTGGCATAGCCCGACTTACGTATTACCCGGGGATGAAAAGGCAACTGATGTCATTCCTGCGAAAGCAGGAATCCAGAAATAGAATTACATCAAAACCGTCATTGCGAGCAGCCTTAGGCTGCGTGACAATCTCATGAAATAATACTCCTGAGATTGCTTCGTCGAATTACTACGTAATTCTTCTCGCAATGACGTTTGATCAATATATAATTACTAACCATGACTAACAACACCAAAACTATAACTCTAAATCTTGGACCACAGCATCCGGCAACTCACGGAGTTTTAAGGTTAATCCTTGAAATGGACGGGGAAGTAGTAAATAATGCTGATCCTCATATTGGGTTACTTCATCGTGGTACAGAAAAGCTTATTGAGCATAAAACATATTTGCAGGCTATACCTTATTTTAATCGCCTTGATTATGTTTCGCCAATGTGCCAAGAACATGCGTTTGCCTTAGCCGTCGAGTCGTTATTAGAATGCGAAGTCCCACGAAGAGCTCAGTTTATCAGGGTACTATTCTCAGAACTAACAAGAATTTTGAACCATACTTTGAATATTGGCAGTCAAGCTTTAGATATCGGTGCTACTACTCCTTTATTATGGCTTTTTGAAGAGCGAGAAAAAATCATGGAATTTTACGAACGTGTTTCCGGCTCTCGTATGCATTCAAACTACTTCAGACCTGGGGGCGTTGCAGAAGATTTACCTGATGGTTTACTTGAAGATATAGATAAGTTTATAAAGCAGTTTCCTCCTAAACTTCACGATATTGAAAGTCTACTAAATGAAAATAGGTTATGGAAACAACGTTTAGTAGATATCGGCGTTGTGTCTCAAAAAGAGGCAATGGACTTCGGGTTTTCAGGACCGATGCTTAGAGGTTCAGGCATAGCTTGGGATTTACGCAAGTCAAACCCTTATGACGTTTACGATGAAATGGACTTTGAAGTACCAATCGGCAAAAACGGTGATTGTTACGACAGATATTTTGTTCGTATGCTTGAAATGTATGAATCAATCAAGATAATCAAGCAATGTATAGAGAAAATGCCGAAAGGTGCAGTTAAAACCGATGATCCTAAATTAACACCGCCGACAAGAGCCAAAATGAAAAAATCTATGGAGGCAATGATTCATCATTTTAAGCTCTATACGGAAGGATATGACGTCCCAGCCGGTGAGACTTATAAAGCAGTAGAAGCTCCTAAAGGCGAGTTTGGTGTATATTTATACTCGCAAGGAGGTAACAGACCTTATAGATGTCGTATTAAAGCACCCGGCTTTGCTCATTTGCAAGGACTAGATTTTATGTCTAAAGGTCATTTAATGGCAGATGTTATTACTATTATTGCAACGCTTGATATAGTATTTGGTGAGATAGATAGGTAGACGAAGTTTAATTTGAAAAATTGGCTTCGTTGTTTAATATTTTTTGATCCTCACGTACTAGTATGTACGCTGCGGTCAAAAAATATGAAACGCCTTGCTCTTTTCCAAATTAAACTTCGTCTACTACACTATTCATAATATTAGGAGTATATGAATACAAAAATTACAAATTTTACATTTGATAAGAAAAACTTAAATCTAGCAGAAGATATTATAAAAAAATATCCGCCGGAGGGTAAAAGAAGTGCAGTACTTCCGCTGCTTGATTTAGCACAACGTCAAAATGGCGGTTGGCTACCCGTGCCTGCTATCGAGTATGTCGCAAATATGTTAGAAATGCCTTATATGCGAGCTTATGAGGTGGCAACATTTTATACTATGTTTAACTTAAAGCCTGTCGGTAAATATCATATTCAAGTATGTACTACTACCCCTTGCTGGCTGCGTGGTAGTGACGATATAATGAAAATTTGCGAAAAGAAATTAGGTGTAAAACTCAAAGAAACTACTGAAGATCAAAAATTTACTTTAAGCGAAATAGAATGTTTAGGAGCATGCGTTAACGCACCGGTCATACAAATCAATGATGATTATTATGAAGATCTAACTCAAGAAAAAATGGAAAAACTAATAGACAAGCTTCAAAATGACTAGAATCTTATTATTATTACTTAGATTTTATCAATATTTCATTTCCCCGCTACTTGGCAATAATTGCCGCTTTCATCCCACTTGTTCAGAATATGCTAAAGAAGCTATAACAACACACGGCACACTTAAAGGCTTGTGGCTTACCTTTAAAAGAATCATCAAATGCCAACCGTTTTATAAGGGGAATTTATTGTATGATACAGAAGTTCGATGTCATTCCTGCGAAAGCAGGAATCCAAAAAAAAGTGAAATTATTTGAGCTTTTAATTTTTAAATTTAGTGCATTTATACTTTTTAATGGCTGGATTCCTGCTTTCGCAGGAATGACATCGATAAACGCCATAAATATAAACACTATATATTCAACACTAATTTTTTACTATATTATATATAATGAATCTAATCCCATTATCTCGTGAGTTTTTTGCAAGAGATACTAATATAGTAAGCACTGAGTTAATCGGTAAAGTCTTATATTTCCAAGGTAAAACAGCTATCATTACTGAAACTGAAAGCTATATAGGACAGGATGATCCTGCTTGCCATGCAGCAAGAGGGCGTACCAAAAGAACAGATATAATGTTTGGTCCAGCCGGATTTAGCTATGTCTATTTAATTTACGGAATGTATTATTGTTTAAATTTCGTAACTGAAACTGAAGGCTTTCCGGCTGCGACCTTAATTCGAGGCGTACATGTTATTTCACCTGAAAATCTATATCTAAACGGTCCGGGTAAATTATGCAAATACCTTGGAATTAATATTTCTCATAATAAATGCGATCTTATCAATAATAACGAATTTTTTGTCGGCGATATCGGCTTAAAGCTACCCTACTCTACTACTACCCGCATTGGTATTACCAAAGGCACGGATAAATTATGGCGTTATGTTGTTACTGATATCGCTAATTTAATCTCTCAATATAATGTAAAGCCTTAATAAGGTCATATTGATTTACGGCAAAAGGACCACGAAAAGGTTTATCAAGGATAAATAATAAAAAAAGCATTGATGATGAAGTGATACAAACTAAACCAACCGAAATCTTATGTAGATAAAGCTTGGTACCAAGCATACAGACAAAAATTAAATTAATAGCGGTCATTATACATACAACTACCCAATATTGAATATTTAAGGAAAAATAGGACATTTTAATCCTGTTATACCTTACGGTATAAAGCTCTTTTATCTCCTCAATGATTTCCTGCTTAGTAAATAGCTGCATTTGCTCGCTTGCTTTATAAGCTTGTAGTCGCTTATTAATATCTTGGAGGAAAATAAGAGCTTCATGACCAATTTTCTTGCCGTCTTTCATTAATTGCCATTCACGCTGCATTACATCTTTGATATAATTTTTAATATCTAGATAAATTGCAGGTCTCATTTCATGGGGAAGCCAACCTACACTATCTGCAAGCCTCATCAACACTATAGATTCTGCTGCCACCCCTTCTTGAGCTTTATTAAAATTACCGAGTAAATAAATTAATACAAAACCGGTTGATACCGCATACATACTACCGACTACACCCGATAAAAACCCGCCAAGACTTCCAAGCTCTTCTTTTTGAAAATTATTAGGAATAATGTATTTTGTTAAATATAAACATCCCGCACAAAAACTCATCAAAACAATATTTATTATGATGAATAAAACAATATTAGGAACGGTATAGATAAAGTCAATTATATGATTA
Source organism: Rickettsia tillamookensis (assembly GCF_016743795.2). NCBI lineage: Bacteria > Pseudomonadati > Pseudomonadota > Alphaproteobacteria > Rickettsiales > Rickettsiaceae > Rickettsia > Rickettsia tillamookensis. Next base: position 539,163 of record NZ_CP060138.2, on the reverse strand, counting down.
ACCATAAGCATTGTAATTTTTACGTTATGTCATTCCCACAGGGCATTGGTCTTGTTGCATGGCTCGGTTTTTTTGTTGTCATCCCGTGATTTATTCACGGGATCTAGGTAAAAATACTAATAATATTAGTATTTTTAGTTGTTTTCTGGATACCGTGGTCAAGCCACGGTATGACAGAGGTGAAATTGATTCACACAGCTTACGGCTGCTCGCAATGACGACTAGCTATTCAGACAGGCAATGCCTTGCGAGCTACACTTCAGTCTCTTCTAAGACCACCGTAGAATCAGCAAGTTTAGTAATTTTCTCAATTTTTAACCGAGCTTCCTTTAGTTTTTTCTCACAATGATTCTTAAGTAAAATACCTCTTTCAAAGCTATTAACTGCCGTCTCTAGACTCTCTTGTCCGTTATCTATTTTTTTAACAATTTCCTCAAGCTCTTTTAAAGCTTCTTCAAAGCTAATATTTTCTTCTAAAGTTTTAGTATTAGTCATTTATTTTTATTTTTTAATGGTTATCTGTAGTAGTTTTGTCTTCAGTTGTTTGGTGTATAAGTAATTTTTTTAGCTCACTACTATCAAAAGTTTTCTTAGGAGCAAAAATACTCCCTTGCATTTTTATATTAAGCTGTGCCAAACTATCTTTATCAGAACTCGTATTTGAGGTATTTAACTTAACAAGCCTTGCCGGTACATAAAATGATAAAATACTTGATGCGTCCATATCAAAATTATATATATTAACTGCAAAAGAGGCCGCACCGCTACTATATTGTGTTGCAAATTTTACTTTCTTTAAAAGAGCAATACCTTTTTGTAGTTCAATATCACCGCTTATGCCTCTAATATTTTCTTGTCCTGTGGTTATAGCACTATTTATATCTTTATCTAGATTTTGTACTTTATAATCAGCTGTATTAATTTTTGCTATAAAAGAATCAATTGCAAAATTATTAACATCTATATTATTTATAGCAAATTGTGATTTTGTAGTAAGGTTATATAGCTGACTTTGAAGAGTGTGACCGTTAGTCCCTAAACTACCGCTTATACTTACTTTTCCGCTACTTGCAGTAAATATTTTAGGCATAAGAGCCGAAACTTTATCTAAATCTATTGTATTTAAAGCATATACGAAATTTATAGAATAAGGTTCTAATAAAATATTGCCGCTACCTTGAAGCTTACCGCCTAATAATTCTGCTTCAATATTATTAAATTGTAATAGATTATTATTATTTGCTACATAAAATTTAACATTTTTCAATATTAAATTATTTTGTGATAATGTTGATAATGTCCCGTAAAATTGCAATATAGCTTTATCTAAACTATAATCATTTATTAATTTATTTCTTAAATTTAGCATTCCTGCCGGTGATAATAAATCAGTAGTAAGATTACCGTCCTTAATTTCTATGGTCAAAGACGGCAATACACTTGAAGCATCTAAGTTCCAGCTAGTTGATAAATAGCTGCCCGCGGTTTTAAAATCCAAATTACTAATTTTTATATTAGCCGGTACGATTTTAGCAAGCAAATTCATTTTGTCAAATACATGATCATTATACTTAACGCTATCTATTAAAATATCTAAATTAGCTAAATATCCTATTGTCCTAATAGGAATAAATTTACTTGGATAATCTAAAGTTTTCATATCTTTAGTTAAATTTTTTGTAAATTCGATAAGAGGCGAAATTATCGGATACGTCCTACCGCTTAAGTCAAGCGAAGATATATTAAGCGTAGCATCTAAACGAGGTGTTTGAGCAATAAATTTACTAGAAAAATTTCCTGATAAATTTAAATTATCCGTTTTAAGTAATAAATTTTTAAAAAATAAATCTATTAAAGTGAGTTTTAAATCCGACGACAAGCTAAAAGGAATAGTTTCTTTAATAGTAACATCGTTAAATCCTAAAATATTCAGTAACGAATTTATATCATTGTGTTTTAAATATAGCTGTCCATCAAACATACTTCTAACGGCATTCTGTGTCACATCACCTGTAAGCTTAAATTCTCCGCCTGATTTAACATTACCTGAAAATTCATTTATCTTTAAAGTACCCTTTGATAAGTTAGAAGAAAAGATTATTTTTTCTAGTGCTTCATTATTACTTAAAATTATTTCGTTAATTGCTACGTCTGCTTTAAGCAATTTGTCGGCAAAAATAAATCTAATATTTGAAGAAGAAGTATTAAATGTTACCTCTGCATTTGGAGAAATTAACGAACTTAGATCTATTTTAGGAAAATCTAATTTCACATTAGTAGTAATATTATCATTTTTAGCAATGTTAACGAATCCATTACCTGTAATAAAAGAGGATGCTATTACTATGTCTTTTAGCTCTATTTCATCTTCATTATTTGAAATATTAAATTTAACGTTTACTGCCTCATTTTGATTAAATTTATTAAAAAGATGGTTTAAATCCGGTAATATATTATACATTACCGATGCTAAATTTTTAATCTGATATTCACCGCTACCGCTAGTAAGCTTAAAATCTTTGTAAATTTGCGATAGCTTAAAACCATAATCATTATTATCAATATCAAGACTAAAATCTACTATATCGTCATGTTTATTAATTGAACCTGAAATTTTACCTATATAGTTACTTGTAGTTTTAAATATGTAATTAGACGATAAAGCATTTTCTTTTTTTAATATACAATTATTAAAATTTAAAATAGAATAATCTTGTTTATTAATAATACTTAGATTAGTAACATTTAGATTTATATTTTGTAATTTATATTTAAAGAAATTCTTTATTAACTCTTCGTGATTATAAATATTTAATACATTAGAATTAGAATAAAATTTAGCATCTAATATGTCTATTTTATTAATTTTAGGATTAAATTTTATAAGCGACCACAACGAAAAATGAATTTTAATCTGCTCTAAATCTAACTCTCCTCCTTCCTTTATCGTCTCAATAATTAAATAGGGCAAAGGAAATTTATTCATCTTTATTTTGCCGATATTTTCTTTCGCAATCCCTAAATGACTGGTAAGATTATTGGTAACCGAATTATAGTTAACAAAAGATAATGCACCAAAAATTATAAATAATAATAATGAGAAACAAATTATGATGCCGGCAGCTATTTTTTTTATCATGTCTGTAAAAAAGTTTTTAAATATATTATTATATATAACTATCAAAATTTAAAGGTAAATTAATGAATTCTTTAGAAAATTTAATTTTAGTCGGTGTAATAAAATCATGTCACGGGATTAAAGGTCATGTAATTTTAAAATCTTTTACCGAACCTGCTACAAAAATACTTGAAAGAAATTTAGTAAATGAGTCAGGAGAAGATATACATATTAAGCTAATTAGCCAAAATACTAAAGGAGAATTAATTTGTACATTTAATGATATAGCTACTCGAAATGAAGCTGAAAATTTAAAAGGTTATAAACTATTTTGCTTAAGAGCAAGTTTACCAAAACTAGAAGAAGATGAATTTTATATAGCAGATTTAAATCATTTACCGGTATTAAACCAAGATCATAAAAAAATAGGCAAAATTAAAAATATTCTTAACTTTGGTGCTGGTGATATAATTGAAATAGAATTTTTAGACCAAACAACCGAATTATTACCTTTCAATAAAGAGTTTTTCCCTGTTATAACTAAAGATTATGTCGTTTTAAATTATCAAAGAGAAGTTTGAACAGGATATCCAGGTCGTCATTGCGAGCGAACGAAGAGAGCACGGCAATCTCATAAAGTAATACTAACTCCTGAGATTGCTTCGTCAATTACTTCGTAATTTTTCTCGCAATGACGGGAAAACCGATCCACACAAGAATGACATAAAATATAATTATTTCAATCTTTAATTGGGTAAATTATATGAATTTGACAATTAAGTCTTAAATACTATAATCAATATATGTATATAAATAAAAGGTTAAGCTCTATGCCTAAAACTTTAAAATACTCACTTATTATATTTATCAGTATAATATTGTTATTAATTGTTATTCCTTTCTTTATTCCTTTAAATAATTATAAAGGAGTAATAATAGACAAAGTCAAAGAGGCTACAAATAGAGATTTAACTATTAACGGCGATATAAAATTATCTTTATTACCAAATCCGGCAGTATCACTATCAGAAATTAAATTATCATCAATAGACGGCACGAAAGAACCTCATCTAATTTTCGTTGAAAATGCTAAAGCGTCATTAAAGCTTTTTCCTCTTTTTAGAGGAGCAATTGAAGTAGCTTCTATAGAACTGCAAAAACCGATTATAAATCTAGAAGTTTTGAATAACGGACAAAAAAATTGGCAATTTGCTAAATCTAATAATAAGCCTAAAGAAAATAACGTTAGTTCTACAGAATCTACTAATACTAATAGTGAATTAGAGCTTCCTATTTTGATTAGTCATTTTAAAATAATAGACGGCAAAGTAATATATATAGAAAAAAATAGTGAGAAAATATTTAACGATATTAACTTAGATACTAAAATTAAAAGCCTTAAAGGTCCTATAGATTTTACTTTAGCTTTAAAGGCTTTGGAGCAACAGGTTAATATAGACGGAAATATTGAAGAAATAGGAAAAATAATTCCGTTAAGTGCTAATATTAATCTTGCCAGTGAAAAAATTAAAATCGAAGGGAAATTTGATAGCAAAAATAATTCTTTTATAGGTAACGCAAATATTAAAGGTAATACTAAAACTTTAGGTATGCCGGCTGATTTACAAAATGACTATGAGCTAACTACGGCAATTACTGCCGATAGTAAAAATATAACTATCAAAGATGCTAGACTTAATTATCCAAATATAGAATTACTAGCAAATGCAAATTATGATATAGAGCGAAATAATCTAAAATCAAATATTATTGTAAATCCTGGTAACATTAAAACTGAGATTAGCTCTAATCTAGATAAGACAAATATTATGCTACAAGCTGATAGTTTAAAACCTATACTTGATGCTCTAAAGCTAAAGACTGATAAATTACCTCCTATTATTAACCAGAAACTGAATGTTACTTCTAATGTAATTTATAATTCCCAAGCAATAAAGCTGCAAAATATTAATTTAATTGCTGCAAATAGTAATCTAACGGGAGATATTGAGGTTAAAAACCCGGCACAAGATATAACTATTTTACACAATCTAAAAATTAATAATTTTGAGTCGTTTATGTCTCTTATGGGAGTAAGTAATTTAAGTAAGATTGGAGTATTGCAGCTAAACGGGGAAGTACAAAAAATTAAAGATAGTTTCCGTATCAATAATAAAATATCCGCTTTTAATACTAATATATCTATTAAAGGTGATGTTAATTTAGCAGCTCAGAAGCCAAATTTTAATCTTAACTTATACAGTCCTTTAGTTAATTTGGATAAAATTCTTGCAAGTAATAGCCCTACTACTGTTCCAAGTAAAACTAGTAGTCCTGCTACTCAAAACATACCTACAGCTAAAAATAATTCTCCTTGGTCAAACAATCCTATTAACTTAGGATTTTTAAATGAAATTGAAGGACAATTATCCGCAAATATTGATAAACTAACTAACGACTCATTAATCATAAATAATTTAAAAGCAAAATTAAATATCAACGGTGGCACGCTGAATATTACTTCAGTTAATGCGAGCATTTACGGTGGTGAACTAAGTAGCACCGGTTATATGAGTTCAGGAAAAGAGCAAAACGCTGCAATTAAAATTGATTTAAAAAATGCCTATCTCAAAAGTTTAACTCCGCAATCAGGTAAAATAAAAATAACTGATGGACGATTAAGTTTTAAAGCAGATCTTACTTCTCGCGGTAATAGCATTTATACATATGTTAATAATCTAAACGGACAATTTAACGTAAATAGCGATAACGGAAAAATAAGCGGGTTTGACTTAAACCGAATTGCAGATGCAGTACATAATGCTAAAAATACCGAAGGAGTATTACGGCTTATTAACAGCTCTTTTAGCGGCGGATCAACATCTTTCAAAAATCTCATTGCAAGCGGCAATATAACGCAAGGCAAGCTTAATTTAAATGAATGTAGTTTAGATGCTTCACCTGCCCAAGCAAATGCAAGCGGTCAAATTAACTTACCGCAATATACGATGGATATTAGTGCAAGCGTTACTATTGGGGATTTACCGCCTATAGCCGTTAAATTATACGGATTTATAAATAATCCTCAACATAAGCTAGATATTCAAGCTCTTCAAACATATTTAGTCAAAAATGTGTTTAGTAGTGTTATTAAAGACCTAAAAAGCGGAGAGAAAAAACCTGAAAATATTATTAAAGATGCTTTAGGTCTTAGAAAGAAAAAAGATGCAAACACAGAAGAACAAAGTAGCCCTCCACCGGAAAACCAACAGGCAGATCCTGTAAATAAGCTGCTACAAAAAGGATTAAAGAAACTGTTTTGATGTGACCGTCACAGGTGTTGTATGACTTATTATTCCTCTCTGTGTCATACCGTGGCTTGTCCGGCGTTGTTGCATGGCACCTTTGTCATCCCGTGATTTATTCACGGGATCCAGCAAAACATATAGTATAGTAACAAATATCCACGTTTTGATAAAGTTATTCCTGTGCCAAACCTAATGGATACACATCCTTTGTTTCCCCGGTATCTAATACCAAATTAGGTATGTTTTTAGGGAAATCTTGAATTGCTTCAGTAATTTTTGCTGCTTCTTCATTAATATTTAACTCTTTAAGCACAATAATTAAATCTTCATACAATGATTTTCTATTTGGATTTAACCCTTAGCTCTTTTGATAAAAGCGAGTGCTTCCTCCGGATTTATTTTATGTAACTTATTAAAAAACTCTTCGTGGTAGTATGCTTTACTTGGATCTAATTCAATAGCTTTCTTTAATGATTTAATTGCATTATCTTGTTGTTTTTCCATTAAAATAGAACTTAAACTATGAAAAACTTCAGCTTCCCTATTATTATACTGTTCAGTTTTATTATAGGCTGCAATAAAATTTGAAAGTTCTTCAGTATCAATTTCAACGAATTTTCGTAGATTGTCTTTTTCTTCTTGATATTGATATCTATTATGAAGATCGAGACATTTTTTAAACAGCTCTGCAATTTCATCTTTAGTCATAATCTATCCTCTATTAATCTACTATAATATAAAAAAACTAAATTGGTGAAGCTAATATTTACCCATATTGTTTTTTCCATTCTATTTTCATCTTTTTATATTTCTTATTATCTTCTGCCTCTTTCCATTTTTTGAAAAATATATCGGCACTTTTTACTTTTTTTGGGTCACCCCATCCTCTTTCTAATTTCTTATAATCATGTTCTTTGTCATATTTTTTCCCACCTTTATAATTAGCATAACGTCTACTTCTAGTAAAACCCATTTGCAAATATTTACGAGCCATATCAGCTCCAACAAAATCATTATCCTCTAAGTATTTTAAAAATATTTCATATATTTTTCCACTACTTTCTTTAGCAATTTCAGGAGTTTTAAACTTCCAATAAGGCAAAATTTCATTTTTATACGGTTGACAAATTAATACTCCTTGTTCACCTTTACCTACTCTATAGCTTTCCGGGCATTTACGATAATCAATATCATTTTTCCATTTATAATTTTTATTATCAAAATTTAGATAGCTTGGTTTTTCCATAACTTATGATATATTCGTAATTAATAATTTATAACTACAATTTCAATATAAGTAAATAAATCTGAAGCTTGTAAAGCTAAGTAAGTATTTTAAATAAACTTTAATTTAAAATCGTATGGTTAAGAAAATAGTACAAAATACGAAAACTTTGCATGTACGTCCTAATGGGAGATCAGCGGATTACATAACCCCTAACTTTATATATGGCTGTGCAGGAGGTTGTAGAAATAGTTATTGTTATGTAATGCGTCACAACTATGAAACATTATATATAAATGAAAATATAGATCAAATACTTGACGTATTAGATAAACATGTAGCAAGTTTACCGACTAAAATTTCCAATCAAACAGATTCTAAATATTGGACATATGATATAGGTTGTTCTACCGATGTAAGTTTGCATTGGAAACACACTAATTGGTTAAAGATATTTAATTTCTTTAAAGAACATCCACGTGCTAAAGCAACTTTTGCTACTAAATATGTTAATCCGAAGCTGCTTAACTTTAATCCTGACGGAAAAATAAGAATTAGATTTAGTTTGATGCCGGCAAGGATAAGTGAGATATTAGAGCCAAAAACGAGTCCAATTATTGAGAGAATAAAAGCGGTGAATATTTTTATTGAAGCAGGTTATGAAGTTCATTTAAATTTTTCTCCTATTATTGCTTATGAAGGCTGGCTTACCGAATATGCAAAGTTATTTGAAAATTTAGATCAATACATAAATAATCAATATAAACCGTTTATAAAAGCGGAATGCATATTTTTAACACATAACGACAAACAGCATGAAAGAAATATTGCCTCAAATAGATTAGAGAGTGAAGCTTTAATTTGGCAACCAAATATACAGGAAAATAAAGTAAGTGAATATGGAGGCAAGGCTGTACGTTATAAAGCCGGTATTAAGAGTAATTTTATCAAACGATGGAGTATATTGCATGACAGGTTACTCCCTTGGAATCAAATCCGATATATCTTCTAACTCTTCCTACTTATCAAAATTATGATATGTTTCTTCACGTTGGGTTTCAATTTTATCTTCCATAAAAGTAACCCAACACTATTATCTCTCAGCTAATAGGGGATATAGTGTTAGTTGAGTACAAAAGTAAAAATATAAAAAACAAGTAAAATATCGAATAGGCAAAAAATCGTTTAGCCTGTTTGTTATCAGGGGTGTCATAGAATAAAGAACCGGAATAATATAGAAATATTAAACCAAGAATACCGGAAATTATTAAATATATAAAATTATTCATTCCAATAAAAAAAGGCATTAACGAAACAATAAATAGTAGAATGCTATAAATTAGAATTTGTTTCTTAGTATATAAATTCCCTTTTACTGCAGGCATCATTGGTACTTTACAGTTTTTATAGTCATCGTTACAGAATAAAGCAAGAGCCCATGAATGCGGCGGCGTCCAAATAAAAATAATCAAAAATAATGTAATCGACTCTAGAGATATAGTATTGCTTACTGCTGCATAACCTATCACAGGAGGTAATGCTCCCGATACTCCGCCAATAACAATATTTTGTATAGAACGACGCTTTAACCAAATAGTATAAATACAGATATAATAAAAAATAGTGAATAGCAGTAAAAAGGAGGCAAGTAGATTAACACATAAAGCCATAAAAAATACTGCAAAAAATCCCGTTATCAAACCAAAAGATAAAGCCTCATCAGGTTCTATAGCACCTCTGACGATAGGTCTTTTTTGAGTACGTTTCATTAAGCTATCGATATCTCTATCGTACCACATATTAATTGCTCCTGCACTACCTGCACCAAGAGCTATGCAAACAACAGCAATACCAGCAATAAAAGGATGCACGGAATAAGGAGCAAGCCACATACCTACAAAACCCGTAAAAATCACAAGCGACATCACACGCGGTTTCATTAATAATATATAGTCTTTAACTGTACTCTGTGAATAATTGATTTTATCTAAATTGATTGACCTTACTAAAGAACTCATATGAAATATTTTTTAATCAAATATAAAAAGTTTTAGGTTAAAAATCAATGATTGACTTTGATATAAGAAATGTATATATTTTCTTGTAATTCAAATATAAAGTTAAGGATATTATCAGTGACAAAAATTGTTCGTTCTAAATATAAAGCTAGTAGAAGACTTGGAGTAAGTCTATGGGGTGATAGCAAGGATGCTTTCAATACACGAAATTATCGTCCCGGACAGCATGGACAAAATACCATGATTAAAACTTCAGATTATGGTTTGCATTTAAAGGCTAAGCAAAGATTAAAATGCCACTACGGTCGCGTCACTGAAAAACAATTTAGAAATATTTTTGCACTTGCTCAAAAAATGAAAGGTAATACCGGTGAAAACTTCATTGGGTTACTTGAAAGCAGACTTGATACAGTTGTTTATAGAATGAATATAGCTCCAACTATTTTTGCTGCAAGACAGTTAGTTTCACACGGACATATTAAATTAAACGGTAAGAAAGCCGATATAGCAAGCATACGATTAAAGGAAGGTGATGTTATAGAAGTTAAAGAATCCGTAAAACAAATACCGCTTATCCAAGAATCTGTTTCAAAACAAGGTCAAACAACACCAGGCTATTTATCATTTGATGTACCTTCATTAACCGGTAAATATTTAAGAATTCCTGCTCTTTCTGATGTTCCATATCCTTTTGAAGCAGAAGTTCATTTAGTAATCGAGCTATATTCTCGTTAATAATCCTGTCGTCCTAGCTAACTTGATCAGCCTTGTTACATGGCTTATTTTATGTCATTCTCGTGAAAGCGGGAATCTAGTTAAATGTGTCATACCGCAACTTGATTGCGGTATCTCAAGACTCAGCCTATAATAATAAGATTCCATAACCGAGCTGGCATTGTTGCATGGCTCGGAAAACCTGCTGGGTGTCATACCGTGGCTTGTCCACGGTATCCAGTAAAACAACTAAAAATACTAATATTATTAGTATTTTTAACTGGATCTCGTGAATAAATCACGGGACGACAACAAAAAAACCGAGCCATGCAACAAAGCCAATGCCTTCTCGCAATGACATAAACCAACCCTATAACACTATCCCATATATAATAATTGTTTCTACTTGCGTATTATTTTTAAAAACATATAATGCCATTATTTTTAATAAAAATTAATAATTATGGTATTCTCTTTTTTATTTCGTAAAAATCCGGTAATAAAATCTTTTTCTAACTTAGGCTATGATATAGATGATATAATATCTACAATCTCATCTAATAAGGTAAATTTTAATAAAAATAATGCTGCTTCTACCTTTTCCAAGAAGTTAGCATATGGAACGCATTTAATAATTAGTGGTATAACTGGTTTTATTGTAAATGGGACAAAAGGAAGCAGTATTTTTGTTTCGGCAACTCTTGCTGATGAAATCTTAATAACCGAAGGGTATTTTCAGAAACATTATCTTACTTCTGCCACATTTAAAGGAAGTTTAATCTACCCTATCACTACAAATCTCATCACAACTTTTCCTAATTATTCGGTACCAATTTATTTAACTTCTACAGCTGCAATATTGAGCTTAACATATTATGGGACTGATTTCTTAAATTATCAGGAAAATTTAAAAGAAATTCAGACAAACTTAACCCCTAATATTAGGGTAATTGATCCTAATATACTTTCTAACAATTTTAAAAATAATTCAAAAAATGAAATTAAAGATGTAACTCAAGGATTTTATCACATTTCTAATAATCCAATTATTAGAAATATGGTTATAACAAATGTTTTAGATTTAATTGAAGCATGTATAAATAGTAGTTTTATTAACTACACCGGAAATGATGGCAATACATTAATTGCATTGACCTTACTCATACAGGACCCTAATGCTGCTATAGGACCTCTTATTTCTCAAGGAGCAAAAATCAGTATTTTATGGTGCGGAAAAAATATAATAAGCACTCTATTCCAATCATATAAAACTTCTTTAACACAAAATACTCAAGATTTAATCGAACAAAAAGCTTTAGAACTGTTACTAAACGAGGAATATAAAAGTAAAATCTTAAGGCTAAAGGATATAGAAGCTATTACTAATAATTTATTTAATGATCTTCATAATACTTTCACTATTGGAATTTTACAATTAGGGAATTTAACCACTCAAAAAATTATACAGCTTATTGCATTGCAAGATATAATGAATTTAGTTCCAGGAGCTATTATATTTAATGAGTTTGAAAATATTAAGCAAGGATTTTTAAATATATTATATCAACTAGATATTTCTTACCGGAAAGAAGCAGAGAAAATTAATGAAAATAAAGCTTCTATAGTAAGAAATATATCCTCTAATACTTCAAATATCTTGTTAACTGATTCTGCTCAATTTGTACAAAACCAATACGCCAAACAACTTAAAGCTAAAAAAGAAATATCAAAGAAAATGCTGTTTTTAGATAGCACAAAAAATACTGTGACCACTATACTAGATATCTCAGATAAATTCATAAAATCACTTTACTATATTTATAAAGTAAAAAATGGAGAGATTACGCTTGAGCAAGCTCTACTACTTAATCCTTGGCTTGAAACTATAAAACCATTTTTAACAAGTTCCTCATTAAAAATAATCTTTAGTGGAGCAGTTATATCACAAGCAAGAATTACGAAATTAATAGAAGCAATTTCTTCCGAGGATAAAAAAGGAATAACATGGACTACTAATGATACAAATGATGAACTTGTAATTTCTGATTATAACCTAATTATAGAAGAAAGAACTATTTTGAGTTTTGAAAAATTAGTATTAAAACTAGGAGCACATTATCTTCTTTCAGCTTCCTCAGGAAAAGGCAAAACTACTTTTTTAAAGAGTTTAGTAAATTGTATTGCTGACCCATGCCATAGCGTTGGCGAAATTTCCATACCTACCCATTATCAAAATCCAAAAATAATATTTATTGATCAGAATAGTTACATACCGGCTCAATCTACTTTATTTGAAGTAATAACCTCCGGTCTTGATGAATCAACCATTAAAAGTAATAAACAATCATTAGAAGAAAAAATTAACACATTATTTATAAAATTAGATCTAGCTACATTAATTACGCACTTAAGTGATAAAAATTATGATGTAATAAATGCACCAAGTGGCGGTCAAAAGAAAAAAATTGGAATCATTAAAGCTATAATTTCAAACCCTAAAATATTAATTTTAGACGAGGTATTTGCCAATCTTGATAAAATATCTATAGAAAATGCACAACAAGCTTTAAAAGAATTTTTACCGGAAACTTTAATGCTTGTAGTACATCATGACGGTAAATCTCATGACTATAATAATTTTTATGACCAGTGTATAAATTTTGAAGATTTGTATGCTGAAATAAAATTATTAGGAGAATAGCTATTCTATTCAATCCTATATATTCCAAGTAAATGAAGAGTAATATAGTTTTTTTATATATGTTTTTTCTTCCTTCCCCCCGTTGTTGGAAGGCATTGTTGCATGGCTTGGAAAGCCTGCTGGGTGTCATACCGTGGCTTGTCCACGGTATCCAGTAACACAACTAAAAATACTAATATTATTAGTATTTTTAACTGGATCCCGTGAATAAATCACAGGATAACAAAAAAAAACTGAGTCATGCAACAAGTACTACAGTCGCTTGCAATGACGATTAGGCATCTACATAACAATGCCACACGGGAATGACATAAACCACACTACTAACTAATAGCGATTATAATAAAATTTTAATTATGGGAGTTTTTTAAGATTTCTTTATAGACTTCAAGATTTTTTCTAAGCATCAGATCAAGAGAGAAATTATTAATTACCGTATGTCTTGCTGCTTCTTGGATTTTCTTAGCAGTATCAGTGCCTAAAATCGAGAAACAATAATCGATTTTCTCTGCTAACGCTTCGGCATTATTTGGTTCTACGTGGAAACCGGTTATATTATTATTTATCGTTTCTACTGCCCCGCCGATATTAGTTGCAATAACAAGCTTCTCCATCGCCTGCCCTTCTATAATAGTACGTCCGAAAGCTTCAGGCTCGATTGAGGCAGAAACGATAATATCGGAAATCCCGTATAGGTTTATTATATCCGAATCATTACCAAAAATTTGAATTTTATTTTGAAGTTTTAGAGCAGCTATAAGCTCTTTGACTCTATTAGTAAAATTGGGATGTCTAGATATATCACCAACCATTAAACAATAAAAATCTCTATGTTTTAACTTACTTAATGCTTCTACTAGAACAAGATGCCCTTTCCAACTTGTCATTCTAGAAGGCATTAATATTATCGGCACGTTGCTCGGTGCATCATATTTATCACGACATTTTTTAAGTTTTTCGGGTGTTAAATTTGCCGGATCAAAATAATCACAATTTACTCCACGTTCAATTACTACTATTTTATCTTCATCAATTTTATAGTTTTCAAGCAAATGTTGTTTTACAAAATTGGATACAGCAATAACTTTCTCGCCTTTTAGCATTATGCTATTATAATATTTTTTAAAACTATTTGGAATATTATAAACCCCATGAAAAGTAGTCAGAAATTTAGCATTCGTCCATTTTGTGGCTAGATATGAACTCCATGCCGGTGCCCTTGATCTTGTATGAACTATATCAACATTATATTTTTTGATTATTTCTGCTATCAATTTTGCATTATTCAGAATTACAAAAGGATTTTTACTGCTACTATTCATTTCAATATGCAATATATCTTCCTTATCTAACTCTTTAACTAGAGTACCGCCTGCTGAAATTATGATAGGAGTATGACCGAGAATTTTAAGATATTTTGCAACTTCTATAGTACCTCTTTCAACCCCTCCCGAAACTAGAGCAGGAACTACTTGCAAAATAGTATATTTATTGTATCGTTTACTTGACTTTAATAAAGGCATTAAATCTCAATCTATTAAAATAATTATTTAAAATGCACAAGCTTTATAATAAAACACAAGACAAATTTATTGTCTATGATAATTATAGAATAATTAATACAAATATTCCATCTGTAATTTTTTTACACGGCTTGATGTCTAGTATGCAATCAACCAAGGCTATCTATTTAATAGATTATTGTAAAAAAAACAATTATAATTTTATTGTTTTTGATAATTTCGGCCATGGAAACGCATCGGGACAATTTGAGGAACAAACAATTAGTGATTGGTTAGAAGGAGTATCACTAATTTTAGACAAATTAATTGATAAGGAGGCGATATTAGTAGGTTCGAGCATGGGAGGATGGCTTGCACTTCTTGCGGCTTTAAGATTTCCTGATAGAATAAAAGGACTTGTGTGTGTAGCCCCTGCTCCGGATTTTACCGAAGATATTTGGCAAAATATATCGCTAGATGATCAAAGTAAGATGCAAAAAGAGGGAGTATTAGAGGTAGGTAGTAAGAATTGCGATCATAAATATCCTATAAGCTATAAACTGATAGAAGATGCAAAAAAACATTTATTATTGACAAAGAAACAGATTGATATAAATATACCGGTACATCTAATTCATGGAATGTTAGATGAAGACGTGCCTTATAATGTTTCAGTAAAATTATTAGAAAAAATAACAAGTAAACAAATAGTAATGAAGCTAATTAAAGACGGCCACCATAATTTATCTAGAGAAGAAGACTTAAAGGTAATGACAAATTCCTTAGAAGAAGTGATAAGTAATATTAAATAAAAAACAAATATGTATAGCAAAATAAATAAAGTTCATGATTTTAAAGAAGTTATAGAAGCAGTAGAACAAGCTAATAATACTAGTTTGGTACTTTTTGACGTTGATGACGTAATTGTGATGGATACTGATGAGTCTAGGTTAACACATGATTATAGAAAAGAATTAATGAAGAGCATTGAAAAAAGACTTACTAGAAAAGAATGTGAATTATTACTTAGCGTTATTCTTAAAGGAAAAAAATCTAGGTTCGTTAATTCAGATATTTTAAAAATATTTACTCTACTTAAAGAAAAAAATATTCCGGCAATGGGGCTTACTAAACTTCCTACCGGTAAATTCGGCGTAATTGAAGATATGATCGAATGGAGAGTTCGTGAACTCACTGAATTAAAGGTAAATTTTCAAGAATTTTCACCTTTAGAAGATGAAATAACAATCGAGGATTTTAATATCGGTTACGGTAAACCTACATTAAAAGATGGCATAATTTATACTGCGGAATATGATAAAGGAAGCGTACTTGAATATGTATTACGCAAAACAGATTATTATCCGCAATCAATAATATTTATTGATGATATAGAAGAAAATTTACTATCATTACAAGAGACTTGTAAGAAACTAAAAATTAACTATCAAGGATTTGAATTTATGGGTTCTGCTATCGTTCCTGAACCTGATCTTGATGAACAATTAGAAAAAATCAGATTTGAAATTCTAGAAAAAGAATATAAATGGTTAACGGATGAGGAACTTAAAAAGCATACTTTGTCATAACTTGGAGGTATTGTTGCGTGGAGCGGTAAACCCAATATGTCACCCCGTGGTCAAGCCACGGGATGACAGAGGTGAAATTAATCCACGCGGGCAATACCTAACGCAGACAAACTAACTAGATGACACCTATTCAACTTAAAGTATAATATTATGCCTGCAAAACTTATTGTTCTTTTTACCTTACTTATCTCACTTTCTACTGTGGCAAGTAAAAAGGAAGAAGAAAAAATTACAGGAGTAACAGCAACTAAAGTACAAATTGCCGAGCTTTACGACATATTTAATATTGTAGGGCAATGCCAGAATGATAATAGTCGTGATTATTATGCTAATGCTACTGGAGTAGTTGAAAAAGTCTCAGCACATCAAGGAGAAATAGTAAAAAAAGGAGATATATTGCTGGTTATAGATAAGAACATAGCAGAAACCACTAAATCTAGAGCAGCAGCTTTATTAAATACAAAACAAGAAGATTATAATAGAAAAGAAGCTTTATTTGCTAAAAAATTTGTAAGCAACGAGGAATATAAAAGGTCAAAAAGCGAGCTTGAAGATGCAAAATTTAATTATTCCAAAGCTTTAAAAACATATGATAATTACTGCACCCTATTCCGGTAAAATAGGCGTAATTAAGTCTATGGTCGGCGATGAAGTAAAAATAGGCGACTATCTTTTTAGCATTACCGGAACAGAAAACTCACAAAGTATTTTTATTGAATTGCCGGAGTCTTTAAGCGGAAAAGTTGGAGTCGATACTGAAGTTTTAATTGCAGGAAAAATTAAAAGTACAATCGGGGCAGTATCGCACTACTTATCAGATAACGGTACTTTAACAGCCAAAATTATTTTACCTATGGGGACAAAAATCCTGCATAATAGCTTTGTAGATGTTAAGCTTATAATTAATCCTCATAAAAATCTAACCGTTCCTGAAAATTGTATTCAACGAAATAATCAAGGTAATTTTATTTATAAAATAGACGGTGATACCGTAAAACAATTATATGTAAAAATCGGCACACGTACAGAAGGTCTAATTGAAATTACCTCTAACGATATTAAAGAAGGTGACTTAGTCGTTACCGAAGGTATGACTAAAATCGGTGATGGCTCAAAAGTTAAGGTACTTGAGGAATAGTTATTTATATATGCTTTCTAAGCCATCTACGTATTTTGGATATAGTTGCACGTATTCCATTGTGCCTTAAAGAAGTAATAGTTAATAAAATCAAAATTTTTGTCACAAAGCAATAGGTTCGTATTTTTTGAATTACATAGTTATTTTTGAAAAAAGAAATATTACTTTTTTTATAGTCTTCATTTTTATTTTCTAGTAATCTTAATTGTGTAACAGCTGCTAATAACAAATTAATAGTAAACGGACTAAATTTACTTAAATAAGAATCATTAAGAACATAAGAAGTAATATTTATTAAACCTACTGAATATTTATTTGGGTCCATAAATGTATTAGTACCACCGCTAATTCGTACTTTAGACAATTCTTTGTCTATACCGCCTATTAAGTTTTTACTAGCAATAGATATCCATAAACAACAATCTTCACCACTTCTTATATTTTCAGGAAATAAATTTTCTTGGAATAATGTCAAAGTTCCCATAACTGTCGGCATTGCTATTGGACAAGTTTGTATGACTTGAGGAAAAACATTTCCACTAAAAAACCCGGAATGAACAGATTCTATATATTTTCCTTTTTCATTTATTTTTTGATATGAAGTATGAGAAAATATAAAATTATTTTCTTCCATAAATTTTAATTGGGTTTCTATTTTATCCCTATAAAATAAATCGTCCGAATCAAGGAAAGCAATATATTTTCCTATAGCATTTTTAATACCTAAGTTACGTGCAGCAGCAGGTCCTTCATTTTTTTTATAAAAATATTTTATTCTTTTATCTTTTTTGCATATTGAAGTTAATTCTGATGTATCATCAGTCGATCCATCATCTATTATAAGTATCTCAAAATTTTTGTGTGTTTGAATAAGTACACTTTCTATAGCTTCAATTGCCCAATTTATTCTATTATATACCGGTATAATAACACTAACTTTAGTATCATTTAATACTTGCTTTACCATAGTATTTGCTAAATCACAGGCTTTTTTATAAGGAGTATTATTTGATAAAAAATTAGCTGTACGAGTTAAAAATAAATAAGAGGAACCTTCCATTTTGATCATTTCTTCTTCTGTTAACTCACGAAGAAACGATGACCATAATACATTACACTCTTCGTTATGATTTGATATTTTTTTACTACCTTGCTCTGAATGAAAACGAGATTTAATTAGGATAGACTCATCAAAATAAATAGAAGCAACACGGAAAATTTTAAACCATAAATCATAATCTTGTGTTGTCGGTAAAGCTTCATTAAATATACCGACTTCATGAAAATATTTAGCAGGAATTAATAGCGAACAACCATGTATTAATCCTCGTAATAAAGGTAATAAAGAAATATTAAGTTTATTTATAGGTAGCACATTATCCGGTTTAATATAACGTAGAGAGTTTCCTTTTTCATCAATTAATTCATAACCGCCATAAATGATAGTATTTTTATTATCTAACTCACTTAATATGTTAACTTGCTTCTCGATTTTATTAGAGTAATATATATCATCATGGCTAAGCCATGAAAAATACTCCCCTTTCATGTTTTTTATACCGTAATTTAAAGCCGAACCACAACCTCCGTTTTCTTTATGAAAATAGCGTATTTTATCACCATATGATAATGCTACATTTTCTGTCTCTCCATTATCTTTGGAACCGTCATTAACAACAATAATTTCGATATTTTTGTAAGTCTGAGCTAAAGCACTATCTATAGCTTCACACATATAATTAGCCCCATTATAGACAGGTATAATAATGGAAACTAAAGGATGATAAATATTTAGAGGTTTATCTTTTTTAGTTGTCATAAATTTTAAAAATAATTTATAAAATGTTAGTTTTATTGTTTAAATTTTCTATAGAGTTTTAGAAAAATAGATTTTTCTTCTTCGCTAATAATTAATTTATTTTTAAGAATTTTTATTTCTTCTAAAGCATTATTTAGCTCTGTTACAGTATTATTTAATTTACTTTCATAGCTCAAATTTTTCTCTTCGCTATCTTTAAATGCATTTTGCACTTGTTGAAGTTGTTTTAATATACCTTGAGATTGAAGCCCTAACTTTTCTAAAAATTCAGGATTCCAAGCAGTAATTGGATAGCTAAATAATTTTTTTACCGGCTTTAAATCTGAGTTACTGGATATACAGATTATAGAATTAGGAGGATTTTCTTCAGAACGTTTATCTGAAGTTATTCCATCTAATCCTTCATAGAAAAATTCTTTGTTCTGATATGACTCAAAGTCTTTTTCAGTAATCCAATTCACTAAATGATATATATTTCCTTCTGCCTCATTAAAAGGTACATTTACTATTAATCGTTTTTTATATTTAAGATTAAGTACTAGATTTAAGCCGTCTTCAATATGCTCAAGTGCATGTCTTGATACAATATAATCATATTCTTCTGCCTTTTTAATAAAACTAACTAAATCAGATTCAATATATTTTATATTAGATGCTTCATAATTTTGTTCAGCATAAATTATAGATTCTTTACTGAGATCTATTGCTGTAATTTCTACTCCTAATATATCGCTAAGCATGAAAGTTCCGTGTCCTGTTCCACAACCTATATCTAAAATTTTTATTTTTTGATTTAGCATTAATGGGCTATTAAGTATATCGGTTTCTATAATTTTTTTAAAAATCTTATAACTACTTTTATGACGAATTACCTCTGAAATATCATGTGTTTCTCCAGGAATTAATCTTTCCCCATCATTATAAATTTTTTCTAATATACACATATTTTAATTATTATAATTTTAACAAATATTCTGCAATAAATGCAGCAGGGTTTTCTACAGGATCAAGCATCTTTTTAAATTGATTTCTACCCTTATTATTTTCATGATAAGGTAAATAATGATTTTGCTTAATAAATTCTATATAGTTAATAATATCCTGCGGCTCATAAGCAAAATACATATATTTTTTTAATTCTTTAGATAGAGCATTGCTATTAAATTCATTATTCCAACCATTACTTAAGTAAATTATAGGCTTATCTGCAACTACTACTTCAGCAAGAGATGACGTACCGTCACTTATTACAATATCCGACACCATTATATCATCTAGTAACGACCTGAATGCATGTGCAGAAATAGTAACATTTCTTAAAGAATTAAACCTACTTAATATATTATCCATATCACTTTGGCTTAAGTAATTTTTACCGACCGCATAGGTAAATAGTGTAACATGTGGTCTTATGATAAAATGAATATTAGGATGTTGTAATGCATAATTATAGAAAAAATAGTGATAATTTAAGAAAGTAGAACCTCCTTCATATAAATCTCTATTTTTAAATGATAATTCCCATCTAGGAAGCCATAAAATGGTTTCCGAGTTTGGTTTTTCTTTAATATTATAATTTCTTACTTCATAGTATGGTTGATAACCTGAAACAATAACTCTATCCTTAGGAAATTTATAATTACTAATAAAAATATCTTTTGTACTTTCCGAGTCAACAAATACCGTCTCTATGAAACTTGATAACTTATCATCATCAATATTTTTTTGATGAAAGATATGCGGACCATAAACTACATACATAATTTTTGTTTTAGTTCCTCTAAAACTCTTATACAAATTAGCAGCCGTAAAAGGTTCTGATATATAGCCTTGAAAATTTTCGTAAGGGTTTTGCGTAAAGATAAAATCCGGTTGATAATTTTTTAGTTCAGAAATTTCACATTTTGTATTAACATTTGAATAAGAAGTATACTCACCACATGGATATATCACGTCTTGTGTATCAAATTTACTAATAAACTCGGTATCTATTCCTCCTTGAATATTAGGATGAGGATGAGGTACTATTACAATTTTGACATCATGACCTATTTTTTTCATCTCATTATACATTGCGTATACGCCTTTGCCACCGAATGTCTCTGTACTAACAAGGAAAACTATTTTTTTATAAGAATTTTCTTTAGAATAGCAAAAAGAAGATATAAGAGTTATCAGTAAAAAAACACTTAAAAATGAAGTATTAAATTTTATTGATTTAAAGAATTTCATGCTTTTGATATGATAATAATGAATAGGATAATAGGATTACTTTTTAAACCACACCGTACGGTTAACATAATCCACATAACTTAAAACTATACGTAATATTTTCTTTGATACAACTCCCGCTTTAGCATAATCGGCTACAATATCTTGCGAACGTTTGTTATTCTCGTGTTCTTCCGTGATAGCTTTCATCGATTGTAGTACCCGTTCAGCCTTAAAGCCCGACATAATAAGCGTACCGGCGTCCATACCTTCAGGACGTTCATGTGCTTCTCGAATATTTAAAGCAGGTAAATTAAGTATAGATGCTTCTTCAGTAATAGTACCGCTATCGGATAAAATACAAAATGCATTCATCTGGAGCTTAACGTAATCCGTAAAACCAAAAGCCGGTAAAAATCTTATTTTATCACCAAGCTCCTTAAACCCCTCTAAATCCTCAAGCCTTTTTTTAGTCCTTGGATGTGTCGAGAAGATTACCGGAAAATTATACTCTTTAATAAGCGTTTGTAAACTACTTAATAATTCTTTCAGATTATTTTTGACGTCGACATTTTCCTCACGATGTGAGCTAATTAAGAAATACTGCTTTGATTTTAGCGATAATTTATCTAAAATATCCGACTTTAATATTTTAGGCATAAAACGGTCAAGAACTTCAGGCATATGCGAGCCTGATTTAAAAATAAGCTCAGGAGGCAAACCTTCAGCAATTAAATAACGTCTTGCATGCTCGGTTAACGTAATGTTAATGTCGCTAATATGATCAATGATTTTACGGTTTATTTCTTCAGGTACACGCTGATCAAAACAACGATTTCCTGCTTCCATATGAAAAATCGGAATTTTACGGCGTTTAGCAGCAATCGCCGATAAACACGAATTAGTATCGCCGTAAAATAAAACGGCGTCGGGTTTTTCTTTCTCAAGTACCTCGTCTACTTTTTCGATAATAAGCCCGATAGATTTTGCCGTATTATCTGCTGCTACTTCTAAGAAATAATCAGGTTTTCTAATCCCCATATCATCAAAAAAAACCTGATTTAATTCATATGCATAATTTTGACCAGTGTGAACTAGGAGGTGATTAGTATATTTATCAAACTCGGAAATCACGCAGCATAATTTAATAAGTTCAGGACGAGTACCGACAATCGTCATTACCTTAAGCATTTTTTAGCTCCTCTTGTACGTAATCAAGCGTCAGTAATAACTCTTTTACTTCTTCTAAATTTAAACGTTTTGTATTATGGGAAGTGTAATCCTCTAAAAGTGCTACTTTCTTTTCACCTTCAACAAAATATTTTGCATAATTAAGATCACGCCCGTCCATAGGAATACGGTAATAATCCCTTAAATCCTCAGCTTTTGCCATTTCTTCAGATGATACTAGCGATTCGTAATGTTTTTCGCCGTGACGTGTACCGATAAAACGTATTTCATTTTTGCTATCGAATATTTCTTGTAATGCTTTTGCAAGTACCTCAATTGTACTTGCCGGAGATTTTTGTACGAAGATATCACCCTGACGCCCATGCTCAAACGCATATAAAACTAAATCTACGGAATCTACAAGCGACATTAAAAAACGTGTCATTGACGGTTCTGTAATGGTTAATTCCTTACCTTGTTTTATTTGATTTATAAAAAGAGGAATTACCGAACCACGAGATGCCATAACGTTACCATATCTAGTGACGCAAAGCACAGTCTCACCTGGAGAACGCATACGTGCTTTTGCTATTGCTAACTTTTCCATTAATGCTTTAGATAATCCCATTGCATTAATTGGATATACAGCCTTATCGGTACTCAGTACAATAACTTTTGTAACTTTGTTATTAATAGCAGCACTTAAAACATTTTCAGCACCTAACACGTTAGTATTGATTGCTTCCATAGGATAAAATTCACAAGTCGGAACTTGCTTTAAAGCGGCGGCATGAAATACATAATCTACACCATGCATTGCCTCATCAATACTTTTATAATTACGTACATCCCCGATATAGAATTTAAGTTTTGAGTTATTTAAAGCAATACGCATATCCTCTTGCTTTTTTTCATCTCTACTAAAAATTCTAATTTCCTTAATATCATTGATAATATCGGATTTAAGAAAACGAGAAAGCACCGCATTACCAAACGAACCGGTGCCTCCTGTAATCATTAAAGTTTTATCTACAAACATTATTTATTTAGTACCTATTTTTGAAGTTAACTGTCATACCGTGGCTTGTCCACGGTATCCAAAAAATAACTTTTAATATCAATAATTTTTAAGCTGGATACCGTGGTCAAGCCACGGTATGACACAAGCCTACTTAAACTCACACATACGCTTTACAAGCTCCTTCCACTCAGGAGGCGTATATCCCGTTACCTCGTTAAAACTAGTAGCATCTAGAGAACGATCTATCACAAGCTCATCCGATGGAATAATATCGATTTCTTTATTATATATTTCCGCTACTAATTTTAACAATTCTAACTTATTAATCGGTTTTGATGCAACATGATAAAGCCCATGCAGTTCTTTATTCGGTAATACAAAATCCCTTATTATTCTTGCAAGCTCTACTGTCGGGAATCCTGAATAAATAGCTTTTTCAAAACCTTTCACCTGCCCTTCTGCACTTAAAAACCAATTGATTAAGCTTCTATTACCTGCTAGCTCATGACCTATAATAGAAGTACGCAGCGTAATAGCATGCGGATAATCTACTTCGCCAAGGAATTTAGAACGACCGTAAAGATCATAGCAATCAGAAAAATCGCTTTCCTTATAATTACCTTTTTTTCCTGAAAATACACAATCAGTACTAATATGGATTAACCTTGAATTAGCTAATTTACATAAATTAGCTAGCCTATGCGGTAACAAACTATTTATTGGCAATGCTTTTAACGGATCGTTTGCATCAGCTAGTTGTTTCACAAGCCCTATACAATTTATGACGGCATCGGGTTTTATTTTATTGAAGACCTCAACTAATGAATCATGATTCTCAACATCTACATTTGTAATTAATTTATCGGATAAATCCTTAGAAAAATAAGAACGAGCGGAATTATTTCGGGCTGTCGCATAAACGTCAAACTTACTATCCTGACTTAAAAACCTAAACATGCTGTTACCCAGCATACCGGTAACACCTAGAATTAATATTTTCATGATATATTTTATTTATTTTTATCGAATCGTTTCTATCATAAATAATATATCTTTACAATAAGGTTTTTTCAAAGCTAAGAATATATATACTCAAATGATTTCAAGAATTGAATTTGTTATCAAATGGTGAACGCACGCAGCTTATACTTAATAAGTGAGTACGTGAATCCATGAAGATAACAAAGAGCAATTCTTGAAAGCAGCAGAGTATAATTATCAACGATTGTTGTGTGGATGCCAAATCGTCATTGCGAGGAGCGAAGCGACGTGGCAAGGAAGTAAAAAATAATTAAAAAAATTCTGATTTACAGAATTTTTTACTAGATTGCTTCGTTGAATTACTACGTAATTCTTCTCACAATGACGAAAAATTGACCCATGCAATAACTCCTCAATTCTTTCCTAATTAAATATTTTTTATAGAATCAAGCACTGTTTCAAGAATCATACTAGCAGCTACGGCATCATCATTATTATTACGGTCTTTTCTTTTAACGCTGAATGATTTAAGGAAATTATTTGCAGCTTTTGTAGTTAGTCTTTCATCTTGTAAATATATAGGCAAATTTACAGATTTTGTTAATTCTTCTGCAAATTTCATCACTATATTTGTTTGCTCCGTTACTGCTCCGTTCATATCAATCGGTAGACCTACTACAACACCACAAACTTTATATTTTTCGATAATATTAAGCAAGGAAGTAATAACGATTTTTTTATTTATCTCAATTATAGTGTTTAAGGGCATAGCAATACTACGTTCTTGATTAGATAATGCGATTCCTAATTTTTTGCTTCCGTAATCAATAGCGATAAGCGGAGCATTTGGTATTAAAAGCGGATAAAATTCTTGAAGATTTTTTATGATCATGGTAGTTATTAATTCTACTATTTATCTTATATTACTTATATATGCTAAAAACTATTCAAAAACATTTAGATACGAAATTAATTAAATTATCGGCTATTTTAGCCTTTATTTATTGTTTGTTATTTAATACCGCAATATTGATTTATAAATTTGATTATTATAAAGCAACGATTTTTAGAGGGATATTAGAGCTATCAAAAGATTTTTGTTATATTTATATATTTTCTTTTATAGCATTTTTTGGTCTTAGCGTACATAAATTAGTGTTAAAAATCGGCGTAGGGTTTTTATTTATAACATCCGCTATTGCTAGTTATTACATTTATTTCTTCAAAATCAATCCTACTAAACAAGTAATAGGGAGTTTTTTCTCAACGGATTTAAACGAAGTTTATGAATTAATCAGCATTAAGTTAGTAATATGGATAATTTTTTGCCTTTTTACCTGTTTTTATACTCTCAAATCGTTTGCTGCCGAAAATTCTAAATCATTCGTAACAAAATTATTATCTGCCGCTTGCTTACTTATTTTTGTATATAATATTATTACTCCTTCATTTAAGATACTAAAAAATTACTTTCCCATTCAGTATTTACATAATAGCTACCTTAATTTTGCTGGAAATTTTGGTGATAAAAATTATACATGTATAGATATTAGTAAGCAATATAACTTTATAGATAAGTCAGATAAAGATATTATCGGTGTTTTAGTTATAGGAGAATCGGCAAGATTTGATCATTTCGGTATTAACGGTTATGAAAGAGATACGACTCCTTACTTAAAAACTGCTCAAAATCTAACTTCTTTCAAAGCTAAATCCTCTTCTAATCTTACCTATCTTTCTGTACCGTCATTACTTTCACGTTATCCTGCAAGTCAAATTGAAAATACTAGACAAGAGAACAGCTTTTTATCAATTTTAACAAATCTTGGCTTTAATACTACCTGGATCGGTACTCAAACTTTAATGAGGAGTTTCGCAAATTTTGACCTCAGTAATATATATAATGACGTTAATTTTACTATAGTACCGGGCGGCTCTGCTCTATTTTCTTTAAATGATCATGATGAAAAAATATTACCTTTTATAAAAGAAATAATAACAAACTCAGAGAAACAATTTTTAGTAGTTCACACTTCCGGCAGCCATTGGAACTATAATGCGAGATATCCAAAAGAGTTTGAGTATTTTACCCCTACCTGTCCTATTAAGGTTAAGGGAGATGCAAGTGATTGCGATAAGCTTGCTTTAGTTAACA
Source organism: Rickettsia tillamookensis (assembly GCF_016743795.2). Classification (NCBI taxonomy): domain Bacteria; kingdom Pseudomonadati; phylum Pseudomonadota; class Alphaproteobacteria; order Rickettsiales; family Rickettsiaceae; genus Rickettsia; species Rickettsia tillamookensis. Next base: position 512,493 of record NZ_CP060138.2, on the reverse strand, counting down.
GTTATGATAATTCAATTTTATACACTGATTTTTTTTTATCTAATTTAATAGATTTGCTTAAAGATAAAAATGCCTTTTTATTATATGTATCCGATCACGGCGAATCGCTAGGAGAAAATGGTTATTACGGTCACGGTGGTCCACTACTTGCAGAACAAATAACAGTGCCGCTTATAGTTTGGGTATCAGATGATTTTAAAGAAAAATATCCTGAATCGGTAGACTCAATTAAAAATTATGCTAATACCGAAATTAGCCATGATTATGTATTTCATTCAATCCTTGACTGTTTAAATATAGATTCCAACATAGTAGATAAAGACTTAAGTATATGTAAGTCTAGTTAAAAATTATTGAATTATTAAAAAATTTATATATAAATTAAAATCTCAATAATTATATGATTTATTATTATGTCTGATATACCTAAACTAGATGACTATTATTATAGATTTTTACAAAGTATTTTACTTAAAACACTAGAACAAAATAAAGCCGCTGAAACTTATTTATTACAGAAAGATTTTAATAGTGCTTTAAATGAGATAAAAAATATAAATGAACAACTTGAAGAATATTCAAGCATTCTTTCTTTACTCAAAGTAATTAAAACCCATTTTATTGATAAAAAAATATATAATTAATGTATACTCGTTTAATTTAAATCCTTTTTTTATAATTAAAAATAATATAGAGTGGAAATAAAAAAAGGTATTGAATTATGGAATATGCATTATTAATTTTCAGTATTATAGCGATTTTAGTTATAATACAAATGGTTAAAGTTGTACCTCAACAACAAGCATGGGTAGTAGAAAAACTTGGAAAATTTGACAAAGTACTACAACCTGGTTTAAATTTACTAATCCCTGTCATTCAGAGAGTAGCATACAAACATACTTTAAAAGAAGAAGCTATAGACGTTACCGCTCAAACAGCTATTTCAAACGATAACGTAACATTATCTATCGACGGTGTTTTATATGTTAAAATTATTGATCCGATGGCAGCGTCTTACGGTGTTAATAATCCTTACTATGCTATAACGCAGCTTGCTCAAACTACTATGCGTTCGGAAATCGGTAAACTCCCTTTAGATAGAACTTTTGAAGAGCGCGAAACTTTAAACGTAGCAATTGTAGCAGCTATTAATCAGGCTGCTATAAATTGGGGCATACAATGTATGCGTTATGAAATTAAAGATATTCAACCTCCGCAAACTATACTTAAAGCTATGGAATTGCAAGTAGCGGCAGAGCGTCAAAAAAGAGCTCAAATTCTAGAATCGGAAGGTAATAGGCAAGCAAAAATTAACCATGCAGAAGGTGAAAAAGCACAAATCGTACTGAATTCAGAAGCTTCTTATACAGATCAAGTTAACAGAGCAAAAGGTGAAGCTGAAGCAATAGGCTTAGTCGCTACCGCCACGGCAAATAGTATTGAGATTGTTGCAGCTGCCGTACAAAAAACGGGAGGAAGCGATGCAGTAGCTCTTAAAATAGCCGAGCAATATATTAGTGCATTCGGTAATTTGGCTAAAGATACTAACACCGTAATTTTACCCGCAAATCTTTCAGAACCGAGTAGTTTTGTAACCGGAGCGTTAACTATATTTAACCAATTAAAAGCTTCTTCGGAAAAGAAAATAGATAAGTAGCAATTTATAAAGATTTATTATTGTAATAATAATTAGTTTTATATATCATATCAGATTATTAATTAATAAAAGGTTATGAATATGTCAGTATTTGTCGGCAAAACTGCTCCGGATTTTACAGCTAAAGCTATTATGCCTAATAATAATATAGACGAAAAGTTTAAACTTAGCGATTATGCTGCAGGGGATAATATAGTGTTATTTTTTTATCCTCTAGATTTTACTTTTGTTTGTCCATCGGAAATTATAGCATTTCACAATAAGCTTGGTGAATTTACCGAAAGACGTACTAAATTAGTAGCTGTTAGCGTTGATTCTCATTTTAGCCATTTAGCTTGGAAAAATACTCCGCATAATAAAGGCGGACTTGGACAAGTACAATTTCCAATGGTTTCCGATATAAAAAAGGATATTTCTTCAAAATATAACGTACTTAATGAAGACGGTGTTGCTTTGCGTGGAACTTTTTTAATTGATAAAGATTTCATAGTACGTCACATGCTAGTTAACGACTTACCTATCGGTCGTGATATTAATTATACATTAAAAGTAATCGATGCTTTAACTCATCATCAAAAGCACGGCGAAGTTTGTCCTGCAGGCTGGCATAAAGGTGAGGAAGCAATTACCCCGTCACATGAAGGTATAGCACATTATTTAAGCTCACATGCCGAGAAACTGTAGTATTATGTCATTCCCGCGTGGATCGGTTTTTTCGTCATTGCAAGCGAACGTTAGTGAGCGTGGCAATCTCAGGAATCCTTCCCAAGATTGCTTCGTCAATTTACTATTGTAAATTTCCTCGCAATGACGTTAACAATTAAACCAAAACCCATATCAAATAACCCTAAATAATGCTAAAAGAATTATTTTCTACTCCTAAAATATCCTATGATGTTGAAACAATTAATATTTTACGTCTTATTAGGAGTGAAAATATCGGTCCTAAAACTTTCTTTAGTTTAATTAAATTATTCGGTGATGCAGCAACTGCCATAGATAACGCTCCGGATTTTTCATTGCGAGGCGGAAAGTCGAAACCAATTAAAATTTTCAGTAAAAGCGATGCTGAAAAAGAGTTAGAACTTCTCGAAAAAGATAATGCTAAGATTATCACATATAAATCTCCGGAATATTCAAAATTATTACTTGAAATTTATGATCCACCACCAATATTAAGCTATAAAGGTAATATAGAGTTATTAAATCATAATAAATGCGTTGCAATAGTAGGTGCAAGAAACGCTTCTGCAAACGGAAGAAGCTTTGCTCATAAAATTGCAAATGATTTAGTAAACGAAGGGTATATAACTATTTCAGGATTAGCAAGGGGGATAGATAGTAGCGTACATCAAGCTGCAATTTCTCAAACTATCGGAGTTATTGCAGGCGGTATTGATCATATATATCCACCGGAAAATAAAAAACTATTTGAAAATTTAGCAGAAGAAGGTTTAATATTAGCTGAGTTACCTATCCGCTCTACACCTCTTGGAAAACATTTTCCGCAACGTAATCGGATAATATCGGGGCTAGCCTTAGGAGTGGTAGTAGTAGAAGCAAGCTTAAAATCCGGTTCATTAATAACTGCAAAATTTGCACTTGAACAGAATAGGGAAATATTTGCTGTTCCCGGTTTCCCTTTAGATCCAAGATGTCAGGGTACAAATAAATTGATTAGAGAGGGAGCATATTTAGTGGAATCAGTAGACGACATTGTAACTAATTTACCGCAATATGAAAATTTTATTAAAAAAGATGATGAGTTATTTAAAGATTTTGTTGAGCTAGAAACACTAAATACGAGATATGTTAAAGAACCGTCACAAAAGGAGCGTACTGCTATATTGGAATTATTATCGGCAGTACCTATAGATTTTGAATATTTACAAAAAGAGACAGAATTACCGCTTCCTATTATATATACGGTAATATTAGAATTAGAACTCGCCGGCAAAGCAATACGTCACGCCGGCAATAAAATATCATTAGTTTACGCCTAATGCTCTATGTCATTCCCGCGTAGGCGGGAATCCAATACTTTAAAGCTTTTTAAAAGCTTTATTTGAATAAAATCTTGATCAAAAAGATTTTTTGAAAAGCTCGATTTATCTCGCTTTACGCTGGATTCCCGCTTTCGCGGGAATGACATAGTAAAGAGTGGGGCAAATAATAATAGAATAATTATTTTTATAATGAAAAATAACCATCGATGAAATTAGTAATAGTAGAATCGCCGGCAAAGGCAAAAACGATAAATAAATATTTAGGTGATGAATTTAAGGTCATTGCATCATTCGGTCATATTAGAGATTTACCTTCTAAAAAAGGCTCAGTGTTACCTGATGAAAATTTTGCGATGAAATATGATATTTCCGATAAAGCCGGTAAATATGTAGATGCCATAGTTAAAGATGCTAAAAAAGCTGATGCAGTATATCTTGCAACCGATCCGGATCGTGAGGGTGAATCTATCTCATGGCATGTTGCAGAGGTAATAAAAGAAAAGAATAAAGTTAAATCCGATGATTTTTTCAAAAGGGTAGCCTTTAATGAAATTACTAAAAAAGCAATTATTCATGCCGTTGAGAACCCTAGAAAACTTGACACTAACTTAGTAAATGCCCAGCAAGCAAGAAGAGCTTTAGACTATTTAGTCGGCTTTACCCTTTCACCTCTTTTATGGCGTAAGTTACCTGGGTGTAAATCGGCGGGACGTGTACAGTCTGTGGCTCTGCGATTAATATGTGAGCGAGAAGATGAAATAGAGCGTTTTAAGTCAGAAGAATATTGGGATATTAGCCTTAAAATGCAAAATAGTAATAACGAACTATTTACTGCTAAATTGACTCACGTAAACGATCAAAAGTTAGAAAAATTCTCAATTATTAAGGAAAAAGATGCCAAAAATTTAACTGAGAAATTAAAATCTCAAAAATTTCATGTTGATAAGATAGAAAAGAAACAACAAAAACGTCAGCCACAACCTCCTTTTATCACTTCATCACTGCAACAAGAAGCAGCAAGAAAATTAGGTTTTAGTGCTAAAAAGACTATGCAAATAGCACAAAAACTTTATGAGGGCGTTGACATAGGTAAGGAAACTATAGGGCTTATTACCTATATGAGAACCGACGGCGTTACATTATCAAATGACGCAATAGCTGATATACGTAATTTAATCGATAAAAATTACGGCGACAAATATTTACCGACTAGCCCTAGAATTTACAAATCCAAAGTAAAAAATGCTCAAGAAGCTCATGAGGCAATAAGACCCACAAATATCACTTATACGCCTGATAGCTTAAAAGAAAAGCTAGAAAAGGATTACTATAAACTCTATGAACTAATTTGGAAAAGGACTATAGCCTGCCAAATGGAAAATGTGATAATGGATTTGGTAGTTGCAAGTTTAGCTTCGGAAAATAAAGAATATTTGGCAAAAGCAAATGGCTCGACTATAGCATTTGACGGGTTTTATAAGGTTTATCGTGAAAGTGTGGACGATGAGGCTGAAGAAGAAAATAAAATGCTGCCTCCTTTAAAAGAACAAGAACCGCTTAAAACTAAAGAAATTATTCCTAATCAGCATTTTACAGAACCTCCTCCAAGATATTCGGAAGCAAGCTTAGTGAAAAAACTTGAAGAGCTTGGGATCGGTCGCCCTTCGACCTATGCTAGTATTTTATCGGTTTTACAAGATCGTAAATACGTCTCTCTTGAGAAAAAGCGTTTTATGCCTGAAGAATTAGGACGTTTGGTAACGGTATTCTTGGTCGGTTTTTTCAAGAAATATGTAGAATATGATTTTACCGCAGGTCTTGAAAATGAGTTAGACGAAATAGCGGCAGGTAAGCTTGAATGGAAAGCTGCTTTAAATAATTTTTGGAGCGGTTTTAATCATAATATTGAATCGGTAAACGAACAAAAAATAACCGAGATTATTAGCTATGTACAGAAAGCCCTTGATTATCACTTGTTCGGTGAGAATAAAGAATCTAAAGTTTGTCCTTCATGTAAAACGGGTGAGCTTAGCTTAAAACTCGGTAAGTTCGGAGCGTTTTTAGCATGTAGTAATTACCCTGAATGTACTTTCAGAAAATCCATTGTTAGCGGTAACGATAATAACGAAAATGAAGGCGAACCTTCCGCTATTCCTAATGAGAATAAAATTTTAGGCACTGATAAAGACGGGATAGAAATACACTTAAAAAAAGGACCTTACGGATCTTATATTCAACTTGGTGAACAAGAAGGCAAAGTAAAGCCGAAACGTAGCCCCGTGCCTCCTAGCTTGAATCAAAACGATATCACACTTGAGATGGCATTGAAGCTTCTAAGCTTACCTCTTAAAATCGGCGTGCATAAAGATAGCGACGAGGAAATTACGATAGATTACGGTAAATTCGGTCCTTACATAAAATATATAGGAAAGTTTATTTCAATACCTAAAAAATATGATTTTCTGAATTTAAGCTTAGACGACGCAATGAAGCTAATTGAAGACAATAAGGCGAAGTTAGAGAAGAAACAGGGGTAAACAGTTTAGCGCGTCACCCCGTGATTTGATTGATGTCATTCCTGCGAAAGCAGGAATCCATAAAATAAAACTAAAAAACAGAAAATGTATTGGGTATATATTATGCTCTAATAAGCATGGTACTTTATATATTGGTATTACTAATAATATAATACGTCGTACTTATGAACATAAACAAAAAATAATAAAAGGTTTTACCTCAAAATATAATATTATAAAGCTTGTTTATACAGAAGAATTTACTGATATTAAAGAAGCACTTACAAGAGAAAAAAACTTGAAAAAATGGAAGCGTAGTTGGAAAATAGAACTGATAGAAAAAGCTAACCCTGAATGGAAAGATTTAATTGAATAGTTCTATGGATTCCTGCTTTCGCAGGAATGACATAAAAAGATATAAAAAATGACAAAAATTATAACACGATTTGCTCCGTCACCAACCGGTATGTTACATGTCGGAAATATCAGGGCAGCATTGCTTAACTGGCTATATGCAAAGAAGCATAACGGGCCGTTTATTTTAAGATTTGACGATACGGATTTAGAGCGTAGTAAACAGGAATATAAAGACGCTATCGAAAAAGATTTAAAATTTTTAAATCTTAATTGGGATCAGACATTTAATCAATTAAGTCGTTTAAGTAGATATGATGAAATCAAAAATCTATTATTAGACAAAAAAAGATTATATGCCTGCTATGAGACTCCGGAAGAGCTAGAATTAAAGCGTAAATTTCAATTATCTAAGGGATTACCGCCGATTTATGATCGAGCTAGCTTAAATCTAACAGAAGAGCAAACACAAAAATATATAGAGCAAGGAAGAAAACCGCATTATAGATTTTTGGTAAATCATGAACCTATTAGCTGGCGTGATATGATCAAAGGCGAAGTTAAATATGACGGTAAGGCTTTAAGCGATCCAATAGTGATAAGAGCAGACGGTAGTATGACTTATATGTTATGCTCAGTTATTGACGATATTGATTATGATATTACTCATATTATTAGGGGTGAAGATCACGTTAGCAATACCGCTATTCAAATTCAAATGTTTGAGGCTTTAAATACTACTCCTCCGACTTTTGGACATTTAAGTTTAATAATCAATAAAGACGAGAAAATTTCTAAACGAGTGGGAGGGTTTGAGATCGCAACTCTTAGAAAAGAAATCGGTCTTGAAGCTATGGCAATAGCTAGCTTTTTTAGCTTACTTGGTTCATCGGCACAAATCTTACCTTATAAATCAATGGATAAGCTAGCGGATCAGTTTGAGATAAGTAGCTTTTCTAAAAGCCCGACTATCTATCAGCCGGAAGATTTGGAAAGACTAAATCATAAATTATTGATAAGTTTAGATTTTGACGAAGTAAAAGACCGCCTTAAAGAAATCGATGCCGAGTATATTGATGAAAATTTTTGGTTATCGGTAAGACCTAATTTACAAAAATTACGTGATGTAAAAGATTGGTGGGAGATTTGTCATAAAACTCCGAATGTAGAAAATCTAAATTTAGATAAGGATTATTTAAAGCAAGCTGCAGAATTATTACCGCAAGGAGAAATTACTAAAGATAGCTGGAGTATTTGGACTAAAGAAATAACAAATATAACAGGCAAGAAAGGTAAGGAGTTATTTTTGTCTCTTCGCCTTGCTTTAACCGGTAGAGAATCAGGACCGGAAATTGCAGGTGTTTTACCTTTGATTGATAGAGAAGAAATAATAAAACGATTAACTATAGTCAAATAATTTGAATTCACTGACGATGTCACTCGTCGCTCTCCTATTAGTTATAGGCTTCGCTCCTTGCTTCTTGTAATTAAATCCAACTGATTTGACTATAGCGTGTAACTTTTTATGTCATTCCCGCAGGGTGCTGCCCGCGTGGATGCTAAATCGTCATTGCGAGGAGCGAAGCGACGCGGCAATCTCATGAAATAATACTCCTGAGATTGCTTCGTTAAAACTTACAGTTTTTCCTCGCAATGACAACTTGAGATAACAATATTTTAGCTATGATACTCTATCATATTAGTATTAATAGCACCGGCAAGTTCTGCGGTATCGCCGTAGATATTATCAGCGATAAGAGAAACTATACCTGCTGTTCCTTCTACTAAACCTTCCAGGGTTTCACAAACCACATATCCTGCAGCAACCCCTGCTTTTATTGTGTCTTTTACACATCCGATAGAATCGGACGGCGAAATTGCAATTGCTCCTAAGGTAAAAGCACCGATAAGAGCCGGAGGATTGTAATAAGCAAAAGTTGCAAGACTTGCTACAGCTGCTTGAGCAAATGTAGATATAAAAGAATAATTAGTGTTCACATCAGAAATAACATTTTGAATAGAACATAGAGCACTCGCACCATTTTCTATCACATTAATAGCATGTTCTGTTGCTGAGGTAGCATACATTGTGAAATCTGCTGCAGCTTTGGTAGCATTTTGAAAATGAATTGTAGCACTATCAAAATAACTAGATGTTTTTTTTGAGGTTTGTGGCCCCGTATAGATTTTTGTCATGATTTTTCCCCTTAAAATTAAATCGTGACGCAATTATAACTTAAATATTAGACCATGTCAATGGATATTATTAATAAATAATTAAAAAGTTAATAATTACTTTATAGATAGTCTCTCAAATAACTCATTATCTTTTGTAGGCATTGGATTAGCTGAAGTTAAAAGCTTTTCTCCGTAGAATATTGAATTAATGCCTGCCATAATACATAAAGCTTGCAATTCATCAGACATTTGTTCCCTACCTGCCGACAAACGAATATATGATTTTGGAATCATTATTCTTGCTAAAGCTATTACTCGAACAAAATCAAAAGGATCAATATCTTCTACATTTTCTAGCGGAGTGCCTGGAATTTTTATTAGCTTATTGATAGTTACCGATTCAGCAGGTTCTTCAAGATTGGCAAGAGTTAAGATCATATTAATACGATCATCATTTGTTTCTCCCATTCCTAAAATACCGCCGCAGCATACTTTCATACCGGAAGCTCGAACATATTGCAAAGTATCTAGCCTATCCTGAAAAGTGCGAGTGGTAATAATTTTATCGTAAAACTCTTTGGAAGTGTCAATATTATGATTATAAAAATCAAGCCCTGCTTTTTTAAGCGTAACTGCTTGATGCTCTTTTAATAAACCAAGCGTAACGCAAGTTTCTAAACCTAATTTTTTGACCTCCTTAATCATCTCACAAACCAACTTTAAGTCCTCATCACGTGGACCACGCCACGCAGCCCCCATACAAAAGCGGGTGCTACCAGCTGCTTTAGCACGTTTTGCTGCCGTAATTACTTCCTCAATTTGTATCAAAGGTTCTTTTTCTACATAAGTTTTATAATGAGCAGATTGAGGACAGAATTTACAATTTTCAGGACAACTTCCTGTTTTAATACTTAAAAGGCTGCTGATTTGGATCTTACTTGGATCAAAATTAGCACGATGCACTGTTTGAGCTTGATAGATCAGCTCCATAAACGGAAGGCTAAAGATTTCTTTAGCCTCGTCAAAAATCCATTTTTTCATTTCTAAAAATTACTTTCGTTTTAGGTTCTTAACGTAGGAAAATAAAGAAGAAAAAACAAAAAGTTTAGCAAGACCGCTGGGAATGAAAATTATAAATCCGCTATAAATTGCTTGTTTTAAACCTATCATACTTGCAAGCCAACTAACGCCGAATAGATAAAATATAGTATGACCGATAATACAAATTATGGTAACGTTTACAAAATTCTTAGGTAACTTATCATTTAAAGTGCTCATAACAGGAGTTCCGATTAAGAAGCCGAGATAATAACCACCTGCTGCTCCTAGAAAATAATTTATCCCGCTAGAAAATTTACAGAATACCGGCAAGCCCATTACACCTACAAAAATGAAAGTTAGCATAGTTAGAAAACTAAGACGTGGACTATAAGTAAAAGCTATAATACAAAGTATTACGCTATGCATCGTAATTGCTACCGGTTTTATAGGAATGCTTATTTGGGACGAAGCAAAAATAGCCACTACTCCCATAATTATTTTAACAATATCTAGAGCGTAAGAATTTGTATTTAAATGTTCTACAACTCTATTCGGATATAATACTTTTAATAGAGAATTCATGATATACCTCATTATTTAGTTTATATTTTATTTTTGGATAATATAAAGAAATAAAAAAAAAGAAAAGAGATATTTTACAACATGAATTTTCTATTACTGATTATTAATTACTTTATTACAAAAAATCTAAAAACCAAAAAACTTTTTGATTTTTAGCTTATCTTCTTTAGACAAATTAGGCTTGAATCTGTATATATCTTTTTTATTAGCACTTTCAGGTCTAAATTTAAACGCACCTTTAGTTGTTTTGATTGTAACTATCTGATCAGGAGAACCCCATTTAGGAAAATCATATTTTATAACTATGTCCCCGTTTCTAAGTCCGGATTTATAAGCGTTACTATTTTCATCAATATTTTTTATTGTATAATTATTTATTAAAGCATCTTTATCAAAACCACGGTCATATGCCCCCATTTTTATTTTCTCAATCGGCAACACTTTAACAATATCAGCTAAATCTATAGTTTTACCTTGTTCTATATATTCATTTATCTCTTTATCTATCCCTTTTGGAACATAATTTCTAACTATTTTTTTAAAATAATCTGTAGAAAATTCTTGTTCTTTTGAGGTTTTAAACAAATCAAGCATAACATTATCCAGCGATTTACTCTTATTATTCTCTTTAATGAAATTGTCCAAATAAAGTGCAAAAACAAACCCACGATAATACGGTAATTTCTCTACGGCATAATCTTTCCAATAATCCTCTTTAATACTGCTGTTAGGCTCATTTATTACCGGTGATAAATAATAATCCTGAAAGAATTGGTTGAATTCTTCTATAAATTCCTCAAGCATTATAACCTTGGCACGTAAGGCTAAAACCCTACTATAATAATCGGTAAACCCTTCACTCCACCAATAATTTAATCCTTCTAAATTATTGCGTATTTTCTTCCCTGTCCAATTATGCAAATGTTCATGAGCAAGTAACGTTATATAATCCTGTTTGTCTAAACCTTGAGGAATAAAAGCGGTAAAACTATGGGTTAAGCCTGTACCGCTCATATGTCTTGGCTGATCGCCTTCAATCAAACTTATTAGATAATAAGGAAAATCATTATCATGAAAAAATGCTCTCTGTCCCTTGATAATTTTATTTATATAGGAGGATATTTCTCGGTCTTTAAGATCAAATTGACCGTGCAGAGAAAGATATACTGGATTTTTTTGATCGACAATTTTGTAAATACGTAAATCACCTGCTGCATAAACGGCACTATATAATTCAATCGGCGTAACTTTAAATTTCACGCTTTTGCCAAGACCATAATCTGATATTGTTTTCCAGCTATCAGGAATATTATTCCATTCAATATTAAACTCAATTTTATCCTTATCATTGATATCTGCGGGTAAAGTAAAAAGTCCGTATCCTGGTGAGTGGATCAAATTTGACCTAATTATAGTTCCATGAATATCCGAAGGATTACCGGCTTCTTGGTATATTTCGTAGCTTAAACGGATAATATTGATTCTTCCCGTATTTAAAACAGCTGGGTTCCCCTCTTGATTTTTAAGGTGTAATTTTCCAATCGGATATTCAAGTTTAACATTTTTGATTTGCTTGTAATATGTAGCATTTGCCCAAGCATAGGGTAAATCTAAAACAATCTCGCCGTCCATATCCCCGATTATTTCAGTTTCAACTTTAATAGCCGAAACAGGTGCATTAGATAAGGGGCTTATTTTGTAATTTATTTGCCGATAAGTGTTTGCAAATACTAGATTCGGAATTACAATTACAAATATTATCAAAAAATTTTTTAGAAAGTGCATTTTTAAAACTCATGGATTTTAGTTTCTCATTTTTCATCCCGTGATTTATTCAGGCTTGTTGCATGGCTCGGAAAATGCGTTTTATGTCATTCCCGCGGAGGCGGGAATGACATAAAATAAAAACTGTCCGGTACTATACGGTATGACACCCAGCAAGTTTCTCAAGCCATACAACAACGCCAATACCCGCTCACAATGACGATATCTATATAGGTATGTATTATTTAATTATTACTTTCTGTCATTAATTCATAAGCTTCATCATCTTCAAGCCATTTAGCGTTTTCTATTAAATATGATTCTTGAAATTCGGCGAGTTTTTTATCAGGTTCACCTATTAAATTTTTAAGCCCGTCAAATAAAATACCTAAAAAACCGATTTTATTCTTTTTACAATAATCTCTAACATCTTCCGCATGTTTTCCACGATCATCAACAAATACAATAAAACTAACATTTAAATCTTTAGAAAATTTTGATAAAGTACCGCTTTTTGAATGATTACCTGTTATGAATATACCTTTATAAAAAATAGCATCATCATTTTGTCCTGAATTATAAATTGCTAATTTTTCATTATCCGAAAACTCTATACCTAGCTCTTTTAGTTCTTTATATCGCCAATCTTGCATTGAAGGAATATTGCCGAATTTTCCCGTATTCATTTGCGTAAGAACATAAACAGGAAACTTTGCCTTAAGCTTGTTTATAACTTCTGCCCACTCTTCATCAATTAATATTGCCTTTCGTTGCAGTCGCCAATTACTAACAATTTCTTCATAATTATCATAATTACTTTTATTTTCCTTAATCCTATCAATCATTTGATTATAAGGTGGCTTCTTAAAAGTTTTTGATTTAGGAGTTATAACAGTATCGTCAACATCAAGGAATATAGATGTACCAATAGGAACATTTTTTATTATTAAATCATAAACTTTTGCAGCACTATCGGCAGTTTCAAAATCTTTCATATATACTCGCCCACTTGAAAAATTGGCAACAATGTCTTTGTAAGACCTCGGATGCTGAACGTTTATTATACGCTCCGCTCCTTGGCTTACAGACCGATTACTCTTTTCCAAGTTGAACTTCGTATAATAAACTCTTCATTTCACAGTAGTATACTGCCCTATATTACTAAAATCAATCCCCAGTTCTTCAGCCAAAATAGCCATTAGCTCAAGTCCAGTTTTGTTTTTCCATTTTCCTTGTTCATAAAAAAAATGATAAGGACCGCTAACCGGCGACGATAACCAAATTTCTTTAGCTGCACTTTGTTTATTTATTACATACACACCTTTATCAGTATCAAGATTTAGTATATCACCTTGTAAATCTACGTCTATACTTGCTTCTTTATCTTGCTCTTCTATCTTGTCTGCTATATATGCAATTGTTGTTTCGGCTATTTTACTAAATTCACTATTATTCATGATAACATCCGTTAAATGGATAAAAATATACGAAGATCAACTTCAAAAAGAGCAAGGAGTCTATAAGGCGAGGAACGCAACGTATACTTAATACGTGAGTACCGCAGATCTTATAAGACGACGTAGCCAATTTTTGAAGTTCATCGAGTAGATGGTGTTTCAGGGTCAATTTCCGGCTCAGGTACTCTAATCAAACTTTTTCTATAAGTTTCAACAAATCTATTATGATCATTAAGATTGTTAGAAAAATTATGTCCGCCTTTACCGTCAACCACAAAAAATAAGGCATCCGTTTTAGCGGGTTTTACCACTGCTTCTAAAGATTTTAACGACGGACAAGAAATCGGACCGGGCGGTAAACCTTTTATATAATAAGTATTATACGGCAGTTCTTGCAATAAATCTTTTTTTGTTAAAGCTCTTGCTAATTTAAATTTTCCCTCAGTCAAAGCATATATAGTAGTCGGATCAGCTTGTAGCTTCATATTTTTCTTTAAACGATTAATGAATACTGCTGCTATAATAGGCTTTTCTGCATTTGAGCCGGCTTCTTTTTCAATTATCGAAGCTAGAGTTAATACCTCAAGTCTAGTTTTTAACGGAGAATCCGATGAAAGATTTTGCATTACCTTATCTAAATTAGCAGACATTAAATTTCTCATTTGCTCGATTATCTGCTCTTTTTGATCACCGTAAGAAAAAAAATACGTGGAAGGCATTAAAAAACCTTCCGGTATTATACCCTTTATTTCTCCAAGTAATCGACTTTCTTCATTAATTTTCTTTATAACCTCACTAACTACCGTACCTTCCGGGACAATTATCTTGTGTATTATAGATTTACCGCTTGCTAATATTCTTAAAGTTTGCAGAGGCGATATATTACGAGTAAACACATATTCACCGCTTTTAAGAGGTCTTTTTATAGAATAAATTTTAGCAATTACCTTAAAAATTCTCGGATATTTGATTACTTCATTAGAATAAAGTTTTGTAACTATTTGATTTACGGATAATTTAGGTTCAATAATTATCGTTTTATTTTGAGTAAGATTACCCGGCACAAAAATATAAAATATACTAAAATTTAGCAAAGTAATAAATATAGTTAGAGATACTATAACTAAAAAAAGTTTAGTTTTTAATAGGTTTTTTAACATAATAACTATTATTTTTATAAGACTTAGAAATATTGATAAAAAATATTACCACGAAATATGGTTTTTTCTTGACATTTGAAATAACATATAGTAAAACTAACTTAAAGTTTGGTTGAAGTTAAATATTTGCTGAATTTAAATTATATAGTTTTTGCTAAATAAATCAATAGTTTTAATATTTAGTAATTAAAATATTAAAATTAGATGACTAACAAGCAACAAATTAATAACGTAAACCAATTTACTATAACAATAGTATACTCCTGTAAAATGAAAAGTTAGAATTTTTATTACAAACAAAAAATATAAATCTTTATTCATAGTTCATATTACTATACCGGCGTTAATACTGATCTTATAATGGGCATTATATATTATGATACAAGATCACAATACCGATCTAAAACACGAAGAACATACTGAAAGGTTAAAAGCTTTACAAAATAAGTTAGGAAACTTATCCGGTTTCTTGACAACAATGCGTTCTGATAACAATGAGGAATACAAAAAAATTTCCAATGATTTAGAAATTTTAATGAAACAAATTAATACTATAAGAAAAAATATGGAAATATATTTTGTTATTATATTAATATTAATGTTTATTATAATTCAGAAAATGTTGTGGACCACCGGTTTAAGTACTAATCTTTCTCTTTTAACAACTTTATTTTAGGTTCTAAGAACTCCTGTTTAATAATTTCTGCAGCTATATAAGAAGGTATAGCATCATCTCGATCACTTGATACAAGCGAATTTTCCAAGCTAATCCTGTGCTCACGTACTTCTGTATGCTTAGCTAGCGTGCCTTTAAATTCATCGTGTCTAAAACTTTCTGAATTTAGCTGTAATCGGTTTGATTTAAATCCTAATTGCTGCAAAACTTTTTGACTTTCTATTACCTGCTCATAAGCTTTTTTAGAATTAAATAACAACTCTTGAAGCTTATTACTAATAAGACTAGCTCGGCAATTAAATTGGATAAATTCCGGAATTATTTCTTTATCAGCTATAATATTTATCAACGTAACATATTTTATTTTTATCAATAGCCTGATAATAAAAAAGCTTATAAGATTAACTTTATAAGCTACAATCATAGGAGTACCGGAAGCTGCTATCTCTAAAGTATTAGTACCGGATTTTGCTAAAGCTGCATCCGCAACAGCATAAGTTTTAAGTCTTTCACTTGAAAATAAATAATTAAACTTAACATCTTCTAAAAACGGCTTTATTATTGCCTCATGAGCAGGATTTGCAAGAGTAAATATAACTTTAAGATTATTACAACTCTTGAATATTTCTTCAATAGAAGAAATAAAAACCGGTAAATGCTTTAGAATCTCTCCTTTTCTGCTTCCAAGAGTAACACATAAAACTCTCTCATTCTCATCTATTTTAAACTCTTCACGTAAAGCTATTTTATCCCTATAAAACTCCTGCTCCATAATCGGATGACCTATAAATCTACAGTCAAGACCGACTTTAGTAAAATATGGAGGTTCAAACGGTAGTAAAGCAAATAAACAATCATAAATTTTAGCGTATTTTACTGCTCTACCCTCTTTATATGCCCAAACTGACGGTGCAACGATATGAATCATTTTCAGCTTTGGTAAAAGTTTTCTTACTCGCTTTGCCACACGATAAGTAAACCCTGGTGAATCTATGGTAATTAATAAATCAGCTTTACTATTTATTATATCCTTCACAGTTTTATCAATTAATTTTTTAAGCTTAAAAATATGAGGCAAAATTTCTACGAAACCCATTAAATTTATGGCAGTAATAGGAAATAAGCTTTCAAAGCTACCGGCTTCCTCCATACATTTACCGCCAACACCGACAACCTGTATACTCGATGAACCCTCAAAATTGGCTGCGTCGTCTTTATAAGCCCTCAGATTATTTTTTAAATGCTGAATTATACGACCACCGATAAAATCGCCTGACACCTCACCGGCTATAAAGTAAATTTTTGTCATTGAAGATAGTTATTTTTTAAGGTTCTCAATTTCTGCTTTTAATTGCTCTATTTCTTTTATAGATAATTCAGTAATTTCATGTATTTCTTCTATCGAGTTTTTTTTAATCAACATCTTTTTTGCTATTTTTATACTTTTTCTAACCTCACCGTCTTTTATACCTTTTTCTTCAGCAGAAACTATATAATCACGTTCTTTAAAGCTCTTATTCATGTATGCACGATAAATTATCTGCTCTTTAGGGGTCATCTTAAGTATATTAAGTCGATTTGCGATCTTTTTCATATATGGAGATTTAAAATCTTTCTTAACTTCAGAATGTTTTACTACATATAGCCATTCATCCAATTCATCTCTTATAACATCATTAAATAATGGTACTGATATTACAAAATATTCTGGAAATACATTACATAAATCAAATATTTTACCTCTCATATCTCCCAAAGAAAATTTCATAGGGTGTTTTTTATCAACTTCTCTAAAAATAGTCTTACCGTGATATAAAGGTGCTTTCATATCAGCAAAAGGAAAATATAATAAATTAATATGAAATATTTTTTTAATTGTGGAGTAATCATCATTTTTTGAAATACTATCTACTATTAATCTACTACTATTAAAGCAAGCTTTATGCAAAAAAAGATTTGTATAGGATTTATCTATTTCTACTATATATTTATGCCCTTCCTCATCTTCCACAATTACATCGGCTACACTAGATTTTAAGCTATCATTTTCTTTATTACTGCCACTTTCTAATAGGGCTTTTATTTTAACGGGACTATAAACCGGCATCTTTGAGTATTGCCGAGATAAATCCTTCAACTATCTCATAATCGCCTTTATCTTTAAGCAAATATTTTATAGCGTAATCAAAACTTATTATAGTACTCATATCTTTTTTCCTTATGAAGACCGTATACGAAGATCAACTTTAAAAAGAGCAAGGAGTTCAAAGCCCTCGGAGCGGAGCGTATACTTAATACGTGAGTACCACAGATCTTGTAGAACATTGTCACCAATTTTTAAAGTTCTATCTACGTATACGTATTGTTAAATTCCATTTTACGATAGCTTAAAGCTTCAGCAATATGAATTTTCAAGACCTTATCAACATTCTCAAGATCGGCAATCGTGCACGCTACTCTAAGTATTCGGTTATAAGCACGCATTGATAAACGAAATTTATTTGCTGCTTCATTCAGTAAATCCCTACCTTCATCCGCAGGCATAGCGTAATCTATTAATAACTGCCCGTCTAATCTGTTATTTGTTTTAATACTATAGCCCTCATATCTCTTTTCTTGAATCAAACGTACTTTCTCGACTCTTGCAGCTATATCTTCAGATTTTTCCTCAGAATTATCTGTAATAAAGTCATAATTATAAATATTAATATTTGATACTTCTATATGCAAATCAAATCTATCCATAATAGGTCCTGAAACTTTCATTTGATAATCGCTAGCACATTTAGGGGCTTTCATACATTCTTTATAAGGATCACCCAAATAACCGCATTTACAAGGATTCATAGCTGCTATTAACTGAAAATTCGCCGGATATTTTATATGAGCACTTGATCTTGAAATCAATATTTCACCATTTTCAATAGGTTGTCTTAAGGAATCAATAACATTATTTGGGAATTCAGGTAATTCGTCTAAAAATAATACGCCGTTATGAGCAAGCGTAATTTCACCCGGCTTTACTTTTTTTCCTACACCCCCACCGACCATAGCAGCAAGCGAGCATGAATGATGCGGAGTTCTGAACGGTCTTACTTTTGTAAGCTTACCATCTGAAAATTTTCCAGCGATACTTGTAATCGTGCTGCATTCTAAAATTTCTTTTGTAGACATTTTAGGTAGTATACCGGGAAGACATGCAGCAAGCCTTGATTTACCGGTTCCGGGAGGACCGAACATTAAAAGGTTATGCCCTCCTGATGCTGCAATTTCTAAAGCTCGTTTAGCAATTTTTTGACCTTTTATATCTTTAAAATCGGGATAATTTATTGGCTCATCTTGCAATTTAGCTTCCGGAGAAGTTAAAACTTGTGAACCTTTAAAATGATTTACTAGTTCAATTAAATTACCTGCAACAAGTATATTATCATTACCCGACCAAGCAACTTCTGAACTATTTTTACTTGAACAAATAAGTCCTTTACCTCTAGCAGAAGCCCCAATCGCTGCAGGTAGAGCTCCGCTTACCGGTAAAATTGAACCATCTAATGATAACTCTCCTATTATTAAATATTCCGCAATTTCAAGTTCAGGTAAAATATTCATTGCGGTAAGTATTGAACAAGCAATCGCAAGATCAAAATGGCTTCCTTCTTTTACTAAATCTGCCGGAGCTAAATTTATTAAAATCTTTTTAGTAGGTAGTGCAAGCCCTATAGAAGATAACGCTGCTTTAACTCGTTCTTTTGATTCAGCTATAGTTTTATCGGCAAGCCCTACTATAGTAAAAGCAGGGATACCTGGTGATATTTGTACCTGCACGTCAACATCAATAATATCAATTCCATTAAACGTTAGACTTGCTATATGAATTATCATGAAATTTTTCTTCAAATGCTATTTTGTGAGGTAAGTATTGTTACACTCAAATCGTCATTGCGAGCAGCCATAGGCGTTGTTGCATGGCTCGGAAAACCTGCTGAGTGTCATACCGTGGCTTGTCCACGGTATCCAGTAAAACAACTAAAAATACTAATATTATTAGTATTTTTAAATGGATCCCGTGAATAAATCACGGGATGACAACAAAAAAACCGAGCCATGCAACAACGCCGCAGCCATAGGATGCGTGGCAATCTCATGAAATAATAACAAACTCCTGAGATTGCTTCGTCAAATTACTTTGTAATTTTCCTCGCAATGACGAAAAATAACAATCTTACCTCAACCATTAATCGAAAAAGCATACTATAGAACAAACTTAGCTAAGTCAAGATTAGTTATTATTTTTGATAATTGATTTTCTACGAATTTATCATCGATAGTTATTTTTTTGCTTTTCATTTCACTAGCCTCAAAGCTTATATCCTCAAGCAAATTCTCAAGTATAGTATGCAGCCTTCTAGCCCCTATATCTTCGACTTCTAAATTAACGGTGATCGCATAATCCGCTATCTTCTCAATAGCAGAAGCAGCAAATTCAAGATGTACGTCTTCAGTACCTATTAACGCCGAATATTGCTTTATTAAACTAGTTTCAGGCTCAAGCAATATTTTAACCATATCATCTTTGGTGAGTGAATTTAATTCCACTCTAATCGGTAACCTTCCTTGTAACTCCGGTAATAAATCAGAAGGTTTAGCAATATGGAAAGCACCTGAAGCAATAAATAATATATGATCGGTTTTAACCGGTCCATATTTAGTATTAACCGTTGTTCCTTCTATCAAAGGTAGCAAATCTCTTTGCACTCCCTCTCTACTTATTTCAGCATTTTTTGCTCCGGAACTACCGGTCGAAGCTATTTTATCAATTTCGTCAATAAAAACTATCCCGTCATTTTCAGCTAAATTTATAGCTTGCTGAATAATTTTTTCTTGGTCTATTAATTTTTCTGATTCCTCAGGTATAATAATAGCCATAGCATCTTTAACTAGCATTTTTTTTGTTTTAGTCTTACTGCTACCAAGGGCACGTCCAATCATATCGCCAAGATTAAGAACGCCCATAGATGCTCCTGGCATGCCCGGTATTTCAAAACTTCCACCACCGACAGGTGTAGTATCAGCTACGCTAATTTCGATTTCCGTATCATCAAGTTCGCCGTTTAAAATTTTTTCTTTGAACTTTTCTCTAGTCTCACTACTAGAAGTTTTACCTACTAAACTATCTAATATTCTCTCTATCGCTTTTTCACGTGCATTAATATCTACTTCCGTTTTTGCTAAAGTTTTTTCAGTATTAACGGCTATTTCGACTAAATCACGAATTATTGATTCTACATCACGCCCTACATATCCGACTTCGGTAAATTTAGTTGCTTCAATTTTATAGAAAGGAGAATTAGTCAGCTTTGCAAGGCGTCTTGCTATTTCCGTTTTTCCGACACCGGTTGAACCGATCATTAAAATATTTTTCGGTACTATTTCATTACGTAAATTACCTTCTACTCTTTTACGACGACAGCGATTTCTAAGTGCAATAGCAACGGCTTTTTTGGCCTTTTCTTGACCTACGATAAATCTATTAAGTTCATTAACTATTTGAGAAGGGGTAAGCCCCATAGGGTCTTTTTTATAAGTAGTTTTAGTAGCTTTCATACAACTTTTTCCATTATAATATTATGATTAGAAAATACACACAAATCTGCAGCTATATTCATAGATTTTAAAGCAATTTCTTCAGCAGTTAAATTATTCTCGTAAGACATAAGAGCACGAGCGGCAGATAGGGCAAATAAACCGCCTGAACCTATTGCTGCAACATTATTTTCAGGCTCTACGACATCACCGTTACCGGTTAAAATTAATATATGACTACGATCGGCAACAATCATCATTGCTTCCAAACGTCTCAAATATTTATCGCTACGCCAATCTTTTGCAAGCTCAACTGCACTTCTAAGTAGATTATGCTTATGTTGTTCTATCTTTACTTCAAGTTTTTCAAATAACGCAAGACCATCAGCCGTAGAACCCGCAAAACCTGCAATAATTTTATTATTTGCTATAGTCCGAAGTTTTCGTGCTGTAGATTTTAGTACAGTATTACCATGCGAGACTTGTCCATCTGCTGCTATAATTATTTCTTCGTTCTTTTTTAAACAAAGTATTGTTGTGCCATGTAAGGCTAAATTATCTGACATAATATAAAATTTATTGATATTAAGTTGTTAATTAGGTACTATATAGTATTGAATTACTCCTAAATAAAATGAAGAGTTATTCGACACAGCTTCAAAAAGAGCTAGGAGTTCAAAGTCCTCGGAACGGAAGCCGTTACTTAATATAGTTCGTACCACAGCTCTTGTAGAACATTGTCACCAATTTTTGAAGTTCTATCTTAGTATATACTCAAATGATTTCAAGAATTGAATTTGTTATCAAATGGTGAACGCACGCAGCTTATACTTAATAAGTGAGTACGTGAATCCATGAAGATAACCAAAGAGCAATTCTTGAAAGCAGCAGAGTATACTTGACTAATCAGGTTTAATTAATTATTGTCCCTTGAATTTTCAAGGCTTAAACTTAAATAATGAATATATACGCAATATACATTAACTCCACACAAAAAAATAATAATTTTATTGTTATTGAAGAAGGCTTTTCATGGATAGCTGCTCTTTTAAGTATATTTTGGGCATTATACCATAAAATGTGGTTAGTTGTTGCTATTGCCGTAATAGCGAATATAATCGTTACAGCGATTAATATCGAAGAGTTAAAGTTTATATTTAAGATAGTCTTAATATTAAGCTTCGGCTTTTTTGCTTCAGATATTAGAGAAAATTATTTAAAAAGAAATAATTACCGACTAGAAGATATAATAATTGCCAACTCTAGCATTGAAGCTGAATTGAAATTTTTGGAGCGTTCGATTGTCATGCCGTGACTTGATCACGGCATCCAGAAAAGAAATAAAAATACTAATATTATTAGTATTTTTAACTGGACCCCGTGGTCAAGCCACGGGGTGACACAGCGGATTTTACCGGTCCATGCGGGAATGACATAAAGTGCGTTTTTCAAGTCACCTTTAACAGGAATAAAATGATGTATAACAAAGAAAATGTTTTTGCAAAAATTATAGATAAAAATCTTCCGGCAGAAATAATTTATGAAGACGAACAAATTTTAGCATTCAAAGATATAGCACCCGTAGCACCTGTACATATTATCGTTATACCTAAAAACGAATATATAGATTATGCCGATTTTATCTCTAAAGCTCAAATAGACGAAATAAAACATTTTTTTGCTAAAATTTCTGATATAGCAAATGAAGCGGGTTTAGATAAAGACGGCTATCGTTTAATAACTAATAAAGGCGAAAAATCGGGACAAACTATTTTTCATTTCCATTTCCATATTATCGGCGGTGAAAAACTCATCGGATTAATAAATAAAAATGACTAAAAAATACAATATTGCAGTAATTGGAGCTACAGGAAATGTAGGGCGTGAAACTCTAAATATTCTAGCTGAGCGTAATTTTCCCGTTAATAAAATTTATGCTATAGCTTCAGATAACTCTATAGGACGAGAAATAAGTTATGGAGAAAAAATACTGAAAATCAGTAGTTTAACTAATTTAAATTTTGATGATATCGATATTGCTTTTTTTTGTGCAGGTTCAGAAGTTTCAAAAGAATTTATACCAAAAGCTACTGCTAGTAATTGTGTAGTTATCGACAAATCCTCACTTTTTAGAGTTGACAATCAAGTACCGTTAATTGTACCTGAGGTTAATTTATCAACACTTAAAGAGTTTAATACTAAAAATATCATAGCTAACCCTAACTGTATAGTAATTCCGCTTGCAGTAGCATTAAAACCGCTAGATAATGAAATAAAGATTAAAAGAGTAGTGATATCTACTTATCAATCAGTATCAGGAGCAGGTAAAGCAGGAATGGACGAACTCTACGACCAAACAAAATCTAAATATGTTTTTGGAGAGAATGATCCTAAGAAATTTCCAAAACAGATTGCATTTAATCTTTTTCCTCATATAGGTGATTTAAATAAAGACGGCTATACAAGTGAAGAAGCAAAAATTGCTTTTGAACTAAACAAAATTATAGGTAATCACTTTAAAGCTAGCGTTACTTCTGTTAGAGTACCGGTATTTATCGGTCATTCTATATCCGTTAACATAGAATTTAACGACAAAATGGACGCTAACATCGCTGAAGAAATATTACAAGACGCAGATGGAATTGTTACAATTTCTAATAATAATGACCTTGCTTATATCTCACCCGTTGAAGTGGTAGGCGAAGATGCCGTATATGTCTCCCGCATTAGAAATGACGTAAGTAAACCTAATACGATAAATCTATGGATTACATGTGATAACTTACGTAAAGGAGCAGCTTTAAACAGCGTCCAAATTGCTGAAGAACTAATTAATAATTATTTATAATATAACTAATATGGATAATAAAAATAATAATCTAAATAAAAAAAACCCGCTAGTAATAGCATTAGGCGAATGTAGAACAGCTTTTTGGATAGTTTTTTGGTTTGCTTTTGTAATCAACTTATTAATGTTAATTACTCCTCTTTACTCACTACAAGTTCTTGATAGAGTCCTTGGAAGCGGTAATCTACAAACATTATTATTTTTATCGATAATAATCGCATATATCTATTTTGTTTACGGATTATTACAAATTGCTCGTTCTTTTACACTTATAAAGGTAGGAGAATGGCTTGATAGAACAGTAGCTCCCGTAATTTTTGCTTCTTCAATTTCTGCGGCTGCAACACGAGCAAATATGGGTTCTAGCCAATTATTACGTGATTTTCAAGCCGTCAAAACATTCCTAACAAGTACCGGAATTAATACTTTATTCGATGCCCCTTGGAGCCTTATCTATATTGCGGTTATTTTCTCAATTCATCCATATATCGGTCTTATTACCGTTTTTGGTGCAGTAGTTATTGTTTCAACAGCTTTCTTTAATGCGGCCGCTACTAATAAAACGCTCGGTGAAGCTACCGAATTTTCGATAAAAGGTATGACTCAAGCCGATATTGCAAACAGAAATGCAGAAGCAATTGAAGCAATGGGAATGATGAAGAATGTTACAAAAAATTGGCATAAATTTAACATATTAGCACTTAATAAACAATCAGTTGCTAGCTATCGTAACGGTGTTATTTCTAACTTTTCAAGGTTTATCCGTAACATAATGCAAATGGCTGTTACCGGAGTCGGTGCTTACATTGTTGTAAAATCTCACAGTGCAGATATGACTCCCGGTAATATGATTATGAGTTCCATCATAGTCGGTAGAGCTCTTGCTCCTTTCGATAATGCTATTGAGCTATGGAAAAGTATGAGCGGTGCTATTAAATCATACAAAAACATTAATAATTTATTTAACACTTATTCTTCTAGAGATGAAGCGATGCCAATTCCGAACGTTGATGGTCATCTTACTGTTGAAAATATTTATTATGCTCATCCTATACCAAAACATTTACCACAACCTCCCGTACCGCAATATATCTTAAAAGGCGTTAGTTTTGCAGTACAACCGGGCGAAGTTTTAGCAATTATCGGTCCTTCGGCTACAGGAAAATCAACTTTAGCTAAAATCATAGTCGGGGTATGGAAAGAATCATCAGGTTCTGTACGTTTAGATAGTGCTGAAATTTATCGTTGGAATAGAGAAGATTTTGGTAGACATGTTGGCTATCTTCCTCAAGGAATAGAACTTTTTAGCGGTAGTATTAAACAAAATATAGCTAGAATGGAAGAAAATGCCGATCCGCAAAAAGTTATTGAAGCAGCTAAAATAGCTGGAGCTCATGAAATGATATTAAGATTCCCTGATGGTTATGATTCTGATATCGGTCCTGCAGGCTCTAATCTATCAGGTGGTCAAAGACAACGTATCGGGCTTGCTAGAGCTTTTTACGGCAATCCAAAACTCATCATTTTAGATGAGCCTAATGCTAATTTAGATGAGGCAGGTGAAGTTGCCCTTGCAAGTGCCTTAAAACAAGCAAAACTTAAAGGAATAGCAGTTCTTGTAATTTCACATAGACCATCCGTATTATCCGTTGTTGATAAAATTCTAATATTACAAGATGGAGCCGTTGCAGTTTACGGAACGGAAGAAGAGATTCAAAAACATTTTAAAACTTTAAAAAGCGGTACAATTCATATTAATAACTAAAGTGTTATACCAAAATAAGCTCAACTGTCATACCGTGGCTTGTCCACGGTATCCAGAAACAACTTAAAATACTAATAATTTCCTGGATCCCGTGAATAAATCACGGGATGACATAGGAGAATAATGATTAAATATTATGCAGGACTTAAAACACGATAAACCTCAAATTACTCCGGAACAATTGAAACAATTATTGTCCTTACGCGAAGATTCATTAAACCTTAAAGGTCAAAGTTCTAAGCGTAAAGCTTTAATAAATACTACATTAAAGAAAACCTCTCACGTTATAGAGTTCTTATTAGTAAAGCTTGACAGGTTTGTTAATTTTACTACCAAAAAAACAGATAAAGATCGTAATAACGTAGCCCAAGCTGCAAGGTCACCTATACTTTTCGGTATTTATGTTATTATCTTTTTAGTATTAATAGGCGGATTATGGGCGGCTCTTGCCCCTCTTGATAGCGGTGCTGTAGCTGTTGGTATCGTAATGCCAAGCACAAACAAAAAAATAATTCAACATAATGAAGGTGGAATAATCAATGCTATTTATGTTAAGCAAGGTGATAAAGTCAAAGAAGGCGATAAGCTAATAGAACTTGAAGAAACTAGAATAAAAAGCGAACATGAAAATATTCTTGGTCAGTACCGTAATTTTTTAGCAACTGAGAATCGTTTAATTGCCGAACGTGATAATTTAGAACAAATCGAATTCTCTGATTTTCTAATGCAGGATATAAATTTACCGGAAGTAGCTAAAATAATTCATACACAGGAAAATTTATTTAGATCTAGAAAAGAAGTATATAACTCAGAGAAAGATGCATTACATCAAAATATTGCTCAACTTGAGAAAAAAATTGAAGGTTTAGAAGCAAAAAAAGTTGCCGCTTCAAAAACTGCTGAAGTTTATCAAGACCGTTTAAAAGCTTTAAGAACGCTAAAAGAAAAAGGCTTTGTACAAAAAGCAGCCTTATTAGACCAAGAGGCAAAAGTTGCCGCTTCAAAAAGCGATGTTGCAACAACTGAAGCCGAAATAGCAGGGATACGCCATGCTATTACTGAAACTCAAATTAAAATTATAAATCAACAAAATAAATACACTGAACGGACTTTAACAGAGCTTCGTGAAGCTCAAGTACAAACAGCATCTCTTAAAGAAAAATATAATTCCCTGACGGATTCGCTTAATCGTGTGATAATCAGATCACCTGTTGACGGTATAGTTAATAATTTAAAATATCATACTATAGGCGGTGTTATAAGTCACGGACAACCTATTATGGAAATTTCGCCAATTAATGACCCATTAATAATAGAAGCAAAGGTATCTCAAAAAAACATTGACTCAGTACATGAGGGATTAGTTGCAAAAATACGTTTCAGTGCATTTAAATCAAGAACGACTCCAACATTTACCGGTAAAGTAGTAAGCATATCACCCGATATCGTACAAGATGAAAGACAACATCCGGGACAACAGCAAGATAATTATTATGTTGCAAGAGTTGAAATTGATATGGATGAATTTAACAAAGTTGCTAAAGTTAAAAATCTTGAATTACATCCCGGTATGCAAGCTGAGGTACAAATCGTAACCGGTACTAGAACACTACTTAGATATTTACTCGATCCTGTTACTGATACTGCATTTAAAGCTTTCAGAGAAAAATAGATAATTTGAAGATTTTAGGCTAGATAACTTTACGGAACCTAAATATTTTGTAATAATATTTATTAGAAATTCTTAATCCTTTATTGACTTTTAACCAAAAAAGTATAGCTTATTTCGCAATCTAATTATATATAAAGGTTATGTTAGGCTACGAAAAAGAACAAAGAAGTTTAAATAAAGAACAAAAACAAGCTGTCGGATTACTTTCTATAGGTACATTTCTAGAGTATTTTGACCTTATGCTTTATGTGCATATGGCGGTGCTTTTAAATAATTTATTTTTTCCGGAATATGATCCTTTCACTTTTTCGCTGCTTACTGCTTTTTCTTTCTGCTCTACCTACTTGTTAAGACCTATAGGAGCATTAATATTCGGATATATAGGAGATCATTTTGGACGTAAGATTGTAGTTGTTTTAACTACTCTATTAATGGCTATTACTTGTGTGATTATAGGCAGTATGCCAACATATGCACAGATAGGTATAACAGCCTCTTGGGTTCTTACTATATGTCGTATAATTCAGGGTATGTCGGCAACTGCAGAAGCACGAGGTGCAGAGCTGTATTTAACCGAAAATTCATCTCCTCCTATACAATATCCATTAGTAGCAATTATAACCGTATTTTCTGCCGTAGGCACGACAGTAGCACTAGGTATTGCATCAATTTTTACTAATCAAAATATTTATCAACATGAATCAAGTTGGCGTATAGCCTTTTTTGTTGGTGCAACTATTGCTTTTGTAGGTACTATTGCGAGGACTAGTTTAAAAGAAGCAGATGCATTTTCAAATAAAAAAAATAAATTAAAACTAAGACTTCAAGAAAATAATATTAAGCTTGAAGAAATTGATAAAGATATTCTAGATCAAAAAGTCCCAAACGCCACTTCTATTTGGTATTTCTTTATCCAATGTGCTAGACCACCGTGTTTTTATTTCGTGTATATATATTGCGGTGATATATTAAAAAGAGAATGCGGATTTACTCCGAATCAAATTATAAATCAAAATTTTTGGGTATCTATAATAGATTTACTTGGTATTATCGGTCTCGCATTTATTAGCTATAAAATCCATCCTTTTAAAATACTAAAGGTAAAATTATATTTATTTTTTACCTCTCTCATTTTTTTTCCTATAATGTTAAACTATAATCCTACTCCTTTATATATTTTCATTTTTCAGTGCTTAGCTGCGTTATTCGTATTTGATCACGTACCGGCAGCTCCTATATTTTATAAATATTTTCCGGTTTTTAAGAGATTTACATATACTAGTATGCTAAGTGCAATAGCAAAATTATTTACTTATATTATAACGTCATTTGGTTTAGTTTATATTACCAATTATCTAGGATATTGGGGATTATTTTTAATTTTCATTCCGGTAGGTATAACTTTCTTTATGGGAGTAACTTATTTTGAGAAAATGGAAAAGAATCGAGATTTATAATTTTATTAAAAGTAGAATTTATATTAAACTTTAAATTATTTTTATAACATTCAGCATATATAAGCTCTGAAACTGAAGGTATTTCAAGTATTTCACTTAACACTAAAAAGCTTTTTAATGTCTCTTTAATTATTTTATGAGCTTTTTCAGGCGATTTTGCTTCTAAAGTTTGTAAATTATGTATCCTATCAAAAAGTTTTATAAGAGCAGTATCGTATCTTTTTTGTTTAATTAATAAAATAAGACTTTTCTCGCTACTTATTTTTCCACAAGGTTTAATTCTAGTTAGACCTTCTACATGCCTTGCTACTTCTTCATCAAAAATGTTACTAATCATTTCTTCAGTAAGTTCAGTATCTTCAATAGTGTCATGAAGTAATGCAGCTTGTAGCATTCTAAAAGTAAAAAGTTTAGGCACTTCTTTTGCTACAAATTCTGCTATCATAATTGTTACTGCGATTGGATGAGAATAATAAGGGTCACCCGATTGACGCATTTGCTCACCATGATATTTACGAGCATAATAAATACCTTTTTTAACTTCTCTAATATCAATAGGTTGTTTTACTTGGGTATTTAAAAATAACAGCCTTTCGATTAATTTATCTGAATATTTACAGCTTTCAAAATTTTTTTCCCAATATTCTATATCTTTCATAAAATCTCCCAATTACATATATATTATTTTATTGGTTTTTCTTATGATTATCTTTTATATTTTCTTTTTAAAATCTAATTATTTAATAATTTTTCTATTTTTAATGCTAAAAAATAACTATATATTAAAAATAGTTTTTTACAAAGGTTTATATGTCATCCTTAACTATCACCTACATTTTTCTCATTACAACAATCTTAATATCTTTATTTTGTCGTGATAAAAGACCTGCATATTTAGGCATAGGCATTACAATTTTAGCCGCTTCATATCAAGGCGTAATAAATATTGTAGGGATTGGAGCTTTATCTATTTTTACTGCTATCACTTATATCTATTTTAATTTACAGCTAAATAAAGTACTAAAAACCTCATTATTTATATTAATCTCCCTTTGTTTTACTTTATTTGCTTTTCATAAAGTTCCGGGATTCTTTAATATACTTGCTATCGATAAAGTACAATTATCGGAATTATCTATAACGTTTACTATGTATCTAAATTTTGATAAGGTAATGCCGGCTTTAATAATTTTCTCTATCAGTGATTTATATATTTTAGAAAAACAAGAAAGTAGTGGGGCAATAAAATACACATTACTATCTCTATTACTATGTATAGCAATAATTATGGTTCTATCTTTAATAAGCGGTTACGTCTTATTTGAACCTAAAATCCCAACCATATTACCGATATGGGCAATTAACAATTTCTTTTTAGTATGTATGGCTGAGGAAGTATTCTTTCGAGGGTTTTTACAAAGAACATTACAAAATCTCTTACAGTATATTTCAGAAAACTTCAGACAAGATGAATTTAAAGGCGAGTCTGCACAGCGTATAAAAATACGTGAGCACAGACCAGTCCTGCAAAATTCGCTTGTATCAAGCTTTATGAATTATGCTGTACCGAAACAACAAATTTTAGCTATTATCATAGCATCTTTAATATTTGGGGTCGCACATTTTCAAGGTGGGCTAATATATATAGCTTTAAGCACTATATGCGGTTTTTTCTATGGTTATGGATATTATAAAACAGGCAAAATATTATGCTCTATGATAGTCCATTTTGGTCTAAATTTATGCCATTTATTGTTATTTACCTACCCTGCTCTTAAAATAATATGAAATAAATTTTCAGTAGACAAACACGTAAAGTTTTTTTATTTATAAATATACTCTGCTGCTTTGACTTTATTTTTAATGGGAGCAGCTTTATTATGCTTGTTTAGTTATTGCTGCCATTGTTGCTTCAATAATGAGCAAACAGATATGGGGTTTGAATTAATCGGTAAGCCGAATGAACATACCGAGTAGAGACCGGTGTTGTTGTATGGATACCAAACCGTCATTGCGAGAAGAATTACGTAGTAATTCGACGAAGCAATCCAGACGAAAAACCAAGCCATACCCCACCTACAATTTACTAGGATCAAAGCTAAAATTAATCTCTTTCCAATGGTTAAAGCGTGCAGGATCGAGGTTCTCAATAGGGCTTGCCTGCCATACCGCTCTAACTGCATTATCCGCTAAAGCTTCACAAACGCTAGCAGAAATATTAGGACAGATTTTTTCTTTAACTTTTGCCTGTTCAACATTACCGGCCTTATCCAGCGTAATGCTAATAATGACTTTTACCTTATTATTACCTCTAACCCCTGCCGGTACATTACTCCAATGCCTTTCAATTTGTCTTTTTATCAAAGACGTTTCACTATCGGAAAGAGGCAGCCCATCCGTATAAACCCCTTTAGCTTCTTTTGCATTATCAACTTTTTTTGATCTTTGATGCTTATTGGATTTTACATTATTCCCTTCCGAAGATTGCTCTAAATTCTTAAGTAGAGAATCAAGCTCATCGGTTTTAGGCTCTTTCTTCTTTACTTCTTTTGGCTTCTCAGCTGGTTTCTTTTCCTCTTTCTTTTCTTCAGGCTTTTTCACCTCCTCTACCGGCTTTTTTTCCTCTTCTTTAGGCTTTACCTCTTCTTTTTTCTCAGGTAATGCTTCTTTTACTTCTTCCGGCTTTGGTTCATCTATAGGTTTTTTCTCTTCTATTTTTGGCTTTTCTTCTATTGCTTTAGCCTCAGGCTCTTTTATTTTTTCTTCTTTAGGGGAATCTTGCTGCGGTTCTTCTTCTTTTGGCTTACTCTGCTCAGACTTTTTAGCATCTTCGTTTTCTATAGGGGCTTCTTTTTGCTTTGTCTCTGTTATGATATTTGGTTTATCACTAACAGGTAGCATTTCAAAAGTTATAGTTTGCTCTTCCGGTAATTTTTCAAAAAGTGAAGGCATACCAAATAGAAAAAAATATAAAAGGAGTAAGTGCAGAACAACAGAGAAGCTAAGGAAAACCGTAAAATTATCCTTATTTTGATTACTTTTCATTATTTTTAATATTTGAAATAAGAGCTACACGAGAAAAGCCGGCAGCATGAATTTCGGCAACTATCTCTACTACCTGTCCATAAGAGACATTTCTATCACCTCTTACAAAAATTCTAGCATCCTTTTTTTCTTTAGTGATATTTGCAAGCTTGTCGGTTAAATGCGTTCTCTCTATTGGAGTTTCAAGCAAGAAAATTTCGCCTTTATTATTGATAGTAACAACTAAAGGCTCATCCTGCCCTGAAATCGGGCTTGAATTTGTCTCAGGTAAATCCACGTTTACACCCGAAACAAGCATTGGAGAAGTGATCATGAAAATAATTAATAGAACTAACATCACGTCAACAAGCGGCGTAACGTTAATTTCGCTAACTACCGCTCTTTTACTTTTTCTATTGCTTCCGACAAGCTTTATGGCCATTACATCTTCTCCTGATCAATTGCCTTAGAAAGTATAGAGTTCAACTCGCTACTAAAATCTTCAATCTTATTATTGATAAGAGTAATACGGGAAATAAGATAGTTGTAAAAAATTACTGCCGGAATAGCTGCAAACAAGCCTATTGCCGTTGCAAGTAACGCCTCAGCAATCCCTGGAGCTACTACGGCAAGAGAAGTATTTTTAGAAGTAGCAATCGACTGGAAGCTGTGCATAATCCCCCAAACAGTGCCGAATAAACCCACAAAAGGAGCACTTGACCCAACAGTTGCCAAGAAGCTTAAATTCTTCTCAAGCTTTTCGACTTCTCTATTTTGAGCTAAGTACATTGCACCCGTTATACGCTCTTTATGGTTATTTTTTAACGCATCGGAAAGCCCTTTGGTATTCAAGCTTTTACACTCATCCATAGCCGAAACAAATATCAAAGCTAGCGGATTATTAACCGACCTTTTTATGCTTTCATATAATTGCTCTAATACTCCACCTGACCAAAACACATTTTCAAAATTTTTCATTCTTCGCTGTACTTGTGCTAGCTTAAATATTTTATCCAAAATAATAGCCCATGACCAAATGGAAGCAATAAGCAGCATCAACATAACCGACTTACCGATAATATCGGATGAACTTATTAAAGAAAAAATCGATAAATGATCTTGCGTAACAATTTCTAAGCTATCGCTAATATTAGTATCTGCACTCATTGAATGTATATTATTTAATTATTCTAAAATTAAATAATATATTCATATTTTACTTTTGTCATTAGGTTATGTGAAAAATTTTAGTAATCAATTTAGCATAGCTCGAAAAACCCGCTCGGTGTCATACCGTGGCTTGTCCACGGTATCCAGAAAAAAATATAAAAATGCTAAAGATTAGCATTTTTAACTGAATCCCGTGAATAAATCACAGGATGACATATACTTTTTAAACTATTAATTTAATATCCCTTGACTTATCTCAATTTTTTATATAAAGTGCTGCTCTTAAATTTAATCTAGAGTTGCACATGAAATTAACCGAATATTTTAAAAAACTTGAATCTATAGCTTTTGGTCCGTGGCTTAATAAATATAAACAATTATTTACCTTAAAAGAATTAAACACTGAGATATTTGACATACTCATCCAAGCTCAAAAAAATAAAAAACATTATAATAAAGAATTAGTGATATTATCTAATGACGTTATTGAAAGAGAAGTAGGAGAAAATATAAATCAATCAGAAGTTGCTGTTATTTTTTCTTCAGATCATAGAGAAAATTTATATTCTATATTTACTTGGTTAACTAACTTTCAGTTAGAACAATATTCTAGATTTATATTAAATCTTCCCAAAGATTATAAGGATTATTTTTTACAAGAAGAACAACAAGGCGGATATTCAAAAATCAAAGCTTTTAATGATGTTCAAGATAAGAAATGGTTAGCAAGGAAATATTTCAATTTATCAAAGCACGAACCGGCAAATAATTACCCATTGTTTCAAGAAAATACTGTAAAATTACAAAAATATTTAGAATATCCTTATGAATATAATACTGCAATTTATAAATCTGAATTTCTAGGCTCAGATAGCTATTCTAATTATTCTTGCGATAATATATAAAAATTATATATTAATAAAACAATTATTTATTAAGGAAGCCAATATGCTAAAATCCGAAAATACACAAAAATCCGCTAAAGCTCCTAAAGTTATACGTGAAGACATTTTTTTTAGACCTTATGGCCTCCCATCTTATTCTATTCGCTATATGGATGACGGCACGACTATATATAGTGAATCTGAATCACTTTATTCTAATGATAAAGTTAAAGTTATAGGTCATGATCCCGGATATTTTCATAAATATTTTGCCGGATTAGGGTTTGAATAAATATTACTTTGTAAGGTAGTTTAGCTCTTCAATGTCATTCCCGCGTAGCTTTGTTGCGTGGACCGAAAAATCCGTTCGGTGTCATACCGTGGCTTGATCACGGTATCCAGTTAAAAATACTAAAATTATTAGTATTTTTTATTGTTTTTATGGACCCCGTGGTTAAGCCACGGGGTGACAATAAAAAAATCAATACATTTATTTCTAACTAAACATTCGCTATCATTTTAAATTAAAAACTCTATTGTCTTCTTAAACTTCTTTGTTATTATTTTTAGAATAATCTTTTAATAATAATTCTATGTAAAATCTCAAAACTTTCTCATTAAATTTAGCAGTTCTTAAGCCCAACTAATACTAAATTATATTCATGAAAAATACAGACCCTTCAATTACTTTTAAGATTGATATTGATAAGATTTGTAACTCCAAAAATATATTGTCCCAAAGTAACGTAAGAAATTTTAGACAAACTACTCATGGTTTTAACATACCGAAAATGGATGAAAGCTTTTTATCTATACCGACTGTTAGTGCAGCTATAGAAGTAATGCACTATATATTTGGACATTTAGATAGCGAAAAAGCTATAGTTAGTAGCATGAAATCTAAAGAACTCAAGCATTCACTAATGCAGCGATTAATATATAATTATTCATATGAAAGCTACAGAAATAATGAATTATTAAAAAAATATGAAATAAATAAAAATGCCGGCTTTTTTGAATATAAATTAGACGGTGAATACATAGACGGGATACCGGATAAAATCATTCCTATAACGCCTGATACGCTAACTAAAATTCAAGTAATGTGTTCTGCTTTTCAATGTAGCATATTCAATAAAAGAGATGAAACTGCTAAAGAGATATTTAAATATATAATTACAGCAACAAATTTATATTTTAATCACTTTGCAAAAGAAGTTGAACAATATATCAAATGTGCAGAATATGTACTTCCTATTCTAAAACTTATTGAACCGGAATCTCAGCTTAAAATTATCCAAGCACTAGTACCGTATATAAAATTCAGCTTGGATTTATCAGGTAAATTCTCTGATTTATTAATAGAGAATAAGAATTTTGAAGAAGCAAAAGCGTTACTTGAAGAATCTATGTTTTCGTTCAATAATAATATTGAAGATCAGATTTTAGTCCAGTGGTATTATAGCACAGGTCGTGCTTATGAGGAAACCGGAAGCTATGATATGTCCACTAAATGTTATGAACATGCCTTTGGGCTTCTACCCACACATCCGACAGCCTCCTATCATTTATGGGCTAATTATAGAATACAAGGCGAATTTGATAAAGCTAACGACTTAATACAATATGTGCAGGTAGAATATATAAAACACATTCTAGAAATGTTAACTAATCCATATAAAATTTCTTATGAGAAATTAGATTTAATTAAAAAAATACCTTAGTTCCTTTTTATTTATCAATATATGATTGCTGTGAATACATGGCTTTTTATAACAAAATTTCCAATAAACGAACAATTACAAAAAAACAGCAATCAATATTAACCGACAAACTAAAAGCAATTAGTGATGCCTCACTAGCGTTCTCATTCGCTCTATGTAGTAAGCAATTTACAACGGCTTTTGATATTTTCAATAAAATGCCTGAGCATCAAATAAATTTGTATGCAAAAGCTATTATAAAGCTTCAGAGTTACACGGATCCCAATTATAATTTGCCTCAAAATAATACTCTGAAACCCGATGAAAAAGTAGAACTTCTTAATGCCATTAATACCACTTTAATAGCAGATAACGAAACAAAATTAACTTCTGAAAAATCCAAAAAGATTTTCCAAAATGTTGAAAATGCTCTACAAAATGATTCTTGCAATGAGACCACTTTAGAGATCGGGGTAGTTACTGCCCTATTAAATAATAACCGAGAAAAAGTACAGGGATATGCAAGTAACTTAAGCCCGGAAAAACAAGAAGAGATTATTAACAGCTATTCTCGTGATAATAAACAAGTAGGGAATTTAGAGCAATTAATTGGTCAATATGATGCAAAGAAAATTCATCAATATTATCAACTAAAAAAGAAACATGAACTTTATTTAGCCATTCAAAAAATTACCCATCTCAATAATAATTCTTGGAATATTCCTAAAGAAGGACAGATTAAAATTGATAAAGAATTAGATAAAGGTAAGGCTATATTACTCGGTAAATATAGAGGATTTGATTGTTACGGTACAATTTCTAAAAAAATTTATGATACTTTCGATAAAAGTAAAATTATGTCTTTTGTTTCTGCTTTAAAAAAAGGAATAATATATCACAAACACGGAGTAAACGGAGTGAAACTTGTTAAGGACAATGCTTTTAAAGCTAAATGGGACTGTGATGATAGACTATTTACAAATATATTATATTTTAACAAACAAGGATTATTGTTAAAGTTTGATGAGTATGGTAACCATGCTGAAGTAAAAAAGCTTATTAGCGGTCATCATTTAGAGTTCTATAATGTGGAGTGATTCACCCTAGGTCATCTAGTAGCTTGGTTCGTTTTTTTGTTGTCATCCCGGGGCTTGATCGCGGGATCAAGTTAAAAATACTACTATTATTAGTATTTTTTATTGCTTTTCTGGACCCCGTGGTCAAGCCGCGGGGTGACACCCAGTAGGTTTTTCGAGCCATGCAACAACCCTATGACTGCTCGCAATGACGATATCTATATTTAATAAACCTAGGATAATTTCGTAGCAGAACTTAAATAATCATTACCGTATTTCTCAATATAATCATCATATTTACCTTTAAAATCAACAATATTTTTCCTATGGGAAAGAGCAATAATTCTTGTTGCTATGGATTTTGCAAAATCACGATCATGCGTTACTAATATTACCGTACCCTCAAAATCGATTAGAGATTTTTTAAGAGCTTCTCTTGACTCAATATCAAGGTGGTTTGTCGGTTCATCAAGAACCAAAATATTGCTTTTTTCTAGCATCATTTTAGCAAGTAATAACCTTGCCCCCTCACCTCCGCTTAAACTCAAAATATTTTTATTTACTTCATCACTACGAAATAATACTTGTCCAAGCGTATTTCTAATAGTATTTTCCGTTTCCTTTTCAGATTGCTTTTTAAGCCAATTAATAATACTAATATTTTCATTAAGTAGTTCATGATGGTCTTGAACAAAATAAGATATTTGTGATTCATATCCCCACTCATAGCTACCTTGATCTGCTGATATTTTATTCATTAAGATTTTTAACAAAGTAGATTTCCCGATACCGTTTGCACCGATAATAATAATTTTTTCTCCTCGTGATACACTAAAGCTCACTTTATTTAATATTTGCTTATCCTCAAAATTTTTAGTTATTTGATCGATTTTTAATACTAATTTTCCTGAATTCCTTAATTGTTTAAATCTAAATAATGGGCTAATTCTTGAAGATTTTTGTATATCCGGTAATTCTATCTTCTCTAGCTGTTTTTCTCTAGAAGCACTTTGCCTTGCTCTTGTCCCTGCTCTAAATTTATCAACCCAAGCCTGCATATTTTCTATTTTCTTTTCTAAAAAATTTCGCTCGCTTAATTTTTGAGCCGCTATTATCTCCTTTTCTTGAACAAAATTATCATAATTGCCCGTATATGGTTTTATTTCTCCATAATCTATGTCTAAAATATCAGTTGCAACATTATTTAAAAAAGCTAAATCATGCGATATAAAAATTAATATTCCTTTAAAAGAGTTTTTTAAATAATTCTCAAGCCAATATATTGAAATAATATCAAGGTGGTTTGTCGGTTCATCGAGTAGTAAAATATCGGGATTATTAAATAGACTTTGTGCAAGTAAAACACGTAACTTATAACCTCCCGACAACGCAGAAAGTGGCTCGTAATGATATTTTTCGGCTATTCCAAGACCTACCAGTAAGTTAGCCGCAAAAATTTCAGCGGTATAACCGTCATTATCGTATATTATCTGTTCAAGTTCACCAAGCTTATACCCATCTTCATCGCTACATTCTTGCCGACTTAATATCTCTTCTTTTTCCTGTAAAGCTTTCCATAGCTCCTTATTCCCTGCTATTACCGTATCTATAATTTTAGTATTTTCATAAAGAAATTGATCTTGTTTTAAACAACCTACTTTAGAGTTTTTAGGTATATTAATATCACCGAAAGCCGGTTCTTCTTCCTTAGTTAAGACTTTGAAAAAAGTTGTTTTACCTGCTCCGTTAGCACCTACTAACCCATATCTTTTATTGTTTTTAATATGCAAATTTACATCGGTAAATAGTATTCTTGCATCATAACTCATGGCTAAATCGTTTATAATGATCATATATTTTTAAACTGTTAAAAAATCTTTTATCTCTATTTTTTCTAGAAAATCTATATCATGCGAAACTACAATCATAGCACCGGGATATGTTTTTAAAACCTGTACTATATGCTCTTTTGTCTCTAAATCAAGATTATTAGTAATTTCGTCAAGGATTAACAGTTTTGGTAAGCAAGCTGCGATTTGAGCCAAGCTCAATCTTGCTTTTTCACCTCCTGAGAGTTTACTAATAAAATTATTTACCTCTTCATTTTTTCGAAATAGAAAATCGTTTAAGTGATTTCTAACTTCCGCTTTAGACCAATTCGGTGCTAGTTCTGCTATCGTCTCAAACACTGATTTATTTGGGTCAAACGTGCTATAATGCTGATCCAAATAACCGATATCGGCTTTAGACGGTACAAACCAGTCACCCTCTTTATATATATTCTCATCTTCTAGAATTGCCTTAATTAAGGTTGTTTTTCCGCTACCGTTATCACCCATAATTGCTATGCGGGCTTTACTTGAAACGGTAAGATTAATATTTGATAACACAGGATGATGTGGTTCATAACCGGCACTGCCGTTTGTTACCTGCATAAGCACACGGTCTTTAATATCAGAGTTATTTAAAGAAAATTTAGGAATAATAATTTCAGGCAAACGCAACTCACTTAATTGCCCAATTAATTGATTTTTCGTATCAACTATATCTTTTAGCTTTTTGCCTTGTGATTTTTCAGCTTTCATAACTTTAAAATCAGCAGACATTTTTGTCCATTTATTATTCTCAAGGTTTTTTACCCCTTTATTTTTACTCTTAGCAGCTCTTTGCTGTTCTTGCATTAATCTAGCATGTATATCTTTCTTTTGATGATCAAGCCTTGAGAGTTCCGCTTCAATTACTGCTCTTTTTAGCCTTATTTCTTTAACATAATTATCATAATTACCTGAAAAAATTTGTACCTTGCCATTATCAATATGCCAAAAGCTATTAATACAACCTCGTATTAACTCAGTATCATGAGAAACTATAATAAGAGTACCGCTATAATTTTGTAGCATTCGCATTAAACTCGTGCGGTTACGTCGATCTAGATGATTTGTCGGCTCATCCAAAAGGAAAATATTAGGATGCGTGCTTAAAGCCTTAGTCATTGCTTCATTAAACCTTTCACCACCGCTTAAACCTTCAGGCTCATCAATTAGTTGCGGCACATAAGAAAATACTGCACCTTCCGGCGTCTTTATAGCACCGCTTGTAGGTTCAAAATTACCTAGTAACATTTTAAGCAAGGTTGATTTACCGCTACCGTTACGACCAATAATAGCAATTCGACTACCATAATTTATTGTGGTAGTAAAATCTTCAAAGCAAGTTTTGTGGGAAAAAGATAGCTCAAGATCTTTGATCTGGATTGGTTTATGTATGTACACTATTTTGGCATTTCCTAGGTTCTGTGAAGATTTTCTAATTGATGGAGAGAATTCCTATTAAAAAAGCGTTCGATGTCATTCCCGTGGGACGTTGCCGTTGTTGCATGGCTTCTTCTATGTCATTCCCGCGGAGGCGGGAATCCAGTAAAACATATAAAAAACAAGCTTTTTATATGTTTATTTTATCGAATATGTAACTTCTATATCAATATTGAAGTTATTTTTCTGGATCCCCGCTTTCGCGGGGATGACATTGAACACGTTTTTCGAGCCACACAACAATACTTACAATCACTTGGAATCATTAATTAGCTCAAGGGCTTTTGTAAAATCTACTATATATTCTTCTTGTTTTTCTAAATCTTTAAGTTTGAGGCTATTATTTGCTTGTTCTTCGTCACCTATGAAAATAATAAATTTAGCATTTTCATTAAGAACGCGTTGCATTCTTTTAGCTATTTTACCTATAGATTCTATAATAGTAGCAATATTTTGCGAGCGTAATTTGTCAGCAATTTCTAAAGAGTAAGCAATATTATTTTCATCGATCGGTAATACAGCTACTAGACTCAATGAAGATATATTATATTCCCGCATTAAAGCAATTCGCTCGATACCGGCAGCAAAACCAATAGCCGGCACATCATCATTATTACCCATGATTTTAGCAAGCCCGTCATAACGTCCGCCGGCGAGAATAGTGGATTGACTCCCTAGCTTTTTCGTAGTGAATTCAAAAGCAGTATGGCAATAATAATCAAGCCCTCTAACCAAACGTGGATTTATACTATATTTCACGCCTAAAATATCGAGATATTTTAACAGATCTTCAAAATATTCTTTAGACTCATCAGTGTAATATTTAGATAAAACCGGTGCGTTTGCTATTATTTTCTGATCAATTTCGCTTTTAGAATCAAGAATCCGCATTGGATTTTTGGATAATCTTATTTTGCTTTCTTCCGATAATTGATCTTTAAAATCATTCAGATATTCTACCAGTTTTTGCTGATAAACGCTTCTTGACTGACTACATCCAAGAGAATTCAGCTCTAATGTAGTATCCTGCTCTATTTCAAGTACCTTAAGTATATCTGCGGCTAACTTCAAAGTTTCAGCATCGGTAATTGCTCCTTTAGCACCGATATATTCGTAATTTAACTGGTGAAATTGTCTTTGACGCCCTGCTTGCGGTCTATCATAACGAAAAACAGGACCGGTAGAGAAGAGCTTTAAGGGTAATTTATGCTGTAAACCGTTTGAGATGAAGCTTCTAATGATACCGGCGGTGAACTCAGGTCGTAATGCTACGGAGTCATTACTTTTATCTAAAAAACTGTATATTTCTTTACTGATTACGTCAGAGCTTTCGCCCATCGAGCGGTTAAAGACTTTAGTATACTCCAAAATAGGAGTACTCATTTGCTTATAGCCGTATAATACTCCAACCTCCCTTGCTTTGTTAATTATATAGTCCTGAACTTTATAATCATCCGGCAAGAGATCTTTCATTCCTCGGAGTGGTTGCAGCTTTTCAATCATTTGCTTAATTTTGTGGTTTTGTGTGGATTAACATCATTGCGAGCAGCCATAGGCGTTGTTGCGTGGACCGGTAAATACGTTCGGTGTCATACCGTGGCTTGTCCACGGTATCCAGTCTTTTTTTATTTTTTTCTAGATACCGTGGTCAAGCCACGGTATGACATTTGTACCTAATTCTGTTCTTTTTTCATAAAGAACGATCTTATAATATATAAAACAAATATCGTAATAAACCAATATATTAATGCACGACCTGCCGTTAATAGATTAAATTCACCGTCATATATTTGAATAAATAGTAAGTATGCACAAGCAATTAAAATAAACGGTACAATAATAAATACTAAAGGACATCTAAAAGGTCTTTGAGCATCAGGTAGCTTTACCCTAAATAATACCACTATTATTGTGACGGTTATATAATCAATTAATGCTCCCATTGAAGTTAATTGAGTTAATAATTCCGTAGAGCAAAATCCTCCAAGGATAGCGGCTAAAGAAGCAAATATTATAATCGTAATATAAGGACTGTCATATTTTGGGTGTAGCTTTGCAAAACTTTTCGGTAACAAACCGTCACGTGCGATAGCATAAAAAATACGAGAAGTACCGTAAATATTCATCATCAATACCGTCATCATACCGCAAACCGCACCGGTTGCAACAATAGCAGAGCCAATCTTGCTATTATTGATAGTTAAA
The DNA here is from genome assembly GCF_016743795.2 of Rickettsia tillamookensis. Classification (NCBI taxonomy): domain Bacteria; kingdom Pseudomonadati; phylum Pseudomonadota; class Alphaproteobacteria; order Rickettsiales; family Rickettsiaceae; genus Rickettsia; species Rickettsia tillamookensis. The sequence continues at coordinate 470,407 of NZ_CP060138.2, read as the reverse complement.
GCATAAGCAAGCGGTTGGTCGTTATTTAACTGATCAAAAGGTGCAATACCGGTCACAAGCCCTGCCATTGTTACATAAACTATAGTAGTTAGAACAAGCGAGCCGATAATACCAATCATTATATCACGTTTTGGATTTTTACATTCCTCAGCTGCGGTTGCAATCGTTCCAAAGCCCGTAAAAGCTAAGAATAAAATAGATGCACCTACTAAAACATTACTAAAACCGAATGGTATAAAATTACTCCAATTAGTAGCATCGAAATGCGGAGCAGCAGCGAGTATAAATACAAATATTGCAGCCATTTTTATGAAAACTAAAATTGCATTTAGTCGCTTACTATCCTTAGTACCTAAAAATAAAATAAATCCAATAAACACCGAGATTAAAAATGCCGGTAAATTTATTATACCGCCGTTTGTCGGTACGGTAGTTAATTCTTTCGGTAAATTAATTCCGCCTGCCGCTAATATTCCTTGTACGTAACCCGACCAGCCCGCAGCTACTATTCCTGCAGCAACACCGAGTTCTAATATTATAAAGCTACCTATCATCCAAGCAAATACTTCGCCGAATGCAACATAGGAATAAGTATAAATACTTCCCGAAGTCGGAAGCATTGCAGCAAGCTCGGTATAAACAAGTGCCACAAAAATACAGGTAATACCTGCAATCGCATAAGATAACATTACTGCAGGTCCTGAATATTTAGCAGCAATTATACCGGTAACAACGAATACGCCGGTACCAATCATTGCACCAAGACCCAGTAATATTAAATCGAATGCTCCAAGTGTCTTGCTAAGACCGCTTGAGCTACCTATTTCTTTTACTGATTCAAAACTTTTCTTCCTTAAAAAACTCATTAGTTTCTCCTGTTTTAGTGAGCTTATTTTTTTGTGAATTGTGTCATTGCTAGCGGACATTGTTGCGTGGACCGGTAAAACCCACTGTGTCACCCCGTGGCTTGACCACGGGATCCAGAAAAACAATAAAAAATACTAATAATATTAGTATTTTTAACTGGATTCCGTGAATAAATCACGGAATAACAGCGGTGGAATTGATCCACGCAACAATGCTTTCCCGCCTTCGCGGGAATGACATTAAACTACCTTATATCCCTAGTAATCCATCCGCCGCCGAGTACTCTTTCGCCAGCATAAATAACGCATGCTTGCCCAGGGGCAACAGCTTTTTCTTCGGATAAAAATTTTACTTTCATTTTATCATCATCGAGTTTGCTTATTTCGGCTAAACGAGGCGGTCTTGTCGAACGAATTTTAACTTCTACTTCTAGCTTTTCATTATCTTTAATCTCATCAGCAAGCCAATTCACGTCTTTAATTATAAATTCCTGCACATGTAATGCAGACTCCGGTCCTACATATACTATATTATTATTAGGATCAATCTTTACTACATATAAAGGCTCGTTATAAGCTATACCAAGCCCACGACGTTGTCCTATAGTGTAATTAATTATGCCGCTATGCTCTCCTAGCTCAAACCCGTTTACATGAATAATTTTGCCGCTTTCACTTGCTCCCGGACGTATTTTATTTATTACGCTCTTATAATTTCCGTCAACTACAAAACAAATATCCTGGCTATCGGGTTTATCTGCTACCTCAAGACCGAATTTACTAGCAAGCCTACGTGTTTCATCCTTAGTAAGCCCCCCAAGAGGAAAGCTTAAATATTCTAATTGCTCTTTAGTAGTAGTGAACAAAAAATAACTCTGATCTTTTGCCGGATCAAGTCCCGTATGCAACTCTGCTCCACTATCACCGTTTACTTTTCGCACGTAATGACCTGTAGCAAGCTTATCTGCTCCAAGCTCTCTAGCCGTTTTAATTAGATCCCTGAACTTCACCGATTTATTACATTGCACGCATGGAAGCGGGGTTTCACCCTGTAGATAGCTATCAACAAAATTATCTATTACCGACTCTTTAAATTTGCTCTCATAATCAAGTACATAATGGGGAATACCTAGCTTATTTGCTACCATTTTAGCATCGTAAATATCCTGACCGGCACAACAGGCATTTTTTTTGCCTACTGCCATACCGTGATCATATAGCTGCAAGGTAATACCTATAACATTATGTCCCTGCTCATGCAACATTGCGGCAACTGCCGAACTATCAACTCCGCCTGACATTGCAACAACTATAGTAGACTGCTTATCCCCTAAATTAATCATACCAACCTTAAACAAACAGCAAATTATACTAAATTTATAATTAAATTACAACACTATCTTTTAATATATTAAAATGCTATAATTTCGTCATTGCGAGCGAACTTTAATTCGCACGGCAATCTCAGGATTTTTGCACGAGATTGTTTCGTCAATTACTTCGTAATTTCCTCGCAATGACGTAGCTCAAAAAATTCAAAAATTATATGTTATTTAAAATATTATACAAAACGATTATTACATTAGCTCTAATTTATTTCGTACTGATTATCTTAGAATATGCACACCAAGGTTTTATTAATGATTTATCATTACAAAAAGTAGATTTATCTATTCAGAATTCTATAAAAGAGCCTATTTATTTAGTTTCTTATGCCGACGGTCCGGAATATGTTTATCGTAATCAAAATGCTACTACTCACTATGCGATTAATAAAGGGATAGATTTCATATTTAACTATAAGAAAAAGCTTATAAATCAAGCATTTATAGAAAAAAATCAAGAAATTTTTAATGAACCGGCAGGAGCGGGGTTATGGCTATGGAAACCTTATATTATACTTGAAACAATGAAAAATGCACCGGAAGGAGCTATTATAGTATATTTAGATTCAGCTTTTGTTATTAAAAAGCATATCAGTAATTTAACAAATCTTTTAGGTGATAATGATATATTACTGGTACATGATCGCGATCGTAAAAACGGTAGTTTTGTTAAAGGCGAAACTTTTGCTTTAATGGATTGTCTGAACGAAGAATGTAGAAATAACGATCATATTTGGAGTGCTGTTATTGTTGTGCGTAATACCGAACTTTCTCGTTCTTTTATTGAAAAATGGCTAAAAAGTTGTGAAGATATTAGAATTCTTTCAGGCAAAGATTATAATATTCATCCTAATTACGATGAATATAAATGGCATCATTCCGACCAATCAGTACTTAGCCTTATATATCACAAAAATCCACAATCGGTTAAAGTAATAGAATATGAAGAAACAGCACCTTTCTTATCTTGGTTTCACCGTAAATATTCAAATAGCTCACCATTAAAGCCATGGTATAGCATATACGGTATAGAACCTATAATTAATTTTAATACTAACGGCAAAGTTTTACCTTCCACTGCTCTTATAAACACTCCGCCGATTGTTAGAATTCGTAAATGGGTTATCGAACATCAATGATGAGCATTGCCTGCGTGGCTCTTGAAAAACGCTCCGTTGTCATACCGTGGTCAAGCGAACTAGGTGATAGCTATACTTCAAGTAAATGAAGAGTTGGTATACGAAGCTCAATTTGGAAAAGAGCAAAGAGTCTGTAAGCCGAGGACCGCAGCGTATACTTAATACGTGAGGACCGGAGGACTTACAAGACGACGTAGCCAATTTTTCAAATTCAGCGAGTATATAGCTCTCTTACTTTAAAGAAGCTATAAGATAAAGTAAGTACTTTAATGTCTTGCATTTCAGGGTCAAGCTCAAAATCCTTATCTATATAAAATGTAACCGGCATTAAAACTTTTTCGCCGGCTTTTAATAATTGTTCTTCAAAACAAAAACAATGAATTTTTACGAAATATTTTCCCGCTTTATTTGGAGTAACATTATATACGGAAGTACCTATTATATCGTTATTGCTTAGATTTTCCGTTTCATAAAACACTAGAGTATTCTGACCCGGAACAATTTGCACTCTTTGCTGCCTTGGAATAAACCGCCAAGGTAAATCTTTATCAACATTAGCATCAAACTCAATAATTATAGGTTTAGTACCTTTTACTCTAGAATATACACTCACCGTTTCTTTTGCAGTAGTACCGCCATAGCCTGTAACTTTACAAAATAAGTTATAGATAGGTACGGAAGCAAAACTTAGTAACACCATACTAATTATTAATCCCAGCAAGGAAAAGGCTAAATTTTTATTGGATTTTTTAGACATTATTTGATTTTATTTAAAAATACTCTAGAAAAAGTTTATTTTAGATCATATATGTGTTAGTATAAAGAAAAATAGTTTTTAAGGTTAGTATGACTAATAATATTAATGCATTAGCAATCTCTAGCGAATCAGGATTTTATAGCTACTTACAGAAAATCAATAAAATTCCTTCACTTACGCAAGAAGAAGAATTTTTATTAGCGAAATCCTATTTAGAAGAGAATGATTTACAAGCTGCACATAAATTAGTAACGAGCCACCTTAAACTTGTTGCAAAAATTGCAAGCGGCTATAGGACTTACGGTCTTCCTATTACCGAATTGGTTTCAGAAGGTAATATAGGTTTAATGCAGGCAGTAAAAAAATTCAATCCCGAACTTGGTTTCCGCCTATCAACATATGCGATGTGGTGGATTAAAGCAGCCATACAAGAATATATATTAAAATCTTGGTCATTAGTAAAGATGGGAACAACGGCTGCACAAAAAAAATTATTTTTTAGTCTTAATAAAGTTAAGCATAAAATTACTAATTTATACTCAAGAGCTATTACTACCGATGATTTTGCACAAATAGCAGATGAGTTAGGTGTTTCGGTTAATGAAGTTTCCGAGATGAATACTAGAATTTCAGGTCCTGATTTATCGTTAAATAACCCTATAAATAGCGAGGATGCAGAATCGGGAGAATTAATAGAATTATTACCGGAAACACGCCCTACCCCCGAAACTATGGCTATTAATAAGCAAGACTCTACCGGTAAAAGGAAGTTACTATCAAATGCCATGAAGATTTTAAATGATAGAGAACTTCGTATTTTTACAGAACGTAAATTAACAGATACTCCTAAAACTCTAGATATTCTAAGCAATGAGTATAATATTTCTAAGGAACGTATTAGACAAATAGAGAATACGGCTTTTGAAAAAATAAAAAAGTTTATCTTAAACCATAGTAGAGAAGTAGCTTAATATTCTTAATCGTCCTGAACTACGCAATTGTAGGTGTTGTTGCGTGGCTTGACCTTACCTTTGTCATCCCGTGATTTATTCACGGGATCCAGTTAAAAATACTAATATTAGTATTTTTAGTTGTTTTACTGGATACCGTGGGCAAGCCACGGTATGACACCCAGCAGGTTTCTCGAATCATGCAACAGGCCTTTTCGCTCCTCGCAAGGCATTGTTGCGTGGACCGGTTTTTCGTCATTGCGAGAAGAATTACATAGTAATTTGATGAAGCAATCCAGTAAAAAATTCTGATTTACAGAATTTTTTTATTATTTTTTTCTGGATTGCCGCGTCGCTTCGCTCCTCGCAATGACGATTAGGTATCCACGCAACAATGCCTCCTCGCAATGACGAAAAAGCAGGTCCACGCAGGCAATGCCTTCTCGCAATAACATTTATCTTATCAGTACAGCGATTCTTTTCCCAATAAACCTAAAAAGGCCATGTCCTCATATTGTGCTTGCTTTTCTAAAGTACCATAAGTATCAGTAGTATTGGGATCAAAATATTGAGCTAGTTCTATTACATAATTTGAAAAATCACTAACTGTTTTAATGTCTTTACATTTTTCAAATTGAGGTTTTATAGAACTAATATATTTTTGCTTTGCAGTATTAATAACTTCTGATGTTACGATACCTGCCGTAGCATTCTTGCTTAAACATATAAAAGTTTTTAGATCTTTTGCCGCTAACTCAAAATGCTTAGCTTCAATAGGTGTTCCATGTTTAACTAGAACTTTAACTCCCTCAAGGTTATTTTCTCTATCGCTTTTGAGGATAGTCGTTAATAATTCACCGCTTTCTAATTTCCCTTTGAAATATTCAGAAAATTTTTGAAAGTTATTTTCTTGCATAATTTTTTCGTTAAAAACATGCTTTTTCATATTGCTAGTAGCAAGGTGTAATAAATTTTTAACTGCTTTTACATCGCTATGCACTAAAATATGCTTCACTATGGCATCAATTATAGAAAAATTATTATGTTGAACGGCAAGCTCTAAAGATGAATATTCTAGTATTTGCTTTTTAATTGATTTAGAAAATTCGTTTGATTCTATGCTTAATAAATTATCAAACTCAGAAGTATTACCAAGTTTTGCAGTGTTAGATACCATCGTTTTAATTAAAACTTCAATTTTACTCTTATCATCAAACTCCTTATTAGAATATTTTTGTATAAATTTTTTAGAATTTTCTTCGCCTAATAATTCCGGATTATAATTTAGAATTGTTTCCAGTTTATTTGATGGGGTATTTTTATCATTAACGAAAGCTTCGAATAACAATTCTACAACTTCACCTTTTTGAAGCAAAATTTTTAATAAATTTTCATCTTTTTGTAAACAATCGAAAATCATCGATCTTACTTTTTGCTCATGATATATTGCTGATTTGAGGGCTAGCGTGTAATGGTTAGTAATAAATTGTTCAATCAAAAACTCAAAAACAATTGGTTGCTCACTTTGAGCAGCAATTTTTAACGTATTATTGACCCAAAAATTTTCCTTAAAATTATTAGAAAATTTATCAAAATCAGAAGATTTTATTATTGGAGTCTTATTACTAATTACTGAAACATTATTTTCGGATAATTTGATGAAGTAATTTAATGCTTCTATATCACCGTTTTTTATTAAAGCTTCGATAGGAAAAAGCTGAATATTAATATTCACTCCTTTTGTCAGTAATAATTCTGCTATTTCTAAATGTCCTTTTTTTATAGCAGCAAATAAGGCACTGCCATAATTAATACCGCTATCAGGTATATGTTTATCAATATTAAGCATTCCTGTAGCAAGTAGTTTTTCCACAATTACCTTATTACCGGCAGCAGCAGCTACGTGTAAAGGAGTGCGGTTAGTAGCATCTAAGATGTTTGTTTGGTATTCAAAATTTATTAGAGTCGTAAGTATACCTTCTATATATTCAGGATTAGTTATTGCGTTCTCAACAGCAATCATTATCAAACTTTTTCCATTTTTATCAAGTAAGTCAAGAAATGGTTCCGGTTTTTCGTATTCATTCAGTGAAACTTCAGTTATTCTCAAAAATATATTAGTAAAGTCTATAGGGTTATTCCGTTCTACCGCCTTAATAAGAGCAAAATCATAATTATTGTCGGGTTTTACTAATGAACGATTATTATTAGTGCTGAAATTAATTCCTGTTTGGTATGCCATGTTAATCCCTGTTAATATATTAATGTTACCTTAAGTTTTTATATATGACGCAAGTTAATTATGCAATAATTTAATTAATAAAATATTTTCAATTCAATATATTTGACCATTCAGGATCGGAAGCATCTGCCGGTGTTATAATTTCTCTTTCATTATGACCTGTTAGGTCAATTGCAAAAATTTTGTTTTTCCCCGGAGCTTTAGCTCTCGACGGCCAACCTTTAGCAAACATAATAACTCGTCCGTTAGGCGACCAACAAGGGCTTTCAACTAAATACCCGCTTGTTATTATCCTTTCGCTATTCTCATCATCTTGAGGGGCTGCTTTCATAACCCCGATATTAAAGGTTTTTCCTTCAGCTCCTCTAATAATCTTAGTAAATGCTATATAGTCTCCTCTAGGCGACCAGCTAGGGGCAGCGTAAGAACCGCCACCGAAACTAATACGCTGAACATCGCTTCCGTCCGAATTCATGATATATAATTGAGGAACACCGTTTCTATCAGAATTATACACAATTTTTTTACCGTCCGGTGAATAGCTAGGAGAGGTATTAATACCGAAACCGTCAGTTAATTTATGAAGACGTTTAGTAGCAAGGTCGATTTCGTAAATATGAGTTGAGCCGTTTTTAGCTATCGACATTACGGCTTTTCTACCGTCCGGTGAGAATCTAGGGGCAAAAGATATACCGGAAAAATCACCTACTACGCTTTCTTTGCCTGTTTTTAAATCTTTTTCATAAACAAGAGCTCTTCTTTTAGTTGCGTATGAAACATAAAAAATCTTATCCGCTGAACGAGCAAATCTTGGTGTTAATACTAGTGACTTTCCATTGGTAAGGTATTTATTATTAGCTCCGTCATAATCCATCAAAGCAATTCTTTTTATTTTCGGTAAAGAACTACTTTCTGATACATACACTATTTTAGTATCAAAATAACCGGCATCACCGGTAATTTTTTCATAAATTTTATCGGCAATTTTATGTGCTGCTCTTCGCCATAGATTTTCCGGTACTTCAAGAATTTCGCCGGCAAGCTGTTTTTCAAGCAATGTATCCCATAATATAAAGCTAATTTTAAGTTTACCGCTTTCTAGTTTTTTAACTTCACCGTTTACTAAAAGGCTAGCATTAATTTGACGCCATGCAGCAAAAAGCGGTTTATATTCTATTCCTGTCTTCTCTTCTATAAAAGATGCAGAGGAAATAGGACGAAATAACCCAGAAAGCTTTAAATCATTAGAGATAACTTTCACCACATCGTGACCTACTACATTATCAGTAGAGCTATCGGCATCAAATTTATTGACTGCTATGGGCGTCGGATCAGCTCGCCCATGCTCAATATTTATTGTTTCAAGTGCATAACCCTTAAAACTAAATAATAGTGATAGTATAAAATATATAATATTTTTCACTCAAAATACTCCTTATTATCAATTTTTTGTTGTCATCCCGTGATTTATTCACGGGATTCAGTTAAAAATACTAATATTATTAGTATTTTTAGTTGTTATACTGGATACCGTGGACAAGCCACGGTATGACACCTAACAGGTTTTTCGAGCCATGCAAGTAACACACAAAATGAAGAATTGGGATACGAAGATCAACTTGAAAAAGAGCAAGGAGTCTGTAAGTCGAGGAGCGGAGCGTATACTTAATACGTGAGCATTCGAGAACTTACAAAGACGACGTAGCCAATTTTTTAAGTTCTATCTGAGTATACTCAAATGATTTCGAGAATTGAATTTTATTTTGAGAGGTGAGCACCCGCAGCCTATACTTAATAGGTGAGGATGCGAATCCTTGATAAAATGAAAGAGCAATTCTTGAAAGCAGAAGAGTATATCACCCAAAAATCTTCATCAATTCTTCCCATTCTCTCTTAGTCATACCGCTAGTCTCATGGGTAACTTTTTCACCTTTTATCATTCTTTTTATTACGTCTAAACCTTTACGTGAAATATTTGCTCCCTGCAAACGATATTCCTCAAAAGCTTCGTAAGTAAAAGGAACCCACGCTTTGACTATTTCAAGCATTTTTTCGGCATAAACTCTAATTTCATATTGAGCATGAGGGTCGGCACGCAACCTTAAAAAATGAAGTAAATTATGCAAATTAATTTTCCAATACCACTCCGTATAATAATTTAAAGTTAAATTCATACGGGCAAGCTCTCTTGCTATCCCCGTGGTATTCTCATCTATAATATTACCCTCTTCATCAGCATTCATCAGCTCCTTATAATGCCCGTAGCACTGTCTAGCATCTTCCTCTAAAATAGCAAGGACCTTTTCAGCCACTTCTTTCGGCAAGCTATCACTTTCCCTACATTGTTTATTTACGGCAGATTGAGAAGCAATATTTGCTGGTTCGGGTAAATAAAATTCATTGCCTAAAATAGAATATCTTGCCGAATATTCGTTAACGCTAGCTGTTCTGTGCCTAATCCATTGCCTTGCAATAAATATCGGTAGCTTAATGTGAAACTTAATGTCACACATCTCAAAAGGGGTAGTATGATAATGACGAAGCAAATAATTTATCAGCCCTTTATCTTGGTTTAACTGCTTCGTACCCTTACCGTAAGAAACACGAGCTGCTTGTACTATAGCACTATCATCACCCATATAGTCGATAACTCTAATAAATCCGTGATCTAAGACTTTTATAGGCTCGTATAAGATTTCTTCAAGTGCCGGGACTGTTACTCTTTTTGTGGTGTTGTGCATTCTATCCTCTGTATTCTTTAATTATCATAATAATGATTCCACATTTTTAATACTTTTATTCTTTTATTTTTTTCATCAACTTCATAAAATAATCTATGTTGTATATTAATTCTTCGTGAATACATCCCTGAATGTACGCCTAAAAGCTTTTTATATGGAGGTGGAGTTTGAAAAGGATTTTGAGCTATTAAATCCAAAAACTGTAAGCAAATCTCTTTATGATTTGATTTTATAATTTTCTTAAAATCTTTTTTCGCATCATGCGTATAATATAAGGTATACACTATAAACTAATCTAATTTTGTACTACACTCAGAATAAGGGGTATTTTTGCCTTTAAGTAAAGACTCACTTAATTTTTTATTTGATGATACTAGTAAAGTTTCTTGTATATCTTCCCAATCTTCTTCAGAAATTAATATAGCATTATTCCTTTTTCCTTTTATTAAAGTTGGTTGATGATATAGCGTAACTTCATCAATTAGCTTATTTATATATTTAGATTCTTCATTTGTAACTAAATGATTCATATATTTTACCTTTTTATTTCATGACAAATAATTATATAAATTTTTACCGTTTCTTTTTAGCCATAATTTTGCCGGTTGGTACTGAGGATATATATCCTCAACTAGCTGCCAAAAATTTTCACTATGGTTCATTTCTTTTAAATGTGCCATTTCATGAGCTACTAAGTATTTCAATACTTCAAAGGGGGCAAAAACTATCCGCCAATTAAAAGCAAGATTCCCTTTACTGCAACAACTCCCCCAACGGCTAATATTTTCCATTATTCTAATATTAGAATAGGTCAAATTATGTTTTTTGGATATATTCTCTACTATTATTTTTATTTCTGCTAATAATTTCTTTTTAAGGAATATTTCTATACTAAGTTTTTTTAGTACCATATTGCAGCACACTTCTAACGTAGAATCATTTAGTTTTATCTGATTTTTAGACGAATCAATATGTATTATTTCATAAGATTTACCCAAAATAGAAATCTTATCTTCATCCTTTGGTATCACAGTTACTTTACGGCGTAATTTTTGCCTAACCCAATATTCTTTACTTAACAGAAAATTATGACCTTTCTCTAGCTTTACCTTAAGAGGTAATACAAGCTCCGCTCCCTTAGGCGTAATTCGGATGGCTATATTTTTAGCTTTGCTACTCCTTCTTACTATAACATTTTGAGGTTCGCCGTATTTGGTAAGGGTAATAAAATCTTCCATTTAAAATTCTATATATTTGCTTGGATCAACCGCTATTTTGTTTTTACGCATCGCAAAATATAACTTATGTTCTACATGTCCGATAACACTATTTTTAGTAATTTTATCACCTTTTTTAAGTAACAAATCGTCTAAACTCGCATATGCTACTTCCAAATCATCTTTATCTAACTTAACTATTACTAAATTACCGAATTGTTTATTAAAGCCTGAATATATTACCGTTCCTGCAGCTATCGATTTAACTTCGCTATATTCTTTAGCGGCAATATCTATCCCTTTACTTTTACCGGCTTTAAACTCGGTAATAATTACCCCGTTTAACGGTTTTACAAAGTTTGACTGCTCTATCTCTTCTTCATCTTCACTCCGAGATATAGGAACCTCAATATCATCATTATCATCTTCTATAAGTTTTGCCTTTGGTTCTTCGAGTCTACCGCTAACTTTTTCTGATACGGAATCGTCCTCCATAGTTCTTTGAACTATCAACCCCTCATCGTGTTCTAATTCGGTAGAATTATTATTTGCAGTAACATCTCCTACTTTATACTCAATCGGAGCAGGCGGCTGATCAACGCAAGCAACTAAACAAAAACATATAACGATACTAAGTACAACAGGATATTTCATATATTTAACAAAACTATTATTTATATTAGAAAACAAATCTTACATAGTATATAATTTTTATCATTATTTTCCATCAAAAAATTAACTATGAAAACTTATAATATTGTCATAGCTAGTGATCACTCAGGTTATGAGCTTAAGTCTGAAATTATCAATTATTTAGAGCAGAAATCTTTAAAGATTTATGACTGCGGAACGAATAATACACAAACCGTTGATTATCCTGATTATGCTAAGAAAGTAGTAGATATTATTATTGAAAAATCAGCTCCTATTGGTATTTTAATTAGTGATACAGGAATTGGTATGTCTATAGCCGCTAATCGTAGCTCGGAAATAAGAGCAGCTTTGTGTAACGATATATTAACTGCCGAAAATGCTAAAGCTCATAATGACGCTAATATCTTAATACTCGGAGCAAAAACCGTAGATCATAAAATAGTATTTGATATTATAGATAAGTTTTTAACCACTAAATTTGAAGGTGGCAGACATAGCACCCGCCTATCAAAAATAAAGTAGTTTTATAAACCATTAAACATTGTTAGTTCGCTTGCAGCTTTATCAAAAGTAACAGTATAATTACATCCATTAAATATATTTAACTTACCTATTAATATATCAGAAAAATCTGCTTTATAATTTTCGTACTCTAAAACAGATAGCCATAATACTTGCTGATTCTCAAAACTAAATTCAACTGTACTAAATATTTCTTTTAGTACTAAAATTATTTGCTCTTTTGAATATTTATAACCTCTTTCTAATACCCAAACTAATTCACATATAACTATATTATTTACAAATATTGAATTTTCTTGACCGGAATATCTTTCTATTAATTCTGTAGCTTTAATGCTTTGTACTTTATCGTCTCCTGTTAAATAACGAATAAGAATATTTGTATCAATTCCTATCATATGAACCTTTAATAATTTCATTCATTTCATCTATAGTTAGAGCGTTTTTAGGTTTTGGTAAAATATGTTTCAAGTTTTTAACTGACTTATTTATAGGTATTACCATAAAAGAATTATCTTGTACTATTAACTCTAGCTTACTTCCTGTAGATAAATTTAATTTCTCTCGAATATGACTTGGGATTGTCATTTGCCCTCTGTTAGTAAGAGCTACAAGCTGTGTTTTCATAATGATCCAATTTAAATATTTTCAGTATAAATCAATAATAGCAGAAATAATTTAATAATGCAGTATTATAATTAATTTTCCTCCAAAAATATATATTTAACTTAATGAGACATTCCTATATATTTTGATAAACCATAATATGAATTGATGCTACTTAATATGAATCTTCAAGAGTTTAAACAAAAATATAATTACGATGTTGCAACGAAAATGATGCAACAATATCTAGACATTAAATTTGCTCATTTAGATTGTTTACTACTATTTAGAATGGGTGATTTTTATGAGATGTTCTATGATGATGCAATCTTAGCCAGCAATGTACTCGGTATTGCCTTAACAAAAAGAGGTAAAAACGGTGAAGAAGAAATTGCGATGTGTGGAGTGCCTTATCATGCACTTGAGAATTACTTAACTAAGCTAATTGAAGAAAATTATAAAGTTGCTATTTGCGATCAGCTTGAAACACCTGAAGAAGCAAAAAATAGAGGCGGTTATAAAGCGGTAGTTACTAGAGACGTTACACGTATTATAACTCCGGGAACCATAATTGAAGAGAATTTAATTGCTTCAGCCGAACCTAATTATTTAGCAAGTCTTGTAATACCGAAAAATAAAGAAACGGCTAGCCTTTGTTATGTTGATCTTTCTACTTCCGAAATTTTTGTAGTTAATGTACCAGAAGCAGAAATTCTTAATGAGCTGGCTCGTTTAAAGCCTCGTGAAATTCTGCTTAGCGAAAACTTGAGATCTTCTAATCTTGCGGATAGTATTTTCAAACAATTAAATTTTCGTATTACCTATCAAGTTGATAGTTTTTTTGCGGTTAATAAATGTGAAAAAATCATTTTAGATTTTTATAAAATGAAAGATATTAAAGGAATCGGCGAAATATCTAGCAATCAAATTTGTGCTATAGGCAGCATCTTAGAATATTTATCGTTAACGCAAAAACAAAATATTCCTCATTTACCGATTCCTAGAATTATCAATTTTCATAGCTATATGACTATTGATTTTGCCACTAGACGCAACCTTGAAATTGTAACAAACTCACAAGGCAGCTCGAAAGGAAGTTTACTAAGCACCCTCAATCATACGGTTACTAAACAAGGAGGACGTTTACTATATAATTTTCTTTCAAGTCCTTTAACCAACATTGCTAAAATAAATCATCGTTTAAATATTACCGAGTTCTTTTATTCTAACTTAGAAATAGTAAAAAGAATTAGAGAACTTTTAAAAAAAACTAGTGATATAGAACGCTGCCTAACACGTATCACAATGAACAGAAGTTCAGGTCGTGATTTACTTAGTATTAAATATACCTTGGAAACTGCAACGATTATTAAAGGAGTATTTTTTGACGCTTACGTTTTTAATTTACCTGATTTTATCGAAAAAATTACTAAACCTCTATCAGGCGATGCAGAATTATATAATTTAATAGACGAGAGCATAAGAGAAGATGCACCGAATAATTTAAATGACGGAGGTATAATAAAACATGAATATCATCCGAAAGTAGCCCAATTACATGATTTAATTAATAACGGGAAATTACATATTGAAAAGCTAAAAGATCAATATCGCAAAGAAACGGGCATAGACAGTTTAAAAATATCTCATAATAATGTTATAGGGCTTTTTATCGATATTACCGCTAAAAATGTTAATAAAATCCTTGATCCCAAATTTATTCACCGTCAAACAACGGTTAATAGTGTCCGTTACACTACTACTGAACTACAAAAGCTTGAAAGCGAGTTAGTCAACGCTAAAACCTTAGTAATAAGCTTGGAAAAAGAATTACATGCGGATATTTGTAGCCAAGTAATCGAAAAGGCTTCCTATTTACGAATGCTTGCAAGCTCCTTAAGCGGGCTTGACGTATTTTGTAATTTTGCTTACATCGCTGATGAATATGATTATATTAAGCCTGAATTTACCGATGATTTAAGCTTTGATATCGTTAAAGGACGGCATCCTGTAATAGAGAAAGCACTACAACGAGAAAGCAAAAGCTTTGTATATAATGACTGTCATTTATCGGAACTTGAGCGTATTTGGTTAATTACCGGTCCTAATATGGCAGGTAAAAGTACTTTTTTACGTCAAAACGCCATTATTGCAATCATTGCTCAAATAGGTTCGTTTGTACCTGCTAAAAGTGCCAAAATAGGGGTAGTCGATAAAATATTTAGCCGAATAGGTGCTGCCGATGATTTAATTAAGGGACAATCAACCTTTATGGCAGAGATGCTTGAAACCTCGGCAATTCTTGCTCAATCTACAAAAAACTCACTAATAATACTTGATGAGGTAGGTAGAGGCACGTCCACTTATGACGGTGTATCTATAGCGTGGTCGGTGCTTGAATATATCCATGATAAGCTGAAATGTCGTTGTTTGTTCGCAACGCACTATCATGAGCTAACAGTTATGAGTAATTTCCTGCCGGCTTTACAAAATTATACTATTGCTATTGAGGAATCAGGTAAAGATATTCTATTTTTGCATAATATTATACCAGGTGCAGCTGATAGGTCGTACGGTATTCATGTTGCAGCTTTAGCAGGACTCCCTGCCAGCGTTATAAATAGAGCTGAGCAGATTCTGCTTAAATTTGAGAAAACTTCTACCGGTAAAGGAAAAAATATTTTATCAACGGAATCAAATAATTTGAGCTTGTTCAATCTTGAGCCTAATAAAACTACTATAAGCAGCAAATTAGACGAAAAATTCAGAACTATCGACCCTGATAAACTATCCCCTAAAGAAGCACTTGAGTTGATTTATGAATTGAAGAAGTTGGTTTGATATGGGTTGTAGCTTCTTCGTCATTGCGAGCTGATATAGGGCTTGTTGCGTGGTTCAACTTTCCCGTCATTGCGAGGAAAATTACGAAGTAATTGACGAAGCAATCTTAGGAGTTTGTTATTATTTCATGAGATTGCTTCGTCGACGCCTATGGCGTCTTCTCGCAATGACGATTTAGTATTCACGAAACCCAGTCTCCTTTTCCAACCAATATTTACTACAGGCGAAAAAATTGGGGTTAGCGAAATTTTCTTTACCGTAAGTAATTTCTTGTCCCTGTGTATCTAAAATATTACCGCCGCCGGCTTTAATTAAAGCATGACCTGCCGCTATATCCCACTCCATAGTTTGACCGAATTTTGGATATATATCAGCTGCTCCTTCAGCAATTAAGCATAGTTTAATTGAACTACCTATTGCATTTATTTGACCGAATGAATATTTACTTAAAAATTCTTTAGTAGCTTTATTTGAATTATAAAAACCTATTACCGCATTAAGCTCTTCATGTTTAGGTTCATGATTAACAAATATTTCTTTAGAATTCTGTTCGATTTTTAACCGCCCCTGTACATCGGTATAATATAGCTTTGCTGTTTCAGGGTGATATATCAAGCCGATAGTTGGAAGACCGTTTTTAATAAGCCCTATATTTACCGTATATGTATTTTTACCGTTTACATAGCTCCGTGTCCCGTCAATAGGATCGATTAACCAAAAAGTATCACTGCTTAATATAGGTAGCGGCTGCTCTTCACATACTATAGCTATTTTGGGGGTTAAGACTTGTAGAGCCTGATAAATTACTTTACTAATTTCCTTATCGGCATTAGTGACTACTGACCCATCTGATTTAATATCAGTCAATATTCCTGCCTTTTTTATATCTAGTGCAACCTTGCCGGTATTAATAATTAAATCTTTTAAAGCATTAATTAAATTGTCATTCATAATTATTTATTTAACATCTTTGCAGCTACATCATCCTCTAACCACTGACCGGTATTTAAAAACGTAGATTGCTGCAACTCAGCGATTTGATGATCAGGTGATCCCGGCAACATTTGCCACCCTAAATATTCAATTCCATAATATCCTATATCAACCATGCTTAAATAAGAGTCCATATTTTCTAAATCTTTTTTATTATTTGCAAAAATTACTATTTTTGTAGGTTGTTTTGGTATAATTTTTAAGAACTCTACAAGAGTTTTTACTCTATTTATATTACCGGTAAATATTATACCTAAATAAAAAATAGGGGCTCCAGCATCGCTTGGATTAAATCTAAATACATCTTTATCATTAACTTTATTAGTAAAATTAATATTGAGTCCGTAAAGTAATGTATATAACCATCCTTCATAATTTTCAATTAAATTACATGGAGCAGTTATTTCTTGAAGACCTAAAACTGTTGCACCTTGCTGCTTCATCTTATTAATTAAATCTACCCATTTAGATTCAACAAGCATCATTTGACGCTGCACTATCAATTTTGCAATAGTTTTATTAACTGATGCGTTACCCGCTGCAAGACTATATAAATATTTAGTAAAATTTATATAAGAATTATCCTGATATCGAAATAATTTGGATTTCGGTGTTATAATAGTATTATCTATATTTATAAGTACCAGCGTATCTGCATCTATCTTCGGTAATAAATTTTTCATTGTTACCGAATCTACAGAGTAAGTAGGAATAATTTGACCATAGCCCGCATACGAAATAACTAAGCAAAGTAAACTCAATAAAACTTTATTTATTCGTGTCATAAGGATTTTTACCTTTCGCATTATTATTCTTTAAAGGTGGATTATTTCTTTTTAATTTATTTATTTGAGGTATTAAATCACCAATGGTTTTAGTATAATATGCAGCATCTTTATTTTCCGGAGCATTTTTATTATTATAATGATAACCAATAAATAATATATTAGAACTATAACTATTAAGCTGAAATTCCATTGAACTTAGCAATTCTACGCTACTACTAATCATTATAAAGCATTTCGGTATAAAATTCATTTGAACAAGGAAATTGAGCATCATTTCCGCTTCCGATATATTATTACTCGTCAATATACCCTTATAAAATACCGGATAAGTATTAGCAAAACTGTCTAAATTATTAAAAATAATATAATTATTGTTTGGAAAACTATTTGAAAAATCAATATTGAAATTTTTCTTTAAATAATCGGCAAACCATATTTCAAATTTAGGAATATTATTAAAATTACCGGTAAAGCCATCATTTACTGCTATTATAGGAATTTTACTATTACTCATTTCATTTACAAAATTTGGAAAATCAGCTTCTTGTAATTCTTTCTTATAACTATCATTAGTTAAAATCAATTGATTTATATAAATAGTTTTTGGATTTTTATTAATATTAAGCAAAAGAGGAGTTAGTTTAATATATATATCTTGATCAAGTTGTTCAACGATAGGCACTAAAGGCTTAAACAAAAATTCATCTAACACCGTTACTACTAATAAATCCTGAGGTGCATAATTTTTATTATAATTTTCTTTAAAATCTTGTTTTATTTTATCTAAGTTATCTACTTCGATAATTTCTGCTTTAACTAAGGAAGTAATAAGTAATAGTAAGATGAATAAAGATTTTTTGAATATCATCATAATTTTTAAAAATTTATTATTATTGTATAGGATAGACGAAGTTTAATTTGGAAAAGAGCAAGGAGTCTAAAGTCCTCGGAGCGGAGCGTATACTTAATACGTGAGCACCGCAGATCTTATAAGACGACGTAGCCAATTTTTCAAATTAAACGAGTATATATTAGTGTTACCACATCATAGTGCTAATATCAATCCATATTAAATTATAATATGGTAAATATGTTTGGAAGTTTTTTTAGTTCACTTGGCAGTAGCATAGGAAATACATTTGGAGGCGGCATATTTTCAAGCGTGGGAAGATTTGCCGGTAAAATGCTTGGTGAGTATTTAGATCAACTAAATCACGAACCGATAGAATATGACAATATTAAAAATTTCAAAGAAAATTTTAAATATATAACAGCTAATTACGGCGAAGCTATACCGTTAATTTTCGGTACTGCAAGAGTTAACGGAAAAATAATTTGGGCAGATAACATAAAAGAGGTAGCAAATAGTACTCGTCATAAAGAATATTTCCCTTATTTTCATAACTTAAAATCCGTTACTAATTTCACTGAATATAGCTATTTCTTTTCTTTTGCAGTTAGTATTTGCGAGGGAGAAATTACCGAGATTAACAGAGTATGGGCAGGTGATGAGATAATAAATTTAGGTAAGTATAATTTTAGATTATATAAAGGCTCAGAAACACAACTACCCGATCCTTTAATTGAAAACTATCTAGGCAGCGGCAAAACCCCTGCTTTTAGGTCACTTAGCTATATAGTCTTTGAAGAATTACCTTTAGAAGATTTTGGTAATATTATTCCAAATTTCTCATTTGAGGTAACGAGAAAACCCAATATTTATCTGCCTAATAATTATGCAAAAGTTGAAAATCTAATTAGTAGCATTAACATGATTCCGGGTTCAGGCGAATTTGTTTACGATACGGAAGTACAGTATAAAACTTTGAGCAGTTCTTACGGCGGTGTTATAAGCCATGAGGCTATTAACTCTCATAATCATTATAATATTGCAGATAGTATATTTAGTCTCAATCAGCTACAAACCACATGCCCTAATATAAAATGGATAGCACCGGTAGTTTCTTGGTTTGGCGATAGTTTAGATATAGGCTATTGCAGCATAAAACCTGCTATAGAGTTTAACGACCCTCTAACCTCATATTCATGTACTTGGCAAGTCGGTCGTTATAATAGAGCAAATGCTAAAATTATCTCTAAAGATGAGCATGACAACCCTCATTACGGCGGCACTGTTAATGATGCTAGTTTAGTGCATTACCTAACCGAGCTTAAAAGACGTAATTTAAAAATTATGTTTTATCCAATGTTTTTCATGGATCTATCAGGTAAACCATGGCGTGGGCATGTAACAGGTTCTGCAAATGTAGTAAGTAATTTTTTTCATAAAGCGGACGGTTATAATAACTTCATTCTTCACTATGCAAGGCTTGTTAAAGATTACGTTGACGCCTTTATAATCGGCTCGGAACTAATCGGCATAACTTCTATAAAAGATTCAGCAAATAATTTTCCGGCAGTGCTAGAACTTATAAATCTTGCTCGTTTAGTAAAAGAAATATTAGGAAGTAATGTACAAGTTACTTATGCCGCTGATTGGTCGGAATATCATCATACTAGCGGCGGGTGGTATAATTTAGACCCGTTATTTGCTTCCCCTTATATTGATTTTGTCGGGATAGATGCTTATTTCCCTTTAACTAGTTCTTTAAGCTCTCAGATAACTAAAGAAGAAATTATGAAAGGTTGCAGGTCAGGTGAAGGGTATGATTATTATTTAGACGGTAACAGTAATAAACAACCTCTATCTGCTGCTTATGCTTGGAAAAATATAGGTTATTGGTGGGAAAATCATCACTATAATCCTGATGGAAATCGAACGGCTTGGCAACCAAAAATGAAAAAAATATGGTTTACCGAGTTTGGCTTTCCGTCAATAGATAAAGCTCCAAACCAGCCAAACGTGTTCTTTGATCCCAAATGTACGGACGGCGGTAGTCCTAAATATTCCTCGGCAGGTACGGATTTCTCAGTGCAACGCACGGCTATTAAAGGATTTGTAGAATATTGGCAAACGCAAGAATATATAGAAGAAATGTTCTTATGGACTTGGGACGCACGCCCCTACCCTGCATGGCCGCACGGGAATATTTGGAGCGATAATCATTTATGGGAAAAAGGACATTGGGTTAACGGCAAATTCGGCACTTGCAGCCTTGCCGAGATAATCCTTGAGCTATCTGCTAGAAGCGGTATCGACCTGAAGAAAATCGATATTTCTACTATTGACGAAGTGGTAGACGGTTTTATTTTAAATAAAATTTTATCTACAATAGATGTTATTAATTCTCTAAGAATATTTTACTTTTTTGATGTGATAGCAAGTGAATGTGAAAAAATTAAATTTCTGAAGCGAGGAGCAGGTAATTTAGAGCATCTAAGCAGCGAGAGTTTAATAAAAATTTTAGATAATAGTTATTTAAAGCAAACAGAAATACCTGAAGAAAATATTATTAGCAAGCTTAGTATTAATTTTATCGATAGGTTTAATAATTATACTAATTCCTATTGTTACATAAGCAATGAAACAGATTCAAATAGTCCTACCCTTAACGTCAAAATTCCTATTATTTTATCCCTACCCGAAATAGAGAAAATAGGAGGATTAATCTTAAAAAATGCTTCTATTGAAAGTAAAGTAATTAAATTCCTAATACCTTCCATCTTTCATAGGTTTAAGCCAGGCGATTTTTTAATACTGCATTATAACAAACTTAAATATCAAATTAGAATAGTAAATATATAACTACTTTCCCTAACTTCTTATGTTACAGGCGTTATAGATAATTTATCTTCTTATTATTTGCCAGCTGCAAATATTTTATCTGGTTTTGAGAAAACCATAAAGACCGAAGTTAAATGTGTTATACTTGATTTACCTTTTAATGTGGTAGAGGGAAATGATCAGCCTTATCTAGCTTTTTATTTACAGAGTAATGTTAATGAAGCCTTATATGTGTCTACAGACGGCAGAGATTATACCAAAATAGCAAATTTAACTAACCAGACTTTTATAGGAAGCGTTATCAGCTTTACTTCAAACTCTCTTACTATTAACTATAAAAATTTTGAAACATTAGTTAATGATGATTAGAACTTAGCAGCTTTCGGTCTAGAAATTATAAAATTCAAAAGATGGGAAAATTAGATATCGATACTTACAAAATAAGCGAAATAGTAAGAGGGGAATTTGCAACGCAAAACTTGGTTCGCTCTCATATTCAGCACGAAAATTTTATTTTACTTGAAAAGAATTTTAATATAATTCCCGTAGCTAAAAAATTAAAAGGTAACAAAATATATTTTAAAGTCGGCAACCTATCATCTATAGAAATTACTTTCCAAAATAAAGCAGGGTTGTAAACTTCTTTTATTTCAGCTGCTCTATTTCTTTTTTTGTTAAACCGGTATATTTTAGAATTTTTTCTATAGGCTCTTTATCCGTTAGCATTTTTTTAACTAAGGTAATTTTTTCTGCCTTTACTATATATTCAGCAACTTCCATATCTTTAGCTTTTTGGATTTGTATACCTTTTTCGATACCTTCTTGAAGCCAATGGTGTGCAATGCTTCCCATGATTTCCTCATCTTTAGCTTTTTGGAGCTGCATACCTTTCTCGATACCTTCTTGAAGCCAATGGTGTGCAATACTTCCCATAATTTCCTCTTCTACTTTAGGATTTAAACATGTTTTAAGTATATTTTCTAACTCTATTTTATCAGTTTGTTCTATTTTAGTCAAAGAGTAACTCAAAGCACTTTTTATATAATCAATACCGGTATTAGAACTAGCAACTATTGTCAAACAGTTAGATATTTCTTGCCATTTATCAAATAAATTAGGTTTGTGAATATATTTCATTAGAATTTGTAAAATAGCAAGCCAAGGATCTTTTTTTAATTTCTCATCATCTATATTTTGCAAGTCTATAAGTTGATAATCATTGCTCCAAGTAGCTTTTACTAATTCACTATTTTCAAATAAATCCCATAAATTTAAAGGAGCAGTATATTTTTGATTATCGTTAAAAAATACCAACGGATATATAAACGGAAATTTCTTGGAGCTAGGATACAAATTTGAATGTCGCTCAGCTATATTTAACATATATTTAAACAAGCGAAAAGCCATCAAGTGATCAGAACTACTTTGATGTTCCAGTAGTAGATATAGATAACTTTCACTGTTATTAATTTTAACGGAAAATAAAACATCCTTTATAGATTCTTTAAGACTCAACTCTATAAAACTATCATTTTGCAGCGTTAAAGTAGCAGGAGAAAATAAAGCTTTTATATGCGGCGGCAGGTAAGTTTCAAAGAACTCTCTAGCGATGTATGGATTTTCTAAAGCTTTTTGGAAAAATTTATCATGCTTTATTTTTTCTGACATATATTATTTAAAATAGTAATATTCGGATAATAGCAGAAAAAATCTAATAATCTAGGATTGAAATTTGTATTTTAAAAACAGGGTTGTGGATAAGAAGAAAGTTTTAAAACTATGACTGAAAAGAAAGCTGACCAACTTTTAAACGAAGATTATATAGATTTAGGTACATAAATAAGCATATTAACACTCTTATCATTGCACTTATGACGAGTAAAATTAAAAATTATCCAACTCGTATTCCGGTTACTTTTGACAATAAAAGTTTAAATATTGAATTATAAAAAACCTTGGAACTTTGGACAACGAAACTATAAATTTAGTTTTTAAGACTTTAGAAAAAATATTTACTTAAGTTTATAACGAGTGGCTTTTCCCTGCCCTATTCGTTCTAATCGTTTGAAATCGACTAATTTTTTTATTATGGATTCAATAGTTCGCTTAGGAAAGCCTGTTGCATCTACTGCATCCTTCCGACTAAACTCTTTACTTTCTTTATTAATCCAATTCCATACTGCTAATTGTTTTTCGGATAATAAATATTCTATATTATCTTCTTTGATAATCTGTAAAGCTTTAATAGTTTGTAGCTTAACTACATTTAAAAAGAACTTTAACCAATCGGTAATATCTTCAAGTTCTGTTTTCCAAGATCTTTGAGTTTTATTTAACGTCTTATAATAATCAATTTTGTTTTCTTCAATAATACGCTCATGAGAAACGATTTGAGTAAATAAATAACCATGTTTTAGAAGCAATAGATTTGTTAATAATCTACTTGTTTGTCCGTTACCGTCCTGAAACGGGTGAATCGCTAAATATTCAAAAATAAAATTAGCAATAAGTATGAGCGAATGCTTAGACTTATCGTTAACTGCTAGATTATACCAATCTATCAATTCCTGTATTTCTTTTTTAACTAAATACGGCGGTGTCGGCTCAAATATTACTCCAACTACATTACCGTCATAATCTTTTGCCTCTACACGATTTGAGGCAAATTTATAATTGCCCTTATGATACATATCTTTATCACTATAAACCAACATATCGCTATGTAATTTTAATATGAATGATTCTGTAATATGTATTTCTTTATAATTATCAAAAATCAATTCAAGACATTGTAGATATCCTGCTATTTCCTGTTCATCTCGTGTTTTAAATTTCCGAACATTTAAATTTCTATAAAGATTTTCTACTTGATCATCAGTAAGTTTATTACCCTCAATACGATTAGAAGAACCGGTAGAAGTTATAATTACGCTGCGAGTTAAGCGATCTAGAGTTTGAGGTAACAGCTGTTTAGTAATTTGCCAACTATTTTTTACTCCTTCAATTTCAGAAATTATAGTATAAATTTCTTCAACTATTTCAGGGTTTAACCTTAATCTTTTATGAATACGAAAATTTTGTAAGCTCATTCATAATCTCACATGGTTACTATGTGAGATTATGTGAGAAAAATCAAGATTTATTTAAATAAATGAATATTCTTCTAACCAATGGGAGAAATATACGAAGATCAACTTCAAAAAGAGCAAGGATACTATAAGACGAGGAGCGGCAGCAGTTACTTAATACGTGAACACCGCAGAACTTATAAGACGACGTAGCCAATTTTTGAAGTTCATCGAGTAGATTATAAATTTACCTTAAGCCTTAAAGAACCTTGGTTCGCTATATATTTCTTCGCAAGGGATAAATTATATCTAATACCAAACTCCATCATATTATATTGAACAGAAAGACTTCCGCCTAAATTATAATTTAGTTTTGTAGGTTTAAATTTAACTGTTGTAAGCGGCTCATCTATTCCATCAAGCCGTGCATCAATATTCGGTAATTTCCCTTTAAAATCATAACTTACGAAGCCGTGTAATTCCGGTTTTATTCTTACGTCTCTTACAAAGAAATTAGTTACACCTTTTAATCCAGCTATGCCTTCAAATCTATCATATGATTTTTTTCTAACGGATAAATTCTGGAAAGTAGTTCCTACTTCAGTATAACTATTATTTTTAAACGTAGCATAACGAGTTCCAATTATCGGGGTTATAGCCGTGAGGTTAGATATTAAATAATTATAACCACCAAGTAATTCACCACTATAAGAAGTGTTATTAAATTTACCGATTGCAGTTTGATCATCCGTATAAACCTTACGTTTTTCATAATTCTTAATTTTACTTCTACCGTATGAGCCTATAGCTTCAACAAAGAAATTACTTGTCTCACAATTATAAAGTCCATAGATAGAATATATGTCACTTATAGCTTTAGTCTTATCACCAACTTTATAATTTTGGTGGCGTAATTTACTATCGGCTCTAGTATAAGCAGCTCCAACTATTACACTGTCACTTAGAGCATAATCAAAACCTATTATTCCTCCTTGAGATTTAGACTTATACCCACTTGCCCCATCATTACGGGATTTTTGTGTAGCGATGCCGTAGAAAGGAACTATCCAAATACCCGTACCGATAATATCTTCATCACCGGCAGCTGCTGCCGCATAGTAATTAGCACGACTTTCATGATTATTGCCACTAGTAGGTTTATTTAAACCATTTAATGTAAATGTACTTTCATCTTTATTATTTACTTCACCTAGTCTAGCATTAATCCCTGAAGAAACAACGCTGTCCATATTTACCGAAATATCTGTTAATATGTCCTGTATTTCTTCTATATTAAACTCTCCAAGTCCCTCACTCACTTCTCGTATATCCGTTCTTCCGCCTAACCGATTTAAAGTTTCTGAAACATTTTTTGTTGATCCTAAATCATTTAATACTTTACCTGCATCACTCTCATTACCAATGCCAATACCAATTAATTGCTCTACAAGACCGGGAGCTATAGGACCCGTAACCTCATCTCTTATCGGTTTTGGATCAAAAATAGGCACTATTACACTACCTTCTCCGTCTCCAGGATTTTCTCCACCGTTATCACCGTCATCTGGGTTCTCTGGATCACCGTCTCCTGGATCAGGATTTTCGGGATTACCACCACCGTTATCATTATTATTCAGTAATACAACTCCATTCTCATCGCTTACCCATCTTACCCATCTTATTAACCTGTTTAATTCTCCACCTGTATCAACAGTAACTTTATTTTGAGCAACAGGAGTAAAATTTCCACCTGCTTCTTTTAGTATTACTTCATGTTTAGTATCAGGAGTAATTTTAGTAATATCAGAGCGTGATTTGACTTTAATTACTAAACTATCTAAAGCTGACATATCAACATTAGCCCCGTTACCGACTAATATATGCCCCCCGATTTCGCAGTCACATCAAAATATGTAATAATCTCAAGAATACCGTTATATGTAACATTTCCTGTATGCTTTAATTCGTAAGTAGCTAAATCTAAAGCACTATCCGTAAATTGTGAATCAGCATCTATTCCTAAATTATCCAATAATACTATATTTGCTTTATTTGCTACTAAATTAGCTGCTTTAATATTTTTCTCAAGAATAGCAAATTTCTCAGGACCAAACTCTAAACGCTCTACATTTTTGATTTCTTCTTTTAACCAAACATTTTCATCAAATTTTATAGCACCGCCACCATCAATCTCAGCATTTACTAAAACCGCATCTTTAAAATGTACAGAAGCAGCAGCATCTGCAAAATTCAGCTTATCTACTTTAATATCAGTTAAATAAGTAAATAACTGAAGCGAACGAGGAAGGAGATCTCTATCTACTAAAACATCCTGTATAATTATATTTTTAGCATTTCTATTATTACCTCGTTCAAAATCTATATTCTTACCTGCATCAATGTTAATCTCTTTAGAATATACATCACCTTTAATAGTACTATTCTCACTAA
This sequence comes from Rickettsia tillamookensis, assembly GCF_016743795.2. Taxonomy (NCBI): domain Bacteria; kingdom Pseudomonadati; phylum Pseudomonadota; class Alphaproteobacteria; order Rickettsiales; family Rickettsiaceae; genus Rickettsia; species Rickettsia tillamookensis. The sequence continues at coordinate 443,502 of NZ_CP060138.2, read as the reverse complement.
CTTGTATACTTGCTAAACTATTATTTTTACTTCCTAAATTATAAGTAGTACCACCCTCTATATTAAGTTTTACGTTACCTTTCCCGTTATTTGCGGTAGTTACATCCGAATAAAAATTCTTAGTATTTACCGTAACTAAACCGTTTCCTGTTAATTCTATTGCTTTTAATCTGTGATCTTCAGCCCCAATAGCACCGTTACCGGTATCAAAATTGGCTACTGCTAAAGTATGAAGATTATTTCCTACTGTAGTAATATTAGTAACCCCACCTGCCGCTGCAAGCGTTAATATTGCTTCTTGTCCTGCATTTGAGAAGTTAATAGTTTGAGCTTTTAATTCACCTGTAATAGTAACGTCTTTACCGGCTACTTCTACTATACCTAAACTATTATTATTCCCGATGGTACCGGTTATATTAATAGGGACTTTATTGTTTAATTTTAAAGTACCGTCATTCTCATTTTCACCTGCAATATCGGTAGCGATGATATTATCATTAACCTCTATTTCTACACCGTTTGACATTATAATATTGCCGCTTTTAACGGTACTGCCAAAATTTACCGCACCTGCTTTTACGATAATATCACCGACTGCCGCATTTGAACCAACGGCATTACGAACACTACCGCCGTCGGTAAAGATTAAATTTACAGCCTGCCCCCTGTCTTATTAATATAAGTCGTAGTTAGCCTGGAATTAGGACCAAAAGTTAAATTATTATTACCGTTACCTTGAATCTCACCGATAGAGTAATCACCGCCGGCAGTTAATGCTACATTACCGTTACCTGCTTTTAACATTTTTATATTAGTAATTAGCTTAGTAACTTCCCCTGCTCCTTCAAAGTTCAATGTACCACTTGTATCACCCGTACTTGTAACCTTACTATCAATTTTTACATTATCGGCAATATTAATTACGCCTGCTTTACCTTGGAAATCTATAATATCACCTGTTATATTTCCTGTTGCGGTATATATCGTATCATCTTCAAATCTAATATTTGCATTTACCTTATTAAGCGTAATAGCATGAATATCCAATACTATATCTCAACATATATTTCTGTTTGTAAATTTATAGTACCGTTACCGGTGCTAACAAAGTCCAATTCCTTTAATCTATGACCTTTTACGCCAAGCGTATTATTGACATTACCATTATTAATAATCGTTAGATTTTTATCTCCTATAGTTAACTTTATTATACCAAACTTATCATGCCCCGAATCCAAAGGTCCGGTTAAATTTATAGTATGATCATTAGCATTTGAGCTATTTTTAAGGTCTAATGCCGAATCTTCATGTATAAACTTCATACCGCCAGTATTTAACTCAAAATCACCGTTTACAGCATCTAAAGCATAAGTAGCTGCATATGAAGTTTTATCTATTAGCTGACCTATATTTATTTCAGCAACCTTAGCGGACGTTAAACTTTGATCGGTAAAATATGCTCCTTTTTGAATATTTAACTTATTAATATTATGGATGTCCAAATTATTAGTGATAGTAACGTCCCCCTTAATATTTAATTCAGCTAACTCATTACCTTTACTACCGAGCGTTACTCCCTTAATACCGTCTACAACTAAATTATGACCATTACCGTTTAAAGTAACAATACCACCACCTTTTAAATTGTTAGCAAACGTAACAGTTTGATCTATAGGAGCAGTTAATGTTAATTGTGAATTTGCATTGCTAAAATTAATACTGCTATTTGGACTAGTTAGTAGAGCTAAGTTAGCATTATTTACTGCAATTAAAAAACTCTGCCCTGCATTAGCATTCCCTATATTTATTGTTTTAAGCGTACCAACGCTTGCATCCGTAGCCGTTAACTTAGTTAAAACATTTAATATACCGGTTTGTCCGTTTGCTATAACAGCATTGAAAATATATTTATCATTACCGTTAAACTCTAAAGTACCGCCTTTTGCTCCAAAATCAACATTCTTTGCCGAGAGACTCTTACTAAGTTGTAGTTTCCCACTATTTGTAAAATTAACACCACCTACAAATACATCATTTGCTAGAGATACATTTGTTGTATCATCTCCTTGGAGATTTATAATAGCAGGACTATTTTCTTCATCAGCACCAACATTCTGAGTTACATTAGCATTACCTTTAAAATTTAAAATACCACCGACCCCGCCGGTACTAAGTACAGCTCCATCAATTGCACGACCGTCATTTATACTAAATATTCCGTTAGTCCCCTTAAAGTCGATATCTCCTATTATACCTTCGGATGCTAATGTACCGTCTGCTTCATAATTTACGTCACCGGTCATTAATCCTTTAACCGTGACATTAGCATTTGCATTTGCTATAGTAAAAGTTTTAGCATAAGCCTCACCTTCTATAGTATCTACACCTTTAAATATTACTTTCTCTAAAGCTGCTCCATTTTCCCCTATATTATCCGTTACACTACCGTTCCGGCTAAAAATTAATATGCCTTTCTCATTAGTCTTCGTTGTTACGCTACCGTGAATTGTTGCATTATCTTCTAGCGTTAAAGCTGAATCATCAGCCATAAGCTTCACCGCTCCAGCATATATATTACCTCTTAAACTGCTCGCTCCCACTCCTATCTCTACTCTTTCAAGAGCAAACCCGTTTGCTCCAATACCCGCAACGCTGCTATTTCGGCCAAGTACTAATATACCTTTTGTGTCCGTCTTCGTTGTTACACTGCCATAAACCTTTGCATTATCCTCAAGCGTTAAGACTGAAGTATCGGTCATAAGCTTCACCGCTCCAGCATATATATTCCCGCCAAGACTGCTCACTCCAGCTCTAAGCTCTACTCTTTCTAAGTTGAAGTTATTTGCTCCTATTCCGTTCGTTATGCTACTTCCGACTCCAAGCGATAATACTCCTCTTGTATTGTTTTTTGTGGTTACTGATCCGGTAACTACAATACCGTCTGCTAATGTTAATTGTGAATTTTGATCAGTTAAAGCAACAGGAGCAAATACATGAGATGAGAACGTAATAGGATTTGCTCCGATATTTACTAATTTTAAACTTTTCCCATTAGTACCAATCGTACCGGTTACATTCCCTGCTCCTATCGTCAGTGTGCCTGTATCATTTATAGCCGTTGTTACGCTGCCGCTAATTCCATTATTTGCCGTTAACTTTCCATCTGCCGTATAATTTACTGCTCCACTGATTTGCCCAGCTGCCGTTACGTTTGCTGCTACATTACTAATCTTTACAATTGTTGCATCAATCGTTGTTACGTTGCTTGCACCGTTAAATAGTACTTGCTTTAATTTATTACCGCCACTCGTGCCTATCGCTCCGGTTACATTCCCTCCTCCTATCGTCAATGTTCCTGTATCATTTGTAGCCGTTGTTACGCTGCCGCTAATCCCGTTATTTGCCGTTAACTTGCCATCTGCCGCAAACAATACCCCACCGCCTACTCCTAAATCTAAGACCTGATTAAGAGTTACCTGTCCGGTATTATTCATGTTAAATCGCTTTGTAAATATAGTATTATCAATTACGATATTACCCGCTCCTTTAACTTCAAACTCTTTAAGGCGATGGGTATTATCCTGCCCTATCGTATATGGTCCTCCATTATTTGCTATATTAAGATTGTTCGTAGTTGCCTCTACTCTTACTATCCCATATTCATCTTCTGCATCTGATGGATTTAAGTTGGAATATAACGTAAACTGCTTATCCGTATTACCGGTATTTATTAAATTTAATTCCGAGCCTGCCCCTTCAAATATTATCTTTGCACCGTTATTTAATAAATCTACATTTCCACTTTTAGCATCAATCGTATATTTTATGTTATCAGCTATTTTTATCTCTCTTATATCTCCGGCACTTGGGTCACTAATTGTAAAATCAGCGTTCAGCACTATCATACCGTTATTAGGATTTACTATAGCATTAACTGCAGATGGTGCATTTATTACTAATGTACCTCCGTCTGCATTCTCATTATTGAAAACTACTCTTCTTGCAACTAAACCGCTCTCAATATTTACCTTACCTGAAGAATCAACACCTTGAACAAAAACTAAATCATTTACAAGTACATTTCCTCTTAACTTTACTTGTTTTGTATTATCACCGGAAATTTCTATAATATCAGGTTTGTTTTCATCATCGGTACCTATATCACCGGTAACTTCTCCGTCACCTATAAATGATAAAGTACCGGCCACACCTCCGGTACTAGTAACACTACCGATAATCTTAGCTCCCTCCCCTAAATAAAATGTCCCTCCTCTATTATTAAAGTTAACATTTCCTGTTAGCCCTCCATTTGCAAGTAAAGCACCTGCAGCAGTATATTCTATATTTCCTACCATCTTTCCGGTAATATCCGCTTTTGTATTAACGTTTGCTACAGTAAATATTTCTGCATTTGCAGCCCCCTCTATATTATCTATACCGTTAAACACTACTTTTTTTGCCTCTACTCCACCGGTAACTTCTCCATCACCTATAAAATACAAGCTACCGGCAACGGAGCCGGTACTGGTCACTGCCCCATCAATCGTAGAACCGTCTCCTAAATTAAATACTCCATCATTACCTTTAAAGTTGATATCTCCTGTTATCCCTTTAGTAGCTGCTACCGTACCTGCTGCGTTATAACTTAAATTACCGGTCATACGACCATCGGCAGTTACCTTAGCTTTAGCATTAGCTACTATAAAATCTGTAGTATTTGCAGTAGAACCTAGTTTTGTATCTCCTGTACCATCGAAATTAATAGTAGTGGCATTGGTTATTGGACCCGTAACGCTACCTCTCAAATTTATAGTTGTTGAAGCAGTATTTATAGAATCTATTGCACCGGTAACTGTCTTTCCTTGATTAATAGTTAATACAAAATTATTACTACCATTACTAACACCTTCTATATCAGCAGTAACATCATTATTTATAGTAAGTCGCATATTTGGGTTACTACCACTAGTACGGTTTACTTGAATCTTAGACGCTTTGACCTCCCCGTTTAATACAATATTAAGACTATATTCATTTGCATTATTTATTATTAATTCCTTTATAGGATTAGTCATACCTATAGCACTATTTATAATAGAAGGTTGTGCTATATTATTTCCTCCTTGCGATATAATAACTGAACCATTATTATCTGCATTATTGATATTATCTATATTAGCTGCGAAAACTTGATTAGAACCTATGCTTACCTTAAGAATATCATCAACATTTTGAAAGTTAACCTTTCCTATAATAGGATTATCACCGCTAACATTTAATGTACCGGGCTGATTATATAATACCTCTCCTTCTACTCCTAAATCTAATACTTGATTAAGAGTCACCTGTCCGGTACTATTAATGTTAAATCGCTTTGTAAATATAGTATTATCAATTACGATATTACCCGCTCCTTTAACTTCAAACTCTTTAAGACGATGCGTATTGTCCTGCCCTATCGTATATGGTCCTCCATTATTTGCTATAGTAAGATTATTTGTAGTTGCTTCTACTCGTACTATCCCATATTCATCTTCTGCATCTGATGGATTTAAGTTAGAATATAATGTAAACTGCTTATCCGTATTACCGGTATTTATTAAATTTAATTTCGAGCCTGCCCCTTCAAATATTATCTTTGCACCGTTATTTAATAAATCTACATTTCCATTTTTAGCATCTATATTAAAAGCAACATTATCTGCAATATTAGTTTCTTGAATAGTAGCAATGGTTGAATCTAGAGCTGTAAAATTAGCATTTATATCTAACCGACCTTGTTCACCGTTAATAATCTTTCCTGAGAATGAAACTTGACTATTAGTAATCAAAAGCGTCCCACCTTTGTTACCAAATCTCATATTACCCGTGAAATTTATTCCACCATTCGCTTGAAGCGTAGCACCGCCATTATCATTTCCAATTATAATATTCCCTATATTTCCTGCACTTGAATCTCTTAAAGATATTAAAGAACTAAATATTTGCACTGTAGCATTCGCCGCATTACTGAACTTACTACCAGTTCCAAAGTTACTAGCCATTACTAACGTGCCGGCACTATCATTAAAATCAACATCCCCAATTATCCCTCTGTTTAACACTAACGTACCATCCGTTCCAAAAGCGATATTACCGCCTGCTCCTAAATCTAAGACCTGATTAAGTGTTACCTGTCCGGTACTATTCATATTAAATTGCTTTGTAAATATAGTATTATCAATTACAATATTACCCGCTCCTTTAACTTCAAACTCTTTAAGGCGATGGGTATTATCCTGCCCTATTGTATAAGGTCCTCCATTATTTGCTATAGTAAGATTATTTGTAGTTGCTTCTACTCGTACTATCCCATATTCATCTTCTGCATCTGATGGATTTAAGTTAGAATATAATGTAAACTGCTTATCCGTATTACTGGTATTTATTAAATCTAACTCTGAACTTGCTCCTTTAAACGCTATACTTGTTCCATTATTTAATAAATTCATGTTACTATTAACACTATCAATATTAAAACTAGTGTTATCGGCGATATTCGTCTTTTGAATAGTAGTAACAGTTGAATCAGTAGCCGTAGTAACTCCGGCATTTACATTTAATGTTCCATTTGCTCCGTTAGTTATTGCCCCTCTAATTGTAGTATTAGTACCATCTATATTTAGGACAGAATTTGCACCTGTAAAATTAAACCTTACTCTCCCTGCACCTGTTCCATCTTGAATCGAATTGGGAGCAGATAAAGTAAGTGATTTATCTCCGGCAATATTAAAATTCATATTTCCGGCACCACTGGCTTTAGTAGGCTGAGTTATTATAACCTCGTCATTTACATTTATTGTTTCTGAGGATGCACTAGTGTAAAAGGTGCTATTTAGAGTTACTGGGGCATTAATATTCAAATTAATACTATTTGCACTAGCCCCGCCACCCATCTGTGTAAATGATACCTGTTGTAATGCACTATAATCATTTACTGAAGGAATATCGCCGACCCCTGCACTACCATTTAAAGTAATATTTATATTAGTAGCATTATTAAATCTTGTAATATTCAAACTCTTTACAACACCGGACATTGAACCAATTGTAAGATTTATAGCTAGATCCGTGCTCCTGCTACCGACCGACATTGTAGTTACTTCTTGATCAGCTCGTATAGCACCTATATTGTAAGTACCGCTATTTGATACAGTTATATTACCAGAATTAATCACTTCAATAGTATTACCGTCAACAAATGGTGGATTAAAATTAGTATTTGCATCATTAAGGTTAACATCCCCGACCATTTGACTAACAGCTGCTGCATATATTTCATTTACCGGTATGGTCAATGACAGACCTAATATTGATGCGGTTGCTAGAAAATTTTTTAATATTCTAGATTTTTTCCTCATAACTCTTAACCTTATAGTTGATTTATTGACTAAAACTTTATATTAAAACCCTTTAGTTTATTAATTTTTATATAAAGTAATGATATATTTATTGAATTGATGAGTTGTTTTTACAACATTAGGTTTTTTAGGCTATTAACATATTAATCAGGAGGTTAAAATTAGATAAGATATTAGGTTCTGTGAACATTTCTAAAAAAGATTTTTTAAATTATAATTTTCTAAAAAATTATCTATTATCATTTTATCTTTTTCATCTATTTTTGAATTTTCCGAGTTTGTACGGCTATTAGATAATTTATTTAACTGTACTATTAAGTTAACTAGTTTATTTAAGGTTTCAGCAATATTTTTAGTATCTATTATATTATTTTCATTTTTATGCAATGTAATACGTACTAATTCATCTTCGAGTAGAATAATTAGTCTCGCTATAAGGTCATACAAATTATTTAACGTATCGCTAATATCTTTAGTCATAATCTATCACCGTTTATAATCGGTGGAAGCCCAACAAAAGCTCTTTTTTCATTTAAAGTCATGAAATTAGCATTAGAGATTTTAGCCCATAAATTTTCATGCTTTTCGGTTAATGCAGATATAGAATCACGATCAAAATCAATAATAATGTCTTCATTAAAAAGATATGAAAACCAATTACTCATACTATCCGCAATTTTATCAAGTAAAGGGATTAGCGTTTCTTCCCATAAAGCAAGACGAGCTTCCTGCATATTGCTATAGGTGTTATCGCCATTTATACCAAGTAACTGCGGTGGCACTCCAAATGCTAAAGCTATTTCTCTTGCCGCAGAGTTTTTAGATTCAATGAAATCCATATCCTTTGGGTTGATACTCATTTCTTGCCAGCCAAGCCCTCCCTCAAGCAGTAAAGGCTTACCAGCATTACTATTACCGCTAAATTTCTCTGATAATTGAGCTTGCAATCTTTCAAACTGTTCATCGCTAAGATAACCGTTACTATCTTTTACTATTAATGCACCGGAAGGTCTCGCCCCGTTTTGTAATAATGAATGATTCCAATAAGAAGATTGCTGATGTAAATCTATAGGAAGCGAAGCAGCTTCTAAACAAGATAACCCGTAATGCTGATCTAGAGGATGATAGTTTTTTAAATGCAAGACTCTACTCATCTTAGCTATAGGATCAATCTTATAAATCCTGTCACCTTTGCTACTTTTATATCTATAAGCAACTAAATTGTTATGTTCTATAACAAGCTCAGTAGCAAGAGCCGATAGTAAATAAATTTCTTTCGGATGATAGTCTAGGGTTGATAAAATATAACTATTACCGAATAATAATTTGCTTGCAATTAGCTCACTAAAAAAATCTGCTCCGGCTTTTTCGGGATTCGGTCTTTTTAGTAAATAATGTAGCGGATGGTCTGATATTACTTCTCCGGTTTTACTTTTAAGCACTTTCCACGGAACATGTCCCGCTGACTGTGCAATTAAATTAATACATCTATATACTATAACATTTTCACGATAAGCTTCTATGCCTATCTTAACTCTTTTTAAGTTTCCGTATGTAATGTCGTTTAGTTCAATAAAATTTTGTGATTTGGTAGTACTATTCTTCCAAAATTTTTTCCAATAATTTTTTATCATATATCCTAATATATTTGTTGTTTTCAGGATTATATAATGATTTGGGAGATAGACTAAGAGAGCTTAAAATAATAGTACCGGACAGTTTTTAAAAAGATTTCAATGACATTCCTGCGAAAGCAGGAATGTCTTGTTGTGTAGACTGGAAAACGTACTCGATGTCATCCCGTGGCTTGACCACGGGATCCAAAAAACAATTAATCACTAAAATTATAACTAATATTTTTTCTAGCAGAACTTATATCTTTTAAACGTTCACAAACCTTTTCAAAAACTTGTTTAGGCAAGATATTTGAAGCATTAATTTGTAAAAATTTATCATCTTTTAATTTAATCGAAAAAGAAGGTTCTTGGAATTCCGGTCCATCAATTTCTCTAGCAATTTTTATATAATAACCGATTATATGACTGTTATAGTAATCACTTTTACTAATCATTTTCTTAGCTATTTTATTAATCTGCATGTCAGTTTTAGCAGTATAAGTAACCGTAAGAGCAATGCCGAGCATAAGACGCTGTCTATGACTAAACGGAATGTCTGAAGATAGTATAAATTCCGAAACAAAATTTGCTCTGAGTGTTTTATCAATATTTTTATTATATTGTGCTAGCATTATAGCAAGTTCAATAATAATAAGAGTCGTGGCATCGGAATTAATTAAAAGATATTGTACTGCTTCAATATATTTTTCAATTTTACATATATTTCTATCAAATTTTACTAATCTCTTCACCCTCTCATAAATAATATCTTTTTCTGTTTCATGAGACGGTAATGAATCAAATCTTACTCCTTCTTTTAAACCGTAATTTGAGATAATAATCTTTTCCGGTGAAAATACCTTAATCATCGCTTTTATTACTAAAACTGCATTATAATTTATGGCTTTCTGCTCGTAATAACTCAGCTTTAATTTATCGATTTGCGATAATTTCTCTAAATATAACTCAAACTCTACACGATTTATTTCAAAATTATGTAAATTTTTAAGGGGATAATTTATAGACTCCATGTATATACGGCTCATTAGACGTAATGCACCGCCAATTAAATATAAATTAGGATAATGTGCAGCTCCAAATTCCTCCTCTAGCATTTTAGTAATCAGCCCAACATCACCAAAATTGCTACTAGCAATAATTTTTGTACCAAGCGGCAATGATTTTAATTTACCGACTTTTTTATTTCCAATCTGTGCAAGCTCAAGACTTCCACCGCCAAGATCGGCTACAATACCGAAAGCATCACTAATACCGGAAATTAATCCGGCAGCTGTTAAATAAGCTTCACGTTCACCTGAGATAATTTCAATATCAATATTGAATCTCTTTTTAATTATAGCTTTGAATTCATCTGCTTTAGGATGCCCCCTAAGTATAGCTGTTGCAACACATCTAATATTAGTAACGGACAGTTTGGTAAAAATATGGATAAGATATTGTAGAGATAAATATGTTTGATGTTTTACGTCTAAATTATCTAAATTAAGTAAATTTGTAAGATAATTTCTAAATTTATAATTAAAAATTTCCGGAGCTCCAAGCTCATCACTTTCATAAACTACAGCTCTTAAAGCATTTGAACCGATATCAATAATAGCTGAACGCATTTTTGGATCTTACTCATTATTTTCCGGAGCAGTTGTTGTTTCAGTCTCTTCTTGAGCCTCATTATTATTTGCCCTAGGATCAAAAGGTACTTGAGTAGGTACAAAAGTCGGCGGTAATAATCTACTAGTAAAAAACTTATCTTCGTAATACTTAATTTTACGAGATTTTATAGGCGGAAAGGATTCTATTAAAACAATTTGCTCATCTCTCGGTAACTGTATTACTTCTTGAGGTAAAAGTAAAGCTCTTTGAACTTGAGAAACGTTTTGGGTTCTAGTAGAAATATTAAGGTCAAAAAATAAAGGTTTACTAAATGATCTTTGTTCTACTGTCTTATTACCGACAAGCTGTGATATTAAATTTGCTGTTTCATAGTTATTAGCAGCAAAAGTAATACGATATGTTGCATTAGATAAGAAAGAATTCATCCCTGCATCTTCATATGTTCCTTTTAACTGCTGCGTATCTTGAATAATCAAAAATAACCGAACTCTATAACCTCTAAAATAAGCTATACCAGCTTTAAAAGTATCCATCTTTCCAAGCGTCGGGAACTCATCAAGTAAGAACATTACCCCATGCGGCTCTTCCTTTAAATCCGGCATTTTGCGGCTTAAAAATTCTGTCGCCTGCTGATAAAATACCTGCATTAATTTTTGTAAACGCTGTATATTATCAGGTGTTAACCCTACATATACGGTTGTTTTTACTTTTTTAAATTCTTGTACGTTGAAATCAGAAGATGCAGTAGCCGAATCAATAAGCGGGTTTGCCCATAATTCAAGCGATGAGTTCATTGTAGATATTACGCCCGAACGCTCTTTATCGGCTTTTTGTAAAAACGCAGCAATATTCATATATGCAACAGGATGTATTACACCGCCAAGCGTATCGAGTACGACCGCTAGATTATAAACTACGTCGTCACTTCTCATGGTACGCACTACTTCACCGAAAGATTTAGTTTTAGTAGGATCAGCTATTAAATATAAAGTTACACCTAAGAATAAACTCCGTGCTTCGTTATTCCAAAAATCCTTTTCCGGCATTATAAGATTTGAAATTTTCTGCACGTCATCAACCATCTGCCCGGGCTTAGTACTAACCCAATCAATCGGATTGTAACAATGCGTAATACCATCGGGATTAGAAGGCTCCCATACAAAAACTTTCTGGCCTTGTTTCTCACGCCAACCGCTTGTCAAGCCGTGATTCTCAAGCTTTATGTCATGTACTACTACCGAATCACTCCAAAATAACAGGTTAGGTATTACAAACCCCACACCTTTACCAGAACCGGTAGGAGCAAATAATAAAGCATGCTGGAATCCGTCTGCAACAAAATATCCACCGGCATCAACACCTATTAACATACCTTTTTTGGATCTAAGACCAGCAGCCTCTATATCTGACGGATTAGCCCAGCTAGCATCTCCATATACTTTTTCCGGTTGCTCAAAAAATTGTAATGATTTTATTCTTTCAAAATTTTTAATGTAAAATATTATGACAACAATAGCGGGACCAAGAAGAGATGCAAGTAGCTTCAATTTTAAATAATTATAATCGGCAATTTTTAACTGCCCCCAAACGTTAATAAGCCAGTAAGCCCACTTATAAGCAATATTTATAGCATTTATATCTACACCTAAAGCTCCAACTTCATTAGTAAAAATTGCAACAAATGCACCGCTTATCCAAATGGTACAAAAAATAACAACCGGATGAATTATAGCATGACCGAATATATTCCTAGTAACTTTAAGTATCTTATACCATTCCATGAATTAATATTCCTAGTTTATTCGTGAACTTTCACGGTTTTTCTACTGTCATCCCGTGGCTTGACCACGGGATGACAGTAGATCTACACCATACCTTCGGCGTTTTTGTTCTTCTTATAATACACTTCCGAAACATATCTTTTCCCACCGCTACCGCGTTTTAACTGCACAACGATATCTACAACGGTTAAAATATACTTCTTTACTTCTTCAGGCGGCATACCGAGATCCGCCTGCATAACCATAAGCTTTAACTGCTCAATAGCCATAGCGGGACTATCCGCATGCAGTGTTGATATTGAACCGGGGTGACCTGTGTTAATAGCACGCAAAAAACTAAAAGCTTCCTTACCTCGAAGCTCACCTACTATAATTCTATCCGGTCTTAAACGCAAACATGCCTCTATTAAATCTTGAGTAGTAACATTTGCACGCCCCTGCCCTCCTTTAGAAGCAAGTAAATGCACTCTGTTAGGATGGCTTGATAGCACAACCTCACGAGCATCTTCTACAGTAATTAATCTTTCTATTGCAGGTATTTCAGTAAGTGCCGCATTAGTAAAAGTAGTTTTACCGGTTGAAGTACCGCCGCTAATTATGATATTTTTCTTTGAAACAACTGCATGTCTAATAAATTCTTTAATCTTTTTTTCAGCTAAGAAATTATTTAAAATTACTGCGTCTTCATCTACTAAACTCTCTGTTGCAGTATCATCAAATGCTCCCATTTTAGCATATTCATCTAAAGTTAGATTCATACCGCTAGGCTTTCTTATAGAATAAATGATTTGTCCTATTTCACAAGCAGGAGGAAATACTATTTGAATACGGTAACCGTTCGGCAAAGTTGCTGAAAGCAGCGGCTTTTCTTCTGAAATCATCTGTTCGGTAGATTGAGCGACTAAACGCCCTAATGAAAGTAGATGTTCGCTATCCAGTTCCGGTATTTGCTTAGAATATATATCGCCTTTTTTTTCAACCCATGCTTCTCCGGGCTTATTAACCATAATCTCGTTAATACCGTCTTCAGCAAATAAATTTTTAAAAGGAAGTAAAAACGTCTCTAAGGCTGCAAATTCTTCATTCATTTCATTACCTTCGATTTTAATAAAACGGCTTTTGGGAATTTATAATCCTTATTAACGTATATTCTAACCGGCGTACCTTGATTAACCGTTGTCGTCGGCTTAAACTGCTGCTGAGTTATCATATTTTGTACAACATTCGTCACATCCGTAAAAGCTTGAGTAGAAGCTTGTTGTGCTTGTGTCGGAGTCGATGCTATAGAGGTAGTAGTAAGCAAACTTGAAGCTGCCGTATTAACTGCCTGTACTAAGGTTTGAAGTCTCTGCTCAGCAGTATTCGCTGAAGAAGCAGTTTGTGCTGTTGTACATGCTTGAGTCATAGTAGTATAAGCAGTCGAAGTTTTATCGGTAATAGCAGCAAGTATATTAGTACAAATTGTAACTATCCTAGTATTTGCATCCATAGCGGTATTAGCCGCAATAGTTTGAGCAGTATTTAACAATTGTGTTGCCGTAGCACTATTGGTAGCTGCTGCCTGTGAATCTATAGGAGGCGGCACTAACTTATCAAGGACTTTAGCAAGACCTATATTAAAGCCGGATTGTAATACGGCATTTGCAAATTGTTCTTTATATTTATTATCAACTCTCCCTTGTAGTCCAGGTCTACCTAAATTATCAACTGCAGGTGAGTCGAATTCTATAATATAACCGTTAGTTAAATCGATTCTATCCCATATTATAGAAACTCTACCGTAACTACTGGCGTTAGTTGAAGTTGCATATTTACCGAATATTTTTGACCCTTTCGGTATCAATATAACTTTATCTTTCTCAGAAAATACGTCTCTACTAATAATGGCTCTTATTTCACCGCCGAGATCACTATTTATTGCCGTCTCAAGCACTGCATCAATTAATTTACCGCGTCCGAGAACTAAAGACATATCACCACGATCTTTAAAGGTCGCTTCTGCCGTAATCTGTTCCGGTGTTTTTTTAGGCTCTACACCACCAACTAACACTATAGCTGATTTTCTTTTTGCTTCACGACGTTGCTTCTCTGCATCGCTCTCAACTAGCGTTCCTGAGGTCGAAGGCAATGAAATCGGCGGCAATGGAAGCGTTTTGTCTTTATTCTCTTCTACAGGAGTAGTAGGAGGTAAGACCGGTGGAACTTCTACTACCGGAGGAGGAGGCGGTGGAGGAGCAGTAGGCGTCTCAAGCTTAGGCGGATCAGGTAACTTTGGAATCTCCGGAATATTATCATCAACATCCGTAACAGGTTTTACAATATTAGTCGGCACTTGAGTCTCCGGTATTTCTTCTTTTTTAGTACCGAAAAAAAGAGTATAAAAAATATATATAAAAATACCGCAAATTACGACTACTATCGCAATACTCTTATTAAAGCTAACTGAAACTTTTGATAATTCTCTTTGTACTTCAGGAGCATCTGCTCCTGATAAAGAACCGGTATTATTATTGTTATTTTGCTCTTCAGCCATATCTAAATTATATTAGTTAAAGTGTTTTATATTAAAAATTGTCATACCGTGGCTTGACCGGCTTTGTTGCATGGCTCGGTTTTTTTGTTGTCATCCCGTGATTTATTCACGGGATCCAGTTAAAAATACTAATATTATTAGTATTTTTAGTTGCTTTTCTGGATACCGTGGACAAGCCACGGTATGACACAGTACCCTACTAAAACCTTGCCATGTAATTACTATTTTTCTTAGGGTAGTAAAATTTAATTACATATACTAAATCCCTTTCGTTACCCATCATAAGTTCTGTAGAAGCGATATCAAATTCATATGTTCTTTTATTAGTTATAATAGTCATATTTGTACGAATATCTTTTTCAAGAGGCTTAATAAATAATCTATTTGCCAAAGGAGTTATTTTCCAAGCATAAGCATCCCCAAGAATTATATTTTGGATTTCTTCATTTTTAGCAAATTCTATATGCGATTGAAAGCCAAAATGTAAAACTAATAAATAAACTTCATTTGGATTATATATATAAGTTTTTATCCTATTATCTTTAGTTATAGATAAATCATCTACATAATTATTACTATTATTATTACATGGATCATCTACAAGTGGACATTCTCGTTGTAGTGTAAAACCACTTAATAATATAAAAACTAAAAAATAAAATCTAACTATTGTCATCGTCTACCCTATATCCGTTAACTTGAAACCCTACCGGATTTATATCAAGTTCTGAATCTGTTAATTGCATAGGCACATAAGCATAACTTACTACCGCTATTTTATTATAAACTAATTGGCTTCCTGATGTTTCATTTACGGAAAATCTAACTATATATTTATCTGCTGCGATTTTTGACCATGATTTTATTACTAAAAATGTAGTATTATCTTCTTTATATTTTATCGTAGGATCAAAATCTTTATTTCTTATATAGCCAAGATAATTATAATAAACACCGCTTGTTGAAAATAGTCTTATTGTCGTACGAGCTATCGTCGCAAAATCAACTGGATTATATGTTTCCCGTGCCGTTATATATTTCTTTATAAAATATCTTGTAAGAGACTCATCCGCCGTTAACACCGGTGATGAAATAGGTTCTACCACCGAGGCACGTCCGGTATTACTATTAAGCTGAATAACAAAAGGATCAAACTGTTTAGATTTTACTACAAATGCTATTACTAAAGTTGATATAACCATAAAAATGGTTAGTAGTATTATTAATATGATAAGTAAGTTACGTTGAACAATTAACTTATCAGATCGCTCTTCATACCAATTCTGAGTAATTTTTAAAGGATTAGCCGGTTTAATACTTTCTTGATTTTGTGTATCTCCTGAACCGCTTTTCGAGTTGTTACTTGATTTAAAGAAGCCAAATATATTATTCATATCAAAGGTATTTTTATTATTACATTGTTATTGTGTAAAACTATTACTTTTATGCTATATTTACTGAATTAACCGGTCTTCTTATACAAGGATTTACGCTTAAACTCGATCCATCATCTATATCAGCAGAAACGCACGGGCTTTTAATTTCATAAGGAGCTGAAGGGGTACATGACAACAATTGAGCAAGCATAATTAATACTAATAGAAACTTTAATGATTTTAACATTCTAATTATACATTATTAAATTATCTTGTTACTATTTTAAAATTACCTTACTATACAATAGTTCACAAGCATTTTTTGAAAAAATCTATTTATAAATATTAAAAAGATTGTAAACTATTATACTCTGAAGTAAATAAAGAGTAGTTATACGAAGTTCAACTTGAGAGCAGAGCGTATACTTAATACGTGGCTACCTATGGACTTATAAATATATTGTCGCCAATTTTTCAAGTGGGACGAGTATAGCATAATAACTACCATCAATAATTGTTATTGTATAATTTTAATTTATAATTTATTTATTTTAATTTTAAAGTTAAACAATATTTGGTATTGTAGCAACAATATAAACTTATTTTATAGCTTAAATAACATTAAATTAACAAATCATAATCATATTATAATAATTATGATAGAGTTAAAACAGAATAAAATTAGATATTAATCTAGTAATTATGGACCCATTAACCAACGCAATACAAGAATATATAAAATCCGGCGAATATTTTATTGATGCAAGAAAATGGTATAATTTTAAGTATATCTTACCGTTAAGTCATAGAAGTCTTCTGCTTTTAATATGCACGATTTTTACCTTATTATTAACCTTAATTTGTATAAATATCAATATATTGCTACCAATAAACGAAAAAGTAAGTTATTTAATAAAAGATGATGCCGAAAAACAAGCTACCGTTACTAATACTAAACATTCAACACTCGCGAATCCTTATATCTCTGTTGCAAATATTATGCTTCAGAATTATGTAAAACAACGGGAAGAATATAATTACGATATATTAAAAGAACAATTTACCTTTATCAAAAATGCTTCTACGAGTATTGTTTATATGCAATTTGCTAATTTTATGAATATTGATAACTCATTATCACCGGTCATAAGATATCAAAAACTATATAGACGCTCAATTAATATATTATCAATTAACAATATAAACGATAATGAGGCAGTTGTTACTTTTGAATCATTGGCACAAAATAGTACGGGTGAAATTTTAGAAAATATGGTATGGGAAGCAAGAATCGGATTTATAATGGATTCTATCAGTACAAGTACATCACCTGATATGCCCTTCAATTTTACCGTCACTAGTTACAAGCTAAAGTTATTAAGGAATAAAAATCAGAAATAATATGAAGCAACTAATAATATTTTGTACTTTTATAATACTTACATTAGATGTATTTGCTCTTACTATATCACGACCTCTAGGTCGAGACCCACGTCTAAGAGTTATGACTTATAACCCTGACGATGTTTTCAAATTCACAGGATATTACGGCTATCAAGCAAGTATAGAGCTAGCAAGAGACGAGGAAATAGTCAGTATTTCTATGGGAGATACTACTTCATGGCAAATAGTACCTGCCGGTCATAGGATTTTTATTAAACCGATGGAACCGGATGCTACTACTAATATGACTTTAATTACTAATAAACGGACTTATTTCTTTGAACTATATGCCGCCGAAACTCTTGATATGCGTGATCCTGAAATGGTCTTTAACGTAAAGTTTCTTTACCCGGATGACGAAAATGACAATATGAGCGGTCATATGCAAACTTTTTCTGCTTCCCTAGCCAGTCCCGATCTTACTCATCCTGAAAAATATAACTTTAATTATTATATTAGCGGCAGCGAAGAAATAGCTCCTATTAAAATTTTTGACGACGGCGAATTTACTTATCTGCAATTTAGAGACAAAAACGCTGAAATTTCCGGTATTTTTGCTGTAGATGATTCACTTCGAGAATCTTTAGTAAATTATCGCCTTGCTCAAGATAATCCTAATATGGTGATCCTTGAACAGGTTTTTCCTAAGCTCGCTATACGTAAGGGTAAAAAAGTCACATGCGTATTTAATCAGTCTTTCAAAGCATATTAATGTCTACCAACGTCATTGCGAGGAGGTATTGTTGCGTGGTTCAGGTTTATCTCTGTCATCCCGTGGCTTGACCACGGGATCCAGTCTTTTTTAAAATTTTTTTGGATACCGTGGCGGGGCCACGGTATGACAATGTTATGTCACATTTAATATATTTCTTTACCTTGATTTTACTAACTAGCGGCTTATTTATAATGCTTACAAGCCGTAATTATATTCATAAAATTATCGGGCTTGGAATTTTTCAAAGTTCGGTATTAGTGTTTTATTTAAGTATCGGAAAAATTAAAACAGGCGGTGTACCTATTTTACAAGATGGGCTAACTACTTACACTAGTCCTTTGCCTCATGTATTAATGCTAACTGCTATAGTAGTTGGGTTTGCTACTCTTAGCGTAGCTTTAAGTTTAATATATCAAATTTATAAACATTTTGGTACAATATCAGAAAATGAAATTAATTTTGATACATAAGCTTCTTTCCGTTATGTCATTCCCGCAAAACATTATTGCATGGGTACTGAATCGTCATTGCGAGCGGGCATTGTTGCGTGGAACGATTTTCCGTCATTGCGAGAAGAATTACACAGTAATTCGACGAAGCAATCCAGTAAAAAATTCTGATTTACAGAATTTTTTTATTATTTTTGCTGGATTGCCACGTCGCTTCGCTCCTCGCAATGACGATGGAGAATAAAGTTCCATGACCAACCATTTCCCTATCATACAAATATTACTTCCTTTATTCGGGGCGTTACTCTCAATAATATCTTTTCGCTTTATTACCTTTGCACGAGTAATTACTACGATTTGCATTTTATCTAGCCTTTTGGTCAGTGTTTATGGATATAGCATTATACAAAATACGGAGCTATCTTACACCATGGGAGGATGGACTTCAAAAATAGGAATAGAATATCAGCTAAATTCACTAAACCAAGCTATTATTATTTATCTTAACTTGGTTTTATTATTCTTTTTAGTTTTTTGTCATAAGATTACTAATCGAACAATCTTAAAATATATCAACAATAATAGAAAATCTTTATTTTACGGTATATTATTATTCGCTCATACGGGCTATTTAGGAATGATTGCCACTAATGATTTCTTTAATCTATATGTATTTATAGAAATTTCGGCACTTAGTAGCTATGTCTTGATAGCCTCAGGTAATAACCCAAAATCTTTAATCGGAGCTTTTGACTATTTGATAATGGGTAGTATTGGTGCAACTCTTATTCTTATAGCCATAGGATTTTTGCTAAGCATTACGGGTAGCTTAAATATGTATGATGTTGCAGCTTATTTACAGGAACATACTAATTCCCGTATAATCACTATAGCTATCGGTTTTTTCTTAACAGGAGCTATTTTAAAAACTGCTTTTTTCCCTATGCACTTTTGGATGATGAGAGCTTATAATAACACGGCTTCGGTTATTTTAATATATTTAGCAGGGATTTCTACTATAATAGGAATATATATAATATATAAATTTACTTATATTATTATAGGCTATGAGACGATTAAAACTTCTATTACAAATTTTATAAGACCTATCGCTTTAGCTACTCTTATTATAGCTCCGTATTTTGCTTACCAGGCAAAAGACTTCAAAAATATTATAATTTATTCATGTTTCACTCAAATAGGTTATGTATTTTTATTATATGTTACTGAGGGCGGTATAATAATTTTACCAAGTTTATTACTTGTGGACAGTATAAATAAAATAGCTCTTTTCTTAATAGATGCTTATAATGAAAGCTATAAAAAGAATTCTAACAAAGTTTTAACCATAATTATTATTATTTGCAGTTGTGGCTTACCTATCAGCCCATTATTTTTTATCAAAGTAAATATTCTTGAATTATTATTTAGACAAAAACTATTATTAGATTTTGTTATAATTTTACTCAGCTCCGTAGGATCGCTATTTTATCATTATAAAATGGTGAAAGTTACTTTTTGGAAGAATTGATTAACCTTTGACATTATGAAAATCCCTCGTCATTGCGAGAAGTTGCGTTAGCAACGACGCGGCAATCTCATAAGATAATATAAAAAACTCCTGAGATTGCCACGCCAGCATAAATGCTGGCTCGCAATGACGGGGCTTTTCAAAACTGTCTGGTACTATAGGTCAAGCCACGGGGTGACAAGGGAAAGGAAAACATGATTACACAATTTACTATTCCAAGTCTTTTGATTCTATCAACTTTGCTAGTTGGTGCATTAAACTTAACTAGTCCGTATGCCACTAAAAAAGATAGTTTTATACGTAATTTTTTGCTTATTATTATCTCTATTTTTTTCTTCGGTAATATTTTAATTATAGATTGGTTGTTTTTAAAAGGTATTAGAGCAGGATTTGAATTCAATATATTCGGTAATTACTCTATAGGATTCCATCTTGAACCTTTAGGACTTATATTCTTAAGTTTAATAGGGTTTTTATGGATTTGTGCTTTACTTTACACCCCTAAATATCTTGCTATTAATAATATAGAACACTCTTCTAGATTCTTATTTTTCTTTAACTTAACTATTCTAATCGGTGTTTTAATTGCCTTATCTAGTAACTTATTCACGATGTTTATTTGCTATGAGCTTTTAACTATTTCTACAGCTTTTTTAGTGGGACATACCAAAAATAATATAGTACTTAGCGGGTTATACAAATATCTAAAAATTCTGATGATTTCTGCCACAATATTATTTTTACCGGCAGTGATAATTATTTATACTAAAACCGGTAACGGGGATTTTGCAAGCGGTAGCCTAGTAGAAAATTATTTTTCCAAAAGCCAGTCAATTATTTTATTATTAATGTTTATTTTCGGTATTGCTAAAACTGCAATTTTTCCGGTACATTCGTGGCTTCCCGCTGCAATGGTTGCACATTATCCCGTTAGTAGTTTACTGCACGCTGTAATAGTGGTTAAAACCGGACTATTTTGTATTTACAAAATCCTATTATATATATTTGGTTTATCGTATTTACAAATGATATTTGCCGGGTTTAACTGGTTAATCTTTATACCGATAGTGAGCATATTTTACAGCTCAATCAAAGCACTAGGCACGGACAATATCAAAAAAATACTCGCTTACTCTACTATGAACCAATTAAGCCTTGCCTTACTTAGTGCTTTCATGCTCACACCTAAGGCACTTGGAGCTGCAATACTCCATTTAGTTTCACATTCTTTTACAAAAATCTGCTTATTTTATAGCATGGGAAGTATTTACAGTTTAACAAAAACCGATCAAGTACAGAATTTACATGGTACATCCAAAGAATTTCCTTTAATTTCTTTTATTATATCTATCTCTTCATTATCATTAATCGGCATACCTATCTTTAGCGGATTTATTAGCAAATTCTCAATATTACTTGCCGCAAGTGAGCAGAATCAAATTATCGTTATGATTGTCGTAATAGCTAGTAGTATATTCTCAAGTCTTTATCTTCTCAAAATATTAAGCTCTATTTATAAACCTTCTTTGGTAGAATCTAGCGTAACAAAACCACTACCATGCTCTATGCAAATCAGCATAATCATTTGTGCTTTAGCTATAACGTTATTTTACTTTATCCAAATCTTAATTAGAGAATTTTTAGCTTATATTATATAAACATATTTACATAATTTACATATAATCATATAATATGTAAATACAACAACTATTTTTGAGGATAAATATGGCACAAATTATTAGAGCAACAGAGTTTGTACGATCTTTTTCAGATATTATGAACAGAGTTTACTATAAAGGCGAGAGTTTTGATGTTCAAAAAGGTAACCATATCGTAGCAAGGATCACGCCTGTACACGCAGCTGATAAACCAAAAAAAACGTTAAAAGAATTTTTCGAGCATGCCCCTATATTAGATCCTGAGAATGCTGCACAATTTAAAAAAGTCGTGTATGAAGCACGTCAAAAATATGATTTTAAAAAGGATAATAAATGGAAGTAGTTATTGATACCTCTATATTAGTGGATTTAGAGAGAGGTAGATTAACCTATAAGGTACTAGAAGAATATGAACAATGCTACATTAGTCCTATTACTCTAACAGAATTATTAATAGGTGCAGATAGAGCCGATAATGAAAATAGACGTATTAAACGTTTAGTTTTTATCGAATATATAATCAATTCACTTATAATTCTACCCTTTAAAGCTGAAGAAGCTCGTATATATGCAAAAATTATAGACAATTTACGTAAAGAAAAAATAACTATCGATACTAATGATATGCTAATTGCTACAACAGCAATAACGCATGGTTATCCTCTATTAACTTTAAATATGAAAGATTTTAAAAGAATTCAAGGATTAGAAGTATTAACAGCTTCACTTAAAGATTAAAATGTTTATTCAAAACACTCAATTTGCACTTTCGCTAGCTAATTTTGAACTTGCTTTTGACCTTAGCTCTCAAAATCAATTAATAGCTTTAGCATTTCTAATTGTTACCGCTATCTTAAATCTTTATACAATTTCCCAAAATAGAAAATTTGAGATGCTAATAGGTAGTTTATACTGTCTCTCTTCTATTATATGCGTGTTTGCAGCTGATTTTATTTCCATGATAATCTCGCTTGAATTCATGACAATTTTTGCCTGCATAATTGTTTTTTGTGACCAATTAAAGATAAAACCAGCACGTCAATATTTCCTCACTCATTTATTCAGTAGCGGGTTAATTTTAATCGGTATGACTCTTCTAATCCAAACAACGGGTAATACAGCTTTTATTTCTTTAACAGAATCAGTATCTAATTTTGAGTTACCGGCAATATTCATACTTGCAGGTTGTTTGATTAATGCCTCAGCTATTTTTGTAAACGGTTGGGTGGTTAATTGCTATCCTATAGCTTCAAGTAGCGGTGTGGTATATTTAATTAGTTTTACTACTAAAGTTACTTTAATTATCATTTTAAAATTATTTAGCGGTCTTGAGATACTTAAGTTTTTTGGAATATCAATGATTATTTACGGGTTAATATTTTCTCTAATTGAGAAAAACCTTAAACGACTAATATGCTATCTTACAGTTTCGCAGCTTGGTTTTATATTAGCAGCTATTAGTATAAATTCTCCAAACATAGCTTATCTTATTACAAGCTTTATATTCATACATATACTATATAATGGGTTATTTGCTTTATATTTTACCTATATAGAAGATGAATACAGTATTAAAAATTACCAAGATCTTCAGAATACTCAAATTAACCCTATTCTATTAAGCGGGTTTGTAGTTAGCATATTAATATATACATCTATACTGCCTATTAATTCTTCTTATATCAAAGACGGAATTGCCAATCTTTTAGATGCAAATAATATTATTATATTTTCCAAGATAGCAACTTGTACCGTATTATTTGGATTGTTGATGGAGAGTTTGCACGTGTCATACCGTGGCTTGTCCACGGTATCCAGTAAAAAAATAAGCAATGATAATAAATATTTATGGATACCGTGGTCAAGCCACGGTATGACAAAAGTATTTTACTTCTCTTTCTGTATCATAACTTTATGCGTATGTTTATTCTACCCTATTCAAATATCACATACTACTAATTCTAAGCTAGTTATCCTTGCAATCTCAGTATTATTGGCTTTAATATTTAGAAAAATACCACGCATTTCGACAGAAGATATTAATCTTGACCTATACCAATATATTGAAAAACTTATATATTTCAGTATAGATAAATATAAAGAAACGGCAGAGAGTGCCGAAGATACAGAAGAATATCTTAATTTTAAGGTTATTTGGGATAATATTTTAAGTACATTATCTACTTGGCATAATCAGCAAACTGCTATATTTATTGTATTATTCCTATTAATTAGTTTGATTTTAATGCTTGTCATTCCCACGTAGATACCAAATCGTCATTGCGAGGAGCAAAGCGACGTGGCAATCCAGAAAAAATAATAAAAAAATTCTGTAAATCAGAATTTTTTACTGGATTACTTCGTCAAAACTTATAGTTTTTCCTCGCAATGACATAAAACCATACAAAAACATAAAAAATATGAAACCGCCAATCGCAAATAAACAAAATTATAGCTTTGAAGCCCACGGACAAACAATAAACGATGATTATCAATGGCTGCGTGATCCTAAATGGCCAAATGTAGAAGACTCTAAAATTTTAGATTACTTAAAGGCTGAGAATAAATATACCGAAAATTTCTTTAATGACCTGCAAAACGATAAGGAAAAGATTTTTGAAGAATTAAAAGGACGAATCAAATTAGATGATGAATCGGTATATGTTAAGAAAAAAGATTATTACTATTACCATAGAGTAGAAGGCGATAAAAATTATCCGATATATTGTAGAAAGCATAATAGTATGGAAGCACATGAAGAGATAATATTAGATGTCAATTTTCTTACTCCAAACGGCGGTTTTACCGATGTTGCCAAAGTCGCAATGTCACCTAATCAAAATTTAATGGCTTATAGCGTTAATTTTACAGGTAATGAGAAATATAATATCAAAATATACAATCTTAAAGAACAAAAATACTTAGCTGATGAAGTAAAAGAGGTAGCACCATCTATTATTTGGCATGAACAATTAAACGGCTTTTTCTATATTACTATTAATGAGAATCAACGCTGGGATAAGGTAATGTTTCACCGTCTAGGTGAAGATGTTACTCAGGATAAATTAATATTTGAAGTAAAAAACCCTCTTCATTTTATCAGCTGTGAAAAATCAGCAAGTAGTAAATATATTTTTATAAATTCAGGTGATTATAATGGAAATGAAATTTATGTGATTTCTATGCAGGATGATAATTTCACTCCTAAATTAGTACGAGCCGCAGAAAATAAAATATTCTATGAAATAGAATATAATAGCGATTATTTTTATATTAAAACTAATTATAAAGCTCAGAATTTCCATCTTGTAAAGCTACCGATAAATAATTTTGAAAATGCTAATTGGGATGATATTTATATTAAAGAAGAGCAGGATAAATATTTAAAAAGCTTTGATGTTACAAGTAATTACTTAATCTTAAATTATCGCGACCAAGGTTTACCGCTAATTAAAATAAAGCAATTTAAAGATCTACAAGAAAAAATAATTAATTTCCCAGACGAAAGTTTCCAAGCAAGTAGCTTTTCTACAAACTTTGAGGAAGACGATATCAGAATAAATTACTCTTCTCTAGCAAGACCAAATACCACTTATAATTACGATTTTGATAGCGATAAATTAACGATATTAAAGAGCCAAGAAATACCTTCAGGCTTTAATCCTGAAGAGTATAAAGTAGAGAGAATATTTGCAGATAATGGTGATGTCAAAGTACCTATCACCTTGTTTTATAAAAAATCTTTATTTAAAAAAGACGGCTCAAATCCTTTATATCTAATGGGTTACGGAGCTTATGGCATCGCTATGCCGGTTAATTTTAGAAATATGGCAGTAACACTTGCCGATCGTGGTTTTATTTACGCAGTTGCTCATATTAGAGGCGGTGACGATTTAGGTCATGACTGGTATGAAGCTGCTAAGTTTTTAACCAAAAAAAGAACCTTTGAAGACTTCATAGCTTGTAGTAGAGCTTTAATTAACAAGCAATATACAAGTAACAATAATATAGTAATAATGGGCGGTAGTGCCGGCGGTATGTTAATAGGTTATGTCCTAAACGAAAAACCTGAACTTTATAAATTAGCCGTTGCTCATGTACCATTTGTAGACGTACTTAATACCATGCTTGATG
Source organism: Rickettsia tillamookensis (assembly GCF_016743795.2). Taxonomy (NCBI): domain Bacteria; kingdom Pseudomonadati; phylum Pseudomonadota; class Alphaproteobacteria; order Rickettsiales; family Rickettsiaceae; genus Rickettsia; species Rickettsia tillamookensis. The sequence continues at coordinate 417,234 of NZ_CP060138.2, read as the reverse complement.
AAAGCTTACCGCTAACTCTCTTGGAATATAATGAATGGGGTAATCCGAAAGAGAAAGAATATTTTGAATATATTAAATCATATTCTCCTTATGATAACGTAAAAGCACAAAACTACCCTGCTCTATTTATTACTTGCGGTATATCCGACCCTCGCGTCGGTTACTGGGAACCTACTAAATGGGTAGCGAAATTACGAGAACTAAAAACGGACAATAATCCCTTATTATTAAAAACGAATATGGATACGGGACATAAAGGTTCCGCCGGTCGTTTTGATTATCTGAAGGAAATGGCCGACGAATTAGTATTTATTTTTAGCGTGTTTGATATACTCGTTTAATTTAAAAAATTGGCGTCGTTGTTTCATATTTTTTAATCCTCACGTACTAAAGTATACGCTGCGGTTAAAAAATATGAAACGCCTTGCTCTTTTCTAAATTAAACTTCGTCTATCACCATTATTTACTGATTGCAAAAAATGACGAATAAAAATTATCTAGAACAATTACAAAAATTACCGATTACTTTAATTTTACTAATTAGCTTAATTTGCTGTATTGGTTTCATTGTGCTTTATTCTGCAGCAAATAGTAATTTACAACCCTGGGCTTACAAACAAATTATAAATTTTTGTATATTCTTGCCTTTAGCCATTATTATTGCACTAATTGATTTGCGGATAATCTTTAGGTTATCGTATATTTTTTATTTTTGCGTGCTGGCTTTACTAGTTGCTGTGGAGCTTTTCGGTTCAACTGCTATGGGTGGAAAAAGATGGATCGATATCGGTATAGTTAAGCTTCAGCCTTCCGAACCGATAAAAATTGCCGTTGTGCTAATGCTTGCGAGGTATTTCCATCTACTCACAATTGATGATCTAACAAAATTCCATAAAGTTATCATACCGATTATAGGAGTTTTAATACCGGCTTTTCTAATAATTAGAGAACCGGATTTAGGTACGGGAATGATTGTTTTAATTGTTTCGGCAATTATATTTTTTGCAACGGGTTTTAGAATAAAATATTTTATAATATTAGGTCTTGCTGCTCTTATTAGTCTGCCTATTGCTTGGAATATGATGTATGATTATCAAAAAAAACGGGTAATGGTTTTTTTAGATCCGGAACATGATCCGCTCGGTGCTAGCTATAATATTATTCAGTCTAAAATCGCTATAGGTTCAGGTAGCCTATTTGGACGCGGTTTAAATCAAGGTAGCCAAAGCCATTTAGATTTTCTTCCCGAACATCAAACAGACTTTATCTTTGCTACCTTTGCCGAAGAGTTTGGCTTTATAGGAGGAATGTTTTTACTAATATTATACTTTGCACTTATAACTATTTCTTTATTAATTGCCGCAAATTGCCGAAAGATTTTTAGTAAATTAATGGTAATAGGTATCACTTCAATCTTATTTAGTCACGTATTTATTAATATAGCTATGGTTATGGGCTTACTTCCCGTAGTAGGCGTACCACTGCCATTTATTTCTTACGGCGGAACAATGATCGCATCCATGCTAATAGGCTTTGGACTTGTGATGAATGCTCAGGTACACGGACATACAACTTTAAACTAGTTCAATTATATTTATAAAATTGATAACATAAATTAATAATAAGTTGCACTTCACTTTCTTATTTACCGTATAAAGCAAAAATTCCTATTGACTTTTATTTTAAACAGTATAGATTTCTTTACAATTTAATTTTTTATAAAGAATTTATGCTCGGCTATGAAAAGGAACAAAGAAGCTTAACACGTAATCAAAAGGAAGCGATAGGGTTATTATCTATCGGTACATTTCTTGAATATTTCGACCTTATGCTATATGTCCATATGGCAGTGCTTTTAAATGAGTTATTTTATCCAAAGGCTGATGCACATGCCTCAGCACTATATGCAGCAGCTGCTTTCTGTTCCACTTATTTGTTAAGACCATTTGGAGCTTTAATATTTGGATGGATAGGTGATAATATAGGCAGAAAAAGTACGGTAGTAATAACTACTGCTATAATGTCTATTTCATGTATTGCTATGGCTACTCTTCCTACTTATGCACAAATTGGTGTAACCGCTGCATGGGTAGTAACAGTATGTCGTATTGTTCAAGGTATATCATCAATGGGCGAAGTAATAGGAGCTGAGCTTTATATAACTGAAATAACAAAACCACCAATACAATATCCAGCTGTTGCAATAGTTACTATTTTTTCGAGTATAGGAGGATTTGCTGCTTTGGGGATTGCCGATCTAGCGATAAATGGAAGTTTTAATTGGCGTATTGCCTTTGTAATAGGTGCAGTTATTGCTATTATAGGAGCGATTGCTAGAACCCATCTTCGTGAAACTCCTGAATTTGTTGATGCAAAGCGTCAATTAAAAAAATCTCTAGAGTTAGCTTCACAAAAAATTAATATCAATACAGAGAAATTAGAAGATAATCTAGCATGGAAAGAAAAAGTTAAGCAAAAGAATTCTTTAGCTTTATTTTTTATACAATGTGCATGGCCTATATGTTTTTATATTACTTATTTTCACTGTGGGAATATACTTAAAACTAATTTTAATTTTACCTCAGAAGAAGTTATTCATCAAAATTTTATTGTTTCAATATTTCAAGTTTTAGGCTTTGCAATATGGACTTATTTAAGTTGTTATGTATATCCTTTAACACTTCTTAAATACAAAGTAGTAATATTCACGTGTATTACTCTTATTTTCCCTTATGCTTTAAACATTATAACCTCTTCTTCTGCATTATTAATAATACAAATATTATTAGTAATATTTTCTTTAAGCTATTCTTCAGCTATGCCTATTTTTTACAAACATTTTCCTGTATTTAAGCGTTTTACTTATGCAAGTTTTATATATGCTTTATCAAGAGCTTTTATATATATAATTACTTCATTCGGGTTAATTTATCTTACAAAATATTTTGGTAATTGGGGAATACTTATTGTAACTATCCCTGTAGTTATAGGGTTCATTTGGGGTATTTTCCATTTTGAAAAATTAGAAAAAGAAACAGGTAATTATTCTATTAAAACACTTTATAATTTGGGGTTTCAGAAAATACAATAGATAAACTTTGATAACATATATTAGTTAAATATTTTGTAACTTGCGGCATTTCTAAGTACATGCTAAAAATTAGAAAGCTTACCAAGCTTTCTTCAATAATCTTTTTAGCTTTTTCAGGTGATTTAGCACCTAAAGTTTGTAAATTATGCATTCTGTCAAAGAACTTTATTAATACCGTATCATGTCGTTTCTCATTAATTAATAGATTTAAGCTTTCCTCTGCACTAATCTTTCCATATGGTTTGATTCTAGTTAAACCCTCTACGTGCTTTGCTACTTCCAGTCCAAAAATTGCGGTTATCATTTCTTCGGTAAGTTCTGTATCTTCAATAGTATCATGCAGTAAAGCAGCTTGCAGCATAATAGCATTATAAAGCTTAGGAGCTTCTTCGGCTACAAACTCTGCAAGCATAATCGCTACTTCAATCGGGTGAGAATAATAAGGATCGCCTGATTGACGCAACTGCACACCGTGATACTTGCGAGCGTAGTAGATACCTTTTTTAACTTCTTCTATATCAACAGGATTTTTTACTTTAGTATTTAAATATTCGATTTTGTGTAATAGTTTTTTAGCGTAAACGCAAGTTTCAAACTTTTCTTTCCAAGAGCTTAAATCTTCCATAAAAGTCATTTCTTATTTTTATTAATAATTAGTTGATTACAATTAAAGTAAAAATTTGAAAATTGCAATAATAAATAGTTTTTTAATCCTAAGGAAGCATGATAATTTTAACTCTTTGGTATTTAAGCAACTTTATTCTGTTTTATTAATATTATTAAGCTTGTCTACTAAAAATCTTCTTTATATTATTTTTTCTAACAACATTATGAACTTATCTTTATTATCACCTAAATAAGATAAAAGATATTTTTCAGTAGAAAGTTTATTAATCTATTTTTTTAGGAAAACGATCACTTACAAGATTTAAAATAATATTATGCTTTAAAAATGCCTTAGCTCCGGCAAGTACTAAGGTAAATCCTTCGGTTGAAGAAATAGCCTGCTCTACCACTTCATTAGCATCGCCTATAAAACCGGTATTTGTAATAGTAACAAAAGTTTCTTCTGAACTAATCGAAGTAAACTGCCATTCTACTAATGTTGGAGTTTTATACGTATCCCATTCCATAAGTATTTTTTTATTTTTTTCAATTTCCTGCACGTTAATTTGAGCTGAGAAGCTGTACATTTCCCAGGTCCAAGTGATTTGTTTCTTAACTTCTAGTCTATCGCTGCTTTTAGTAAACCAAAATTTTGAGGTAATATTAGGATTTATAAAAGCTTCAAATACTTGGTCAATTGGTTTACGAATAAGCATTGCTGCTTTCGCAGTTGGTTTTAACTGATTTATATAAACATTATTATTAATAGTCATTTTTAAAAACTTTTTTTAAATTATTACATTGTATAAATATCGTAGCCTATAGTAGTAAGATTTATTTTATTTTCAACTTATTTTTTATCAATCATACAAAAACATAATTTGGTTAGAGGTTGTATAATCGATACGTCTATCTATATGTAGAAAGTTTTTGTGAATACCGACGGACCAACCGACGCTCCAAGCTAAAGCCATTAGGTTACCTCGATAATTAGAGTCTGTAGTAGCAATATCAACGGCACAGCAACCTTTACCACTATGGTGAGGATAGTCGTAGATATGAAAAGAGTTCTTAGCTCCTTTTATTTTGGTATTATACTCACGTGATCTGCAACCTGAAACAACCGGCATGGATTTACCGAATATAGTACGTAGTTCAATTAATTTCTCTGCGAATCCTTCAGCTAGTACTATTTTACCGGTTTGTTTACAGGCAAGTTCGGAATGAGTAAAGTAAGGAACATAATATTTTTTGCTTAACTTTTTATACATAGAGTTTTTCTTAAATAATAACTCCAAGAATAACCAACACTAAGTCTTTATAATTTTTTCACTATTTTTACTATTATTACGATATGTAGTTAACAAAAATACAACTAATTAATAATATTTATTAATTTTTTAGTTAACGATTATTGAATAGCTAGTAATAAGTTAATAAAATGAAACTATAAGTTTATAAAAATTAAGCAGATTAGACTTCCTGCATAAGTTATCTTATAAAGAGGAATTTGAAGGAGACACGGAGCACAGAACCGCAGCGTACATAGAGGTACGTGAGGATTCGAGCACCGGATCGACGTACAAATTACCTTTAGAAGTAATTTATGCAGGAAGTCTATTATAGGCTTTAAAAAGTCTTTAATATTTAGGTTATTATGCAAGTTGATAAAGAATCAAATAATAGTGAATACTGGTATTTGTTGGGTAAATCTCAAATATATATGGAACCAGAAAAAGCATTAGAGTCATTTAATAAAGCAATAAAGCTAAAACGTGACGATGCTTTATTCTACTTTAATAAAGGAATAGCTTTAGGATTATTAAATGAAAACGAAGAAGCGATTAAAGCTTATAATAAAGCGATAAAATTAAATCCTGATAATCCTGATTATATTTATATTAAAGGAGCAACTTTATTAATTATCATTAACAAACTTATTGAAAAACAACAATTTGAAAAAGCTGACAAAATATTAAGAGATAAAATATTTAATAAAATAAATGATAATTACACAAAGGAAACTTTATTTACCCTTGCAGGAATATGTTTATTTCATAGAAAAAAATATCAAAAGGCACTTATTAAGTTAAATCAAGCCTTAACTTTAAACCCTGAATCTTCTAGTGCTATTAATTTTAAATTAAGATGCTTAAAAGAATTAGGCTTTGCAAATAATCAGCTGCCTAGAAATATAAATAATATAGAGATGCTATTAGATAAAGCTTTAAGTTTACTAAATGAAAAAAAGATTGAAGAATCAGAAAGATTTTTTAGAAGAATCCAAAGATTAGGTATAAAAAATAAAGAATTACAAATATGCTATCTTTTTATAAGGGCAATACATCTAAGTGATCAGAACAAATACTATGAAGCACTTGCTTCTATAAATGAGGCTTTAGAATTTAAAATTGAATATGAAAAACTAAATTTATATAGACATAAAGCCGTATTACTAAATTTAATAGGAAAATATAAAGAGGCAATGGATTGCTGTAATTACGTTTTAAAGCACGGAGCAGGTCAAATATCAGAGAGAAACAGAGGAATAATACTCGCAGCAAAAGCTTTTAGCTATGCAAGCCTTGGGGATATAGAAGAAGCTAAAGAGCTTGTTAAAATTTTGCCTCCTGAATTAAATCCATCATATAATAAAGAAGAAATAGAAGAAAAAGGTAAATTACTATATTTCCCTTCTTAGGTTCTATTTAGGTTGTATTTTTACAATAAGATTTAGAACAAATAGAAAAAAAAATAGTTAATTGTTTGACTGTTTGTTTAAATAATATTAACCTTTAACTTAGCAACTTAAATAATATTCTTAACAATTGATATATTTTGAGCCAATATATTAAAGATTTTAGGATAATTAATAGGTTTAAATACTATTAAAAAATATTCCAATGGCAGACGATAAAGATGATGCTCAGGTTAAAAATGAGCTTGGAGCAATTAAGGCTCAACTTACCGCTACTGCGAACCCTGCCGAACTTGCACGTTTAGCAAGTGCCGCCGCAGGTCTAGCGGCTAGTACTAATAATCCTGAACTACTAGAACAAATTAAAGGCGTACAAGCTGCAATTAGCAAAAAAGAAGAAACTGCCGAGCAGAATATCTCTTCTAAAATAGCTGCTGAGAATTTAGGAACGCTAGAACAGCAAGACCCTGAGGTTGTGCGTAAGCAGCAGGAACATGAGGAAAGGGGAGCAAGAATAGAAAAGAATTGGGTTGAATATGAGAAAATTGAAAAAGATTTCCGTCAGCAACTAAAAGAAAATAGTGATTTTCTTGATCAAGTAATTAATAGTCCTGAATCCTTGACCGAAGAGCAGAAAAGGCTAGCCCGCGGGGAATATGCAAGTGAAGAAGAAAGACTGGAAGCTGAACGAAAAACACAACAATATATTAATGGTGCAAAATTATCTTATGAACTTCAAAAAGACTTTAATCACTCCATTGAACATGAAAAAGAACAGATAAAAGATATTAAGAAGAAGATAGAAGCAGAGCCCGACCCTCAGAAAAAAGAAGCTTTATATCAAAAACAACAACAACATCAAACAAGTATTGATTCTCACCAAGAAAAACTAGACAAACAAATTAATCCAGCCCTTGCTGAATTAGACCAAGAAAGACACAAGCTTATTAAATCTGCAGAAAAACATCCTGAATTAGTAAAAAATCGTATAAAAGAACATTTCAAAGGTAGTATTGATAGATATAAAGATATGACAGCTAAAGACCCTAACCATAAGGGCTTAGAAGAAATGTATCAATTAGTCAAAAAAGCCGGACTTGAAAAAGAGTTAGGAATTGAAAAGGAAATGGAAGAATACCAAAAATCTAATACAGCTAAAATTGAAACTTCAGAAAAAATTACTTCCCTTACTAATCAAAAAGAACCGGCTAAATCTCCTCCAGTCAAAGAAGAGCCGGTACTTGCTGCTCAAGAAAAATACGGCAAAAATAATATCCCACGGGAAGTAAAAAATAATATTACTGAGAAAAAAATAGTTAAGCTTGGCTACGAAAATGATTTACAAGCAATTAAAGGTAAATTACCTGCTATTCAAGCATCACAAGCAAAATCAGTCCAAATAGCTTCACCAACACCTACTCCGGCAATTGGGAAATTTGCAGCTCGAGAAGCAGCAATGGCTAAAAAAAATGAAGGAAGGAATATATGAAATTTAAATTCAAAAGGGTAAATGTACCGAACAATGATCAAAGCGGTATTAATACATATCTATCTAATAAATATTTTTATAAAGCTAATCTTAAAGAAATTCTAGCGTGTTATGAAGAACGTAGAAAATGTGAAACACATGAAGCATATAAAACTGATACAAATTTACGAGAGGTATCAGACGATGGGAACAAAGATACTTCTTGGAATTTATTTTTAAATCTTGTTATAGGAATTAAAGAGACTGCATATTACTTGGCAGCAAGTTTAATACATGGTTATGGTATAGTTAAAAATGAGTTTCTAATGTATCTAACTATGGCTATTGGTGTAAAGCTAGGCGATAAACAAACAATAGAACTTGTGGGAGGTGAAAATATACCGAATCAAGCACAAAAACTTGCTGATAAATGTATCGAAAAAATAAAATTTCATGCAGCAGAAGTAAGAAACAGAGAAATAAGCTGGGAAGAGATAATGGCACGCGGTAAAGATTTTGATTATTTAGTTAAAAAAGATTCAGGACACTCTTATTGTGATTCAATACCGAACCAAGGTACGGTAATGAAAAAGTGGTCGGTATATGTCGAGCCGATAATTGAACCCTTAGGGCAGCACCCTCAAGAAAAGTGTTCGGTGTCATTCCTGCGAAAGCAGGAATCCATTATAAAGCAAAATAAATCGAGCTTTTAATTTCAAAAATTTGCTGTATTTATACTTTTTTTTTGGATTCCTGCTTTTAGCTAAGAATGACATAAAGAGCATTTACCGGTCCACGCAACAATGCCTCTACAGGAATAACACCTTGAACGTCCGCACAACACAGTGCTAAGTTGCACTTCATTTCCTTATTTATCGTGTAAAGCGAAAATTCCTATTGACTTTTATATAAAACAGTATAGATTTCTTTACAATTTAACTTTTATTAAAGAATTTATGCTAGGCTATGCACAAGAACAAAGAAGTTTAAATAGAGAACAAAAAGAAGCAGTAGGATTATTATCTATAGGTACGTTTCTTGAGTTTTTTGACTTTATGCTTTACCTACACATGGCTGTGTTATTAAATGATTTATTTTTTCCAAAAGGAAATGCACGTGTAGCTGCTCTTTTAGCTGCTACTGCTTTTTGTACCACTTATGCTGTCAGACCCTTAGGAGCATTGGTATTTGGGTATTTAGGAGATAGAATAGGACGTAAGTCTACTGTTATAATTACAACAAGTATGATGGCGTTAGCATGTTTTACAATGGCTAACTTACCGACTTACGCACAAATAGGCATTACAGCTTCTATTGCTATAACAGTCTGTCGTATTCTTCAAGGTATGTCTTCTATTGGTGAAATAATTGGAGCAGAACTTTATATTACAGAAATCACAAAACCTCCTATACAATATGTTGCCGTAGCATTAATCGAAGTAATCGCAGTTTTAGGAACTACTGCTGCTTTAGGCATTGCTTTTCTTGTTACTTTTTTGGGGCTTAATTGGAGGTTAGCTTTTTGGTTTGGAACAATAATTGCAATAGTTGGTATAGTCGCAAGAACTACCCTTAGAGAAACTCCAGAATTTATTGATGCTAGACTACGAATTAAGAAAAAATTAGAGCTTGCTTCTGTAAACGAAGAGAATCTAAAGGATAATATTGTTTATAAAATTAAAGTTAATAAAAAAACAGCTTTATCTTATTTCCTTTTAGATTGCTTTTGGCCTTTATGTGCATACTTTACTTATTTTTACTGCGGAGGTATTTTAAAAAACTCCTTAGGCTATACAGCAGAACAAGTTATAAGCCAAAATTTCATAGTATCTTTATTACAATTATTCTCATGGATAATACTAATGCAACTAAGTTATAAAATATACCCATTAAAGATATTAAAAATTAAATTTTTTATTTTTATACCTTTTGTTTTGCTTATTCCTTTCTTGATGACTAATGCTACTACTCCTTTTTATATATTTTTAATTCAATGTTTCTGTGCTATGTTTGCCCCAGCTACTACTCCAGCACTACCAATTATTTTTAAAAATTTTCCACTTTTTAAGCGTTTTATTAGTACAGGAATGATATACGCTTTATCGCGTGCAAGCATTTATATTGTTAGTTCATTTGGACTTATATATTTAACAGAGTATTTTAAGTATTGGGGTTTACTATTTATTATGATACCTATAGCTATTGGATATTGGATATTGGATTGGACTACGTCATTTTTATAAGCTCGAGTCAATGGCTGAAATTGATCATTAAAATAAAATTCTCTGTACTTATATGAATTTTTTATTCCTAAATATTCAAAACATAATACACTTAATTTTTCTTCAGCTTTATGTAAGCCAAGGTATATACCTAAAGTTACAAAATTAATTAAAGTTTCTTCTATAATCTTTTTAGCCTTTTCAGGTGACTTAGCACCTAAAGTTTGTAAATTATGAATCCTATCGAAGAACTTTATTAATGCTGTAGCATATCTTTTTTGTTTAACTAACAAATTTAAACTTTCCTCTGCACTAATTTTACCATATGGTTTGATTCTAGTTAAACCCTCTACGTGGTTTGCAACTTCTAGCCCAAAAATTGTAGCTATGACTTCTTCGGTAAGCTCTGTATCCTCAATAGTATCATGAAGTAGAGCAGCATTTATCATGTTAGAGGTAAAAAGCTTAGGGGCTTCTTCAGCTACAAACACCGCAAGCATAATCGCCACCTCAATTGGATGCGAATAATACGGATCGCCTGACTGACGCATTTGCGAACCGTGATATTTACGGGAATAGAAAATGCCTTTTTTAACTTCCTCTATATCGACAGGATTTTTTACTTTAGTGTTTAAATATTCGAGTTTATCAAGTAGTTTTTTAGCGTAAGCACATAATTCAAACTTTTCTTTCCAAGAGCTTAAATCTTCCATAAAAGTTATTTTCTTATTTTTGTTAATAATAGTTGATTACAATTATAGTAAAAATTAAAAAATTGCAATAACAAATAGCTTTTTAACTTTAAATATATTGATAACCTTTGGTTAAATTGTATTTAAGCAACTAATCATTAAGTTATAACATGTACTAAGTTGCACTTCATTTTCTTATTTATCGTGTAAAGCGAAAATTCCTATTGACTTTTATATAAAACAGTATAGATTTCTTTACAATTTAATTTTTTGTAAAGAAACTATGTTGGGTTATGCAAAAGAACAAAGGATATTTGGTAGAGGTCAAAAACAAGCTATAAGTTTATTGTCTATAGGTACTTTTCTTGAATATTTTGACTTGATGTTATATGTTCATATGTCGGTGCTTCTAAATAAAATATTTTTCTCTCCTGATAATACTTACTCTGTAAAAATGCTATCAGCTTTTGCTTATTGTTCAACTTTTGTATTTAGACCGTTTGGTGCTTTAATATTCGGTTGGCTAGGTGATAATATAGGGCGTAAACCAACAATTATTATTACAACTATATTAATGGCTTGTACTTGTATAGGTATGGCTATTCTTCCTTCTTACGAAGAAATAGGTTTTTCTGCTACAGTATTGGTTACACTTTTCCGCACTATTCAAGGTATTTCATCTGCGGCAGAAGTTACAGGGGCTAAACTTTATATTACAGAAACAATAAAACCTCCTTTGCAATATCCTGCAGTGACATCAATTACAATTTTTGGTACATTAGGAACTCTTGCAGCTCTTGCCGTTGCAGCTCTTGTAACTTCGATAAATCTTAATTGGCGTTATGCTTTTTTATTTGGAGCATTTGTTGCCATCACCGGTACTATAGCACGAACAACATTGAAAGAAACCCCTGATTTTGTTGATGCTAAAAGACGAATTAAATCAAATATTGAAAAAATGGGTTTAGACCCCAAACAAATCGAAAATAATAGTTTTGTAAAGGAAAAAACAAATTCCAAGATTTTATTAGCATACTTTTTAATACAATGTACATACCCAGTGTGGTCTTACTTCGGTTATTTTTACTGTGGAAATATATTGACTGAAGATTTTGGATATAATCCAGCTGAAGTTATCCAGCACAATTTTTATATCTCAATTGGTGATGTTTTAGGTTCTATACTATTAACATATTTGAGTTACAAGATTTATCCCTTAAAGATATTAAGAACTACGTTTTATGTTCTGTTAATATTTCTTTGTTTTTCACCACTTATAATGCAAAACTTGACACCTCATTATATAATGTTAACTCAATTATATTTTCTTATATTCGCTCCTACCGCCACCCCTGCTACATCAATTTTCTATAAACAATTTCCAATTTTTAAACGTTTTACGCATACTAGCTTTGTATTCGCTTTATCTCGTGCATTAATGTATATCATAACATCATTTGGTCTTGCCTATTTAACAGAATATTTTGATTACTGGGGGGTATTAATAATTATGGTACCGGTAACAATAGGCTATTATTTCGGGCTACGTCATTTTGAGAATTTAGAAAAGAACAGCGAGCATCAGATTTAATAATAGTTTTGTTGCCATTGATAAATTCATTACATATATTGAATAATTTTTCTTCTATACTGTGTATTTCCAAGCGGGCAGCAACAACTAAAAAATCCGTTATAGTTTCTTCTATAATTTTTTGTGCTTTTTCAAGAGATTTAGCTCCTAGAGTTTGCACATTATGTATTCGATCAAATAATTTTATAAGTGCCGTATTATATCTTTTTTGCTGAATTAATAGATTTAAACTTTCTTTAGCGGTAATTTTACCATAAGGTTTGATTCGCGTTAATCCCTCTACATGTCTTGCTACTTCTGGTTCAAAGATCTCAGCCACCATCTCTTCAGTAAGTTCTGTATCTTCAATAGTATCGTGAAGCAAAGCGGCTTGTAGCATAATATCGTTATAAAGCTTAGGAGCTTCTTCGGCTACAAATTCAGCAAACATATAAGCCACCTCAATAGGATGAGAGTAATAAGGTTCACCCGATTTACGCATTTGTAACCCATGATATTTACGAGCGTAGTAGATGCCTTTTTTAATTTCCTCTATATCAACAGGATTTTTTACTTTAGTGTTTAAATATTCGAGTTTATCAAGTAGTTTTTTAGCGTAAGCACATAATTCAAACTTTTCTTTCCAAGAGCTTAAATCTTCCATAAAAGTTATTTTCTTATTTTTGTTAATAATAGTTGATTACAATTATAGTAAAAATTAAAAAATTGCAATAACAAATAGCTTTTTAACTTTAAATATATTAATAACTTTCGGTTACATTGTATTTAAGCAACTTCATTCGGTTTTATTAGTTGCTTTAGCTTCTTGTTCCTGCTGTAATTTATATTCTGCTGCTTTTTCTTCTACATAATTTAAAAAGAAATAAGTAAAAGTTAAAAAACTAGTAAGAATAATAGCAAATGTTATTAATATTAATTTAAGCTCTTTCCTTGCGTTTTCAGCTTTTAATCTCTTTTCTTCCTCTTCATCAATATAAGATTCAGAGATTAAAATTTCTTCTTCTTTATTTTCCATATTTTAACTCTTTTAAATTAACTTATATATGAATGATAGAGCTTAATTATCACCTGAGAGAAGTAATCTATAGAAGTAATTAAAATAAGTCAATAACTATAATTGTTGATTGTAATAATTATATATTTAATAAATCTTCTTTCTCTAAAATACTGTACGTTCTATTTGACGACCTCTAACGATTCTTTCTAGTTTTTTAACATAGAACAAATAAGCTTGATTCATATTTAGAGTTAGTAGCAGACGTGGTTATAACTGGAGAAGAGTTTGCACGTAAGAAATCGCAGTTAAAAGAGCGTCAATACGAATTAAACGAGTTAATTAAAAGTTATGACAAAGCAGACGATAAGTTTTCTAAAAAGCTTTTAGACTTTATAAATGTAATGACAAACGCATATGAAAATTTCAAAGGTTCGACGATTGACGAAAAAAGAGAATTTTTAAATTTTGTGTTTGCGAACCTAGAACTGAAAGGCTGAAACCTTGATTACTCCTTGGCTCTCCCGTTCAATAAACTACAAGAAGTAGCCAACTGTACGGAATGGCTCCCCGGGCCGGACTCGAACCAGCGACCGAACGGTTAACAGCCGTTTGCTCTACCACTGAGCTACCGAGGAACGTAGTAAGTTTCTAAAAAATTTTAGATATAGCATATTTTAGAAAGCTTCAGACAAGATGAATTTAAAGGCGAGCCTGCACAGCGTACAAAAGTACGTGAACACAGGCAAGATCTGCAAAATTCGCTTGTATCAAGCTTTCTAAAATATGCTGTAACTTCTTATAACAAATCTTTTCTATAACGTCTAGCGTTTTCTTTATATAAAATAAAAAAAGTTTTACTCATCCCCAATTTTTAACGCTGCGATAAAAGCAGATTGTGGAATTTCGATATTACCGTACTGTCTCATTCTCTTTTTACCTGCTTTTTGCTTCTCAAGAAGCTTACGCTTACGGCTTATATCACCGCCGTAACATTTAGATAAAACATCTTTACGTAGAGCCTTAATAGTCTCACGGGCAATAATACGGCTACCGATACTTGCTTGGATTGCTATGTCAATCTGCTGCCTTGGAATTAAATCCTTTAACCGCACGCATAACGCCCTACCCCTCTGCTCGGCACGTGAGCGATGTACGATTGTGGACAGTGCATCAACCGCCTCTGCGTTAACCAAAATCCCAAGCTTAACAAGTTCAGAAGGTTCATAAACATCCATTTGCCATTCAAAACTTGCATAACCTTTAGAGCAGCTTTTTAAACGATCGTAGAAATCGTAAACTATCTCATTTAGCGGTAATTTATAAATTATTTTAGCTCTATTTGCTATATAGCTATGATCGAGCTGCACCCCTCTCTTTTCCGTACAAAGCGATAATACCGCACCTAAAAACTCATCAGGTACCATTATAGTTGCTTTAATCCACGGTTCTTCCATCGATTCGATTTTTTGCAAATCAGGCAAATCTGCGGGGTTATGAATCTCTAAACTTTCACCGTCCTGCATATGGATTTTATACACCACACTTGGGGCAGTGGTGATTAAATCTAAATCGAATTCCCTACTTAAACGCTCTTGTATTATTTCTAAATGTAGTAGCCCTAAAAAACCGCATCTAAAGCCTACCCCGAGTGCTGACGAGCTTTCCATTTCATACTCAAAACTAGCATCATTAAGGCGTAATTTAGCTAGCGAATCTTTTAGATGTTCAAACTCTGCACTATCTGTTGGATAAAGCCCGCAAAAAACCACTGGTAAGTTCGGCTTAAAACCGGGTAGTGCTTGCTCACAAGGTTTCCTCTCATCAGTGATAGTATCCCCGACTTTACAATCCGCTACCTGCTTTATAGAAGCAGTAAAGAAACCAATTTCACCTGCATACAAAACATCAGAAATATGTTTTTTCGGAGTAAAATATCCAACATTCTCAACGGTATAAACCGAGTTTGTTGCCATCATTTTAATCCGCATATTCTTACGCAGAGTTCCATCAATAACACGTACTAGAATAACTACGCCGAGATACGGATCATACCAACTATCAACAAGCAAAGCTTTCAAAATATCGGAATTACTTTCTTTTGGCGGAGGTAATTTATTTACTATAGCCTCTAAAACCAAATCAATACCTATACCGCTTTTGGCAGAGATTAGCACAGCCTCACTTGCATCGATTCCTATTATATCCTCTATCTGCTGCTTGACTTGCTCAGGTTCTGAGGCAGGCAGATCAATCTTATTAAGCACCGGCACAATCTCGTGATCATTCTCGATTGCTTGGTAAACATTGGCAAGCGTTTGGGCTTCTACTCCTTGTGTACTATCAACTACTAACAGCGACCCTTCACAAGCAGCCAAAGACCTGCTAACTTCATAAGCAAAATCGACATGCCCGGGAGTATCCATCAAATTCAAATAATAGGTATTACCGTCTTTAGCCTTATATACAAGCCGCACTGTTTGTGCTTTAATAGTTATACCTCTCTCTTTTTCGATATCCATAGAATCTAACACTTGTTGGCTCATTTCTCTAGCTTGAAGTCCGCCGCAATGCTCAATTAACCTATCAGCTAATGTAGATTTACCATGATCAATATGGGCAATTATTGAGAAGTTCCGTATATATTTTTGATTATTCATAATTATTGTGATATAATTTGCGTTTGTTTATTACCTGTCATCCCTACGAATGTTGGGTGCTGCTAAGAATGAAGTGCAGCATGTTTCAGAAAGCTCTAGACAAGATGAATTTAAAGGTGAGCCTGCGGAACGTACAAAAGTACGTGAGCACAGGCGAATCCTGCAAAATTCGCTTGTATTGAGCTTTATGGAATGTGCTGTACAATATATAACAAAATCGAAATTTATAACAGGAAAAAATAATGCGAGCCGAAATAGAAAATTATGTAAAAAAAATTGAGCAGTCTTTAGAGCTACTTTGGAGGTCACTTTGACGTTGAATCATCAACTGAAAGACTAAAAGAGTTAGAAGAGTTAACAGCCGATCCGAGTTTATGGAATGATCAGGCTAAAGCACAAACATTATTGCGAGAAAAAAGCAATTTAGAAGAAAAACTAAATGCTTTTAATAAACTCAAATCTAATTTAAAAGACGCTTTAGAACTTGAAGAAATGGCTGAAGCCGAAAACGATTTAGAAACACTTTCACAAGTTGAACAGGATTTTAAAGGCTTAAGTATAATTGCTGCCAAATTTGAAACGGAATGCTTGTTTTCAGGTGAAGCAGACGGTAATAATTGCTTTTTAGAGATTAATGCCGGAGCAGGAGGAACTGAAAGTCATGACTGGGCATCTATTATGATGCGTATGTATTTACGTTTTGCCGAAAGACTCGGCTTTAAAACCGAAATAATAAACATGATTAACGGCGAAGAAGCAGGTATTAAATCATGCACGATTAGAATAATAGGTAAACGTGCTTACGGGTGGTTTAAGACCGAAGCAGGAGTTCATAGGCTGGTGCGTATTTCTCCGTTTAATGCGGCAGGTAAAAGAATGACCAGCTTTGCAAGTAGCTGGGTATATCCCGAAATTGATGATAGCATAACGATTATTATTGATGATAAGGATTTACGAATTGATACTTATAGGTCATCAGGAGCCGGAGGGCAGCATGTTAATACTACAGATTCAGCAGTGCGTATTACTCATTTACCGACTAATACGGTAACGCAGTGCCAAAGTGGTAGATCGCAGCATAAAAATAAAGACGAAGCAATGAAAATGCTAAAGGCAAAACTTTACGAATTAGAATTACAAAAACGTGCCGATAGCGTTAACGAACAGAATGCTGCTAAAACCGATAATAGCTGGGGGCATCAAATTAGATCATATGTTTTACAACCTTATCAAATGGTGAAAGATTTACGTACCGATTATGAAACTTCTGATACTAAAGGAGTACTTGACGGCGACCTTGAAGAATTTGTTTCCGCAAGCCTTGCTATGAATGCGGGTGGCTTGTCATTCCCGCGAAAGCGGGAATCCATAGAGAAATAAACATAAATTTAGAGTTTTAAAAAATTTTTCTAGATTCCCGCTTTCGCGGAAATGACATAAGAGATTGCAATAATATGAAAAACTGTAAAAGTTTTAACATAGCTATTTCTATAATTATTATAGGTGTAGTTTCATTTTTAGGATTCCAAAATTACCAAAAATATTCTCAAGATAAACATTTTGAGCAAATAATTAGCAATTTAAATAATCTAGAGTTTGATTCTGCTAATGAAAAAATCCGCAAGAATTTTATTTCTGAAATACAAAATATTTATGCAACCGAAAATCCTGAAATAGATAAGAATATTAAATATGTATGGGTTTTATCCGCAAGACATTCTTATACAAAAATACTGATTAATTCCGATGCTCAAAATGCCGATGCTATAGATAAAGAAGACGGCTATAATAGAGTAAGGCTCGGTATAGAAATTGCAAGAGAAGTGGCAGCTAAAAAGCTTGATAAGCAGGAATCTAACTTAACATCCGAAGAATTACAAAAATACGGTCCTGTAATCTTATTTAACGGCGGAGCTTATGATAATAGTTTACTAAAAGAAGCTCTAGATAAAAATGAAATCATGGATTATCCGAAAGAAAATTTTTATATTTTTACATTACCGGAAAATCAAACCAATACCGGTGGGCAATTTAAAACTCTATATAAGGAACATGAAGACGGTAATATTGACTTAAATAACGCCGAAATTGCTATTGTTACTCATGCTTATCATTTTCCTCGTGTTACCAGGTATTTTGACAACAAACCGAATTTTGACTTCTTCTTCAATCATAACACTAAACCTATCATTTTCCTAGTTGACCGGAAATTTGAAGCCCCCGGTATTTATAATGATTTAAAACAAGAATTACTCAAATTACCTAGCTATATAGAGAAAGGTTTTGTTTCAGAGAAATAAAATTTTGGTAAAATAATAAGTCATTACTAATGTTAATTCGTTTCTATAGCAAAAGAGATTGAATATAATTCAATCTCTTTTGCTATAGGTTCTTGCATACAGAAGATTAAATTATTTATAAAGAGAAAACTTTTTAGTGATTTGAGAAACTATATCCCACTTCCCAAAAAGAACAGCCGAATAATAAATATGTTCTTCTTCTGTTTTCTTTGCAATATTTTCTATTTGTTCTAAATATGTTCCTCCGGTCATACTATCTACAAATGCTAGTTGCATAACTTTAGATTCTTTTGCTGCAAGAATAGCTTTTTTTATCTCATTTAATTTACCGCGTAAGATAATATAAGGCATCCCCGAAACTTGCCAATTATTACCGCTTGCATCAATATTAGCTTGTAAAAAACAAGTGGGTTGTCCAAGTAAAGCACCGACTGCTAGAGAAGCATGAGCTACTGCATTCATAGCAACCCCAATATCAATGTCTTTATTTACAATAATAACTAATTTATTTTCAAAACTCATTTTTTCTCCTATAACAAAATGTTATAGTAAGTATACAGTTTTTTAAACTAAAAGAAATATTTTTTAAGCTGTATTTTTAAAGTTCATCTAGTATACTTCCATAATTTGCTGAAAGTACGCTGACCGAAGTAAAAACTAATAATCCCCGCAAAAATAGTTTGATCTTCTATGCTCCATAATATATCTAGATACTCCACTAGCAGAGCAGAACTTTTTAATGATTTATATTGAACATATTTAACTCCTCCATACATTGCAAAAAAGCTATAGGCAAGCACCGGTCTTACCGAACCGTTTAAAGCATCAACCCAGCTAACACCTGATTTATATGTTGAATAAAGAGAATATTGCTCTGCCATTTCTTGTGATATGGTAAGCTCTGTAAAAGTTTTAGACTGATTGAGTTTGTTATTAGCAATTTGACGATCTAAAATATTTATCTCATGTTTTTTGTCGTTAATATCTTTGTATATTTTTAAAATTTCAGGAATGATAGAGCTAATAAATCCTGTTATCGCCGCAAATAAAGTAATCATAAATACCTATCCATATAAGTTTTAGGATAAGTATAGCAAAGATAAGTCATTATACTAAGAGAGGGGAGTTGTTGTGTAGGTCGAAAAACCTGCTGAGTGTCATACCGTGGCTTGTCCACGGTATCCAGTAAAACAACTAAAAATACTAATATTATTAGTATTTTTAACTGAATCCCGTGAATAAATCACGGGATGACAACAAAAAAACCGAGCCATGCAACAACGCCGGCTTGACAACACAGTGAACTACTTTAAATTAGACCAAATGCGGTTTTTTGCAATATAGAAAAAGATAGTAAACACTACTAAAAACATCATAACTTTAAGACCCATAGATTTACGATGTTCCATTTCCGGCTCAGCTGTCCATTGCAAGAATACCGCAACATCGTGGCTCATTTGCTCTACGCTTGCATGAGTACCATCCATATAAGTCACCTGCCCGTCTGTAAGCGGTGGCGGCATTGCTATTTGTTCCCCCGGGAAATACGGATTATAATGAGCTCCATTCATTAGCTTAAAGTCTGTCGGAGGTTCAGTATAACCGGTAAGCAGCGAATATATATAATTAGCTCCATCATGACGTGCTTTTATTATCAGCGATAAATCAGGTGGATGTGCTCCGTTATTAGCTGCCCTTGCTGCTTGTTCATTAGGGTAAGGAGATACAAAACGATCAGATGGAAGAGCGGGACGGTCAAACATCTCACCGTCATCATTTGGACCGTCTTTTACCGTATAGCCTTTAGCAATCTCTTTTATCTCATCATCTGAAAAACCAATATCTTTAAGATTTCGATAATATAGATTATTCAAACCGTGGCAAACGCTACAAACTTCTTTATAAACCTGAAAACCTCTTTGTGCTGCTTCACGATTAACTGTGCCAAATACGCCGTCAAACGACCATTTCATCTTTTTTGGATGTAACGCTTCTTCGCCCGCAAGGCTTAAAGAAGAGGCTAATAATATGATGATAGAAATAAGTAGTTTAGTTTTCATAAGTTTTTTTTATATCTTCGTGACGATGTCATTCCTATGAGGCATTGCCAGCGTGGATCAGTTTTTTTGTTGTCATCCCGTGATTTATTCACGGGATCCAGTTAAAAATACTAATAATATTAGTATTTTTAGTTGTTTTGCTGGATACCGTGGACAAGCCACGGTATGACAATTATTACTAGATTCCCGCTTTCGCAGGAATGACATAGAACCATATCCTTGCAACGACAACACCTTTTTATAACTCCTCCGGTAGCGGTAGCGGCTTCTCATATTTACCTATCAGCGGCAGAGCTACTAAGAAATGGAAAAAGTAATAACAAGCAGCAAAGCGGCTAATTGTAATATACGGCTCTTCTGCCGGCTGTCCGCCTAAATAACCAAGCAATACACAATCTGCCATAAATATCCAAAAAGCTATTCGATATATCGGTCTATAATTGCTACTTCTGACTTTTGAAGTATCAAGCCACGGTAGTAAGAATAACACGAATATACTTCCGAACATTAATAACACCCCGCCGAGCTTAGAAGGTACAGCTCTAAGAATCGCATAAAACGGTAGAAAATACCATTCAGGTACGATATGAGCAGGCGTAACTAAAGGATTTGCCGGAACGTAATTATCGGGATGTCCTAAATAATTAGGTTCGTAAAAAATAAAATAAGCGAATATTATGAAATAAACTCCGAAACCGACAAAATCCTTTACGGTATAATAAGGGTGGAAAGGAATAGTGTCTTTAGGGCTTTTAACGTCGATACCTTTCGGATTATTTGAACCATGCTGATGTAAGGCTACTAAATGTAGCATCACGAGAGCAACAATAATAAACGGCAATAAATAATGCAGTGAAAAGAATCTATTTAATGTTGGGTTATCAACAGAAAAACCACCCCATAACCACGTAACTATGGATTCCCCTATTAGCGGAATAGCCGAGAATAAATTAGTAATTACCGTAGCACCCCAGTAGCTCATCTGTCCCCAAGGAAGCACGTAACCCATAAAGGCAGTAGCCATCATGGTTAGAAAAATGATAATACCGATATGCCAAAGCAGTTCCCTAGGAGCTTTATAAGAGCCGTAATACAAACCTCTTGCTATGTGTAAGTATACGGCAGCAAAAAACATCGATGCACCTACCGCATGAGTATAACGCAGTAACCAGCCGTAATTAACATTACGCATGATTCTCTCAACACTATCGAAAGCATGATCAACATGCGGCGTATAATGCATAGCAAGTACCACACCAGTAATGATCTGAATTACTAACGCAATACCAGCAATAGAGCCTAAATTCCATAAATAGCTAAGATTTTTTGGAGTTTGATAATGACTAAAATGCTTTAGGAACGAAAAAATAGGTAAGCGATAATCTATCCATTCTACAATAACATTAGGCTTTTTAGGGGTAATATCTTCATTCATAAATAACTACCCGATTCTAATTTTTTTATCGCTAATAAAGGTATAAGGCGGCACTGCTAAATTTAAAGGAGCAGGACCTCTTCTAACCCTACCTGAAGAATCATATTGTGAGCCATGGCATGGACAGAACCATCCATCATACTCACCTTGATTAGCAAGCGGCACACAACCTAAATGCGTGCAAATCCCAATTGTTACAAGCCAATTATCATGCCCTGCTTTCACACGTGCTTCATCAGTCTCAGGATCAATAAGCTCCGACATCTTTACGGCTCTTGCTTCAGCTATTTTATCAGGAGTACGGTTCGTGATAAAAACCGGTTTACCTTGCCATTTAACCGTAACTGTTTGCCCTACCGCAATATTTGATAAATCAACCTCAATTGATGATAAAGCTAGCACGTCTGCGGAAGGGTTTAAAGAATCAATAAGAGGCCAAAGAGTACATGCTACCTCGACCGCTGCAACACTACTAGCCGTTAGAACCATAAAATCACGACGTGTTGTTTGTTTGTTTTTATTATCTTCAGTATCCGACATATAATATTAAAGTGACATAAATTAACGATTATTATTACTACCGCTTTGGGTATTATTAAGATTATTTGGATTTTCTAGTTCTTCATAAGGATTTATTATAGGACGTTCAGCGTCTGCAGCACTATCTGCTTGTTTTGGCGTAAGCTTATTTATTTCATCTTCTAAAACTTTTGCTCCTGTTCCTTCTTCATGCTCATATTTTCCAGGATTACTTAAACAATTCCAAAAACTAACTAAATGATTCCAATTAGGACCAAGTTTTGTAGTACAATTTTGAGCAACTGCTTTAGTTGTATCTAATATCTCGACTGTAGTTTCAGTAAAATAATCTATAAACCCAATTTTTTTTAAGCCCAATACTGTATAATATAAAGTAATTAAGGAAGCAACTGCTATAATCAAATACCATTTAGTGATAATAGACCACAGAAAAAATCCCATAGGATTTGCTGCAATTAACCTTCGTAAAGCCTGCCACATATATTTTTCTCAAAAAAATTTATTAATAATATTCATCTTTATTTTATATCACTACATTAGTAAAAATAAAGCAAAATCACGTAATATTATAAATATTTTTAATTAAATAGGAACTCAAGAAGAATGAAATCGGTAAAAATACTAAATTAATTCCTATCATAATAAAAATTAATTGTAAGTTATTATCTTGTAATATTAAGCCCGTCATTATAATATTCGGAATTAATAGCGGCATGATAAACGTACCGACAAAGTTAGCATTCTTCTTAAAATAACATTGCACGCTACCGGATAAAACTACTAAACTACTTGATAAAACTAACATCATCCATACGCTAATAAAGAAAAATATTATCTCAAGCAAAGTTTGATCAAAAAAAACATAAATAATGGGTAAAACAAAAACCAGCCCTACCGTACTACTGATAAATATAGCAAAAAATTTAGCTAATATAATTTTTTCATAACTAACAATTGATAATAATAACTCTAAGCTTCCGTCTTCCAAATCAGATTTAAATATAACCGCAGAAAAACCGATTAATGAAATTAATAAACAAATTACCGAAAAAATTAAACCGAATTTGTTAATATCTCTTTCACTGTTAATTAAAACAGTACTAATTATGCAAAATAAAAAAAATATAACTATATATTTAATTATATTATTAATGCGATTCTGCACTATAAATTCACGCTTAATTAATACAAATAGATTATTCATAATTATTAAATACGTTGTAAATTAAGTACATTATTGCAGAAACTGTTAAACCTATACCAATTTCAACAATAACTATAGCGATATGCTGAGCAAGTAGCTTATCATTGATAAAATTTGTTAGTGAATAATAATTTAAATAATTATCGTTAAAAAAGAATGATATTGTTCCTACAATTGCATATATTGCTACACCTAAAACAGCAATACAAATTAGCACGTTAGGAGGAAAATATCTGCTTAATTTTCGATTACCGTAAACTAAATCATAAGCAATAAGGCTAGATGCAAATATAACACCTGCTTGAAACCCACCACCCGGCGAAGACTCACCGTTAAGCTGAATATATATACTATATAAAATTATATAAGGTATTATAAAACTAGTGATATATTTTATTATCGGGTATGCTTTGAGTATAGTGTCATTCCTTTTACCATTTATGTCATTCCCGCGAAAGCGGGAATCCACTTCTTCAAATTTCTTTGAAAATACCAATAATACAGCAATTCCCGCAATTAAAATTACACTAGTTTCACCTAAAGTATCATAAGCACGGTAGCTTGCAAGAATAGCCGCAACAAAAGAAGGTACACCTATATCTCTAGAGGTATTTTCGAGATAATATTTACTTGAATACATATGAATAGGAGCATTATCATCACCGTAATTCGGTAATTCTAGCCCCATATAAGCAAGAGTTACTACAAACAATAAACATATTAAACTTGCGGGAATAATATTAGTTCTATCAATATTCTTTAAATCAGGAGGTAATTTACGTAACAAATTCAAATATACGCATGTTGATAAGCAAGCTCCAAGTGCTGCCTCGGTCATTGCAACATCAGGAGCATCCATAATAAGATAAGATACACCTATTAATAAGCTAAAGACAGAGGAAGCAATCACTGCCGCTAACAAATCTTTAGCAAAAATTATTTTTATAGATATTAAAATCAATAAAAAAGCAATTAAGTTAAGTAGGTAATTGCCGAGATCAAAATTTAAAGCTGTTTTTACTTCCATATGGTTGTTAAAATTTAACGTCATTGCACACGACTGTAAGGAGCGTGGCAATCTCGTCAAATATTCTGAGATTGCTTCGTCAATTACTTCGTAATTTTCCTCGCAATGACGGTACTCCTAATTTTCATAAATAAAGATGCTTTACCGAGTGCATGGGTTGCTACTGGATTTAGTAGAAAAATCAATAAAGCCGCTAAAATTAATTTACCGGAGTTAACAATATCTGCTTCAATGCACGCAAAACCTATTAAGCAAACAGGCACTCCAAAACTCTCAATAACACTTGCTGCATGTAATTTAGTATAAAAATCAGGAAATCTAAAAAAACCGATTATCCCTGAAAATATAGCAAATAATCCAATAATTACTAATAATATTCCGATATAGTATAGTGTCATTTTTGTTAATCTTATTAATTATTTAGCATTGATAGACGAAGATCAACTTCAAAAAGAGCAAGGAATCCACAAGACGAGGAGCGAAGCGTATACTTAATACGTGAGCACCGCAGTACTTGTAGGATGACATAGCCAATTTTTGAAGTTCATCGAGTATATCATTCACCCTGGGCCAAGCTATACCCTGCCACACCATCAAACTCAAATAAATTCTCTACTTTGATAAAATCAATATTTGCTTTGACTAAAGCTTCAAGCAATCTTGTTATATCTAAATGTTTTATTTCCGTGCCGTCTTTATTCATAAAACGACAACACCAATGATCGAAAACAGTTTCAAACCTTGTATCACGAGGCCATAATTTTAGCCCTTTTGAAGATATAGTTTTTAGCTCAAAATTACCGATATCAAGCTTATTAATTTTATCTGCTATATCGTGAGCGGAAGATACATTCATATTCACAAATATATCCGTACCAACCAATTTTTTAACTTCTTTGGTATCAATCTTATACTCTATATTATTTTCTTGTTTCTCTGCAATTAATGGATAATCTGCTTTAGGTAGCTTTGTCGGTATCTGTCCTAATCTT
The DNA here is from genome assembly GCF_016743795.2 of Rickettsia tillamookensis. Classification (NCBI taxonomy): domain Bacteria; kingdom Pseudomonadati; phylum Pseudomonadota; class Alphaproteobacteria; order Rickettsiales; family Rickettsiaceae; genus Rickettsia; species Rickettsia tillamookensis. The sequence goes on along the minus strand of NZ_CP060138.2, from coordinate 391,654 downwards.
TTCGTTACTTCTTCAGCAAATTCTTTTGTACCGACTTTTTTACTAGAATTCTGCTCGTTATATATATCCGCTGTATGAACTCCATCCTCTATAGTTTTCTTCCAAGCATTTTCGATTAAACTAGCAATATCACCCTGCCCTATATGTACTAGCATCATTATAGCAGCATTTAAAAGCCCTGACGGATTAGCAATATCTTTGCCCGCAATATCGGGAGCACTTCCATGTACCGCTTCAAACATCGCATAATGCTGCCCGATATTTGCAGAACCGGCAAGCCCCACAGATCCTGAAATTTCAGCAGCTACGTCGGATATGATATCACCGTATAGATTAGAAGTCACGATAACGTCAAATATTTCCGGTTTGGTAGCAAGCCTTGCAGTCCCGATATCGATAATATAATGCTCATTATTAATCTGCGTATATTCTTTTGCAATCTCATTAAATACTTTATGAAAAATCCCATCGGAAAATTTCATAATATTATCTTTGCTTAAGCACGTGACTTTTTTGCGGTTATTTTTTACTGCATATTCAAAAGCATATCTAATAATTTTTTCACAACCGGTATGACTTATCAACTTCATTGATTCATACATATTATGCGTTTGGCGATATTCTATACCTGCGTATAAATCTTCTTCATTTTCACGTATGATAGTGAGGTTCAAATTTGGATGTAAGGTTCTAGTAAAAGGATGAAACGAAACGGAAGGACGAATATTAGCAAAAAGCTGTAATGTTTTACGAATCGTAACGTTTAAACTTTTATATCCTCCACCTTGCGGGGTAGTAATCGGAGCTTTAAGTATAATGCCGGTGCGTTGTATTGATTCCCAACTTTCTTCACTTATGCCTGAAGTATAATGCTTCTTGTAAAGCTTTTCACCTACTTCAATGGTTTCTAAACGAATACGAGCCTCAGCTTTACGTAATATATAAAGCACTGTCTCCATTATTTCAGGACCTATACCGTCCCCGTATGCAATTGTAATCGGTATTATCATATAAAAATAATCTCATTAAGTAATAGTGTTGCCTGCGTGGATACCTAATCGTCATTGCGATGAGCGAAGCGACGTGGCAATCTCGTCAAATATCCTGAGATTGCTTCGTCAATTACTTCGTAATTTTCCTCGCAATGACGGAAAAACTAAACCATACAACACTATCAATAGTTAATCGTTACTTCTTTTAATCTCTCATTCAACATAAAAGTCACTTCGGAAGTTATATTCAAATTATTTTTGGCATATAAGACTTGAGCACTCGGAATTACCAAATTAAGGTTATATTTCTCGGCAAGTTCACTAATTATTGTAATAGTTGTTTCATGGACTCTACTCATAGCCTCAGCGTGGGCTTGTTCAAGCTTTGTTTTCTTAATCTGAATTTCTTTTCTAACGTGGCTAACTTTTGCATTAAATTCGTTTACTTTATGCTCAAATTCGGTTTCACTTAAATTAGAACGCTCATTTAGCAATTTCTCTTCCAGCGGTTTAAATTCTGCTTCTTTAGCAGCAATATCCTTTTGAATTTTATGATTAAGCTTTTCGATTTTATTACGCAAATCTTTTATAGCAATCGAACCTTCTAATATAGATTGTACATCAGCAACAGCTACTCTAACTTTGAAATTATCTTCTTTAATCGACACATTTTGTGCTTTTGCTATCACTGAGAAATTTATTATAAATATACATAAACATAATATTCGGTATATCATCCTTGATCCTTTTAGATTAAACTGTGCCGGTTGCCTTCGTCATTGCGAGTAGGCATTGTTGCGTAGATGCCACCCCGTCATTGCGAGGAGCGACACGACGCGGCAATCTCAGGAATTTTGCCTGAGATTGCCACGCTCCTTATTAGTCGCTCGCAATGACGAATGTCCTCTATTAATCCAAGAATAAATAACCTCAGATGATTTGTCTATCATTAAAAACTTAATCGTCCCCTAACGTTAGTACCTTATCATTTCCATATGGTGTATGTTCCGAATAATAATCATCAGAAAAAGGGGCAAATGGAATAGTTTCTCTTAAATCTTTTTCGCTAAGAAAAAATTCAGTATCAGTATCTTTAAAATCAACATAAATTTCATGTTGTTCATTAAACTTATATAAAAAATTACAAGCTTGATGAATATGCTCTTTTCCTTTATTCTCAACCAAAACTGCTGTAACTCCATAGTCTTTTGCAGCATCGGTATGCTTTTTATCATCATCCATGAAAAATACGTTTTTTTTATTAGTTACTCCAGTATTATTAATTATTTCTCTTATATATTCTTTTTTAGTACAATTTTGTATTTCTTGAAAATTATTAGAAGGTAAACCTGATTTTATATATATATTTTCTACTATTTCTTTGTCTAATAATTGCTCTAATGCATATTTTACGGCATTGGGATAATCATTAAACGATGCTATAGCTATTTTATGACCGGATGATATGATATTTTTAAAAAGACGTACTAATTGCTCTTCATTTTTCCAACCTAAGTTTTCATTATCTAAAAAATTTTCCATCAGCTCTATAGTGAATTTTTGTTCAAGCCTAGCTATTTCTTTATCACGTTCCTCATATGAGCTAAAAAAGCGATTTTGTATATTACGTGCTATTAAGCCTCCTAACCTCTCCCCTATATAATTATGCGAATGCCTCTTAACTAAAGTGCCGTCAAAATCAAATATAAATAAAGCTGTATTATCGTTCATTAATTTCTCTTATTTTAAAGTTTAAAAATTCTTAGTAATTTTTATTTTGCAGTTAAATTAATTTCTTTTTCAAGAACTTTATTCCAATTTTTGGTATTTTAGTGTATAATACGGAAAACTATTGTAAACTTGTGAGAATTTTTAAAGATGACATCTATTCGTAATATAGCAATTATTGCCCACGTTGATCATGGGAAAACTACGCTTGTCGATAATATGCTTAAACAAAGCGGAACATTTAGAGCTAACCAAGCTGTAGCCGAGCGTGCTATGGACTCTAACGACCTTGAGCGTGAGCGTGGAATAACAATACTAGCCAAATGCACTGCTCTTATGTGGAACGATATCCGTATTAATATCGTTGATACACCTGGACATGCTGATTTTGGCGGTGAAGTAGAACGCATATTAAGCATGGTTGACGGTGTTGTGTTACTTGTCGACGCATCTGAAGGACCAATGCCACAAACAAAATTTGTGCTTTCTAAAGCATTAAATCTCGGCTTAAAACCTATTGTCGTTATTAATAAAATAGATAGAGATGACCAAAGAATTAAGGAAGTGATAGACGAAGTATTCGAGCTATTTGTAGCATTAGAGGCTAATAACGATCAGCTTGATTTCCCTATAGTTTACGCATCAGGTAGAGCAGGAAGAGCATCTTTAACATTTGATGATAAAATTAATCCTTTAGACAATTTAGCAGATGATTTAGCACCGCTTTTCGACCTTATAGTACAGCATGTACCAAAACCCGCAGCTGACGATAAAGCACCATTTTCTATGCTTGTTACTACTAGAGAATATAATTCTTTCTTCGGTAGAGTTTTAACTGGTCGTGTACAAAGCGGCACTGTTAAAATCAATCAAAACGTAAAAGTATTAAATCGTGAGAATAAAGTACTTGAAACCGGACGTATCACTAAAATATTAGCATTTAGAGGTTTAGAGAGAATCGCTATAGATGAGGCTACAGCCGGCGATATTATTGCCGTAGCAGGGGTTGAAAATGCCAACGTTGCCGATACTATTTGCTCGCCTGAAGTAACCGAGGCTGTACCGTCTCTACCAATCGACCCACCAACTTTATCTATGACTTTTAGCGTTAATGACTCACCGCTTGCAGGAAGCGAAGGGACAAAGGTTACATCGAGCTTGATCGGAGCTAGATTAATGCGTGAACTTGAGAGTAACGTCGCACTAAAAGTTACCGAAGCAGCTGAAAAAAATGCTTTCCAAGTTGCAGGACGAGGAGAATTACAGCTTGGTATCTTAATTGAAACTATGCGTCGTGAAGGGTTTGAGTTATCTATTAGCAGACCGGAAGTATTATTCCAAACCGATGAGAAAGGCAATAAGCAAGAACCGATGGAAGAAATTCAGGTTGACGTTGATGATGATTATGTGGGAGTGGTCGTAAAATCTTTAGCACTTAGAAAAGCTGAAATGACTGATATGAGACCGTCAGGCGGAGGCAAAAGCCGTGTTACGTTTATCGGACCGTCCAGAGGGCTAATAGGTTACCATAGCCAATTTTTAACCGAAACACGAGGTACAGGAATTATGAACCGTATTTTCCACGGATATGCCGATTATAAAGGAGCTATCGAGGGAAGACGCAATGGCGTACTTATCTCTAACGGTGACGGGGCAGCAGTTGCATATGCTCTATGGAATCTAGAAGAACGGGGTAAAATGTTTATAAACCCTAGCGATAAAGTATATAGAGGTATGATTATCGGCGAACATAATCGTGATAATGATTTAGAGGTAAATCCGCTAAAAGCAAAGCAACTAAGTAACGTTAGAGCATCAGGTAAAGACGAAGCTATAAGGCTAACCCCTCCGATGCTTTTAACTCTAGAGCAAGCAATTAGCTATATCGAGAATGATGAAAGAGTTGAAGTAACACCGAAATCTATACGTTTGCGTAAAGCTATGCTTGACCCTAACGACCGTAAAAGAGCTGCGAAGTAGAAAAGTATTATTGCATGGATCGATCTCACCTCTGTCATCCCGTGATTTATTCACGGGATCCAGTTAAAAATACTAATATTATTAGTATTTTTAGTTGTTTTACTGGATACCGTGAACAAGCCACGGTATGACACCCAGCAGGTTTTCCGAGCTATGCAACAGCGCTGCAATTTCCGGGCTTGTTGCATGGCTCGAAAAACCTATTCGATGTCATTCCCGCGTAGGCGGGAATCCAGAAAAATAACTTAAATATTGATATAGAAGTTACATATTTGCTAAAATAAACCTAAAAAAACTTGTTTTTTTAGGTTTTACTAGATTCCCGCCTACGCGGAAATGACATAAAACGAGCCATGCAACAACGCTTATCACATTTGATAAAGCAGCAAGTCAATTAACAATGTTTAGATTTTGTTTATAATACAATATTGCCTAAAATAAAGATCCAGTAAGTTTATAAATTATGAATTTAAAATTAGACTTCTTGCATAACTTAGCTAATAAAGAAGACACGGAAGCACTTGCCACCGCAGCGTACACACTAGTACGTGAGGATGCGAGTCTAGGCTCGACGTATAAATTATCTTTAGAAGCAAGTTATGCAAGAAGTCTACTATATTTTATATTTCTTTTATGTATATTGCTGACGAGCTGTACTTCATCGCATCAGCAACTATATAAAAAGAAGCCGGGGTTTTATTCCTATATTATAGGTGATGTACAAAGTGATTATATTTATAAAGAGTACGCATCTAAAGTGTATGCTACACCTGCTAGCTGCCAAAAAGTTATAACCTCGCTTGTGGCATTAAAAACTCTTGGTCCTGAATATAGATATAAAACTGAATTATTAATTAATAAAAAAGACCGTATTATTCATGATGTAATTATTAAATTTTCCGGAAATCCTGTTTTAACTTCTAGTCAATTAATAGATTTATTAAAGCCGCTTCATAATTCAAAGATCAAAGAATATGTTATTTTAGATAATTCAATTTTTAAAGTACCGCCATATTCGCCTAATCTTATGATAGATGATATAGGTAGAAATTATTCCCCTCCCGTCTCTTCTATAAATATAGATAAAAATCTTATTTCAGTAAAAGTAGAACCAACAAAACTAGGTGAGTTTGCTAAAATATCTACAGACCTAGAATATAATACCCACTCTAATGTAATAACAAATAATCAGCCTTCTTCTATTTCGTTATCATGGAATGGTAATATTATTAATGCTACAGGCAATATTAATGAAAAAGATAGTTATATAGAGCTAAAACTTGCTCCTAAAGATCATGATAAATATGTAATAAAAAAGATACAAAAAGTGATGAAAGCACTTAATATCCGAGCTAAGGTAAAAACTATTCAAAATACAAGTAACATACTTAGCAAATTTAAGTCAATAAACCAAATCGAATCACCACCGCTTAAAGAAATAATAAAACCGGCTATGAAAATTTCTGATAATTTAGTATTTGATAGTATATATTTGACGGTGATTACCTATAATTCAAATCAAGAGATTACAGACTGGGCTAAAGGAGATGTTATTATTAAACAATTAATTAAACAATATTTCGGGATTGATGCCAAAGATTCTTTATTTATAGACGGTTCCGGGCTTTCTAGATATAATCGTGTTCAGCCTATAATTCTTTTTTCATTATTAAAACAAGGCTATACAATTCCTGAATTTGTGGCTTCCTTACCAAAAGCCGGAGAAGAGAGTTCTACTCTTAAAAATCGCTCTAAACTTTCAAAGAATATTATTGCAAAGACAGGAAATATATTGGGAATAAGTTGTCTATGTGGATATAATTTGGAACAACCATACCATAAAAAAGCCTTTGTTTTAATGGTTAATAGTTTCGCTCTCCCAAATCAAGAATTATATGAAATTATAGATAATTTTATTAACAAACAAGTAGCCAGAAAATAGTAGCATTGTTGCAAGGATTCGATGTCATTCTCGTAAGGCACTGCCTAAGGGGATATACCAAATCGTCATTGCGAGCGACTGTAAGGAGCGTGGCAATCCCGTCAAATATCCTGAGATTGCTTCATCAATTACTTTGTAATTTCCTCGCAATGACGAAAAGACTGGGTTATACAATAAAAAACTATAACCTAAATACTATAATAACAGACTTTTTTTATCGCTTCTATTACATCATTTTCGCTCGGCAGGGCTAGTTTTTCTAAATTAACGGCATAAGGAAGCGGGACATCTTTACCGCTGACAATCTCTATCGGTGCATCTAAATAATCAAAGGCTTCTTTCATAACTATAGAGGCTATACTTGCTCCAACGCCAGCAAAAAACCAACCTTCTTCCACCACAACTAAACGATTAGTTTTTTTCACCGATTCTATTATTGTCTCAGTATCAAGAGGCTTAATAGTACGCAGGTCAATAACCTCGCAATCAATATTATCGTTCTGTAAAATATTTGCAGCATCTAGGGCGAGTTTTACTTGAATCGAGAAAGTTACTATAGTGACACTGCTACCTTCTCTTAAAATTTTTGCCTGACCAAACGGTATAGGCTCGATTGTTTCCGGTACGTCAAAACTATGACCGTATAAAATCTCATTTTCCAAAAAAATAACCGGATTATCGTCCCTAATAGCCGTGAGCATAAGCCCCTTATGATCTTCAGCGCTATAAGGAGCTACTACTTTTAACCCCGGGATATGAGAATAACAAGCTGTATAATTTTGGCTATGTTGTGCTGCTACTCTACTTGCTGCTCCGTTTGGTCCTCTAAATACTATCGGACATTTGACCTGCCCACCTGACATGTAATGCGTTTTTGCAGCTGAATTAACTATATGATCGAACGCTTGCATAGCAAAGTTAAAGGTCATAAACTCAATGATCGGACGAAGCCCTGCAAAAGCTGCTCCAACTGCAAGCCCTGCAAAACCATATTCCGTTATCGGAGTGTCAATTACTCTCTTAGGACCAAACTGCTCAAGCAGCCCTTGAGTTACCTTGTAAGCACCTTGATATTCTGCAACTTCCTCACCCATGACAAAAACTTTGTCGTCTCTTATCATCTCTTCTTGCATCGCATCACGCAATGCTTCACGTACCGTTATTTGCATTTTTCTTTTTATTTGGTTAAATTAAACGTCATTGCGAGCGGATTTGCCTACAATCGTCATTGCGAGCGACTGAAAGGAGCGTGGCAATCTCGTCAAGTATCCTGAGATTGCGTACGTACAATTACTTCGTAATTTCCTCGCAATGACAATTTGCCATCCACACAGGGATGACATATAAATACTAAACGTATATATTCGTATACAACTCCCCCTCATCAGGCAGTGGTGAGTTTTCTGAAAATTCTACTGCTTCTTTCACAATTTCTTTTACCGATTGTTCTATTTCTTTTAAATCTGCTTCGGTTGCATATTTATTGTCGAGTATCGTTTTTCTTATTATCACTAGTGGGTCACGCTCTTTATATTGCTCAACTTCTTCTTTACTGCGATATTTTGCCGGATCGGACATAGAATGCCCACGATAACGATAAGTTTTTACCTCCAATATTAACGGAAAGCTATTTTCTCTAACATACTCGGCTGCTTGTTTAGCTCCATTATACATTTCTTCAAAATCCATACCGTCTAGCTGGAATCCTTTAATCCCAAACGATTCCCCTTTCTTATATAAATCACGCATAAAGGTAGAACGTGCTACAGACGTCCCCATCGAATATTCGTTATTTTCAATAATATAAACTACAGGTAAACTCCATAAAGCAGCCATATTAAAGGCTTCATATACTTGACCTTGATTAACCGCACCATCACCTAAAAAAGTAAAACAAATATTATTCGTACCATTATATTTCTCAGCAAAAGCAAGCCCTGTGCCTATAGGTACTTGAGCTCCGACTATACCGTGTCCACCGTAAAATTTGTTCGGTACGTCAAATAAATGCATAGAACCACCCTTACCTTTTGAGCAGCCTGTAGCTCGCCCCATAAGCTCAGCAAGAACATATTTAGGCTCTGTTCCGGCTAAAATAATATGAGCATGGTCACGATAGCTAGTAATTGTACTATCTCCTTTTTGTTTAACCATATCTACCGCAGAAATTACTGCTTCTTGTCCTATATATAAATGACAAAAACCGCCTATTTCTCCCATACCGTATAACTGCCCGCATTTCTCTTCAAAACGACGCAGTAGGAGCATATCTTTAAAGCTTTTTATATATTCTTCTTTTGTCGGCTTATATTTTCTTGAACTTATATCCACTAATTACTCCTTAAGGTTAGTGTCACCCCGTAGCTTGCCGGCTTTGTTGCATGGCTCGGTTTTTTTGTTGTCATCCCGTGATTTATTCACGGGATCCAGTTAAAAATACTAATAATATTAGTATTTTTAGTTGTTTTACTGGATACCGTGGACAAGCCACAGTATGACACTCAGCAGGTTTTCCGAGCCATGCAACAACGCCTAGCTTGCCACGGTGTGACATTTAATATTACTGGTCCCGCCTACACGGGAATGACATTGAGAGTCACAAAATACGGTACATGATCTGAAGGCGAAAGCCAATCACGTGCTTCTGATAGCAAATTTATAGAAAATAACGCTTCTTTTAAATTATTGCTAACCCAAATATGATCAAGCCTTCTCCCTCTGTTAGATTTTTTCCAATCTATATTTCTATAGCTCCACCAAGTATAGAATTTTTCGTCAAATGGGACAAAATGTCTACTGCTGTCAATAAAACCTAACGAGTTTTGTAGCTCTACCAATAACGAGCGTTCAATATCGGTATGGCTGATAACATTTCGTAGCTGCTTACTAGACCATACATCATGTTCTAGCGGTGCGATATTCAAGTCCCCGACTATAATCATCTTATCATTTTTAGTGCGGTTAGCGGTCAACCATTTCTGCATTAATCTTACATATTCGAGCTTATGCTTAAATTTTAAGTTTACCTCTATATCAGGTATATCACCACCGGCAGGAACATAAAAATTATGTATTTCTATATCATTAACTATAGCTGCTATATGCCTTTTATCACTATTATATAACTCCAATGAAAAAACATTATTCAAAGGAAATTTTGAAATAATAGCAACACCGTTATATGATTTCTGCCCTGAATATATTACATGTTCATAGCCTATATTTTTAATAACTTCAAGAGGAAATAGCGAATCATCTACTTTTGTTTCTTGAAGTAAAATAATATCCGGTTGATGCTCATGTGCTAATTTTCTTAATAAATCGATCCGCAGACGCAATGAATTAATATTCCAAGTAACTATCTTCATTAGACTTGTTGTATAACCTCCTTCTAAAGGTAATTTGTATGTCAATCCGGTACTCGCATCCTCACGTACTAAATGTACGCGGCAGTGCTGCGTTCCGTGTTTCTTTCAAATTTCTCTTTATAAGATAGGTTATACAACAAGTCTATTTAATTCTTTATAGCTGCCCCTATTATTGCATCCCTGAAATAAACTATTCCAAGTTGATTTAAAGGATCTTTCATATCGATTTTATCTTTTTCTTCTTCAGGAATTTTAATCATAGTATTGCTGAGTATAGCAAAATAAAGATTATCAGGCAAAACATATCCTGCTTCGCTTTGTATTCCAAGGGCTTTTCCGGTATAATGAATCATTAAATGCTTAGAATCAAGATCCGTAAGGAAAATACCGTAACCCATATAAGACTTACGCCCTTCTATATCTTTTGCTAAAAAATATTTAGTAGTCATAAGTTTATACGACTTCTTAGAAAGAATTTTTCCCTCATTTAATGCCCTATACCATTTAATAAGATCAACCGGTATTGATATTATACCGCCGTCAGCACAAGGAACTGCTAAAAAATCAGCAGTTACAGGAGTAAATATAGGTTTATTACTATTATTAGGCGTTAAAAAATATCTTACCGGATAATTAGAACTAATAACGTTCTTTTGGATTCTAGCGGCTTCACTATATGAAGCAAAGCTAGTAGATTTCATATTAAGAGGTTTAAAAAATTCATCATAAAAAAAGTTAGCTAAATCTTTTTTAGCCACCTTTTCGATAATCATACCGAGTATAACAAAATTAGTATTACTATATTTAAATTTTTTCCCTATAGATATTTCTAAAGGTTTAGAAGAAACAAATTGTAATATTTTCTTGTGAATCTCTTTCTTAGGCATATTTAAATCAAGTTTAACAAAACTAAAATATTCAGCAATACCGCTACTATGCGTTAATAAATTATGGATAGATATTTTATACGCCCAATCCGGTACTTTTCCACCCCACATTTCCGGATCAAGATATTTATAGATTTTATCGTTAATATTTAATAATTCCTGTTCTTGTAATTTTAAAATTCCTGCTGCTGTAAAAGGCTTTGTAGCAGAAGCAATAGGCATCATTTCATTTGCTTTTAATTGCTCACCGTTTAAAGCAAAGATTCCTTTAGCACCGGTTAATAAAGGTTTATAATCATCGGCAAACATAAAAACGGCATTTAAAAATCTATTACTTATATATTCTTTTTCTGCTTCATTGATTCTTTGCTGTATATCTGCAAAACAATCAATACTATTAGTAATTAAAAAAAGCAGCAATAAAAAATATCTACGAATCATAACTTCAACACTCCACAAACTTATCAGTAGACATCTTACATAACTTGCTTCTAAAGGTAATTTGTACGTCGATCCGTTACTCGCATCCTCACGTACTAAAGTGTACGCTGCGGTGGCAAGTGCTTCCGTGTCTCCTCCAAATTCCTCTTTATTAGCGAACGTTTGTAAGACGTCTAGTAAAATAAAACGGTAACTCTGCTTCTAAACTAATCTCCTTACCAAAAATCTTTTCAGATAAACATATATTATTAGCATGCAAGAACATATATTTACTATACGGCATTATTTCTTTATTACCATATTTATCATCTCCAAGTATTGGGCAACCTAATAATTTAGCATGCAACCTTAATTGATGCATTCTACCTGTAACCGGTGTAAATTCAATTAAAAATAAGTTATTATCAAGTGATTTAAGTAATTTATAATAAGTAATGGCAAGTTTACCATTTTCATTATCAATATCAGTAATTTTAGGTGTACTTCCCTTACTCTTCTCTATATTACTTCTAACTTCTCCTACATTTTTAATTGGCTTTCCATAGGTTACAGCAAAATATGTTTTTACAACCAATTTTTCTTTAAAAGCATCATGAAGTTTTACACTACTTAAATAATTTTTGGCTATTAAGAGCAAACCGCTTGTTTCTTTATCTAACCTATGTACTAGCTTAAAATCAGCACCTTTATAATTCAAATATTTTAATGCAGAGTCAATAGATAAATTTATTTTACTGCCACCTTGAGTAGCAAGACCTGCAGGTTTATTTATAGCTATTAAATTATCATCTTCATATATCAGATAATCGGTAGTAATTTTCTTCGCTAGCTTAATTTCAGCATCGGTAAAAACTAATTTTTTGGGTTGCTTAACAGGTAAATTAAACTTATCGTTAATAAAAATTTTATCGCCGCCCTTTACTCTTAAACTCGCTTCTGCTTTCTGAGAATTAACGGTAATTTGTTTTTGACGTAATGCTTTCTCTATTACTCCTTGAGTCAATAATGGATATAGACGTTTTAAATATTTATCTAATCTAGAAGAAATAGGAGTATTGACATCGATAATCATTTAGAACTTTTTATTGTGTTGTTGCGTGGCTCAAAAAACCCGTTCGGTGTCATACCGTGGCTTGTCCACGGTATCCAAAAAAACAACTAAAAATACTAATAATATTAGTATTTTTAACTGGATCCCGTGAATAAATCACGGGATGACAAAGGTGGGACCGAGCCATGCAACAATACCGACTTGACCACGGTATGACATTTTAACTACTTTTTATTAAAAAATAGCACCAAATTATTATAGATAAAAGGATTATAGCAAAAAGCTGATGTATAGAGGCAATTATTATAGGTACAGAGTATAAAAGAGTAATTATTCCGGTAGATATCTGCATCAATAATGCAATCATTAGAAAATACGCTATCTTATTTAATTTCGGATGTTCTATTTTTAACAAGCAAATTACCAAAACCACAACAACTAAAAATACGCTATAGCCGCCTAAACGATGTATGAATTGTATAAAAACCGGATCATGCAAATTCGCAAGATTAAAGAAATTATCTTTTATCTCCATCGGGATAAAACTATCACCCATTAATGGAAAACTATTATATATCAGACCTGCATCAAGCCCTGCAACCATCGCCCCTAAAAAAATTTGTACATATATTACAGTAATAGCAATACCGAAAAATATTAATGGTAATTTTAAATCTGTTTGTGACGGTATTAACAAAATATCACAACGATTTTTTATTAATTGATAAAAAAGTATGTGATAAATAATTACGGCAATAATTAAATGAAAAGCAAGTCGAAAATGACCAACAGACGGGCTATTCAACAAACCACTTTTAACCATATACCACCCCATAAAACCTTGTACGCAAAATAATAGCAAAGCAACTATATAAGGTAGTATGTCACGATTTTTTATAACATCTTTAAAATAAAAATATATTAAAGGTACAATATATATTAAAGCTGTAATTCTACCGAGTAACCGATGTATAAACTCTAACAGATAAATAAACTTAAACTGTGCTAAAGTCATTCCATAATTAACGGAGTTATATTCAGGAAAAGCTTTATATTTAGCAAATTCCGCTTGCCAGCTTTCAAAACTAAAAGGCGGCAAAATACCGGTTACCGGACGCCACTCAACTATAGATAAACCAGAACCTGTAAGCCTTGTTACCCCCCCTATAACAATCATCGCTATGACCATTATACAACTTATATACAACCATTTTGTAATTAAACTTTTCTGCACTTTTATTTTAAGTTTATGTTTTTATTTTGTCGCATTGTTAGCGGGCATTGCTGCGTGGCTCAAGAAAAGTGTTCAATGTCATTCCTGCGAAAGCAGGAATCCACCATAAAGCGAGATATATCGAGCTTTTAAAAATCTTTAAAGTAGTATGGATTCCTGCTTTCGCAGGAATGACATAGGTATCCACGCAGAAATGACATATTAATCAAGACTCTACATTCTTTTCCGTATCTTCAGCGGTATTAGCAGGACGTTTCTTATTTGACTTCTTATTACGATATCTACGTTTTGTCTTTTTTGGAACAGCTGGTGCTTCTTCTAAGCCGGTATTACTTTCTACAACTTTCACCTCTTCCACAACGCTTACGGTTTGCTCTATCAGTTCTTTTGCTTCTAAACTCTTATCTTTTACTTCATTAGCAATATTATTACTATTATTAGCTGTTTTCCATTTATGTTTATTTTTGCGTAACTGTTCTTTTTTCGGTTCTTCTTCAGTATAATCGGCACTATGATTCTGAATTACCGGCTTAACAGGATTAACATTATTATTATTTTTCTTCAACAGCTTCACTTTTTCAATCGAATAACTATCCGATGTAGCATTAGGATCGGAATAAAAATTAAGCTTTATATTATATTTTTCTTCAATAAATTTTATCTCAGCACGTTTATTATTAAGTAGATAAATAACTGAAACGATATTGGTAAAAACATTTATTATATCAATTCTTTCTTCAAAAATTTCATTCTCTATAGTACGTAAAATTAACATAGCATTAGCGTCACTCGCTCTAATGACTCCTTTACCGTTGCAATGAGAACAAATTGCTGAATTAGTTTCTAAGAAAGAAGAACGTAATCTCTGCCTTGAAAATTCAAGTAGTCCAAACTGACTAATATTACCGGTTTGTATACGAGCACGGTCACGACTTAAAAACTCTTTAAAGGATCGTTCAATAATTTTACGATTCTTAGCTTCGCTCATGTCTATAAAATCAACAACTATCAAACCTGATAGATCTCTAAGCTTTACTTGCTTTGCTATTTCTTTTGCTGCTTCTAAATTAGTTTTTAGTGCCGTTTCTTCAATATTTTTTTCAGAAGTTGATTTACCGGAATTTACATCAATTGAAATAAGAGCTTCCGTAGGATTAATAACGATATATCCTCCTGAAGGTAGTGTCACGACAGGCTGATATAATTTAACTAATTGCTCTTCTACTTGAAACTTAGTAAATATAGGAGTTTTATTTTTATGTTCTTTAAGTTTTGAAAGCTCTGAAGGTAATAAATCCTGCATAAATTTTGAAGCGTCTTCATAAGCCTCTTGTCCTTGAATTACCACCTCTTTAACATTGTGATCGCACATATCACGTATGGTTTTACGTATTATACTATCTTCTTCATGAATAAAACACGGAGCCGGAAATTTAATAGTACTTTTACGAATTTTATTCCATAACCTTGCTAAATAATTATAGTCTTTCTTCAAATCTAAGGTGCTACTTCCTCTACCTGCGGTTCTAACAATGACGCTGTAAGCATTTTTGTCACCGCTTACTATTTTATTTAAAATATCTTTCAGTCTTTTTCTTTCTTCTCCGTTTGATATTTTACGTGATATGCCGTTTTGCGAACCTTTATTAGGCATTAAAACACAATATTTACCAGCCAAGGATATATAAGTAGTAAAAGCGGCACATTTATTTCCTCGTTCTTCCTTAGTAACCTGTACTAATAATATTTGGTTTTTTCTTATTACGTCCTGAACTTTATATTGTTTATATTGCGGAACGTTCTGCTCAACACCGCTTTGAATAATTTCAATATCGTCAGCCGCTTCTAAATTAAGTTCTGACTGGAATTTACTCTCTACTAAATCTTCTATGGTTTTTAGGTCAATTTCTTCACTATCAACCAAAGAATCATATATAGCAGCCGGTTTCTCTTTGTCATCCTCAACCGTAATATTTGAAAGAGCTATTTCAGGAAAAGCATTAACCGGAAAATTTCTCTCTGAGGCAGGCAAATTGTAATAGTTAGGATGGATTTCACTAAACGGTAAAAATCCACTTTTATCCATTCCGTACTCTATAAAAACAGCTTGTAGGGACGGCTCTATTCTTGTAACTTTTGCTAAATAAATATTACCTTTATTTTGTTGTCTTACAGTTGTTTGAAATTCAATATCTTCTATATTGTTGCTTTGTCCTAATAAAACTACTCTTGTTTCGCTTGGAAAATTAGCATCAATTATAATCTTTTTATTCATTTATCTTGCTCACTAACTTGAAGAACAAATAATTAATATAATGCTTGTATCTTAAGAAAAATCATTGTTTATCTTGTATTAATTTATTTAAATAGATAATTTATCTATGATTAAAGAGCAAAAATGAAATTCTAGATAAACTTAAAATAACACTTCTTTAAAATACTAAAAAATATATTATTATTTTTCTTACATTAAAATATTTTCATATTATTTAATTCATTAATTTTTTTAAAATTAAACAATAATTATATACAAATTATAAATAAGACTACCATACTTGATTAAAAGCTGATAATCTAATAACTATCCATATATACTTAAATAATGGAATTACGAATCTCTTTAATTTTTAAGATAATAATCTTAATCATTATAATTATGAGTTATATACCATGTATTTATGTTTAGCAAACACTTAATTTATGACTTTAAAAAACGATTATAAAACTATTTTTTTCTCGCTTTTGGGAATATTTATTTTTTCCTGTATCAATGCTATAAATTTTTATAATTTTAAAATCTTTTTACTGATAAATAAAAATCTAGGCGGAGAACAAATAAATCATATAAATCAAACTAAATTTATAGGTTCGATAATCGCAGGCTTTGCCTTAACACAGTTAATTAATAGGTTAAGTAATAAAAAAATTATTTTAATTAGCTTATCTTTATTAATTATTTGTACAATAAACCTAATTTTATTAAATAATTATACTCTAATTAAAATTAATTTTATTTTAATTAATTTTGGAACATTTTCATATTTCACTTCTATAACATTAGACATTATTGAGAGTAGCAAAAAAAAGAAATATTTTTTTTTAGCTTGTATAATGTTGTTATGGGCGGGTGGAAACTTAATGGTAGATTTATTAAATCCATTTATAAAACCGACAAATAATACTATAGTAATTTGTGCATTGTTATATTGTATCAATATACTAACCGAATTTCTGCATTATAATCCTACATCTCATAAATTAAATCTAAATTCAAAATTCTCATCCTTAATAAAAAATATCGAATTACAATTATTGACAGGCTTCGTAGTTGCCTATGTCACCTTGGATATATTATGGTATTATGAAGCTTTTGCATTAAAGAAAGAATTAGCATTAATTAATTTAAGACTTATACTAAAATATATTTTCCTAGCAATATGTTTTTCTATAATTCCTATATGCTACATATTAAGCAAAGTAAATAAATATTTGGCTAATTTATCACTAACTATAATTCTGCTCGTCTGCTTTATTTTACTACCGCTTCATGGAACTAGTAAAAACCTTAATATATTATATATAATACTAATCGGTAGTTGTTTAGGATCCATTTATATTTGCAATATTTTAATACTAATTGATAAATTTAGAGATTACGAACTCAGAACCGCTTTGTTTTCATATTTTTCAATGTGCAGCATCGGTATTGCCGGAGCTTTATCATCTCATGTACCTTACGGCACTATTAACGGCAGCGATTTCTTATTTTCCGTTTTTGCCGTAGTCGGTAGTTTTGTAGCTTATCATTTTTGGTATTTTATTAAGTATAAATTATATAGATTCTAATTATACTCGCCCCACTTGAAAAATTGGCTACGTCGTTCTACAAGAGCTTTGGTTCTCACGTATTAAGTATACGCAGCACACCTCGCCTTGTGGACTCCTTGCTCTTTTCCAAGTTGAACTTCGTATAACAACCCTTCATTTCATAGGAATATATACTTCCTGCATAACTTGCTTCTAAGGGTATTTGTACGTCGATTATATACTACATAGACGAAGATCAATTTCAAAAAGAGCAAGGAGTCCACAAGGCGAGGTGTGCTGCGTATACTTAATACGTGAGAACCAAAGCTCTTGTAGAACGACGTAGCCAATTTTTGAAGCTCTATCGGAAGTATACTCAAATGATTTCGAGAATTGAATTTTATTTTGAGAGGTGAGCACCCGCAGCCTATACTTAATAGGTGAGGATGCGAATCCTTGATAAAATGAAAGAGCAATTCTTGAAAGCAGAAGAGTATATGTGTAATATTTTGTAACATAATATAATTTGTATAATTCGGCATTAAATGTTAATATTTAGGTATATCTTTTACAATTCCTAGAATGCAGCAAAGTACATTATTAAAACCGGTTAGTTGTTACGGAATCGGCGTTCACTCAGGGAAACGCACCCAATTAACTCTAGAGCCTGCTAAAGAAAATACCGGTATTATATTTGTTAGAACCGATATATCTTCTGAAAATAATTATATTGAAGCTAGCTATTTCAACGTTTCCGATACCTTGTTATCTACCACTATAAGTAATAATCATAAAGTTCAAATTTCAACAATTGAACATTTAATGGCAGCACTTTGGGGATGCAGCATTGATAATGCAATTATTAAAATTGACGGTCCTGAAGTACCAATTATGGACGGCAGTAGTAAACCTTTTGTGTTTATGATTGAGTGTGCAGGAAAAAAATTACAAAATGCTCCTAAAAAATATCTAAAAATTTTAAAAGATATAAAAGTAGTTCATAAAGATTGTGAATTATACTGTACTCCTTCCGATCACATGACTGTAGATTTAACCATTGATTTTAGCAGTAAAGCTATAGGAAGACAAAATCTAAGTTTTGGGGTTCAAGAATCTTTTACTAAAAATATTGCGGATGCTCGAACTTTTGGGTTTATAAAAGATGTTGATTATTTGAAAAGCAAAGGACTTGCCCAAGGGGCCTCATTTGAGAATGCTATAGGAATAGATGAGCAGGATAAAATCTTAAACCCAAACGGCTTACGTTATGAAGATGAATTTATTCGCCATAAATTATTAGATTTATTCGGTGATTTATATACCAGCGGCACTAGTGTTGTAAGTTCAATTAAAGGCTACAAAACCAGCCATGCTCTTAATAATGAATTATTACATAGAATATTTAGCGATACTACCTCTTACAAATTTGTAACTAGCAGTGAGTTATAATAATCATTTCATATTGTTAAATTTCGCTTTCTTTTTTGCATCCTTTTTAAATTTTCACTTTTTGTCTTTTTTATTTCAGCATTATTAACTTTATCTTTATCCATAGCTTTAGTTAAAGGACTATATCCTTCGGCTTTACTAGGGTTTTCATAAAATGGATTCATTACATTTTTAATATCTTTAATATAACTCTCTTTTCTATTATCCATTGTTATTTTATTTTCTCTAAAAAATTCTTTTAAACCGTTTCTTTTTATTTCAAAATTAAAATTACCTCTTATTTCTCGAAATTTTTGTATTTTTTGGTCTTTATTCATACTCCAATAATTCTTATCCGTTATTAATTTTTTCAAAGCTAATGTTTGCAATATTTGATTCTTAGTATAATTCTCTAATTGTTCTAAATTTTCATATATAGGAGTGTCTTGTTTTTTATATTCTTCATTTATATTTAATTTAAATATTGCTTTTATTTCTATTTTTTCCTTTTCAGTAAGACCGTCGATAATTAATGATGCGGTCGTAACTACACCGTAACCCGTAGCTTTTAATATATCAAGTACATTACCGCTAGCACCTTTAATAATAGAGGCAGCCAAATTTGCGGCTCCACCTAAATTATTTCCAAATATTCGTCCTGTACTTTTCAATTTATTTACATTTAACTCATACTTATCTTGAGTAGTATCCTTACCTACCGTTTGCGGCGTATATAATTCATTTTTCAAAATATCTTTTAAACTCGGTTCTAATGATAATATATAATCTTGCTGACTTTTAGCATTTCTGTTATGTACTAATAAATTATTCTCTTTATGAAGTTTACGCAAACCATGCACTTTCAAAGTCTCATTTATAGCTTGAATTCCTACGCTAACTCCTGAAACAACAGCTACAGCTATAATTATTGGTGATATAGGAGTAAAAAGTCCGGAAACTGCAATTGCTATAGAAGCTATGGAAACTGCATAACTTAAACTATTGCTAAATAATATTTTACCGATTTTACTTTGTCTAAAACTAGTCCAATAAGATTTTAACTTATTAAATATTTTTCTAACCCTTGATTTTTTTGAATCAGACATTTATTTTTCTCTCCAAAGAACAAATATTTTTATAAATTTTTCTTTTATTTATTTAATTAACTTCTCTTACAACTTAAATTATAGTATAAATTCTAATAAAAAAACAAAATAAATGTCTGGAAAAGAATTAAATAAAATTGTTGCAGCCATCTTATTTGCTAGTTTAATTGCTATGATGGTTGGATTTGTTGCAAATATATTATACAAACCAAACTTACAAGTTTTACATCGCGGCTACAGCGTTGCGGTTCAAGAATCATCAGAAAATCAAAATACTACTGCACTAGAGCAATCACCGGTAAATATACCGGAATTAATGAAGACTGCTAACGCCGATAACGGTCGTGAAATAGCCAAGAAATGTTTAATGTGTCATTCTCTTGATAAAGACGGTCCAAATAAACTAGGACCGCATCTTTGGGATGTAGCAGGCAGACCAAAAGCAAGCATAGCAGACTATAAATATTCCCCTGCTCTATCAAAACTCGGCGGCGTATGGGATGATGATAGTTTATTTGCTTTCTTACATAAACCAAGTAGCTATGCACCAGGAACTAAAATGTCCTTTGCCGGTATCTCAAAACCACAAGACATAGCTGACGTAATATTATTTTTAAAAACTTATGTTCATGATAAATAATTACCTCACCGAAATATGGTTAATAATAGGCATAATTTGTGTAGTCGTTGAATTCTTTGCGGTTCCAAGTATCGGATTCTTATTCTTTGGGCTTGGAGCATTATCAAACACTCTTGTGGTATATAACTATCCTCTAGTTAGCTTAACAAATCAAATAACATTTTTTGGTATATTATCGCTTATTTGGTTTTGCATATTATATTATCCTCTTAAAAAATATGTTTATAATAAAACTGATAAAACAGAAAATTACTCGGATATGATAGGCAAAACGGTAGAGGTTTATAGTTCTACCGTTTCTTCTGATACTATAGGACAAGTAAGATGGTCCGGTGCTATTATGAATGCTTATCTTGCTCCAAACGAAATCGATGCAAAAACAGGCGACCGACTTTTTATTATAGAAGTTAAAGGGAATGTACTAATTTGTTCTAAGCATAAACCTAATAATAACTAAATATATTCTTATTTTCCTATCTATTAATGTTATTTCCTAATAAATAATTAAAAAATTAACTATTATCTTGCAAACATAAAATTTTCGTGTATAATTCACAATATAAGCAATGAATATAATTCTTTAGTTATAATGAATTAGTACTCCTTATAACTATAATAAATATATTTTTATCTTATTTCAATTGCTTAATTTTTTCTAAAAATTTTAATGATTTATTTAAGGTAATAATATATGCAAAAAATAGTTCTCCAAGGACCAAGAATAACAAACTTACCAAACCAAGAAACTTTAGCAAAAATTTATAAAGAAGATGAGATAAAAACATATCTTGCTTCTTCTCATAATCCTCAAGAAATATTTATATATGCTCATGGAATGGAGCATTTTGAAAAAAGTTTATTATCACAATTAAGGTTAGAGGTATTTCAAGAAAATAATACTTGTAACCTCTCTGAACAACTAGCACATAACGTTCTGACAAAAATAGCAAAAAATACTGTAGGAGATCAACTTAATATTGTACATATATTTTCCTGTCATTCCGGTGCAGCTCAGCATAATTTAAAAGATGTTGAAGGCAATGTTGTATTATGTACTTATATTCCGGCTACAAATACTACAAAGGCAGGGATAGATAATCTGTTGTTTAATAAAAACTGTAACTCAGAGAGTTTAATTGATTTTATAGTAAAAAATCTACCGTTATTAACAGTCGTCGGCTTTTCTATTAGTTACAAATTAAATAATAATATACATAGTTTGGCTTTTGATCATAAAACTATAAAAACAATGGACATGAATAGCTTTTCAGAATTCTTGCAAGAGCAATATCAAAAAGTAAAAGAATTTTATAAAGAACTCAAAGAACATTTTTCTCAGGAGCATCTAAATTCAGAGCTATTACCAGATTATGATTTTTTGGAGAAGATATATACAAGTAATGAGTTAGAGGAGGCGTTTGGCACAATACTTAATTTATATAATCAGAGTTTAAGCGGTCAAGAAATGTTAACTATTTTAAATATGATAAATAAGACCGATCTTACATATCTTTTTTGTGATCTTATTAGTGAAAACGGTTGTGAAATTATATTACTTGCTGAAACAATACTTAATAAAATAAATGATGATCCTAGTCGATATATATCTCATGCTATTAAATCTCAGGCTCCATTTGCAGTTGAAACACTATTGAATAAAGCAGGAAAAATTGAGGATATAAAGTTGAATCTATATCTAGGGAAAGCTATAGAAACAGGTTATTTGCATATAATTAAAATGATAGTCGATAAAATATCGATAATAAACGAAAATAACCTTGATATAGCTTTTAATTGTCAGTTTGGGATTCAACAGAAGAATCAAATAATTGAATTAATCTCTTCAAAAATTGATAATATTAGTGATTTAAGGGCAATAAAAGTAATTGAATCATGTAACTTACCAGCTATTAAAATGGTACTTAATAGCAAAAAAAAGATAGCACATAAGGAGCTAGAATCAACTCTTAAAACAAAAAACTCAGAAGTTATTGATTTTGTATATAGCAAATATAACGGTAATTTTGATCTAGCTTTAAACTATGTTATTAGAGAAAAAGCACAAACATCTTTTATAGATGAATTAATAAATAAAAGTAAAATCTCAATGTTAAAAATTTTTCTTGCACTGGAAGAAAATAATTTAGAAATTTTACCAAAATTGCTTGCAAAGATTAATATCAAGAATATTAAACCTGAAGATCATGAACGCTGCTATGACATAATAACCAAAAAATATGATATTGAACTAGCTAAAGAAGCTATTAAATATATAAAACAATTTAATATTATTTCAAACATTACTTTGCCTGAATTAAATGAATCAACTGAGGTTAGTAATATCGAAAATGATCTTATGCCTGTAATAGGAGAAGAATCGGCTTTTGGCTTTACCCCAGCTGCCGGGTAATATTGGATCGTCATTGCGAAGAGCGAAGCATTGTTGCAATCTAGAAAAAGATTAAAAAAATTCTGTAAATCAGAATTTTTAACTGTATTGCTTCGTCAATTACTTACGTAATTTCCTCGCAATGACGGAAAAATTGATCCACGCAAGCAGCCTCTCTAAACATTCTCCTTGAACCAATCAAAAGCTTTTTTAAAGAAGCTGCTATTTTCATCAAGTCTAATATGAGCGAATTCTTTTTGCTGTTTTAGAGCATGAATTTTTAGCATTCCTATAGTTGCTGAATACATAGCCGGATTATAATCTTCTGTAAAACCGGCAATAATCTCCGGTTTACCGATTCTACTCTGTTTTTCAAAAATTTTATTTGAAAGCTCTTTAAGTCCTCTAAGCTGAGACCCACCACCGGTAATTACAACTCTAAAAACTTCAACCTGCCCTTTTGTTGCTTTATCATATTCGGCTTTTACCATTGATAATATTTCTTCGACTCTCGCTCTTATTACCTCGGCTAATTTATAAATTGTTATGGAAGTATTTAAATTATGATGAGTATCAACCTGAAAATCATCCATATTTATAATACTATCTTTCTCAAATAAAGGTATAATTGCATTACCGTATAAAATTTTTAATTTCTCTGCCGTAACAAGATCAATACCAAAGACTTTAGCAATATCTGAACTAATATGAAAACTACCTATATTTACATGCCCTGTATATATTAATTTACCGGCAAAAAAAATGCCGAAAGAGGTGGTTTTATCGCCCATATCTATAATAAGCGAGCCTAGATTTTTTTCATCATTCGTAAGACAGCTAATAGCAGAAGCATAAATTGCTAGAGTAATATTTGTGACTTCAACATGACATTTAGCGAAGCATTGTACAATATTTGATAACATATTTGAACTAGCTGCAATAATATGTAATTCACAACTAAGCTCTCTACCGTACATACCTATAGGATTCTCGACTGAATTATTATCAAGGGTAAATTCAAGAGGAAAATAATGAATAATTTCTTGGTTTTTAACTTTAAACTCAAGTAATGCTTTTTGTAGTAACTTTTTAATATCCTGCTGCGTTACGGTTTGCCCGTTAACTTTAATGGTATAATTAATATAATAAGATTTAGTATCGGCACCTGATAACGACAATATAACTTTTTTTATATTTTTACCGCAATCTTTTTCAAGTGCATAAATTGCCGAAACAATGCTAGTTTCAGCGTTTTTTAAATCTGATATAACTCCTGATTTAATACCTTTAGAATGATGCAAATTTTGGCTAGCTACTTTAATTTCACCTTTTTTACTAATATAGGCAGCAATTACGGCAATCTTACTACTACCGAAATCAAGTGTCACAAAATTTGATATTTTCTCTTTCATTTTTTTATTTTGATGTCTTTCCTTATATACTTCAATGAAGAATCGGTATACGAAGATCAACTTCAAAAAGAGCAAGGAGTTCACAAGTCGAGGAGCGGAGCGTATACTTAATACGTGAGCACCGCAGAACTTGTAGAACGACGTAGCCAATTTTTGAAGTTCATCGAGTATACATTAGTACTTCTCAATATAATACTTATTCTTATCTCTCAAATCCAAAGCCTTATAATTTTGGTTAAATAGCTTGCTTGCTTTATTGAGTGCATCGACATATTTTAATGCTTCTTCAAACTCTTTTTCAGGTAACTTAATAGTTATATTACCTTTAAGATTTAAATCCCACCTTCTATCTCCCAGTCTTACGGCAGCTGAAGTTTTATTCATTAATGCCGGATATTTCTGTAGCTCTAGTACTAATTTACCTGCGTAGATATTTGCCCCTTCCCCTACAACATGTAATAAATGAGGAAAAGGCTGAATATTTTTACTAATTTCGTAACCTTCTTCATCGACTAAGAAAAGCTGATTATTAATTTGCCAAATAGCAATAGGTTCTCTTTCAAATAATTTTATATATATAGTATTTGGTAATCTTCTACTGACATATACTTCCTTGATCCATTTATTTTTCTTTAAATTATTTCTAATTTCGTCTAATTTAAGAGCAAAAATAGGACTGCCCTTATTCGCATTTAAAACCTTTAATATTGTAGGCTCATCGACATTTTGCTGTCCTTCGATGATAACATTCTCAAGTTTAAACCCAAGTTTTGTTGTTGTTTGATATATATTTGTTGTTAAGTAGGTTTTTATGCCGGCAAAATATTTTGTAAAAACAAATAGACATACAAAGATAATTAAAGCAATCTTAAGCCCTAATATTGCTTTTTTGTAAATTAGTCCTAATTTTCGGCGTAATGAGATATTATTAGTTTTTTTTGTTTGTTTTTTTTTATTGGAGCTTGTTTTTTTTCTCATGATTCAAAGCTTGCCGTCTTTATAATTTCTTCAATTAAGTTAGTAAAATTTATCCCTGCATAAGCTGCAATTCCCGGCACTATTGATAAAGGCGTCATACCTGGGTGAGTATTTATCTCCAAAGGATATAATTTATTTGTCTGATCTTCTAAAATAAATTCTGCCCTTGCTACCCCTCTACAACCAATAGCCCGATAAATTTCTTCAGAAGCCCCTAATAGTTTCTGATATAAATCTTTAGTTAATGGAGCTGGACACAAATGTTTAGCTAATCCTTCAGTATATTTGGTTTCATAATCATAAAAGCGATTCTTGAGAAGCTGAATTTCTAAAGCTCCTAAAGCTTTACCATTCAACAAGGCTACTTGCAGTTCACGACCCTTAATATATCTCTCAACTATTATTTCGTTACCGTAAGGGAAATTGTAATCAGCAAAGTTAAAATTATCTTCCTTAAATACTATTTCAATACCGATACTTGATCCTTGAGTTAATGGTTTAATAACATACGGTCTTGGTATCGGATCGATTTTTATATTATCTTCTTTATTAATTACGACAAATTCTTCTTGAAGGTGTATATCTCTTATTGCTCCCATAATACCCTTAGAATATATCTTATTAAAGGCTATACAAGACGCAAAAAGCCCGCTATGAGTATATGGGATACGAAGTATATTTAATAACCCCGGTAAGTTACCGTCTTCGCCGTATGTACCGTGCAAACAATTAAAAACAATATCAGGTTTTATTTCCTGTAATTTAACCGCAATATCCGCTCCCATATCAATAAAGGTAACTTTATATCCTAATTCAATTAAGGCTTTACTAACTCCTTCGCTTGATACTAACGATACTTCACGCTCAGCAGACATACCGCCCGCTACTAACGCTATATGTTTTTTACCGGTAGTACTTAATATTTTGACTTCAGAATGTTCCACCCAATGTGTTTGATATTTCATATTATTTGCTTTTATTCTATATATTGTCGTCCTGCAGTTGTTACGTTCCGTGTCATACCGTGGCTTGTCCACGGTATCCAGAAAAAAAATTATAAAATAATTTTTTCATATAAATCATGCCATTCCGGATTTTGAGATTCAATTAAATTTAATTTCCACTATCTTTTATATTCTTTTAATAATTTTTCTCGATTAATTGCAGCTATAACATCATCATATTGTTCAAAATAAACTAATTTATTTATGCTATACTTAGAAGAAAATCCTTTAATTATCTTATGTTTATGCTCATAAATACGTTTTATAATATTTGAAGTTACTCCAATATATAATGTACCATTACGTTTACTAGCTAATATATATACATAATATTGTTTCATTATATTATTAAATTTCTGGATCCCGTGGACAAGCCACGGGATGACACCGAGGGCTTCAAACCATAATTATTTAAACATACCTACCCAAACGTTTTATTTCCCACTCTAACTTAACACCACTATCTTCAAATACTTTCTGCCGGACGAAATCACCTAAATCTTCTAAATCCTTAGCGGTAGCATCACCGTTATTTATCATAAAATTACAATGAAGTTCTGACATCGAAGCACCGCCTATTCTATAGCCTCTAAGTCCTGCTTTGTCAATAAGTTCCCAAGATTTAAGCCCTTCAGGATTCGCAAAAGTACTACCGCCTGTACGCTCTTTAATAGGCTGCGTAGCTGATCTTGCGTTATTTATTTCGTTCATCCGTAATAATATATTCTCACTATCGCCTTTATTTACTTTAAAAACGGCTTTGAGAATAATTAAATCCTTTGGTAAATTGTTACCACGATATTTAAAACCGATTTCTTCATTTGTGAATGTTAAAAAGTTTCCTGCAAAATCAATCGCTTCTATTCTAACTATGATATCCTTAAATTCAGAACCATAAGCACCGGCATTCATAGCAACACCGCCACCGATAGTACCAGGAATACCTACTAAAAACTCAAAACCGGAAATAGCATTTGCTTGACAGAATTTTGCTAAATTATAATTAAGGCAGCTGCTCCCTACTATTAGATGATCATCTATAAACTCAATATTACTAAAATTCTGACCAAGTTTTATAACGACCCCTTCTATGCCGCCGTCTCTTATAATAATGTTTGAGCCTGCACCAAAAGTAGTTATAGGTAATTTTTGCTTATTTTGTATTAAGAAACTTGCTAAATCTTCACCATCAAAAGGTTTAAAGAAAATTTCGGCATTACCGCCTACTTTAAACCATGTCAGATGTTTTAAATTATAATCTTTTTTATACTCGCCTTTTACTATCGGTAAAGTCATCACAAATTACCGAATTTTTTTGGTAATTCATTTGCAAAACTTGAAATATTACCTGCTCCCATCATAATTATCATATCACCGGAAGCTGCATTATCTATAATAACCCCGACCGCATCATCTAGCTGTGCTAGAAAATTTGCTTTATCGTGATGCTTATTCTTAGCAATTTTATCAACTAAATTTTGACTTGTAATCCCTTCTATAGGCTCTTCTCCTGCAGCATATATATCGGTAATATAGAGTATATCGGCATCAGCAAAGCAAAACATAAAATCATCAAATAAATGCTGCATTCTTGAATATCTGTGAGGCTGAAAAATAGCAATAACTTTACCGTTTTGTTTATTTGCTATATTTTTAGCCGTCGCAAGTGTTGCTTTGATTTCCTCGGGGTGATGAGCGTAATCATCGATAACCACCGCCTTATTATATTCCGCTACTTTAGTAAATCTCCTCTTCACTCCTTTAAAATTATTAAAACCGTTTTTAATAGCTTTAATACCGAAATCTAATTCTATCCCAACGGCAATTGCAGCAAGACTATTTAAAATATTATGTCTTCCGGGCGTTGGAATAGTAATTTTTTCAATAATCGTTGTACCTAGTACATTTGGTAGACTAATTTTTACGTCAAAAGTAGAGGAAGCAATATCAGTGTTAATATTAAACGCTATAATATGAGCATCTTCCGAATCGATTCCATAAGTAACAATCTTCCTTTCGGTAATATCATCTACTAATTTACGAACTATTTTATGATCAATACAACAAACAGCAAAACCGTAAAACGGCAAATTAGTAATAAAGCTTTTAAATGCACCAATTAATGTTTCAAAATCTTTGTAATAATCTAAATGCTCAGGATCAATATTAGTTATTATCGCTATAGTTGATGGAATATGAATAAACGTCGCATCCGATTCATCAGCCTCCGCAATTAAATAATTACTTGAACCAAGATATGCATTAGTCGATTTATTATTTATAATCCCGCCATTAATAACCGTAGGACATAAACCAGCTGCCTCAAATAAGCAAGCAACTAAAGAAGTAGTAGTGGTTTTACCGTGCGATCCTGAAACTGCTACGGAACATTTTAATCTCATAAGCTCAGCAAGCATTTCCGCACGCCTAATAATCGGAATTTTACGCTCTAATGCCTCTTTTATTTCAGGATTATTTGAATTAATTGCCGATGAAATAACAACATACGAAACATTGGTAATGTTCTGCTCGGCGTGTCCTAAAAATATTTTAATGCCGTATGACTCAAGTCTTTTAGTATTATAATTTTCTACTAGATCGGAACCTTGTACTTTATAACCTAGGTTATGTAATATCTCAGCAATACCGCTCATTCCAACACCGCCGATACCTATAAAATGTATAGTTTCTAAGGTTTGATTAGTTTTTTTTAATTCAAGTAACAGCATCTAAGTTTAATCATTTAAAGTTGAGTTCTGCATAGAGGTTTTTATGTAGGTTGTCAAGTCCTTTGTCATCCCGTGGCTTGACCACGGGATCCAGCTTTAAATATTAAAATCATTGATATTAAAAGTTATTTTTTCTGGATCCCGTGGTCAAGCCACGGGATGACATCAGTTCTATTAAACTTTGCTTCGGAATAGAAGTTCCCTTGTAACCCACCGACTTTTAGATCAATTAAAAATTTGGCTATTTCTCCGTTTTCTACGAATTCAGCTACTGTTTCAATACCTAAATCTTCTGAAATTTTAATTAATCTTTCTACGAAATACCTACTTTGTACATCACTTGTAATACTACGTACATATTTACCGTCAATTTTGATAATATCAATTGGTAAGCTTTGAAGTTGTTTAAAAGAAGTAAAACCCGAGCCAAAATCGTCTAATGCAAATTTACATCCGTACTTACGTAGTTTATTAATAAATAAAGTTATTTTATCATAATTCTCATTGAAAGAAGTTTCTGTAATTTCAATAATTAAACGATCCCGAACATTATGAGCTTTTAATAAGTTTTCTGCTATTTCCCACAAAGCTTCATCGCCTGTTCCTATATTTGAAATATTAACGGCTAACATTAAGTTTGGGTTGCTTGCAAGTTCGTTAACAGTCATTTCCAAAACAATTTGATCAATTATAAAAATTAATCCTTTATTTTCAGCAATAGGGATTATAGGACCTACTGAAATATAAACGCCGCTCTCGTCAGGTATACGAAGCAGACATTCATAATAATGAACTTTCATGGTACTACGATCTATTATAGGCTGATAAGCAAATCGCATAGTCTTTTTTGCTAAGGCTTGTCTTAATAAGTTAAGCTGAAGATTAGATTTTCTTATATTTTCCAAATCATGTTCTGTACTGCTATATTCACGGTAATAATAATTATTATTTTGTGAAAGTAACATATTTAATGTTTTTTCAATTTCCTTAGCATTATTACTTACTTTTGGAAATTTAATACTAGCAATATAACAATTCATATAAATTGCCGGCTTCTGTTCATTAATATAAAGCTGTGAAAATAAATATAATTTTCTAGCAAAATTTTTAATTAAGTCAGAATCAGTAGTATTTAGGATAAATAATATTCTATCTTTCTTTATTTTCTTAAACTTTGAAAAAATATTAAGTTCTTTGCTTACATCTTCAATGATTTGATCTAAATCTTCAATTATAAAATGCTTATCCTGCTCTATAAATTCTATTTCATCATAATTAACTAATCTACAAGCAAAACATACGCCTTTTCCCAATTTATCTATCTCATCTTGTAAATCTTTATAATCCGTTATTAATTCCGACATTGCCATTTTTATCATAAAATTATATACTTAAGAATATTAAGACATTTTTACTGTAAATGAAATAAAAATATGAGCCGTATAGAAAGGATACAAGAAAAATTAAGTGTGTTAAAACCACATTTTCAAGAAATAATAGATGAAAGCTATAAACATGCTAGTCATTATGACGGAATTCACAGCCATATAAAAATAAGAATTGCTGCAGAAACATTACAGGGAAAAAGCCTAATTGCCAATCATCGCACTATTAATAACTTACTTGCCGATGAATTTAATAGCGGCTTACATGCTTTATCTATAGAGGTAATATGAAAACAAATAATATTTTAAAAGTAGCCGTTGGAGCTAGCGTTGTCGCACAAAAAGCCTTAAATAGTATAGCGGATAAAAGCTGTGGCATAATTGAGGATAAAATACTTAAAGGTAATTACGTCACTCGCGAAGAATTTGAAAAATTACAAACTTTAGTAATAAAACTAAAAAAAGAATTAACAGAGTTAAGCGGTAAATAATTAATCAACTAGCTTTAGAATTTTCTATTTTTGCTTTTAGCTGTTCTATTTCTTCTTTAGATAATCCTGTGAACTCTATTATTTGCTGAACAGTTTTACCTTGTTTTAGCATCATTTGTATTAATTCTGCTTTACCCTCGACTTTACCTTCTACTTTCCCCTCAGCTTTACCCTCTGCTTTACCTTTTTCAAATTTTTCTTCTAAAGCTATTTCTTCAGCATCTTCCATTAATTTTGCTCTTATGTAGGCGTCGTATTCTTCGGGCGTGAGGTTGTGCATTTCAATTACATTATACGCATCTAGTACTTTCTCGCTCTTTATATTTGCAGGCGGACTAGTTTCGTTTTCTGCACACTTAAATAAATGTAGCCACTCATCTATAGTACTATCAAACTTATCTTTATCAAACTTTTTAAGCTCTATAAACACATAGGAAAAATCAAATAAATATTGCTTATTTGTTTTAGTTTCAAGCATTTTATGAAGACTTATACAAGGTACTTCGTCGTCAAACATTTTAGTCTTAATAAGTGAAATAACTATTACCGGTAATAAATCTTTATGCTTTATCCCTTTAGTCAGTTGCTGTACGTATGAATGAGCCGAATAATATTGTACTCTTTTTAAATAATCGCTTTCATTTCTTTTTTGCATTTCGATTATATACCAGCTACCGGCTTCATCTTTAACCTTTAAATCAAATATGCTTTTTTTCCCTTTATCAATAATAGGTACTTGCTCTACAGGTATAAATTCTATTTCTTTAATTCTAAACCCCTCAGGTAATTCAAGAACTGCATTGATAAATTCCTTTAACCTTTCTAAATCACGAAAGATTTTTTTAAATAAACTATCATTTGTAGGATCTAAATATCTTTGCATATTAATTATTACTTTTTAGTATTACTTATATTATATAACTTTTTAAGTAATAAGTAAATAATACTAGAATGTATACTTTTAGTAGAATAATTATTGCTATTTTTGACGAAAATTATGTCTTTTGATCGGTTCTGATTGATACTATTGCTGACATGCCGGGGACTAGATTAGCATTTGGGGATTCAAAATCTATTAAAACAGGGACACGTTGTACGATTTTAGTAAAATTACCTGTAGCATTATCGGGAGGGATTAAACTAAATTTAGAACCGGTAGCAGGAGCGATATTACGAATCTCCCCGTAAATTATTTTTTTAGGCAAAGCATCAAATTCAATTTTGACTTTCATGCCGGACTTAAATTTCTTAATTTGCGTTTCTTTAAAATTAGCCTGAATATACATAGTATTATCTTGAACTATAGAAAACAACGCCCTACCCGGTACTATATAATTTCCGACTTCTAAACTACTATTACCGAATATACCGGGTACCATAGCAATAAGTTTAGTATTTTGTAAGCTCCTTAACGTTACTTTTTTGTTTTCCGTTAGCTCTTTAAGTTTTTCCTGTTCTGCTGCTTTTTCAAGCTCAAGAAGTTGTAAATTTTGCTTAGATATATCTAAATCTAACTGTGCTTGTTTATAATCCGTTTTGGCTTTTTGATATGCGTTTTTAGAATCATCTAACGTTTTAGAGCTAGCAAATTTTGCCTTATTTAATTCCTGCACTCTAGTAAAATCTGTTGAAACAATATCAAAGCTTATTTTAGTAAGCTTTAATTTTTCAGCCGCCTGCTCTAGGCTAATCTGCCCTATTGAGATTTTTTGCTCTATAATTTCTATATTTTTTATGCAAGCTTCAATAGATGCTTCAAGTGCTGCAAGCTTTGCCTTATAATCTCTATCGTCAATTTCTCCTATCAGATCACCTTTATTAACTTTAGTATTATCTGTAACAAATAACTTTGTTAAAACACCGCTAACTTCAGCACTAACATTTGAAATATCTGCATCTATGTAAGCATTATCCGTGGATTGTGTATTTGCCCAAACATAAATTCTATATCCCAAATAAATAAATATTATTAAGGCTATAATAATTACATATTTAGTAAATGGATGATGTTTATATTTGTCGATAGCTTGTTGTAATACACTAGGCATAATTAACTTTACCAATACCCTCTATGTTTTAAAAAATAACAAATTGGTATAGAAAGAATATATATAACTGCAATTAACGGCATTGAATACCATGGATATATGATAAGATTTATAATAACAATAGCAACTAAAATCATTGCAAGCGATAAATATTCAGGTTTAATACTCAAATTTTTTGTTGAGATTGTAGGAAGCCTACTAGCAAGTAGAAAAGCTATAATAGCCAAATATATATTAATTGTTATAGTGTGAGTACGGGTATTGATATTTAATAACGTACCGATTTCAAAATCTATCATTACAGGAGTTAAAGCAAGTAAAGCACCGCATGGGGCAGGTACACCGGTAAAAAAATATTCAGTTTTTTTATCTTGTTTCGGTTGATAAATACCAACGTTAAAGCGAGCTAAACGTAGTGCCATACACACTATAAATAATAGCATTACCGCTGATGAAAATACCTTATATTCATATTGCTGAAAAGACCATAAATATATTAAATAGGCAGGAGCTATACCGAAATTAGCAAAATCGCATAATGAATCAAGCTCTGCACCAAATGGGCTAGCTGCATTTAGCATCCTTGCTATTCTACCGTCGATACCGTCAACAATTGCCGCTACTATAATGCAATATACCGCAAGTTCCCATCTGCTATCCAAAGCAAATTTTATAGAACTCATACCGGTTACTAAACCAAGCAACGTAATAAAGTTGGGAATTAATTTTATTAGAGGTACAGGCTTAGTTATTATAGATTTACGAATTTTTAACAAATTTAATACTCAAAATGTATTGTATAAAGAACGTCATTGCGAGCGACTGCAGGCTTTGTTGCATGGCTCGTTTTATGTCATTCCCGCGTAGGCGGGAATCCAGTAAAACCTATAAAAAACTTGTTTTTTTAGGTTTATTTTACCAAATATGATTAATATTTAAGTTATTTTTATG
This sequence comes from Rickettsia tillamookensis, assembly GCF_016743795.2. Classification (NCBI taxonomy): domain Bacteria; kingdom Pseudomonadati; phylum Pseudomonadota; class Alphaproteobacteria; order Rickettsiales; family Rickettsiaceae; genus Rickettsia; species Rickettsia tillamookensis. The sequence goes on along the minus strand of NZ_CP060138.2, from coordinate 357,663 downwards.
GATTCCCGCCTACGCGGGAATGACATCGAACGCTTTTTTTGAGCCATGCAACAAGACTACGACTGCAAGGAGCGTAGCAATCTCATGAAACAAACTCCTGAGACTGCGGACGTACAATTACTACGTAATTTCCGTAGCTTATGACGTATAGCTACTTCCTCTCAAACTTAAATTCTGCTGTCTTTTTACGTCCAAAATCAGCAATGATAGTTTCACCGCCTATAGCAGTCTGCCCTTTACTCACTAATAAAGCTGTTTTCAACGGTAGATAAACATCTACTCTGCTACCGAAACGAATTATACCGTATCGCTCGCCTGTTTTAACTTCATTACCCTCTTCTAAATCACAAACTATACGCCTTGCTATAAGTCCAGCTATTTGAACAAAAACAATTTTCTGCCCTTGATCAGTTTCCATTAATACTGATTGACGCTCATTATAAATACTAGCTTTATCAAGTGAAGCATTAAAAAACTTTCCGGGATTATAATGAAGTGCTAAAATTTTTCCGTTTGCCGGGATTCTATTAACATGGACATTAAAAATATTTAGAAAAATACTAACTCTAATCATTTCCACATCACCAAGACCTAATTCCGGAGGTGGCAATGCTTCCTTAATTTCTTGAATTATTCCATCTGCAGGACTTATTACCAGATCATCACTTATAGGAACAAAGCGATCAGGATTACGGAAAAAATAAATACACCAAGCAGTAGCAATAAATCCAATACAGCCAAGTTTTTCATTAAATGATGCTAATAAAAAACTTACTAATGCAAAGCTAGCAATAAATATATATCCTTCGCGGTGAATAATTTTAAATAAATCATTATATTGTTTCATTTTAATCTCTATAAATCTCCTTATTAGTTTTTAACTATGCCTGCTCTGCTTTATCCTCTTGGTTCTCACTCTCATCTTCATCTTCTTCTTGAGGAGTAGCCTGGGCTTCTTGAGCAGAACCAAGAGCATATACGCATAAATCCGGAAGTGGAACACCGTTTTTTTTGACAAGATCATTTAGCTGTGATATTGCTTTCATAACCTCATCAGGAATAGTACCGCCTCTTTCTTCAGATAACCATTTTGCTTGAAATTGTAGCGGATGATGACCTTCTTGAGGCGTACCTATATAAAACTTAAACTTGGCTCTTTGTCCACCAAAATCGCAGTCAAATTCAAACTCTTTATAATGTGCCATAACTTTATGAATTAATAATTATATTAATATTATTATATTCTAACAATAAAAATGCAAATCTAAAATAATTTCTGTCCAAGAGGTTACTGTATCAGTTACTTTAAAGCTGATTAAATGCTTTTTTGCTACAAATTATAAGATTTTCTTGAAATAAGAACTACTATTCCTTCTAAAATCTCTTTAATCATCAATTAAAATAACTGATACAGATAGCCTATTTTTCAAGCTTCTTAGCAATATAACGATTTGAATATATAAATTTATCGCTAGAATCTATAATTATCCCGCCTGCTTCCTTAATAAGAAGCTCAAATGCATAATATAATGTAAAATTTAATAATGATAAACATATTAAATCCGCTTTACCTGAAGCTACAAGCGTAGCCCCGTAGCAAGGAGAGCCAAAAGATCTAATATTATTTATATACTCACTCTTCACTTCACAGGAATATATTTCCTCCAAATTATCATAATTTAAACCTTCAATAATTGCTAAACAATTCTTTAAATCGGCATTATCGGAAACTCTAAGTCTTAATCCTTGATAATTAGAGTTTAAATTATTTTTTTCTATCCAAGCTCCTTTACCTTTTTCAGCATAATAAATTTCATTAAGAGCAGGAAAATATATTACTGTAGAAGTAGGAGTTAAAACTTCTTGATTCTTTTTTAAATAAGTTACAGATATCGCAAAAAAAGGTATGCTTCTGGCGAAATTATTTGGGCTATCTATAGGATTAATTAAAAAGACGCTCTCATAATTATTATTTAAATCGAATTGATCCTCTGGAAAAAATAAATATTGTGTATGTTTTTGTAATTCTTCACATAATAAAGTTTTTAATCTTAAATAAGATCGCTTACAAAATTCTTCGTTTCTTACAGAATTTTTTTGCAGCATTTCGAGTTCTAAAAAATCTCTATGCAAAAACTTAACTGCTTTACGCAGGGCATTAATTAATAAATTAGTTATAGGTTGCATAATGGAAATTTATTTAGCTCGCTCGACATATGTCATATCATCAGTTTTAACAACAATTTTTTCTCCTACTTCTAAATATTGCGGAACCTTAACTTTAATACCGTTTTCTAAAATTGCCGGTTTATAAGAAGCGGTAGCGGTTGCTCCTTTTATTACCGGATCAGTTTCATTAATTTCAAGTATAACAGTTGGAGGAAGCTCAATATTTAAAGGCTTCTCATTGTAAAATTCGACTTTAACAATCATATTTTCAGTTAAGAAAGGTAATTTTTCTTCTAAAATTTCCTTGGGAACATTTATTTGTTCAAAATGTTTGGTATCCATCAACACTAAATCATCACCTTCAAAATATAAAAATTGATAATCTTTTTGTTCAAGTTCGGCTTTTTCTAAATAATCGGAAGAGCTGAATCTATCGTTACGCTTTGTACCTGTTTTTAAATTTTTCATCTCAACTTGTACATAAGCTCCACCTTTTCCAGGTTGCGTATGTTCCGGTGTTTTGCTTACAACCCATAAATCATTATTATAAACTAATATGTTACCTGTTCTAATTGAATTTGCTGAAATTTTCATATATTATACATTTAAGACTTAAAATTAAAGTATAAATATACAAATTATTTCCTTTAAAAACAAGAATTTAATCTTATGACCACAATATTAGTAGTAGACGATATAGAAACCAATATTAAGTTACTAACAGCCAAACTTTTAAAAGAGTATTATACGGTTCTTACTGCAAATAGCGGCAAAGAAGCACTAGCAATTCTTAAAAAGGAGAAAATCGATACTATACTACTTGATGTTATGATGCCGGAAATGGATGGATTTGAGGTATGTAAAACGATAAAAACCGATCCGGAAACTACTCATATACCGGTCGTAATGGTAACTGCACTTTCTGATATTGATGATCGAGTTAAAGGTCTTGAAGCAGGGGCTGATGAGTTTTTAACAAAGCCTATTAACGATACTGCTCTATTTGTAAGACTTAAATCGCTATCTAGAATGAAAAGCTTAATTGATGAATTAAAGCTTCGTAATAGCACTAATGCATTATTAGGCGTAACAAATATCGAAATGCATGACACTTTTGCAGATAAAAAAATATTACTAATTAATGATGATGTGGTACAAGCTAAAAATATAAAACAAATGTTACTTAAGATTACCCAAAACGTAAAGGTAATAAGTAATTCCGATGAATTAGATATTATAAATGAATATACACCCGATTTAGTAATTATCAGTAGTACGCTCGAAAATGAAGATCCTTTAAGAATCAGTGTTATTTTAAGAGGTAAAGCAGAAATAAGCGGCGTGGTAATAATTTTACAAATTGATGAAGACGGTATGCCTTTAGTTGTGAAAGGTATTGAACTCGGTATTAATGATTATTTCGTTTATCCTATAGAGGAAAGCGAATTACTTGCTAGAATTAGAACACAATTAAGGCGTAAGCAATATCAAGATAATCTACGTAATGACCTTGAACAAAGTGTTAATTTAGCAGCTAAAGACGGCTTAACCGGCTTATTTAATCGTCGCTATTTCGATATACACCTCAAACAAATGATTGAGAAAGCTAATAAAGAAAGTATTAAATTATATTTACTTATGTGCGATATCGACAATTTTAAACACGTAAACGATACTTATGGTCATCAAGCAGGCGATAAGGTTTTAACAATTGTATCCCGTATTTTGAAGAATACTCTCAGAGTAACAGACTTAATAGCAAGATTCGGCGGTGAAGAATTTACTATACTTTTAACGGATATAGATATTTCTAAAGCAATTGAAACTGCGGAGAGAGTTAGAGTTAAAATAGAATATATGGATTTTCACATTGAAGATCAAATTGAACCTTTAAAAAAAACTATTTCAATTGGAGTTACGGAATATAAAAAAGAAGAATCAATAGAATCTTTCATTGAACGTGCTGACAAAGCTATGTATGAAGCTAAAACAACGGGGAAAAATAAAGTAGTAAAATTATAATTGATTTTTTAAAGTAAAAAAATAATGAGAAATTCTTCCAAAAAACATCTTGATTTACCATATAGACCAGGAGTCGGCATGATGATATTAAATGACGATAACCATATATTCGTCGGTAAAAGAATAGATACAAAAATATCTGCATGGCAAATGCCGCAAGGTGGGATAGTTCCCGGCGAAACACCGAGTATTGCAGCAATGCGTGAGATGTTAGAAGAAATAGGAAGTGATAAAGGATATATTATTGCCGAAAGCAAATGCTGGTATAGTTATGATGTACCAAGCTTTTTAATACCTAAATTGTGGAACGGTAATTTTCGCGGACAAAAACAACGCTGGTTTTTAATTAGATTTACCGGAAATAACGAAGATATTAATATAAATACCTCTAATCCGGAATTTGACCAATGGCGTTGGGCATCACTTGACGAACTATTATCTATTATAATTCCTTTCAAACGGAAACTTTATCAAGCCGTCGTAAAAGAATTTGAATCATTAATTCAGTAAAAATTTTATATATATATCTCATAAATGAAGAGTTGGTAGACGAAGTTTAATTTGGAAAAGAGCGAGGAATCTTGAAGCTGATAAACGCAGCGTACATACTAGTACGTGAGGATTATCAGCAAAAGATAACGTAGCCAATTTTTCAAATTAAACGAGTATACTTAATTATTTAGAGCCTCTTGATCCTCTATTTGACCTAAACATATATTATGTTGATCACTATCATCATAGTAATCAGAATTTATATGTACCTTAATTTTATTAGCTATGTATCTTATGCCTAATATACTTAATGTTACTGCTGTTGTAATACAGATAAAGATAGTACTTGTAGCAGCACTATTTACCTCTCTATCACCTTCAATTAATTCATTTATAGCACTAAATAATGAAGTATCCGTATCATTTCCTAAAGTAAATACAGCACACTCATTTGTTCCTCTGGACAATAAACTAATATCTTTATCGCAACTAGATTCAATCATATAATATGTACTATCATTCTTTATTAAGTTATAATTATTATCACCGATTATATGGGCAGTAAATACATTTGCTAGGTTAGATATAGTTATATTAGCAATAAAATCTTTTACTTCTCTTATATGAAATAAGTTTATAATAAAATTACTTAGACAGTGATTTGTTGTTGTTTCAGTTTCCCAATTAACCGTATCAATTTGAGCTTCCGGCATTAAAAACCATGAATTTATATCTTCAAACGTAAATTTTAGCTCTCTAACCAATCCACATAAAATATATTTTTTATCAGCAATATGTACAAAGGTATGATCAGGATGCTCATCTAAAAAATATGTAGAACTATTAGAAAAAGGTTTTAAATGACAGAATATACCTTATTTCTATCAAGGCTTTGGTCATAAATATTTTCACTAGAATCAGCTGGTATTAAATTTGGTAATAAAATAAGTCTACAAAAATAACCGATTAAATTAACTATATTTGGTAAAAATTTAATATGATAATTTGGCATAACCTTACCTTATGTTTATTATAAACATGTCTTATTATTAAATATTATTAAGAATATTGTTATAATTCAATTAATTTAATAAGAAATCATCGTTTAGCTGTTGATACTTGTATGATTTTTGCTATTATTCTTTTCACTTAAGTAATTAACACTTTCTATCTTTGCAGCCAATATAAAGTCACTTTCCGTAAGACCGTCGATTTTATGAGTCCATATTTCCACACTACATGCTCCCCAAGATATAGTTAAATCGGGATGATGTGCTTCCTGCTCTGCAATTTCAGTTATCTTATTTGCAAATTCCATAGCTTTTACAAAATTAGGAAATTTATATTTTTTATAAAGATGCCCTAATTCATTCACTTGCCATTCGCTTTGCAGCTCCGCTAGTAACTTATCAATTTCTTTTTTCTCAAGCGGCGGAATACCGCCCTCACACGAGAGACATTTTTTTTCGCTTAATACTGTCATAGTTTTTTATTAGACTTCCTGCATAAGTCATCTTATAAAGAGGAATTTGAAAGAGACACTTCACCTCGAACCGCAGCGTATACAAGCGTACGTGAGGATTCGAGTACCGGATCGACGTACAAATTACCTTTAGAAGTGACTTATGCAGGAAGTTTATTCTATATCAAAGTTAAAATATTGATCTTTATAGGGCTCATCTTCAAGTGTATAATGCCACCACTCAATCTGACACGCTTTAAAATTATGTTTTTGCATCTTAGAACGTAAATAATTACGTTTTTCTAAATATTGTTTATCAATTAATTTACTGTCATGATGTGAAGCTTCATCAAATAAATCAAAAGAAGTATACATATCTACCGTATTATCATCTAAATAGGATATAACACGTTCATCTTTCAATTTTCTCTTAATGACTTCAGGATTATTATTAACTTCCTTCTGAAGCTTTATAATTGATAAATCTACAGTACTACCCCTACTATGACTGGATCTTTCAGCTATATAACCTAGTGTAAAACATTTAGACTTATCTATATATGGGTAAAAGCGTTCCTTATTTTTTTGGTCAATATTATCTTTGCTCCATCTTAAAAAATGTTGTACAGCTTTTTGCGGTCTATATGCGTCATATATAATAAGTGAATAACCATCTTTTTTTATCTCAGCTTGTACTGCTTTAAGAGCCTTAGCAGCTTCTATGGTTAAAATTGCTTCCGGTGCTTTATAACCATCTACCTTTTTACCAACAAAATTTTCATATGAATAATAACGCATATTTTGAATAATTGTAGGGTCGATATCTTTCAGATACACGAACCCTTTAGGTAAGGATTTAGCATATATTGGAAGAGAGCTCATAAAAATTAAACCTGTTAAAATCAATTTCATAAAATGCTAGGCTTTGCAAAGGTTTTTAATTGATTTGTTATTTTAAGATATTTTTTAGTACAAATCAAATCTTTTTAGAAATGTTCACAGAGCCTAGATTGCCACGCTCCTTTCAGTCGCAGCCTTGTTGCATGGCTCGCTTATGTCATTCCTGCGTAGGCGGGAATCCAGAAAAAAAGTATAAATACAGCAAGTTTTTGAAATTAAAAGCTCAATTTATCTCGCTTTATGCTGGATTCCCGCCTACGCGGGAATGACACCGAGGGCATTTTTTAAGCCGTGCAACAACGCCTTTAGTCGCTCGCATTATATAGTAAAAGGGATAATAAATGGTAGCGAGGGAGGGATTTGAACCCCCGACACACGGATTATGATTCCGTCGCTCTAACCAGCTGAGCTACCCCGCCAGGGGAGAAGTGTTTATATAATTGATCGTAGGCGTTGTCGTATAGGCTTGTTTATGTCATTCCCGCCTACGTGGGAAGGCATTATTGCGAGGACTTGTTTATCCGTCATTGCGAGGAAATTGCATAGCAATTGACGAAGCAAGGAAGAAAAAAAATTCTGTAAATCAGAATTTTTTTATTATTTTTCTAGATTGCAGCAAAGCTTCGCTCCTCGCAATGACGATTTGGCATCCACGCAATAATAACATTGAATAGATTTCTCAAACCATGCAACAATGACAATGGCCAATATCTTAACGTTTAGAGAATTGTGTTTTCTTACGTGCTTTACGTTGTCCGTATTTCTTACGCTCTACTACCCTAGAATCACGCGTTAAAAGACCGCCTTTACGCAAAATAGCATGAAAATCCGGAGCAGATTTATCTAAAGCTTTAGAAATTCCATGTAAAATAGCACCTTTTTGTCCTGAAATTCCTCCACCTCTAACAGTACAAATTACATCATACTGATCAATAGTTTTTGTTAAGACAAACGGCTGTAAGATAGTTTTCACATAAGTTTCAGAAGGAAAATACTGGTCTATTGTTTTTTTATTAACAACTATTTTTCCTTTTCCTACTTTAAGCCATACTCGTGCTATAGCATTTTTTCTTTTACCTGTAGCATAAAACTTGCCTGAATTATCTATTTTTTCTTTAGGAGTTTTTAATACCGGTTTTAAAAGCTCTTTAGTTAACTGCTTTTCTACTTTTTCTGTTTTAATTTTTAACTCGGTCATATTCTATTACTTTTTATTTTTTGGATTTTGGCTTGCAAAATCATAAACAGTAGGTTGCTGTGCCATATGAGGATGATCACCATTTGCATAAACATACAAATTACTCATTTGCTTAGCACCTAAAGTATTTCTTGTAATCATTCTTTTTACGGCCATTTTAATAACTCGCTCAGGGTGTTTACCGCTTAAGATTTTACCTGCCGTAGTATCTTTTATCCCACCTGGAAATCCTGTATGTCTGTAATATATTTTTCCGTCTTTGGGATTCGCTTTTTTACCTGTTAATTTTACATGCTCTGCATTTATTATGATTATATTATCACCACAATCTAAATGAGGCGTAAAGCTAGGCTTATGCTTACCGCGTAGCATATTAGCAACTCTGCTAGCGAGTCGTCCTAGTACAATATTTTTTGCGTCTATGACCCACCATTTCTTTTCAATTTCCGATGGCTTTGCCGAGTAAGTTTTCACAATAGTATCTATTTTAATTAGAATTTAAAATTAAAGAATCAAGAAACATATTTAATAGCATTAATACCCGCTATCTGTCAAGCTAAATATAATTTATTTACTTCCGAATATTATTTTTCTATCGGTAGAAAAATATAAATTATTATTTGCCATTAGCCCATAATAACGAATATTTTTTATAATTTTGACAATATTAGGTATCATGTTTAATCCATTATTATCAACATCAAAACTATATAAAACACCGTTAACGGAAATAACATTTAAACTTCGCTTATTGTTATTATCAACTCCAACAAAAGGTACTAAAAAAGTAGCAGATTTTAGTTTCTTAGGATCTTTACCGTCATTTAAGTCAGCTACAAACTTTACTTTCCCTGTTTCAGGATTAAATGCTGCTATTTGTCTAGCATTATTTGTTACAAATAGGCTATTACCGATTAAAGACATTGATTGAATATCCTCGGCATTTACCTGCCAAATCACACTACCGGTTGCTATATTAAGCTTAATAAGCTTACCAAGACCGGTCGCTATATACAGATTCATATTATCATGAACGGGGGTACATAAAATACTTGATTCGTCAAAATTCGGTATAGCTGTACGATCATTAAGATTTGCAAACTCAAAATTCCATCTTACTTCACCGTTTTTTATATTTAAGGCAAGTACTTGACCGGAATTATAAGTTACTATTACATTATCATGCTGTACTATCGGTGTCATAAAATAACTAGCAGATAAAACTTCCGCTAGGCTTTCATGTTCCCATATGGTTTTTAAAGTTTCTGCATTTAAAGCAATAGTTTGATTACTGATAGTTTGTACTAAGACAGTATTATCATTTAGCACAATAGGCTTAATTCTAATAATATCCGGAAGTTCTTTTCTAATTATTTCATAACCTGATTTTGCATCTAGTACTACGAGCAACCTTGAACCGTATGTTACGTATAATTTTCCGTTATGGTGTAAAATTCCGCCGCCTATATAATTATCTTTTTTATGTCTACTTAAATTATAAGACCAAATAATCTTATTTTTCTCTATAGAAAATGCAGAAATATTCGATCTAATATCTAATGAATAAATCATATCGCCTATAAAAATCGGCTCAGTAATTGTTTTGCTTCTAGCAAAACTATACTGTTTATTCTTAAGCATATTTGCATTAAATGTATATATATTTGCATTAGAATCTAAATATATAGGCTCATTAGTCTGAATTGCTAATTTAGGAGTCAACTCAACAATATTTTTTACCCTTTTTGGTCCAAGCCCGTTACATGAAATTAAAATAAAAGGTAATAACAGAAGTGCTATTTTTTTTGTCATATTTTTCCTTAAGTACAAATTATTATTTATTTAAATTTACAAGCAATGCTTTAGCCTGATCTTTTATTAGATCAGATACATTATTTGAAATTAATAAATTTTTTAGATTTTTTTCTGCTTGCGGTTTCATATTATTCTTAATATCCCACATAGCTTTTATGATAGTTGCCGTAGCCCAAAAAGGTTTTTTCTCGTCATCAAAATAGTTTAAATATTTTGTCAATTTTTCTTTATCTTGAATATCTAAATTTTGATCATCAATAACAAGACCACACCATGAAATACGTGCATAAGAAGTAGAAATTTCGGAATATTCTTTATTTTCAATAATTTTATTAAGCAGGTCTTTCGCTTCTGAATATTTTTTTTCCGAAATCTTTATGGCTACTTGTTCTAATGCAGCTATTTCTTTTATTTTAGTATTACTAGTAGTAACTAAATTCTCTAAAGTATTAAAAGCTAATTCCTCATTATCTTTTGTTGCTTCCAAACCAACAGTCTTAACAAGAATATCTCCGTTTTTTTGGTTATTTTTCACTCTTTTATCTTTATTATTATTAATAACAACCATTATAGTAATAGCTATTATAGAAATGATTATTATTATAGGTAAAAGCTTTTTGAAAAAAATTAACCTTTTTTCTTCATTTTGATCACTCAGTACTTCATCCAAAATATCAGTCATATTTTATTATTTTTATTTATTTTTACAGCCAAATTTAATCTTAGCATCTTCTGCCATTTTCTTGGATGCGGCAGTTCTATTAGTTGGAAATTCCTTATCAAGCTTAGCAAGCATATTACAGGCTTCAGTCGTCTTTTTTAGTTCGCCTAAGGAAAGTGCCAACTTCAATAATCCATCGGAAGATTTTGCCCCTTTCGGCGACTCTTTATAGCCTTTTAAATAGTTAACCGCTGCTCCGTTATAGTCTTTTTGTTTAAAAAAGCATTCCCCATACCAAAAATAAGCATTACTAATTAGCGAACTGTTAGGATATTTTTGGATAAAATTTTTAAACTTATCTTTTGCTTCAGTAAATTTATTATCTTTATAAGCAGCAAGAGCCAAATCGTAAGCTTGCTTATCAGGAGCTATATCCTTATTAACCGCAATAGGTTTTTTAGGAGCATTATCCGGCATATCTTTAAGCAAAGCTATATCAAAAACATCTTGTTTTTTTGAATCATTATCCTCTAAAGCCACAGCATCTCCTTCTTGGGTCAGGATATTTGAGCTTTGCGTTAACATATCAATCTTATGCTGTAACACCTCAACTTTACCTATTAATCTTCTGATTTCTTGTTCCTGTTCATCTAGCCTATTTTCAAAATCATTATTTGCTGCATATTTTAAAGGCTTTCCTTTAATAGTTTCGCTTTCTCCAAAAGAAAACATAGAAAATAAAAAAGTAAATAATAAGATAATAAGCTTCATATATTTTTTAAAAATTTATAATTTTTTTTATTATAACAGTAGACGAAGTTTAATTTGGAAAAGAGCAAGGAGTTCACAAGTCGAGGAGCGGAACGTATACTTAATACGTGAGCACCGTAGATCTTGTAGAACGACGTAGCCAATTTTTCAAATTAAACAAGTATACCCAAAATTTTTTAATATTCCACATAATTTTTTATATTTCAATACTACCATCATATGTAAAAGTTATTGTTATGGTGGTACCTTCATTTATTTTACTTTGCAAATCAAATTTACCGTTCATAAGTTCAACCAGCTTTTTAGTAAGCGGCAGCCCAAGCCCAGTACCTTCATATTTTCGACTAAGCTCACTATCAATTTGACCGAACACCGATAAAGTTTTTGGAATATCTTTTTCCTCAATACCGATACCGGTATCTATAACTTTTATATATACTAATTTTGCTAACTCATCTTTTTCAAGTGCAATAGTAACACTTCCTCCAGAATTTGTAAATTTCACGGCATTTGATAAAAGATTTAAGAATACTTGTTTTAGCCTTTTTGGATCAGCCTTTATAACCACATGCTCTTTCGGTAATCTACTAATTAAAGCCACTTCGGCTTGATCGGCACGAGGCTTAACAAGTATCAGCGAAGAACTAATTAATTTATTTAAATCAAGATCTATACTATCTACTTTTAATTTATCGGCAGAAGCTTTAGAAAGATCTAAAATGTCATTAATCATACTAAGCAAATGTTTACCAGCATCATTTATATCTTTAATATAATTTTTACTTTTTTCTGCATCTCTTTCCGACATAAGAATTTCCGAAAAGCCTATTATAGCATTAAGTGGTGTACGCAATTCATGACTAATATTAGCAAAAAACTTTGTATTTGAAGAACTGGTTTTTTCTACTTTTACTATCTGGGCTTTTAAATTTCTATTTGTTTCAAGCTGCTCCTCAATAATTTGTCTAGCATAGTTAGTATTACTAATAATTATAGTGCAGAATATTATAAAAATAATGATAAAAGTTATAAAAACCTTTTGCTCAAGAGAGGTTATATTTTGCCATTGGCTGGTAATATTAGTATTAATCTCAAATACTGCATCTACGGGAAAATCTAAATTATTATCTATAACAGGGATATAGCTAGTAACAAAAGAAGCTTCTTCCACTGTTAAATCACTTTCATTTTCTATTACTACCCTTGGTAATAATATATGACTTGTAATACCTTCAAAAGCATCCCGAAGCGGAGCTTTTGAAGTAAAGGATTTCAAAAAAAATTTATCGATTTTTGCAGTAAATATCTCAACCAAGCTATCATCTTTATAATTGTCTACACTATACATATGTAACATATTACTAGTGATGAATTTATTACCTTTGAGATCGTAGAGAGAAATATTAATATTAAGATTGGTGAACCATTGAGCGGTAATCTTTGCAAAATTAATAAAATCTTGATCTTGTAATAGTTTTAAATAATCGAATTTATGTAATTTACTGATTACGTTCTGATGAGTATTCCAAATATTATCAGTGTAAAGTTCTACAATTTTAGTATGTTCCAAAGCCACTTGTTTTACTATCATTTCTTTTATTATAAAATAACGATAAAACATCATATTTATGATAATATTAAGAAACAATATAATAAATGACAATCTTACTATATACTTATTATGGTTCATTACAAGACCTAGTAGTTATTTTTAGCTCAAGCCATCCCATGGCTTGCCTCTCTACTGTACGGAACGTTCAGTATGTCATTCCCGCGTAAGCGGGAATGACATCGGCATCCATGCAGTAAAACCTAGAATGACATTATCCTCTCTACTTATCTTCTTGTTTAACTTTCTCTTTCGTTTCCAGCTTCTTATTGATAATCAACCCTGTAATTACATCATAAGCACGAGCAAATTGATAATCTTTTTTGTATAATTCCGATAATTCATTCTCTTCTTGTTTATTATTTTTAGCTTTTGTTTCTTTTTTGCTATCTTTGTTTTTAGATGAATTATCTTTATTTTTTTCATTATCATTCTTTAAGTAATTTTTTAAAGAACTTTCTGAAAAACGCTTATCTATTTTTTTCACCTCAGGATATTCGACTTTTGCCGGCTCAATTAAAATATCAGGCTCTATTCCTTCTGCCTGAATAGAACGACCGCTTGGGGTGTAATATTTAGATATAGTGAGTTTTACGGCAGCCCTAGAATTGATTTGCGTTAAAGCCTGAACTGATCCTTTACCAAAAGACTTAGTGCCAAGTATTATTGCTCTTTTATGATCTTGCAAAGCTCCGGCAACTATTTCCGAGGCAGAGGCAGAATTACCGTTTATTAAAACTATCATAGGTACTTTGGGAGCTTTTAACGAAAACTCATTTGCTTTAGTTTCGCTATTACTTGATGTAGTTCTACCTTTTGTTGTTACAATTACACCGGAATCAATAAAATAATCACTAACGGCAATAGCTTGATCTAGTATACCTCCGGCATTATTACGTAAATCTAGAATTATACCTTTTAGGTTATCTTTACTTTCAGTTTTTAACTTCTTTACTGCTACTTTCAACTCAGAAATTGTTGACTCATTAAAAGTAGTTATACGTATATATGCAATATTATTTTTTTCTAAATGTGCTTTTATCGGCTTGATTTTTACTATTTCGCGAGTAAGCTCTAGCTCTTGCGGTTTTGCCTCTTCTTCCTTAATTATCAACAATTTAACCTTAGTACCAGGCGTACCACGCATCTCTTTTATAGCTTTATTAGGTCCAAGCGTAGAGACTAACTCATCATTCACGCCTACTATATAATCCCCGCCTTTAAGCCCTGCTTTGAAAGCCGGCAAATCATCAATAGGCGATATTATCTTAATTGCTCCGCTATCATACATAATTTCAACACCGATTCCGCCGAATTCACCTTTTGTAAAAGTAAAAATATCTTCTAAATCCTCATCGGTATAATAGCTTGAATGAGGATCAAGGGAATTTAACATACCGTTAATTGCTTCATCTATCATTTTTTGCCTATCCGGAACTTGTACGTAATCCTTTTCAATGCGTTCAAATACGTCTTGAAATTGCTTATAAGCTTCTTGATTCGATATTTTATTTTCAGGCTCTTTTTCTTCTTCTGCAAATGCACAAATAGAATTTATAATAAAAAATAGTGTTATAATTAAACGTAATAACATAATACTCCAAATATGTGTGTGTTTTAAGCAAAGCGTCATTGCGAGAAGAATTACGTAGTAATTCGACGAAGCAATCTCAGGATATTTGACGAGATTGCCACGTCGCCTACGGCTCCGGTCTTGTTGCATGGCTCAGTTTTTTGTTGTCATCCCGTGATTTATTCACGGGATCCAGTTAAAAATACTAATAATATTAGTATTTTTAGCTGTTTTACTGGATACCGTGGACAAGCCACGGTATGACACCCAGCAAGTTTTTCGAGTCATGCAACAACGCTTACGGCTCCTCGCAATGACGATTAAATATCCAACTCGTTAATAATCTTATCCATTTTAACTAAAGCCTGTTCATAAATAAATTGAAATCTTTTTTCCGGCTTTTTACCCATTAAATCATCTACTATTTTATCGACATTTTGGAAATCTTCTAAAGTTACCTTTAAAAGCGATCTTTTTTCTGGATGCATAGTAGTTTCCTTTAATTGTGCAGGCATCATTTCACCGAGACCTTTAAACCTACCTACTTCAATTTTAGCTTTACTAGCTTTTGATAATTTATCCGTTAACTTAGCTTTTTCCTCTTCATCGCCTGCATAATAAGTTTTATTAGACTGCGTTAAACGATAAAGCGGAGGCTTAGCTAGATATAAATGCCCCTCTTCTACCAATTTCGGCATTCGTAAAAAAAAGAAAGTCATTAATAACGAAGCTATATGAGCACCGTCAACATCTGCATCAGTCATAATAATTATTTTTTCGTAACGCAAATTTTCTTTTTTATAATTCTTTAAACTACCACAGGCAAGAGCTATTTCTAAATCTTGTATTGCTTGATTATTAACGATTTTCTCAAGCGTAGAACTCGCAACATTTAGAACTTTACCCCATAGCGGTAATACTGCTTGTGTTTCTCTATTACGAGCTTGTTTTGCAGAGCCTCCTGCCGAATCACCCTCTACAATAAATAATTCCGTCCCTCCGGGCGTAGTTCGTGTGCAATCGGCAAGTTTACCGGGTAAACGTAATTTTTGAGTGGCATTTTTACGGGAAATATTTTTTTCGTTTTTCTTACTTATTCTAAACTCAGCAATGGCAATGAAATGATCAAGTAAATTAGTAGCTAAAGCTTTATCGCTACTAAGGAAGTGGTCAAAATGATCTTTTATTATATTCTCAACCGGTCTACTTACACCGTTTGACACTAATTTTTCCTTAGTTTGTCCTTGAAAAGACGGCTCAGCTATAAAAATAGAAAGTACGACACTTGCGGTTTCTAAAATATCCTCAATAGTTAGATTAGCAGCTTTTTTATTTCCTATCATTTCACCGTATGCTTTAAGCGCACGTAAAATAGCCGACTTAAGACCTTGCTCATGTGTTCCTCCTTGAGGAGTCGGAACAGTATTACAATATGATTGAATAAATGCCGAGTTATCATTATTTTGCCAACAAATCGCCCATTCAAGTTTTATCCCGTCCGGCGTAGACTCTATATTACCTGAAAAAATTTCCGGAATAATTAAATTATCTAAAGTTATTTTTGAACTTAAATAATCCTTTAAACCGTTCGGAAAATTTATTAATGCCTTTTTAGGTATATCTGACGGTACTTCTACTTCGCATTCCCATTCTATAGTAACACCACGATATAAATAAGCTTTTGACCTTGCAAGCTCATAAATCTTTTTAGGGTTAAAATGTAATTTTTCACTAAAAATTTCCGGATCTGGAGTGAAATTTATTGATGTACCTCTTAGCCTTTTAGATGCTTCTTCACATATTAAATCAGTTAATTTTTCTCCTTTAGAATAACTTTGGCTATATAATTTACCTTGTTTATAAACCTTTATTTCTAAATGTTTAGATAAAGCATTTACTACCGATATTCCAACACCATGTAATCCGCCTGCAGTATGATAAACATTATTTGAGAATTTACCTCCTGAATGAAGAGTAGTTAAAATTACTTCTAAGGCTGATTTGTCAGGAAATTTAGGATGATTATCAATAGGAATACCACGACCGTTATCAAATATAGTAATACTATGATCCTGATTCATCTTTATCGTGATGATACTTGCAAAGCCGGCGACTGCTTCATCCATAGCATTATCCAGCACCTCAGATACTAAATGATGCATAGCATTTGAATCGGTACCCCCGATATACATCCCCGGTCTTTTACGAACAGGCTCAAGCCCCTCTAATACTTCAATATCTTTTGCACTGTAATTATTATCGACTAGCTTATTCTTTTTTTCTTTGTTAAAGCTGAATAAATCGCTCATATATTAGAGATTTAATTAATTATTTTCTTTCCTAAATTAAACTATTTAACATAGAAAAGCAATTAAGCTTTGAAGAAATTGTTTGAAAACTCTACGTCATTGCGAGCAGGTATTGTTACGTGGATGCCAAATCGTCATTGCGAGGAGCGAAGCAACGTGGCAATCCAGAAAAATAATTAAAAAAATTCTGATTCACAGAATTTTTAACTGGATTGCTTCGTCAATTACTTCGTAATTTCCTCGCAATGACGGAAAACCATTCCACACAACAACGTCAATGCCTCAATGGCATGACATTATCAATTGTATCCCTTAGCTTTGATTAACATGCAAGCTATGTTAGCGTTTCCTTGAGCTAATGCAATATCTAACGGATATTGGCATTCATCATTTAGAGTAGAGATTTTAATACCTCGTATAACCAAAAATTTTGCTAAATAGTAATTATCGTTATAAATAGCAGCAGTTAGTAATGTCTCACCGCTTCTACTTTTTTCTTGCAATATTGGATAAACGTCAAGTAACGCACGCAACCCAAAAAGATTGTTTCTATCAACTGCTCTAAAAACATTATCTACTGCCTTACAATAAGATAGATTGGCATAAATATCTTTCTTTTTATTTATATCATTATCATATTTAATAAAACTCTCTACAACTTTTCTTCTTTCAGCACTTGCTATCCATTCTTCTTTCTTTTGGAACAGCTCTATATATGCATACATATCCATCTGCTCTAAAGTCGCTTGCTCTGTTAGTTTACCAAGAACTATATCATCATCAGGTAAAAGTAACATTTGCGTTTCATCTTTAACAAATTTTGTTACTAACTCCGAGGTTTCATTATTTACGTTATTATCTTGTTTTTGAATCGTAACATTTGGAGAGCTTGTCGGCGGTGATTTCTCTTGATTATTTGTAGTTTGATTATTCTTAATTTGCTCCTCTAAAGGCTGAGATTGAGGTTGATTTGGCTTTACTACAACAACGGGGATAAGCGGAGTATTCCAATCTTGTTTTTTTGGGACATCTGAAACAGCAACAAATGTCTCTTGCGAATTATTTATTTCCGCCGAAGAATCAGTTGTAGGAACTACTTTAGACGGAGTAGTAACGGGGGTATTTGGGCTAGGAGGTAGTATAGGCTGTGTAGAAGGTTGATTTGTAGGTATTACCGGAGGTGCAGGTACATTACTAGGTACTGCCGGAGTTTCTGCAGGAGGTACTGTTGTCGGCATAGTACTAGGGGTAGTAGTATCTTGGATTACCGGCGGGCTAACCACAGGCGGAGAAACAGCGGGCATATTAGGTATAGATTGCGGTGCTATCGGTGCTACGCTTTCTTCCTCTTTATTAGCATTAGGAGGGGGATTAAGCGGAATAGGCTTATGCACAGGCGGCAAATTAGTTGGTTTATATATTTGCACCGGTCGCTGCGGAGGCACTACATAACTTCCTGCTTGAGCCGGGGGCATAGATACTATCGGTCTCGGTACATTAGGAGTTATAATATTAGAAGCTAAATTTGTATCTTTATGCTCATCAGAAGCAACTCCTTCCTCATGTATTTCATTACTTGTAGCAGTAGGCAACTTTGCACTACCAATATCTATAAAAGGTTCAGATGTTTCCGATTCATTAGGTTCTTGATGTGTAGATTGTATATCCGGTGTGTTGTCATGAGAAGCTAAATTTGTACTATTTTCATGCTCGGTATTTGTATGAACATCATTACTTGCGGTGACACTAGGCAACGCTATATTACCAACATCTATAAAAGGTTTAGATGCCTCGGTTTCATTAGGCTCCTGAATGTCATGAGAAGCTAAATTTACACTATTTTCATGTTCATTACTTGCGGTGACACTAGGCAACGCCGTATTACCGGTATCTATAAAAGGTTCAGACGCATCAGCTTCAGTATGCTCTTGTGAAGCTAGCTTTGGCTCTTCTTGAGGGACTGCTTTTGTTTGTTCATTTGGCTTAGGGGGGATATTTTTCTTTTTTGATTTATTAAAAAATTGCTTAAATTTATCAAAAAAAGAAATATCGGAATTAGAGCTAACATCCTTATCTTTAGTATCTATTTCGGCAGCCGGTAATGATGGCGGTAAGGGCGGAGGAGAAGCATAACTTTGCACTGCAACCAATAACAGATTGATAAAAAATAATATCTTACATAATTTATTTAACATATAATTCCTTATTAAATAATTATCCTATAACGTCATAAGCTACGGAAAATTACAAAGTAATTTGACGAAGCAATCTCAGGATTCTTAACAAGATTGCCGCGTCGGGACTCTGTCCCTCCTCGCAATGACGTTTACTCTTCTACTTCTTACTATTCTGCACCAATTTCTTTATTTCAATTTCTACTAACTCTTTAACAAGTACAGGTAGATTTTTATCAAGCCAAGCTTTAAGTTCCGGTTTTAACATCTGGGCGACTAATTCTTCAAGTGCATTTTTAGATGAGATATTATTATCCAGCTTTTTATCTTTAATAGTATCGGTAAAATTTTTAAAAATATCACCTATCTCTTCAGCAGATTTAGTTGATATCAACTTTTCTTCCTCATCTTGATTTACTATTTCCGTTAGCTCTAATATATCTTCATCTTCACTATCATCTTCATAAATAGGATTTTTACGTTCGTTAATTACTCCTTTGATCGATTTTAATATGTCTTCTATTGACATATCTTGGTTCTTTTTATTTTCCTTACTCACGTTAGAAACCTATAAACATTTTCTTTTTAATAGTCTTAAACTCTTCTTCAGGACTAAAATATTTTACTTTAAGTTTTAAACTTTGAGCCGTTAGCTCGCCGGTTAACAATTTCATTTGATATGCCGCAAGTACTGAATTCTTATACGCATCCACACGAGTTATTTTTGCTTCATACAATTTTTGCTCAGCATCTAAAACATCGAGTATAGTTTTGGAGCCGACTATTTCCTCTTGCACCGTACTGTCATATGATATTTGTGCGGCCTCCACACCTTGATTAGCTGCAACAATACGAGATTTTGCCGCTTCAAATCCTTCCCACACGCTTACAACACCCGCTTGTGTCTGCTTTATCGCACTATCAAGCTGAACTGCACTATTTCTTGTTTGGTTTTTAGCTTTTCTAATTTCTGAATATTGAGCCCCTCCATTTGGATAAATAGGGATATTTACCGAAAGAATAGTAGTATAGCTTTTATTGTTTATATTTTGAACAGCTGGATCTTGTGGATTATAGTTAGTTCTACCTGATTGCAACTTTACGCTTACTTGCGGCAATAATTTTCCTTTCTGCACCATTTCCAAAGCTTTCGCCGAAGTTACATTATGTCTTGCCGAATCAATATCAGGGTTTAATTTAGCGGCTTTTCTTGTTAACTCATCCAATGAAGCAGGTAATCTATCAGGTAAATTAGGCATAGTTATATCTTTAGGCTCTATACCGAATACTCTAATAAAATTTGCTTTTTTTCCTTGAAAATCGGCATAGGCAGCTAGTTTATTCGTTTCTGCCGCTGCAAGCCCTGCTCTTGCGGTTGCTATATCTATTGCCGTTGCTTCCCCTAGTCTTAATTTCTCTTCAACAGTGTTAACTTGTTGTATGTTAGTACGAACCCTACTTTCAGAAATATCATATTTCTCTTTGCTCTCAAAACAATCAAGATAAGCAGTTATTAAATTTAATAATATTTTTTGTTCGCCAGCATAATATTCGCCTCGTGACGCTCTAAACCCTGATTGAGCAGCTTTAAGAGCCGCAACACTAGAACCACCGCTAAATAATGATTGCTCAATTGTTAATGCACCTTGATTGCTATCTGTCTCTCTTGGAGTAAGACCAAGCCTATCAGTATATTTTTGATTATATTTAGTCTTACTATTTTGTCTATTAATCTGCAATCCGGCATTAGGCATAAATCCTGAGAAAGCTTGAGGGAACTGCTCAATCGCATTCAAAAACTTAATTCTAGCAGCTTTTAGCTCCTCATTATTCTTATATCCTTCAGTTAAAGCTTCCTGCAAATCAACAGCAGCAGCCGAACCGGTTAGTAATAATGTGATAATAAATGTAGTTAATTTACGCATAAATTTTTTGAATAATTGATAATATGTTAGTTAGATTAGTTTAATCTTTCAAGAATATACCTATATCCCAATAAAACAATATAAATCTATTGTAGCAATGTTAGCACGTAATATAACAAAAATTAATCTCAAGGGCAATGATAACTATTTTACATTTTATTTTACGGTTATAAAGCTTTAAGATTAATTAATATTTGGTAACAAAATAATAAATTTTATGTCTATAATTGATTTTTCTAGTTTCAGCGGATTAAATAAAGAACAACAAGAAGAACTACAAAGACTTTTAATAAAATTAAACGGTTTTACAAAATCTTTGAAAATGAATGTAAAAGATTTAGAAGATCATTTATTTTATATTTTACAAAATTCTTTAAATGAATTATCTCACACTGAAAATATCGATATAGAGAAAATAGAAAAACTTTTTAATAGGACAATACAAGAATCTCTAACTACTTTATCTGAAGCACTTGAGAAAGCATATCAAGAACAGTTAAAAACAAAAGATATCTTTTTATTTGACGGGATTATTGTAGAAAAATGTTTAAACGTTTTAGAACAAGTTTTAAAATTTCAGCAAGAATTAGATAAACTCTATCCTGGAGCTTCTAAAAAAATTATAGAATCATTAGAAAATATATTAGTCGGGGTTATATCCACTCAAATACCGATGCTTGGGATATTTATACAAACAAGCGGAATACTTGAAAAAGTAAATAATCTTATTGACTCTGAAAAATTATTGCCAAAAATAACAAAATTGCATAATGATATAAAAGAAATAAGGGAAGAGGCTAAATCTAATGAGAAGCTTGAAAACATCTATGAAAAAGCCAAGAAAGTTGCCGCAATTTCAGAAATATCAAAAGAACCGCCTCGAAAAATTATTGAAATAGCAAATAAAAACCCTAATAACCAAGCTTCACTAGAGAATGTTGCAAAAGCTGCTAAAGCTATACCAAAAAGTAAAGATGAAGTAGAAGAAAAAATAGCAGAACTAAAAAGTAATATTGAAAATGCAATTCCACAAGATATAAATATTGACAAATTAAACTCTGTAAAGAATACTATTTCGGATAATCTAAATGAAGCTAAAACAGAATTATTAAAAGTATTAAATCCGGAAGCTTCTTTTGGCGAAAAGATAGAATCCTTATGTAAAACCGCAGAAAAAGCTATGGAAATTGCAAGTGACATAAAAAAAATAGTAGGAGTAATACCAGGAAGTAAAGAACTCGGAAATGTTATAAGTCTAACAATAAAAACTAACTTATTACCGCCTCCAGTCTTAGCAGTTGCAAAGCTAGCTCCTGATATAGCTAACTTAGTTAATATAGGTAAAGCAGTGGTTACGATACTTTCTAAAACACAAAACTTAACTCAACAACAAGGAAGAGCAAAATAGTGTCTAATTCTAATACTCATATTTTAATTGCCATAGGTTGCTTAGCATTATTATTAATATTTTTAATGTATAAGAAAATAGCAGCACGTAAAAAAAATATATTACCTACTGGAGATAATATTGATGATTCGCCAAATGTTGCTCTTAATAGTCAAAAACCGGAAAATAAAAAGCTGACATTACAAGAAAGAATAGAATTATCTTGGAAATTCCTTTACGACATTACAGAAGTTATTTTAAATAAGTTCTCTAAAGAAGATGTTATTCAAGTGAATAAATGCGGTCAAGTTTTATTTGAAAACGGCGTTAGATATGAACATGTAGTCGATCTCGCAATCCCTCAAGTCAAGTCTCATACTCAAGCAGTTGAACAAGAACAATCTAAAGGTAAAAAAGCCTTAGGGGTGTAACCGTTCACAGGTGTTGCGTGGCTTATTATTCCTCTCTGTCATCCCGTGATTTATTCACGGGATCCAGTAAAACATATAAAAATTTATTTTTATATGTTTATTTTGTTAAACACGTAGTGTGGGTAACAATGTTGAAGTTATTTTTTCTGGACCCCGTGGTCAAGCCACGGGGTGACAAGTGGGGTTTACCGACCCACGCAACAACGCCTACATACTAGTACGTGAGGATCAAAAAATATGAAACAACGCAGCCAATTTTTCAAATTAAACGAGTCTAGACAAAGCCGTTAACTTGATGCTCCCACAACTCCTTAAATTTACCATTTTCTTTACGCACAAGTTCCGTAAAAGTGCCGTCTTCTATGATTTTGCCTTTATCCATAACAATAATTCTATCCATATGCTTGATAGTAGATAATCTGTGAGCTATAGCAATTATCGTTACATTATCAATATCAAGCATTGTGTTAATAGATTTTTGTACCTCTTGCTCTGTGTGGCTATCAAGGCTTGAAGTTGCCTCATCTAAAACCAAGATAGGAGCGTTTTTAAGAATAGCACGGGCAATTGCTATACGTTGCCTCTGCCCGCCACTTAGCTTTACTCCTCTCTCACCAACAATGGTGTTATATTTTTCCGGTAAACTTTCGATAAATTCATGAATATTTGCAGCTTTGGCAGCATTTTCTATTTCCTGAGGTAAAGCATTTTCTTTTGCATAGCCGATATTCTCGCCTATCCCACGATGAAAAAGCATAATATCTTGCGGAATTAATGATATCTGCTTCCGTAGGCTATCAGATGAAGTATCGTAAACACTTTGGTTATCGATTATAATATCGCCGCTTGATGCTTTAAAGTTTTTCAACAATAACGAAATCAAAGTAGATTTACCGCCACCTGAATGCCCTACAATACCAACTTTCTCACCGGCTTTTATATGCAAATTAAGAGACTGAAATACACTACTCCCTTCTTTGTATGAAAAAGATATATCTTTAAATATAATCTCTCCTTTAGAAATTTTTAATTCAGCGGCATTTTCTTTATCTATAGTATCTTGCGGAATTTGCATAATTGTAAAGGATGAACGAAAAGCTGCCACATCTTCTAAAAAGTCTTTAACTGCCATAGTAGCATGCCAAGAATTTTCAGCAAATAGAAACGTTAGCGACATAATAAAAGCAATATCACCAATGCTAATTTCTCCTAAATTACGCAAGTAAATTACATATACAAAAACTCCTATCAAATATACCCAATAGACTAAGGCAAGTATTATAGAGATAATTAGATCGTATTTGTAATATCTTATTGTTAGAGGGTTATGTACATTACGGTAATAATCTTGTACTTTATTTAATTCTCGTTGTTTTGACGCAAACGAAAAAATAGTAAAGATATTTGTAATACAGTCAGCAACTGTTCCAAATAAATTATACCAAGAATCTTGCTTAGCCTGCTCCATTTTTGCAAGTTTAGTAAAAAACCGTAATGCAAGCGGTAGATAAAAAGCAGTAAAGGCAATAATAACAGTAAATATTTTAATATTAATATAGGCAAGAGTAATCCCTGAAAATAGTGTAATGAGTAGCGGTTTGCTTAATTTCCCCTCAATAGATTGATGCATTTTATGATAGTTATCACCTATGCCCTGCATTCTTCCAACTATAGAGCCGGAAAGGTTATTTTGAAAATAAGTATACGGCAAATTAAAACAGTGAGTACATATTTTATTCATCATATCTTGGAAGATATAAGGCATAGCTTTAAGCTGTGCAAAATTGTGAGCACGCCAAGCCCCATCAAGTATAGCTTGTGCTGCTATAAACCATATTATCGGTTTATAACTTTGGGCAAATGTAATTTATTCATTTTGGGTAAACAGATCAAGTAAAAGCTTTACGGCATAATTATATAAAATAGGATGAACACCATTTGCAAACGGGGCCATTATCATAACAAGATAGCAATATTTATACGGCTTTATAACCGACCATAAAAAAGAGAGGGGATTCATAAATATTGATTTTTATTAAATTGCAGACTATTTATAATACAATGCTCCTAACTAAAATTCAATCTGCTTTATTATGCAACCAATATTTAGACCGGTAAATTTTACCGAAAAAAATCTAGATACTTTAATCGCTGATAGTATAGGTAATCCTACTACTGAAAAAATTAGTCAAGTATTAGAAAGTTACAACAATACTAAACTGCACCTTATCGGATGCTTTATAGAAGAAAACTTAATTGGTATAATTGGAATTGAAGTATTACCTATGCAAGCTATAATTAAGCATATTAGCGTATTAAAAACTTTTCGATCTCAAGGAATTGGAAAACAACTAATTTTATATATAATTAGTCATTTTGCTTTAAAGAGAATAATAGTTGAAACTGATGATGATGCAGTAGACTTTTATCGTGCTTTAGGTTTTAATTGTGAAATATTTGAAGGAAAATATAATCAGCGATATAATTGCACCCTTCATTTACAGTAAATAATGATTTGTTGCATGGATGCCAAATCGTCATTGCGAGGAGCGAAGCGATGTGGCAATCCCGTCAAATATCCTGAGATTGCTTCGCCGAATTACTACGTAATTCTTCTCGCAATGACGTATATTTTTTCTTAAAGATATTTAGCATTCTCCTCTTTCACTAACTGTACTAACTTCTCTATCGATAATACTTCCTGCTCGGTAGTTCCAAGCCTTCTAATCGTTACTTGTTTATTTTCTTGCTCTTGTTTACCGATTACGGCAATCATCGGTATTTTTTGGTTAGAAAACTCACGAATCTTATAGTTAATTTTATCGGGAGAAATATTAATATCCGTTCTTACCCCGTTATCAATTAAAGCTTTTTGTACTTCTAAAGCGTAATCGTTTAAATCGCTTGTGATTGTTGCAATAGCGACTTGTATAGGAGCAAGCCAAATAGGAAAACGTCCGGCATATTCTTCAATCAATATACCGATAAAACGCTCAAGCGAGCCGAGTATTGCCCTATGGAGCATTACCGGTCTTTTTTTCTCACCGCTTGCTGCAATATAGCTAGCATCGAGTCGCTCCGGCAAAACAAAATCCATCTGAAGTGTTCCGCATTGCCATTGCCGTTCTATCGCATCGGTTAAAACAAACTCAAGCTTCGGTCCGTAAAATGCTCCCTCGCCCGGGTTTAACGTATAAGTAAACCCTGCTTTTTCCACTGCTTCTTTTAAAGCATTCTCAGCCTTATCCCAAACTTCATCACTTCCTGCTCTGATTTCAGGGCGATCAGAGAATTTTACCTTTATATCGGTAAAACCGAAATCTTTATAAACTTCCGTCAGTAATTTACAAAAACTAACTGTTTCATCGGTAATTTGCTCCTCTGCACAAAATATATGTGCATCGTCTTGCACTAAGCTACGTACTCTCATTAAGCCGTGTAAAGCCCCTGATGCCTCATTACGGTGACACAAACCAAACTCCGACATACGAAGCGGTAAATCACGGTAGCTCTTGATACCTTGTTTGAAAATCTGCACATGGCAAGGGCAATTCATCGGCTTTAAAGCTAATGTCTTGTCATCTGTTTCTAACGCAAACATATCTTCACGAAACTTTTCCCAGTGTCCTGAAGCCTCCCAAAGGCTTTTATCCACCAAAACAGGAGTCTTAACCTCTGTATAACCGTTCTTACGAATCTTTTTTCTGATATATTGCTCGATAGTATTATATATACTCCAGCCTTTATCATGCCAAAATACCATCCCTTGAGCTTCTTCTTGGAAATGGAACAGATCAAGCTCTTTACCTAGTTTTCTATGATCACGCTTTTCAGCTTCTTCAAGCATAAATAGGTAATTATCAAGCTGCTCTTTCGTAGCCCAAGCCGTACCGTATATACGCTGCAACATCTCATTACGACTATCACCTCGCCAATAAGCTCCTGCAACTTTCATCAACTTAAAATGTTTAACAAAACCCGTAGAAGGAGCATGCGGACCTCGGCACAGATCAATAAAATTACCTTGCTTGTATAAAGTAATTGGTTCACCTGCCGGAATTGAAGCAATAATTTCGGCTTTATAATGCTCTCCTATCGATTTAAAAAACTCTACGGCTTTATCCCTATCCCATAGTTCTCTAGTAATTTGTTCGTTTCGCTTAACTATTTCATGCATTCTTGCTTCTATCATTGCCACATCATCCGGCGTAAATGGCTTATCCTTAGCAAAATCGTAAAAGAAACCGTTTTCAATTGCAGGACCGATAGTTACTTGAATATCAGGGAATAATTCTTTAGCAGCTTCAGCTATAATATGAGCTGCATCATGTCTGATAATCTCAAGACATTCAGGATCTTTTGCAGTTAAAATACGAAGCTTGCAATCATTTTCAATTACAGTACTTAAATCTTTAAGCTCACCGTTTATTTCAGCAACCATTGCTGCTTTAGCAAGCGACATTGAAATTGCATTTACTACTTCATAGGCGGTAATGTTTTTTTCAAACTGCTTTACGCTACCATCGGGAAAGGAAATATTTATCATTTTTTATTCTAACTTATTTTTTAAAACTTATAATTTTAAGGATTATAACCGGCATGAATGCCTTCTTGCAATGACGATTCTGATAGCCTAGATGCTGCTCATCGATTCTACAAATCTCTTTGTAATATTCACTTAAAGGCTTTTAAAATTTAATAACTAATTCAATCTTCATTAATAATTGATTCATCAAATATTTCATTCTCCTCATCACTTATATAATTAAATTCTACTTTACTTTGATTAATTATTTCATCCATGACTTGTTCTAAAGAACCAGATTGAACAATAGAATTGAAATACTCAATTAAATTAGAAGAATTAATAATTTCTTCAATAGAGTTCATATATGAATCAACTATAGCATTAATTTTATATTTGGACCTGGCTTGTGCTTTTATAGATTCTCTAATCAGATCTACCGGTTCTTCTGTTTTTACAACAAAAGTTATTGGAAATTTTTGCACTTTATCGATGTCAAGAAAATATTTGTCGAAATCAATCGTTTCTGTAACTTGAAAAAATCTACCAAGTGGTTTCATGACAAAGTCAATACCACCATCGTTAGCATTAGTTCTACCTGTCTTATATAAAATTAGAACTTCTTCCGTTAAATCTTCCTTTGTTCTACCTATCCATATTGTTTGCTTACCATACCTTGTTTTCAATACTGCATAACTAACAATTTCAAAAACTCTAGCATCGACATTTGGTTTTAACTGCTCTTTAACAAAATCTATAGCAGAATTATGATTTTCTTTTCCTAACAATGCAATTTTTGTACATACCTCTATAAAACTCTCAAAGGCTAATTTTTTTGCTGCAATATATTCATTAATTATATCAATAATAGCTTTTGAAATATTTAATTCTAAATTATTCCCGTTTTCATCTTGAGTTTTTATTTTTAATAAGTCTTCCTGTATCCAGTATCTTTGTGTTTCAACATCTCTAACAATCGGAGTTTTTCCAAGTAGTGGATAAAATTTTTTAAATTCGTCATTCAATCTTGAATTTAAAGCATGGTTTTGCAATTTTATACCAAAAGGAAGTTCTCTCTGCCTTCTAAATAAATCGCTAAATTTTGCACCTTCGTAATTAGCATATTCGCCATTACTTTTATCTAGGTATCCTTTATTTATATAATCCTCGATAATGACATACAAGGCATAATGATTTGCAAATGCTCCTCGTGCTTTTGATCCTTTACTAGCTGATTTTGTTTTTGTGTTTAAATATCCTATAAGAGGACTATTTTCAAAAATAAATATGGCATTGCTTCCAAAATGCTTTTCTAATATTTCAATAATCTTTTGCGAAAAAAAGTGCATCATTGATAAACTATTAGTCATAATACCATACACTGTGTGGAAATTTCTTTTTGATTCTTTCTAATAAAATTTTTATCTGATTCTACTAGTTTTTCACCATTATACTCACTTGAAATTCCTAATCGTCTTAACCCAATCTTGAAGTATTCTTCTTGTAGTTCAATACTAATGCTGTTTCTTCCTAATCTTTGAGCAACTACACTAGTTGAAAATGTTCCACCGAATGGGTCAAGGACTACATCACCAACATTACTACTTGCCTTTATAATTCGCTCTAATAACATTTCAGGCTTTTGACTTGGGTGTTCTTCATACTCATTCATCCTATACCTAACTCTTGGAATGTACCAAGTATTACCTGGAATTTTTGTAGTTTTATACGCTGTTGGAATTGCTTTCCTGTAATCAATTAATTTTCTTTTTGCTCCCGTTTTTGCTTCTACTTCAATATCCGAAGCATTAAACGTATATGATTTTGGGTTTTTTACTGCAAATAATATTGGTTCATATAATGAGCCATAATATTTTTTTGCTTGCACTCCAGAACTATCATAATGCCAAACTATTCTAGATAAAATAGTCATTTTTTCTCTCAGCCATAAATCAATATATGGCATAGCTTGTGTACTTGTCATTACATAAAGAGACCCATGAGGCTTCAGTTTTTTAATACATAATTCAAGCCATTTGTAACACCATTTCTCATAATCTTTATCAGAAGGCCATGAATCAACAAAGTTACCAAATCGTTTACCTATGTTATAAGGAGGATCTGCGAATATAAGATCTATAGATTCATTTTGAATATCATTCAATGCAATTAAGCAATCTGCAAGATATATTTTTGCGGTATCATTTTGAAAAATTTTCATATTTCATCCTTTTTGGTGA
Organism: Rickettsia tillamookensis; assembly: GCF_016743795.2. Classification (NCBI taxonomy): domain Bacteria; kingdom Pseudomonadati; phylum Pseudomonadota; class Alphaproteobacteria; order Rickettsiales; family Rickettsiaceae; genus Rickettsia; species Rickettsia tillamookensis. Next base: position 328,000 of record NZ_CP060138.2, on the reverse strand, counting down.
ATAACAATATGTCTTTCTTGCTCTATCATAGCCATAGCATTCATAAATTCTAATACTCTTGCATCACCAAAAATCTGATCCGTAGTTTTATCGTTAATAGTTAGTCCGGCATCTTTACTTTTTACATCAACTACTAAAGATTCACCGTCTTTTAATTCAGAATTTTTACTAAAAGCTTCTATTGCCCTAAAGCCGTATTGCTTTATTATTGAAGATTGTTTCCCTAGATTTAAAGCAAATTCCTTAGAATCTTCTATTTTATTAAGCACCGGTATAATAGCATTATTAGTATAATTCACAAAATTATTTATAAACGCATTTGGATCCGATAATTTTATTACACTTTCTAGATTTAGAATATTCTCTAAATTAGGCATATCAATATCAATAGCAAAATTAAAATCATCCATCACAAGGTTAGTTTTACCTGATAATTTTTTTGCTTCAGGATCAAACTCACCTTTTAAATTAAATTCGGAATTATTTATTTTTGCAAAAACTCCCATTACTTTTTCTCCGTCTTCTTGAGTAATAGGGCTAGTTAGTTTAAAAATTTTATCTAACTCGGCTCTTTTGTTTAAACCATTACTAAAGTAGCTTCCTAAAGCTTCAACTGCCGTTTTTTGGTATGTTTCAGAAGGTTCTTTAGTAGATTTAATATTTAAAGCAAAATCAAAGATTTTATCTTTTTCTATATTTAATTTATATAAATTACTTTCTACTTTTCCTTTTCTTTCAATATCGCAAGAGAATAAAAACGGTTTACCTTTTACTAATTCTCCTAATATCTGCATAAAAATAACAGCGTGCATATTTTCATCTTGCTTTTGATTTAGAGAAAAGTTTTGAATTAATAATTTTCCAAGAGCTAATAGCTCATCACTATATTTAAGCTTTAATTTAGCATTATAAGTAGTTGGTACATTTAATACCTCCAACTTTGCTAAATCATATTCAAATGAGTTAAGGCTAAAATCCTCTCCTATTTTGTTTCTTAAAAACTTTAAAATCTTATCAGGTAAATTTTTACTATAGTTTTCAGAAATAAAAGAAACGTTATCTTTCCCGTCTATAGTCAACAAATTAAGATTGTCTGTGGTTTTAGTATTAGTAATTACAGAATTACCACTATCACTCTCTTCTAATTTTTCTGAATCCCTAGAACTATATAGAGTTGATTTACTATCATTCATGCTTAATTTCCAATAACTTGGCTCTCTATTAAATAAAGATTTTCTAAACCAAATTGTTGTATGATGATCCGGAGAATATAAAATATCTTCTTCATCTTGAGCGGTAGTAATTTTTACGTCATTTCCGTAAGAGTCAATTTTTGTAATATTTAAAAACGGTATATGCTTAATAACCACTTCATCATGATAAAAATCTATAGGTTTTAGCATTACTTTATTCAAAGTAACACTAAAACAATATTTATTAACTTTCATTGAATCATAAGTTATATATTCCCCATATTCGTCAAGAATAGAGATAATATTCTCTTTACTTTGATGTTCAAATTTATAAGCAGCATATCCCCATCCCACTAAGATTAGAGCTATAAAACTTATTATAATAAATCGTATTTTCATCTTTTTTACTGTAAAAAATTATTAAAAATCAAGAATGTTGTTCCTGTGTGGATACCAAATCGTCATTGCGAGGAAATTTACAATAGTAAATTGACGAAGCAATCTCGGGACGAATTCCTGAGATTGCCAAGCTCACTAACGTTCGCTCGCAATGACGATGAAACAAAACCGGTATGACATCGGAGTGTTTTTCAAGTCCAAAATATCATATATCGCTTAAAAAATATATTTATTTTTCTTTTAAACGATCAGCTATTAGCTGATATGACTCAAAAGCTTTATTCGGCTCGTTTTCAAGCAATTCAAATCCTAATTTTTCATTACTGTTAATATGCCACAACCTACAATTATCCGGACTAATTTCATCAGTTAACATAATGATTGATTCTTCACCGTTAAACACACGCCCAAATTCTAATTTACACTCAACAAGACGAATCCCGACACCGATAAATAAGCCGCTTAAAAAATCATATATACGCAAAGCTTGCTCTTTTACCGCTTTAATTTCATCCCTAGTTAACCAGCCGAAATTTAATATTTGATACTCATTAACTATTGGATATTTAAATTCACGACTTCGGACCTTAAAATCAATGATCGGTTTATCAAATACATACCCTTCGTCCATACCGAACTCTTTTACAAATCTACCGCATGCTACCGATGATATTATTACTTGTACCGGAAAAACCTCAACATATTGAATTAATTGCTCCCTCATATTTATTTTTTCAATAAAATGATTTTCAATGCCGTTCATTTCCAGTTTATCCATTAGAAAGGAAGAAATATTATTATTAAGTACCCCTTTACCTGAGACCTCAATATTTTCACCGCTTTCTAAGCTAACATTATCGGAAAAGGCCATTATAAGTAAAAAATCTTCTTTGGCGGAATATAAAATTTTACTTGAACCTTTGTAAAGTTGTGTTTTCATTTGCTATTTTCTCAAAATTCATTTTCCTCGTCATTGCTAAGAATGCTTGCTTGCGTGGGCCGATTTTCCGTCATTGCGAGAAGAATTACGTAGTAATTCGACGAAGCAATCTCAGGAGTTTGTTATCATGAGATTGCCACGTCGCTTCGCTCCTCGCAATGACGATTAGATATCAACGCGAGAACGAGATTAAAATCCCTGAAGATCATTCGGACCGATAATTGCCGATGTAGTAATACCACTAAATATTTTATTTGCCGTATTAATAATGTCATCGGCTTTTATATTCGTAATAATTTCCATAATCTCTTCAGGAGAAATATATTTACCGAAAGCTGCATAATTTTTACCGATTTCTTCTGATTTATAAGCTACTTTTTCTTGTGCCATCAACAAATTACTTCGTAGTTGTGTTTTAGCTCTAATCATCTCTTCTTCATTAACTTTCTCAGTCATCTTGGTTATTTCGGTTTTAAGCTCTTTATATAATAACTCCAATTTATCATGTGCGGTACTTGCATAAATAGTAAATACACCACTATCAGAATATGTACTATTATAACTACCCACTGCATATGCAAGACCTAATTTTTCACGAATATGCTGGAATAAACGTGAAGACATACCACCTCCGAATATTATAGCAAGTAACTGGGTTCGGTAAAGCCTTTCTAAGTTAATATAAGGCGTTCCTTCAAAACCCATTATCAAAGTAGTCTGCTCCAAATCCTTATTGATAAAGCTATTACCTCCTATATATTTTGCAGGAAGAAAATTACTTTTTTCTCCTTGCTTTAAAGAGGAAAACAATCGCTCTGCACTACTTACTATTTTATCGTGTTCAACATTACCGGCAACCGATAAATACAGATTTCCAGCGTTATAATGTTTATCTATAAAACTCAAAAAATGCTCTTTAGTAAAACTAGATAATGTTTTGCTTGTTCCAAGAATCGGTTTACCGAGCGGTTGATCCTTATAAACACTGCTATAAAACTTCTCATATATTAAATCATCAGGATTATCTTGGCTATGTGCTATTTCCTGTAATATTACCTGATATTCCTTTGCTATCTCTTCTTCAGCAAAGATAGAATTTTGTATTATATCGCCAAGTATATTAAGTGCTTTATCACAATTTTCGGATAATACTCGTGCATAATATATTGTTTTTTCATGACCTGTATAAGCGTTAAAATGACCGCCTATCTCATCAAATTCTTCGGCTATTTGTTTTGCCGTTCTTGTTGTAGTACCTTTAAAAGCCATATGCTCAAGAAAATGAGAAATACCCTCTTCTTCAGGATTTTCATAACGGCTTCCGACTTTAACAATTAAATTTATTGCTACCGAATTAACATAAGGCATATTATAGGTTAAAATTGTCAAACCGTTTTTTAATTTACTAACATTAAAATTTTCTTTCATAATTTATTTATTTTTATTTTCTAAATCGTCATTGCGAGAAGAATTACATAGTAATTCGACGAAGCAATCTCAGGAGTTTGTTATTATTTCATGAGATTGCCACGCTCCTTATCAGTCGCGTAGCTCATGACGTTTTTTGATTTAAGCGACGCCTCCCTTAACTTAGCAAGCCTTAGAAATCTTGCAAAAGCAAAAATTATTGAATCTACAAAACCGTCAAAACCAAATACAAAATAGCGTCTGATAAAAAACGCTTTAAAAAACCACCATATCATTTCAGTTGTTAAACGAAAATTTGAAAGCTTTTTTCCTTGCTTAACTAAATCTTTTGCTTGCTCACTAGAATAAAAATTTGCTTTAGTTACCAACTGCTCAATTGAAGTACCCGAATAATGATAAGCAGCTTCATTTAATAGATACACTTTATCTGCAAAATCAACATCTTTGTTAAATACCACCGAGTCATGAGTAGTACTATTTAAGGTATTTGCAAAGCTTGCAAATTTTTTATTATACAACCGAATACATTTATTAAATGGAGCAAACATTCGTGGCTTTCGGTCGTTACGATGCATTATTAGCAGCTTTATTTGATAAGCTAAATAACGATCTTGATTATGAGAGGCAAAAATATACTCTATTTCGTCTTGTAACTCTTTAGATAACTCCTCATCGGCATCAATATTAAGAATCCAATCATTGACGCAAAGGCTTTCGGCAAAAGATTTCTGCCCTACATAACCAAGCCACGGCTTTACTATTACCTTTGCTCCTAATTTTTCAGCTATTTCTACTGTATCATCAGTACTTTCGCTATCGACTACTATCACTTCACTCGCAATATTTTTTACGCTATTTATAGCTCGTGCTATTCTTGCAGCTTCATTTTTGGTAATAATAAATGCTGAGATTTTTGTCATATATTTAGTCTATTGTTGCGTGGATACCAAATCGTCATTGCAAACGACTAAAAGGAGCGTGGTAATCTTGTCAAATATCCTGAGATTGCTTCGTCAAAACTTACAGTTTCTCCTCGCAATGACGATGACTATTTTAATTACTTACTTTACCCTATCATCTTAAACACCAACTTAACTATATAAGTTAAAAGTAGCGTAGATAATAATCCGCTGAGCCATAGAATAATAAACCATTGCCACCCTTTTAGACAAGAGGTTATTTTTTTAATATATCGGATGATGAGATGATTTGCCACGGAATATATAATAACAATAAAAAGTATAGCCAAGTATGACAGGTAGGAATATCCCAGCCCCTATCAACAGTAAAGACTGTGACTCCGGCGCTGCTGCTGCGGTTTCGAGCGTAACTTTATAAGGAACGATATATGGCCATATACTTATAGCAAGCCCTAAATATCCTAATAAAAATAACAAGATCGTATAAATAAACGGCTTTACTTCTTTTTTTTGCTTAACGGCTTTAATTAACTTAATAAATATTAAAGCCGTTACAATAGGTACAATCGATAAATAGTAAATATTAGGTACACTAAACCAACGATGATTTATGTGGTTATTTAAGAAAGGAACCCATAAGCTTACAAGTCCCATAAAAAGTGCAACGTAAAATAAAATATATAAAGCAGATTTATAAGCCCAATCTTGTGTTTTCTTTTCTGTTTTCAGAATAAGCCAAGTAGCACCCAAGAGTGCATAACCGAATATTAATGCTATCCCTGTCATAACGGAGAAAGGAGTAAGAAAATCAAAGCCCCCTCCTGCAAATTCTCGTCCTTCTATCTCTATTCCTTGGACAAACGTGCCAAGCATCAAACCTTGACAAAAAACAGCAAGCATAGAACCGAAATGAAAAGCATAGTCCCAAATATAACGATGACCTATATGAGCCTTAAAACGGAATTCAAAAGCTACACCACGAAATATTAGGCCAAGTAACATTAATATAATAGGAATATATAAGGCCGGCATTAATAAGGAATATGCGAGCGGAAAAGCTGCAAATAAACCACCGCCGCCAAGTACTAACCAAGTTTCGTTACCGTCCCAAAAAGGAGCAATAGAATTGATCATTTTATGACGGCAATCATCGGTAGGTGCAAACGGAAATAAGATTCCTACTCCTAAATCAAAACCGTCTAATAAAACATATAAACAAATAGCGGTAGCTATAAGCCCACCCCAAACAAGCGGTAAATCTATATAAGGTGCAAAATTTAACATAAGCTTATTACTTTTCTAATAATGGGTTATTCAAACCAATCTCTCCGTACGTTTCTTTATTATCTATCGCTTCTATCCCTTTCTTTATCAAATGCATTATATAATATATACCCGCTCCGAAAATGATCACATATACTACTACAAAAGCAATTAGAGAAATAAATACATATTTGCCGAGTACCGGTGATACCGTATCCACGGTTTTTAAAATATTATATACTATATAAGGTTGTCTACCTACCTCGGTTACGAACCAACCAGCAAGTACTGCAATAAAACCTGAAGGCGACATTAATATATACCAATATTGAAACCAATGCGTAGTATATAATCTTTTCTTCAAGTAAAGATATAACCCCGCAATACCTGTAAATACCATTAAGAAACCGATTCCTATCATAATACGGAAGCTAAAAAATACGACTAGCACCGGCGGACGCTCTTCTTTTGTCCATTCTTTTAATCCTTTCACTTCACCGTCTAAGCTATGCGTTAAGATTAAACTACTAGCATAAGGTATTTCTACAGCATATTTTGTTTTTTCTTCTTCCCCGTCAGGAAAGCCGATAAGATTAAAAGCTGCTCCTTTTTCCGTATTCCAAATACCTTCCATAGCCGAAACTTTAACCGGCTGATATTTAAGAGTATTTAAACCATGCAGATCACCGATAAATATTTGAATAGGTGCAACAATTAATGCCATTAACACCGCCATAAAAAGCATAATTTTAGCATGCTCTTTATAACGATTATTTAGTAAATAAAAGCTAGCTACACCCCCGATAACAAAAGAAGTAGTTAAATAAGCCGCCGTAATCATATGAAAAAAGCGATATGGGAAAGAAGGATTAAAGATAATTTCTAGCCAATTCAACGGATAAAAGAATCCTTCGCCTCGCAGTTCAAAACCAGCAGGCGTATGCATCCAGCTACTAGCTGCAAGTATCCAAAAAGCTGAGATTACAGTACCAACGGCAACTATTAACGTAGAAATAAAATGTACTTTTTTACTGACTTTATTAAAGCCGAATAACATTATACCTAAAAAAGAAGATTCGAGGAAAAAGGCAGTAAATACTTCAAAACCGAGAAGCGGACCGAGGACATTTCCAACCTTATCTGAAAAATTCGACCAGTTAGTACCGAATTGATAAGACATTACAACGCCCGAAACTACTCCCATACCGAAAGTAACGGCAAAGATCTTCACCCAAAATTTGTATATTTCTTGATAAACCGGCTTTTTTGTTTTTAACCATAATCCTTCAATTACCGCTAAAAAGCTTGCAAGCCCTATAGTAAAAGCAGGAAATATTATATGAAAACTTATGGTAAAGGCAAACTGAATCCTCGATAATAATACTTGATCAAATTCCATATTTAAGCTGCTGTTTTAAGATTCAACGTCATTGCGAGAAAAAATTGAAAATTTTGACGAAGCAATCTCAGGAGTTTCTTATTATTCATGAGATTGCCACGCAGCCTACGGCTTGCTCGCAATGACGATTTGGTATCACACGAGCAATGCCCGCTTGCAATGACGAAAAAACTGAAGTACACAATAACATCAATACAATATTTGATTTAATCATCCACCTTTGCTATTATTAAATTCTATCTGATTAGTTTTAACAAATTTTCCTTTTTCGGAGTTCCAATTATAATGAACATTTACTATTCTTACTTCTGTAACATTAATATCACCATTGGGCAATTGCGTTACATCATACCCTTTTCGGATAGAATCCGTAATTAATAAACTTGCTTGACAAATATATTTTACATCAAAGAACGGAGAATCGTCTTCCTTAGACTTTTCTTGTTCTTCTAAAAAATTATTAGATAATTCTTTTTCTTGCATTTCTAATGATTTTGAAGTTATTTTCTGAATTTTGTAGCATTATTTAAGGTAAGAAGCAAGGCTTGTTTATTATTTTTCCATAGATTTAATATTTTTAGGTATATTTTTGCAAAATAATTAAATTAAAATATGCTCCGAAATAACACGAATTAATATATTATTTTAAAATTGAGGTACATTATCGTGATAAAATACCCTACTTTATCTAAATCAACATTTAGCTTAGGTATTTATTTTTTAAAATTCGATAAAGTTAAAATTACTTTATTAACTGCGATCTGTATTTTATTCGGTATGATTCCGGCAATTGATAGTATATTACTTCAAAAAATCATTGATTTAATTGAATCTTTTGGCGATGAGAATGCTAATAACCTTTTATCTTCTATGATTTACTGGGCAGTATTTTATGCTCTTTGGTGGGAGAGTATTAATATAACATATCGTTCATATGATTATTTGTATCTAAAAACTATGCCCGTAATAAAAGGGAAAATATTAAATGAACTTTATAATTATACTCAATATCATAGCCATAAATTCTTTCAAGATAATCTAGCTGGACATATTAGTAATCGTATTACCGAAACTGCAAGGTCGTTTGAGATGATCATCTCGATATTCGGCGAAAAAATTCTTCGGAAGCTTGCTATTATTGTATTTGCATTAGTTGCTTTATATTCCGTACATTACGTTTTTGCTACGATATTTATTTTATGGATTACGGTTTTTTTAGGACTTAGCGTTCTTTTCTCGGATAAAATCAATAAATACTCATTAAATTATGCTAGAAGTCAGTCTTTTGTTGCAGGCAGTGTCGTAGATGCCATTAGCAACATTAATGCGGTTAGAATGTTTACAGCCCATAAATTTGAACGTCAACATCTAGAAACAAGAGTAGAAAATGCCGTGGCTGATGAGCAGACTATGCAATTCTTTATGTTCAAATTGCGTTATGCTCTTGGGACTTCTTGCTCAATAATGATTTTTATAATGATTTATTATTTATCTAAACTTCGTAGCGAATTATCTATAAGCATAGGTGATTGCGTATTAGTGCTAACATTATGTATAAATGTAGCAGACGATATTTGGGATTTAACGCAAGAAATAGGCGATATGTTCGAGCAGGTCGGAGCATTTAATCAAGGCTTATCCCTAATGGCACCGCATATTATAACTGATATTGAAAACGCTACTCCTTTAGATATCAAAGAAGGGGTTATTGAATTTAGAAATGTTACGTTTAATTATCATCATAATAATAATCTGTTTTATAACAAATCAGTGTTAATCCCAAGCCAGCAAAAAGTTGGATTAGTTGGATTTTCCGGTTCAGGGAAAACCACTTTTATTAGTTTACTCACTAGATTACATGATATAGAAGAAGGGATGATTTTAATAGATAATCAAAATATTAAAAACGTAACTCAAGATTCTCTAAGAAAAGCTATTAGCCTTATACCGCAAGAACCGGTACTATTTCATCGTACTATCTTGGAAAATATCAGATACGGAAAAAAAGAAGCAACTCTTGAGGAGGTTATAGAAGCAGCGAAATCTGCACATATTCATGATGTTATCGATAATCTACCGGATGGTTACGATACTATGTGCGGAGAGCGGGGCAATAATTTATCAGGCGGTCAGCGTCAAAGAATTATCATAGCAAGAGCCATCTTAAAAAATGCTCCTATTTTAATTCTTGATGAAGCAACAAGTAGCTTAGATAGCGAGACGGAAAGCCTGATTCAAGAGTCAATGGATTATTTAATGCAAAATAAAACCGTGATAGTTATCGCTCACAGATTATCTACTTTACTTAATATGGATAGGATTTTAGTTTTTGAAAAAGGTAGTATAATCGATGACGGTAGCCATGCAGAATTACTAAAAAATAGTAAGCTATATCAAAAATTATGGAACTCACAAGTGAAAGGATTGATAGTGTGAGGCAATTACTGTCATACCGTGGCTTGTCCACGGTATCCAGTAAAACAACTACAAATACTAATAATATTAGTATTTGTAACTGGATCCCGTGAATAAATCACGGGATGACACCGAAAAAAACTTTAAACTTAGGCAGCATGTTCCTCTATTTTTCCTGTTACGTCAACTTGAAACCCGTTTTTTTCCAGTAAGTCCATTATAGTATTATACTTTAGCTCATTATCAAATGTTATCGTACCTTCAACATCACCTTTAATAATATCTGCAGTTTTTACAAGGCATTGAAACTTCAAAGACGGTGCCAATTTATCTATCTTTTCTTTTAATTTTATTAGCGGTTGTTTTATAGAATCATCCGAATCCAATTGCACTTGTTTTGAAAATGTAATCAGCTCTGATAGATTTTTAATATACTCATTCTTAGAAACATTTTTAACAGGCCATATTTCTGATTTCCATTGAATGAATTCAGCTAAATCTTTCTTGTCAATATCCTTAATTGCTGTGTAATCATTCCGACGAAATGCGGATTCAAGAGTTAAAAGAGCTCTCAGAGGTTTATACATTATCTCCATGTCATAGAACCTTTGACAGTCAGGATCGAGCCCCTCCGGATTAGCTCCGTATTGTAAAAATACTTTCATCATTTTATTTTGCTTATCCTGCCCCTGATCACTGCTACTTAAAGATGTTAATGTTTCAAATACAGTCTTTGTACTACTTTTAAATTCCATATTAGCACCGTAAGCAAGCAACTTGGTTACTATAGCTATATCTTGGTTTCTGAAAGTAGCTTCTTCTAAACAAGAAAAAATTTGGTTTCCCATGTAATTAGGATTGGCCCCATTTTCAAGTAGAAATGCTACCATATCCAAGTGCCCTGCTTCTATAGCACTATATAAAGGTGGTTTATAATAATTATCACTAAAGTTTACATCCGCTCCTTTTTTAATTAAAAGCTCGGCTATCTCTTTCTGATGATTAATACACGCAAAATATAAAAGACACCCGCTATCACTCAATACGTAAGCTACTTTATTTGGAGCAATACTGAAAGCCGTTAACAAAGTATTAACTAAATCGTAATCACCTTGCTGAATTGCTTTAACTGTAAAATATTCGGGATTATTTGTTATTGTAGCTATATCGCAGTATACTTTATAATACGCATCACAAGTATTTTTATTTGGATCTTCAATAAAGACTTTAAATTTTGTAATAAAACTTTCTCTCAAAAATTCATGTTTTTTTATTTTAGCATTTAATGTGCTTTTCTCTTCTTCGGGTATTAAGTTATCATTTATTGCAGCTTTAGCTTTGGAATAATCCTCTATATTATCAAAGCCCATTTCTGCAGCTGCTTTACTCTCTTTTATCATCTTATAAAAACCAAAAATCGGATCTGCTCCTTTTTTAAGTAAACACTTAACCATTTCTTTATTCCGCGATAAAGCAGCTTCTAAAAAGGTGTTAGTTGGATATTGATTAAATTCTGTATTTGGATCCACTCTTAAACTTGTTAATAACGCTTCCACTAAATCAATATCATTATCCGCGATTGCACTATATATAACAGGTATCGGGTCCTTCGCCATTTTGCCAGTGAAATTATATGCTACTTTATAAGCTACCTTAAGTGGATTACTACTATAACTTAGATTATTAATTAAGGATTTTACTTCTTTAACAAAATTTTCTCTTAAAAATTCATATCTTTTTATTTCATCTATATTATTAAATCCCATAATTTGTTGTACTTCTATATCTTTACCGCTTAATATCTCATCAAACTTATTCTTAATTATATCATCGGTTATTTCTATTTTTTCTGCTTGTTTCTTCATAATTTTTCCCCTTGTTAGTAGGTTCTGTGAAGCTTTTTAAAAAGATTAAATTTTGGTTATTTTTTGCTGCAAATTATAAGATTTTTTTGAAATATGAATAACTATTCCTTCAAAAATCTTATTAATTTTCGCTAAAAAATACCTCAAAATAGCAAATCAATTAAAAAGCTTCACAGAACCTAATGAATTAATAATGTTTTTGTATCATACAGAAAAAAATCAATTAGTCAATAAAGAATTAATTTATTAATAACTAGTCAATAAAATAAAACCTTAAATTAAGCATCGTAATATGTTATTATAGTCACTTTGTTTAACTGCTAATATTCTATAATGAAATTATCTGATTTTGACTTTGATTTACCAAGCGAGCTTATCGCACAATATCCATCTGATAAGCGTGATCACTCGGATTTATTAATTGCCGGGACAAAGCCTATTAAAACTAAATTCTATAACATACTAGATTACTTAAGAGAAGGTGACTTGTTAGTCTTTAATAACAGTAAAGTGATAAAAGCTAAGTTACATTTGGGGAAGAATGTTACAATAAATTTGAATCAAAAATTATCAGATAATCTATGGTCGGCTTTTGCTAAGCCTGCCCGTAAGCTTAGTATCGGTGATGAGTTTATTTTTGATAATCATAAGGTAATTATTACTGAAAAACTTGCGATGGGTGAGATTAAAGTAAAATTTGAACTTGATGATATTTCTGTATTTGAATTTTTGGACAAGTACGGCGAGATGCCGCTACCGGTTTATATTAGACGTCATTGCGAGGAAGGACGCAGTCCTGACGCGGCAATCTCGTTACAAAATCCTGAGATTGCCACGGCGTCCCAAAAAACGCCTCGCAATGACGAAAAGCTAGACACTCTACGCTACCAAACAATCTATAGTAAAATAGAAGGCTCGGTTGCAGCACCGACGGCAGGCTTGCATTTTACAAAGGATATACTTGATAAGCTTAAAGAAAAAGGAGTGCAAACCGCATTTTTAACATTACATGTGGGAGCGGGAACTTTTTTACCTGTAAAAACCGAAAATATTCATGAGCATAAAATGCACACCGAATATTGCTCTATTACTCCTGAAACTGCTGAAATCATCAACAAAGCAAAGCAAGAGGGAAGACGCATTATTGCAGTCGGCACTACCTCGCTTAGAACTCTTGAGAGTGCTTACAATAACGGCATCATAAAGACAGGTAGCTTTGAAACCGATATCTTCATAACCCCGGGCTTTAAATTCCAAACAGCCGATATGTTACTTACTAATTTCCATTTTCCTAAATCTACTTTATTTATGCTTATATGTGCTTTTGCCGGATTTAAAGAGATGCATGAATTATATAAATATGCTATAAAAGAAAAAATGCGTTTTTTCAGCTACGGCGATGCAACACTTTTGTATAGGAAGATATGAGCAATATTAAAGAATATTCTTTTTTTATAAATCTAACCAAATTACCCTTTATAGAAGAGATTTGGCTTTTTGGCTCACGCAGCCGAGGTGATAATCATGAGCGTGCTGATATTGATATCGCCATCCTTTGTCCTAATGCAAATAAAGATGATTGGTATCAAGTTTTAGACATAATAGATGATGCAGATACACTTTTAAAAATAGATTGTGTACGATTCGATACATTAAACGATGATGATAAGTTTAAACAAAATATCATTAATTTTAAAAAAATTCTTTATAAAAAAGGTTCATACTAATGAAAGAAATATTTTGGAAAGATTCTTTCCTAGCACTAGGGCAAGCTATACAGCGTTTACACGAGGTTATAGAAAGAACTAAAATCGATAAAGAACCTATTTTTCTAGATGCTGCTATTCAAAGATTTGAATTTGTTATTGAATTATTTTGGAAAACCTTGAAAAAAATACTTAAACACGAAAAGACTGAAAGTAATACTCCAAAAGATGTCCTAAGTAAAGCTTTTCAGTTTAGTCTTATTGATGATGAGAAATTATGGCTCGGAATGCTTGATGATCGTAATATTACTTCTCATGTTTATAAATATGAAGATGCACAACGAGTTTTTGAAAATATTAAATTATATCTACCGGTTTTAGAAAAAACCTATAACAAACTAGAGAAGAAATATTTTGGATGATAAAATTCTCTACTTCATTAATATTAGATTCAAAACAAGCTGCATTATTAGAAGAATTAAAACAACTAGCAGCAGAACTTAACAAACCTAAGAGCTTATTTAAGTTCTTTAATCAAAAAAATTTAAAAAGCGGGATTTATTTATACGGTCCAGTGGGCAGCGGTAAGACTATGCTTATGAATTCTTTTTTTGAAGAGATAAGCATACCTAAAATAATAATACACTATCAGAACTTTATGCAGGAAATTCATAAATCTATGCATAAATTACAAACAGAAAATCAAAAAGATATCATTCCTAAAATTGCTAAAAACTATGCTAAACATACTAAACTGTTATGTATAGATGAGTTTGAAATTAAAGACATTACCGATGCAATGATAATCGGTAGATTATTTAATGAATTAATAAAGCAAAATATTTTTATTTTTATAACCTCTAACACGAGTCCCCATAATCTTTACAAAGACGGATTACAACGAGAATCTTTCTTACCTTTTATAAAGATAATCAATAATACATTTTACGTTAAATATCTAGATAATCAGCATGATTATCGATTTGATAAAGCGTTAGGAGTTAAAGGGGCAAGGATAATTTATCCCTTAACTTTAGAAAACCAAAACAAACTTGAAAAAATTATCACAGATATTAGTGATAATAATCTCGTTTCTCAAAATATACAGGTTCTAGGTAGAGAAATATCCTTTCAAAAAGTACATAAAAGAATATTAGTAACAGATTATAATGAATTATTTACAAGAGACTTAAGCTATATCGATTATGTTAATATTTGTCAAAATTTCAACGTTATTATAGTGGGGAATATTCATACTATCGATGCTAATGATACAAATACAGCCGTTAGATTTATCAATTTTATCGATAATGCCTATTTCTATAAAATACTCTTATTTATGAGCTTAGAAGATAACCCAAATAAAATATATCAAGGTTCAGCACGAGCCGCAGAATTCAAACGCACTATCTCAAGACTAAATGAAATGAATAGTACGGCTTATTTGTTAAATAATGATTTTAGGAATTGATTTTAATTAAAAATCTCTTCTTTTTTCTTTTCAAAAGGACGAGCATCATAAAATAATTCTATTCGAGAAATAAGATTTTCATTAAAAGATAATAATGAAGCACCCCTGAAAATACCTATAGGTTCAGGACAATCAAAATCCAGTGCTAACATAACCTTATCTCCGTCATGAAACTTTTCACGAATTGTAAGGTTCTTAAAAAACATCGAGAAATTTTTAGCAGCTTCTACAACTGATTCTTTACCATCCATAATCGATAATGGACCTATAAAATTAATGTTGGGATGTAAACATGATGCCATTTCATCAAAATTTTTATCACGCATAGCTGTGTAATAAGATATTGCTTTATTTAAGTTAGTATCAGTCATAATATTTATATAATTAGTTTTTTCTATTAAATTCTTTCTTGAGTGCCTCAATAATTTGAGGATCTTTTTTTAAATAACTTACAAAATTATCAGATAATGCATCTGTCGTAATATCTAATATACCCTGCTCCATGTCATCAAAAACACGAAGAGCTACATTAACAGGGGTTTCTTTCTTCACTTCAATATCTTCAGCCATATCAGTATCAATAGGACCAGGATAAACACCAAAAACAGGAATAAAATGCGAATACATCATCATTTCTATTCTAATAGCTTGCGTCAAAGAATATAGAGCCGCCTTTGAAGCTGAATAAGTAACATGTACCGGAGATGGATACAATCCTCCAATAGAAATTATGTTAACTATAGCACAATTACTATTTTTTATAAGATTTTCTGAAAAAGCATTTATAAGACGAAACGGAGCAAAGTAATTAATCTCCATCTCTTGGCGGGCTATTTCTTCGTTGTAATTACGAATACAACCGGTAAACCCTACCGCTCCGGAATTATTTATTAAAACCTGAGTATCTTTTGCTATTTGAACAACTTTTTTAATTTGCTCTAAGTTAGTTACATCTAATTCAACAGGAGCTACTTTTCCTTGAAATTTTGCAACTAGATCATCTAATTGAGAGATATTCCGTGCCGTAGCATAAACTTTTTTTGCTCCCCTTTTTATTGCTTCTTCAACAAGAGCTCGTCCTATACCTTTTTTTCGGCTAGCACCGGTTATAAAAACAACTAAATCTTTAACGAAAACTTTAGACATTTAGAATTCAATAATATTATAAGTAATCCATTAATAATATATCGTATGTCTTGAAGTCAAGTTATTTTGTTTTATTGCTTAGAAAGAGTTACTTTGTAGTATGAAATCAGACTCTAATATCATTCCTGCGGAAGCTGGAATCCATTTTAAAGCTAATTAAAATTTATTTACAGATAGACCTAAGAAATTTAATAAATTCATCAATATTGATATTTATATCGTCTTCTAAATGCTCTTCTGTTGTCTGATCTACGTAAAAAGGATAATAATCACATGACATATAATTTGCCATTCTTTTATAAAAACTTCTAGGAGGAGTTGTGCCGTGATCAATCTCTACTACTTTGCATTTTGGAGCCGCAAAAATAAGATTAGCAAATCCTGATCCGTGCGGTCCAACTATTATTTTTGCTTTATTAAAAAGCTGAGCCTGTTCATACGGCGAGGATAGCTCTAGATATATTATCTTAAAGCCTAGTTTCTCAATTTTTTCTATTAATTCTTCTTCATTAACTATTTTTCTGGTAGAAGCGTATTTACGAGAAATATATATTTTATCGTATGCTTTACTATTATCTTTAATAAAAATATTTCTTAAATCTTTTTTTAACCATAAAGGCAAAGGCATACCTTTTACCGGAATAAACGGTACAGATGGAATAATTAGTCTAGTAGCTTGAATTATACAGTCACTATTTACTACAAAAAGCTTATCTTCCGGTATATTTAAATAATTTAATACTATTTCTAATGACTTAATTTGCCATGAATATTTTAAATTATTAATATAGATACGGTCATATTCAAGGTCCGATTCTTTTAATATAATTAATCTAGGTAAAATTTGTAGCAGCCAATGATACCAATTTTCAGAACCAGAAGATGAAATTACTGCTAATTTTCCATTAAAATATAAAGGATTTTCTGTATTAATATCTCGTTTTTTATTTAATAAACGATGTTGATCACCTAAGCTTGTTTGAGTATCTTGTAGAATATAACCTTCCTGAGTTAAAATTCCACCTTCATTAATTACTGTGCCATTTGGTAACTCTAAAATAAATTGATCAGTATTTTTCTCTTTAAATAATTTTTTAATTTCTATGTTAGATTTTAGCGGGAAATAAGTTGATGTTTATTCTTTAATGCGTAAGCATTACTAATACAGAAGAGGATGAGAATTATGAATATAAAATATCTCATAAAGAGAAAGAAAGATAATTAAAAATTTGCATTGCAAGCTTGGCAGCGACTTACTCTCCCATGCCTTATGACATAGTACCATTAGCACTATGAGGTTTCACGTTCGAGTTCGGGATGGGATCGTGTGTTTCACTCATGCTATAACCACCAAGCTAGCAATACAAACTTTTAAAAAACAGATTTGTATTATAGTTTGCTGTTAATGTTGCTGCATGGTTAATGTCATATCGTGGCTTGACCACGGTATCCAGAAAGATTTATAATATCTGGATTCCTGCTTTCGCAGGAATGACAAGTTTAGTCATGCAACAACATTTTTATTCATCGATAAAGCTAATTTAACCTGATAACTTTGTGAGTTGATACTACATTTTTATAGAATTAACACTATATGCATATGTAATCTCACAGCAAAGTAAATCAATCGAGCTATTAGTATCAGTTAGCTACACACATTACTGTGCTTCCACACCTGACCTATCAACGTGGTGGTCTTCCACGGCTCTAATGGGGAAGTCTAGTTTTGAGGTGGGTTTCCTGCTTAGATGCATTCAGCGGTTATCCCTTCCGTACTTAGCTACCCAGCTGTGCCATTGGCATGACAACTGGTCCACCAGGGGTACGTCCACCTCGGTCCTCTCGTACTAAAGGCAGATCCTCTCAAACTTCCTACACCCACGGCAGATAGGGACCGAACTGTCTCACGACGTTCTAAACCCAGCTCACGTACCACTTTAATCGGCGAACAGCCGAACCCTTGGGACCTTCTCCAGCCCCAGGATGTGATGAGCCGACATCGAGGTGCCAAACGATTTCGTCGCTATGGACGCTTGGAAATCATCAGCCTGTTATCCCCGGAGTACCTTTTATTCGTTGAGCGATGGCCCTTCCACTCGGGACCACCGGATCACTATGACCGACTTTCGTCTCTGCTCGTCTTGTCAGACTCGCAGTCAGGCTAGCTTATGCCATTGCACTCTAAAAGTTGATTTCCGACCAACCTGAGCTAACCATCGCACGCCTCCGTTACTCTTTGGGAGGCGACCGCCCCAGTCAAACTACCCACCATGCATTGTCTCGGATCCTGATTCAAGGATCTCGGTTAGATGTCAAGAACCAAAAGGGTGGTATCTCAAGGGTGACTCCACAAAGGCTGACGCCTTCGCTTCGTAGTCTCCCACCTATCCTGCACATCTGATTCCTAACACCAGTGCAAAGCTATAGTAAAGGTTCACGGGGTCTTTCCGTCTGACCGCGGGAACTCCGCATCTTCACGGAGAATTCAATTTCGCTGAGTCGATACTGGAGACAGTGGGGAAATCGTTACGCCATTCGTGCGGGTCGGAACTTACCCGACAAGGAATTTCGCTACCTTAGGACCGTCATAGTTACGGCCGCCGTTCACTGGGACTTCAATTCAGAGCTTGCACCCCTCCTTTTAATCTTCCAGCACTGGGCAGGCGTCAGACCCTATACGTCGTCTATTGACTTTGCAGAGCCCTGTGTTTTTAATAAACAGTCGCTACCCCCTAGCTTGTGCCACCTGCACATGGTTGCCCATATACAGGTCATCTTTCTTCCGAAGTTACAGATGCAATTTGCCTAGTTCCTTCAGCATCGTTCTCTCAAGCGCCTTGGTATACTCTACCTGTCCACCTGTGTCGGTTTCGGGTACGGTCTATAATGAAGGTGTTATTTCCTGGAAAATATTCACTGCACAATCAATCCAATAAGACTGTACAATTTACTATTTTCGTCACATCCTTCAGGTTCAGGAATATTAACCTGATTCCCATCGATTACGCCTTTCAGCCTCATCTTAGGGGCCGACTAACCTTGCGCAGATTAACTTTACGCAAGAACCCTTGGACTTTCGGCGAGAATGTTTCTCACATTCTTTATCGCTACTTATGTCAGCATTCTCACTTCCGATACCTCCAGCAAACCTTACGGTTCACCTTCACAGGCTTACGGAACGCTCCGCTACCATTTATGCCAAATGCATAAATCCGCATCTTCGGTACATGACTTGAGCCCCGTTACATTGTTGGCGCAAGAAAACTTATTTAGACTAGTGAGCTATTACGCTTTCTTTAAATGATGGCTGCTTCTAAGCCAACATCCTAGTTGTTTTGGTCTTCTCACATCCTTTAACACTTAGTCATGATTTAGGGACCTTAGATGGCGGTCTGGGCTTTTTCCCTCTCGACTATGGACCTTAGCACCCATAGTCTGTCTGCTATGCTGTACTCGTCGACATTCGGAGTTTGATTGAGTTTGGTAAGTCTGTGGGACCCCCTAGCTCATTCAGTGCTCTACCTTCGACGGTAATCGCTATAACGCTCTACCTAAATAGATTTCGCGGAGAACCAGCTATATCCGAGTTTGATTGGCCTTTCACCCCTAACCACAGCTCATCCCCTACTTTTTCAACAGTAGTGGGTTCGGTCCTTCAGCGGATTTTACTCCGCTTTCAACCTGGCCATGGCTAGATCACCCGGTTTCGGGTCTAATTCATCTAACTAAACGCCCTATTCAGACTCGCTTTCGCTACGCCTACACCTAACGGCTTAAGCTTGCTAGATAAACTAAGTCGCTGACCCATTATACAAAAGGTACGCCGTCACAAGACATATAAATACGCTTGCTCCGACTGCTTGTAAGCATTTGGTTTCAGATACTATTTCACTCCCCTTGTCGGGGTACTTTTCACCTTTCCCTCACGGTACTTGTTCACTATCGGTCACTAGAGAGTACTTAGGCTTAGAGGGTGGTCCCCCTATGTTCAAACAGGATTTCACGTGTCCCGCCTTACTCAAGGACTTCAAACTTTTTACCTATACGGGACTATCACCCTCTATGGTCAACCTTTCCATGTTGTTTTAGTTATTTTTTTGAAGCCACTGGCCTGGTCCGCGTTCGCTCGTCACTACTAACGGAGTCTCGGTTGATGTCCTTTCCTCCAGCTACTTAGATATTTCAGTTCGCTGGGTTTGCCTCATATAGCTATGTATTCACTATACAATACCTAATAAATTAGGTGGGTTTCCCCATTCGGAAATCTTCGGATCAAAGTTTATTCGCAACTCCCCGAAGCTTATCGCAGCGTATTACGTCCTTCATCGCCTTCTAGTGCCAAGGCATCCACCAAATGCTCTTATTATATTTACTTAACGCTTTTAACTTGAGATTACACGATGCATACAGAATTAATTTCACAATTATTTTCAGTATCTACTCACGATATAAATTTTTATTATCGCGGTGTATTTAGTTTTTTAGCTTTATCAACTTTTTAAACAGCTACAAAGTTTTACGTTTCAAACTTTGTGTGATGATTTTATATCTATATTTTTAAAGCTTGTCAAACACTAATTTCAAATAATTTTAATTTTATTTCTTATGAGGGGGCTTAAAGTTATTTTAACTTCTTTTTAAAGTAGGCTTTGTCGGCTTTTTGTTCAGATTTGTGGTCCTTAATTATTTTAATACTGTATCTTTTAAAATATTTGTACCACGTAAAAATTCTTCTATATTCAAAGCTTTTTTACTCTCTTGCTGAAGTTTTTTCACTCGTAATATACCGCTTCCACAAGCTATTTCCAGCTTATCGCTAATAACGGTGCCGGAAGTAAAGTGATGATCCGCATTTAAATATTCTGCTTCAAGGATTTTAATTATTTTATCATTATAACTAAAATATGCTCCGGGCCAGGGATTCATGCCTCTTATTTTACAATCTATCTTATATGCGGATTCATGCCAATTAATTTTTCCTTCTTCTTTAGTTAATTTATGAGCATACGTAATGCCATCACTTGATTGTTTTATCGCCACTATATTATCGATATTTGCAAGTGTTTTTATTAGTAATTCAGATCCTAAATTAGCACATTTATTGTGCAATTCTTCCAATGTTGTCCTTTCTTCTAAATCAAAGTCTTCTTTCATCAATATATCGCCCGTATCAAGCCCCGCATCCATACGCATAATACATACGCTACTTTTCCGGTCGCCCTCTATAATAGTACGCTGCAGAGGAGCCGCTCCTCTATGACGAGGCAAATCGGATGGATGGATATTAAGACAGCCGTATTTTTTAGCCTCTAATATAGCTTTCGGCACAATAAAACCATATGCAATAACAACTATAATATCAGCATTAACTTTATTAATTAGATTTATTATTTCATCATTACGAAGAGTAGAAGGAGTATAAACAGGAATTTGATGCTCAAATGCTAATTGATGTATTGGAGATTTAGCTAAGTTTAGTCCTCTACCCTTAGCTTTAGGTTGCTGTGTAAAAACAGCTTTAACTTCGTGATGAGTTATAAGTTTTTTAAGAGCGGGAACTGCAAATTCAGGCGTTCCCATAAAGATTATTTTCACACTATATTATTTTTGAGTTTCTTGAGCTTACGAAGCGCTACATCTCGTTTTAAATTACTTAAATAATCAATCATAAGCTTACCTTCTAAATGATCATACTCATGCTGGATAACTCTTGCAAGCCAATCATTTGTCTGAAGTTCTTGCGGTTTACCATGATAGTCTAAATATCTAATTTTTATAGATTCCGGTCTTGCTACCTCAACACGTTGCTCCGGTAATGAGATACAGCCTTCATTAGCCGTAACTAGCTCTTCTGATTTTTCTATTATTTCAGGATTCACTATAAAAAGCGGATAAAAATCCTTTGGTCTTTCTACCGGATCATGATCTTTTATATCAATTACTAAAATACGTTTCAATACCCCTACTTGTACTGCTGCAAGCCCTCCCCCATCTTCATGGTACATAGTTTTAACCATATCATCCATAAATTTTCGTGTTTGATCGGTAACTTCTAAAACTCTCTGAGATTTCTGTTTTAACCTTTCATCCGGTGCTGTTACTATCGGTAATATTGACATAAGTATAATTTTAATTTTCGTTAAGTTATACCATAAAACTACTAAAATGTAAAGAAAGCAAACCTGCCTAATTCCGGCAATAGTTGCATAATAAACTCACCTATTTGCAATAATTTGTCGAATTAATAATATTTAGTAAAAAATAATAGCAAATATCAGATAACATGTTAATAAATAAGGCTTGCTTAAAATTAAGGAGGAACAATAATGCATTGGGGTGATATTGAAGAAATTGCCGAACAACTCGAAGAACATTGTAGCGATCAGTATAATGAAAAAAAAATTTCATTATTAAAGCTAGAGAAACTGATTAGAGATTTAAAGGACTTTGAAGATGAAGAGAAAAAAGTCGAAGAAGTTACATTAGAAGAAATTTTAGACAAATGGGAAGAATTACGTGAAGAAATTAGAGAAATTGATTAAGTAGCTTTTTGAGTTATTTTCAGGCATTTATAAATTAACTTTATAAAAATATATTATAATCAATAAAAATATAGCAACTGCCTGAAAAAAAACTCTTAAAGTCATTAGCTTTGAACTAAATTTCTTATCAAACTTTCCTCCGATAGCCATCGACACTACCCCTATAATAAGAACCAAAACGGTTAAACCAATCGCAATTAATAACCACATCATAATTTATTACTCAATATATAACTTCCTACACAAAGATTATATGCTTTTTCTCTTTTAAATCAATTATCTAATTAATATTGATAATTAGTTAAAAAATTAACTATTCTTTACAAAAAATAACAATTCTAGGGACACAAATATCTAATTTATCAAATATAGATAATTCAACAATTACTTTAAAAGAAAAAAGAGATATTAGGTTCTTGCGTTCTTATTAATTTCCACTTAAAAATATCTAAAAATACAAATAATTTAATTTTCCGCACGCAAGAACCTAGAGTATTTTGAGAAACCTAATCTAAGCTTTCTGAGTTACACTATATATATTATCTATCAGTTTAACAAAAGCACCATTTCCTAAAACATTAGCACAAGTGATCACAGGATCAAACAAGATATAAAGAGCTGTAATCAGAGACATCATATTAGTATTAAAACCTAGATATTGTTCAAGTATAGGAAGCATTACAATAATTCCTCCACCTGGTATAGCTGCTACTGAAAATTTTGCCAATACAAAATAAAAAGCAAAAATAAGATAATTAAATAAAGTAGGTTCAGCTAATCCATAGCTTTTTAGTATAGCATAAGCCAAAATCGGTATAGCGAAACAATCGCCAACAAGGTGAATATTTACTGTTATTGGTACAACGGTACGAGCGAGTGCTTTATTATTTGTATTATTTTCCGCTCCTATTATACTAAGTGGCATACTTACAACACTAGACATTGCACTAAATCCACTTATAGACGCTGGCATCATATTACTGAGGCTAACTATGAATTCCTTAACTCGACAGTTACTTAAAATAAAATAAGCAAGAAAGATATAGCCAAACTGAGCAAATGCGATTGTCCCAAAAATGAACATATAATCTTTAATAATTATACCTAATACTTCATCAAACTGTAATTTTACGATAAAGCCCATTATAAATAAGGGAATTATATAGATAAACAATCGCAATATTTTTGCAACAAATGCTTCTATCTTGAAAGCCAATCCAATTGCAATCTCAGCACAAAATTTTGAGGATATAAAGCCTAAGATAATACTACTAAATACGATTTTATCATTAGAAATAATATTAGGGAAATTAAGTAACCATAAAGGCTTTAAGCTATCATTTTCTATAGGAGAGATCATTGATAAATCGAATTGATATATGTATATACCTACATAATGACTTATGAAGGTAGAACAAAAATTAGACCCACATACTAGTAATAATATTAAGAAAACTATACGTGTTGCATCTTTGGCTAGCATTACAACAGATTTAAAAAGTAAGCCAAAAATAATTAAAGGAAGAAATAATCCAATTATAGATTTAATAGATAGACTTATTGAATATAATAACCTTTTTACTTCTAAACTCATTAGTGGGTTCAATAATATGATAGCTATGATAATAGCCATTAAAATAAGTGGCATTTTACGAAACATAAAACTTACCTAATAATAATTAGTTAATTTAAAGGGGTGGATATAATTAAAAGAAAGATATAGAGATATTGTTACCGGCTTAAACCGGTTGTAGTAGTAAAGAAAGACTGGAAAGTTAATATTTGCATATTCATAAATTCAATATACAGTTATTATAGAGAGAAAAATTAGTGTTGCAATACTTTTTTAGAAGTTCTTTGGGAGGTACTGGTAACTAAAAGCAGAGCAGTTAATAAATTAACGTCATTGCGAGGAAAATTACAAAGTAATTTGATGAAACAATTTTTCGAGTGTCATCCCGTGGCTTGACCACGGGATCCAGTTAAAATTATTATATTTATTGTTTTTATGGACCCCGTGGTCAAGCCACGGGGTGACGCTGAACGCATTTATTTATCCACGTAACAACTACTACACTTCTTCAGATTGTTCTAATCCCTCTTCCTCTAACTCACTATCTTCTTCGTTTTCAGAAGTTTCAGCAATTAAAGAGACAGACACGACTTTTTCACCATCATCTAGCTTAAATAGGATTACACCGCTAGTGTTACGTCCCGTAATACGCACTGATTCAAGTTTACAGCGAATTAACTTACCGCTATTGGTGATCAGCATTAACTCATCATCCATTTTAACCGGCATAACGCCGACTACTAAACCGGTTTTGTCGTTGATATCCATATTAATTACACCGCTACCGCCACGATCGGTAATTCTATAGCCATATGCCGAACTTCTCTTACCAAAACCATTCTCAGTTACGGTTAAAATAAATTCTTCGGAATTTGCCATTTCTAAAATAGCCTCGACAGTTAAGCTTACGCCAAGTTCTTCAGGATTAAACTCTTCACCTTTAGCAATGCCGAGCCTCTGCTCCCATGGCACAGATAAATAAGCGTCTCTATCTTCTTTTGTACTGCTAATGCCTTTAAGCACGGTCATAGAAATCACGAAATCGTCTTTAGCTAATTTCATACCTCGTACCCCGTCGGAAGTACGGCTCTTAATAATACGCAGTGATTCAACAGGGAATCTTAAAGCTTTACCGGCTTTGGTAGCAAGTAAAATATGCTCGTCTTCTTTACATGGTTTTACGTCTATTAATTTATCGTCCTCATCAAGCCTAATAGCAATTTTACCGTTCGACTGAATCTTTTTGAAATCTAATAAATCGCTTCTTCTGATGTTACCCTTAGCAGTTGCAAACATAATATTTAAATTATCCCACTCATCCTGATTTTCAGGTAGCGGCATAATATTCGTAATATGCTCATTTTCTTTCAACGGTAATATATTAACCATTGGTCTTCCTTTACCTTGCGGATTACTTAAAGGTAATTTATACAGTTTTAAACTATAAACCTGACCTATATTTGAGAAGAACAACATTGGCGTATGAGTACTACCGACAAAAACTTGCGTGGTAATATCTTCATCACGCATTGAAAGCCCTGATCTTCCTTTACCGCCACGTTTTTGTGAACGATAACTACTTAGAGGTACACGCTTGATATACCCGCCAAGCGTTACGGTTACAACCATTTCTTCACGCTGAATTAAATCTTCTATATCTTGATCAAATTCGCCGAATTCAATTGAAGTAAGACGAGGAGTCGCAAATTCTTCTTTAACTTTAATTAGCTCTTCCTTTAAAATCTCAAGTAACCTTGTACGAGAGCCAAGTATATTAAGGTACTCGGCAATTTCCGTAGCAAGGTTTTTTAAATCATCTTCAAGCTTGTTTTTCTCCATAGCAGTTAAACGTTGTAATCTCATTTCTAAGATTGCTTTTGCTTGCACTTCGGTAAAGTTACATTTACCATGCTCATTTAACATTGCTTTATCATCAACAAGCTTTACAAGCGGCAGAATATTTAACGCATCCCAGCTACGGGCCATTAATTCCTGTTTAGCGGCATTGGGGTCATTTGAAGCTTTAATAATACGTATTATTTCATCGATATTACTAACGGCAATGGTTAATCCTAGTAAAATATGTGCTCTATCTCTTGCTTTATTTAGCAAATATATAGTACGGTTAGTAATTACCACTTCCCTAAAACTAACGAAAGCTGCAATTACTTCTTTCAAATTCATCACTTTCGGTAGCCCGTCTTTAAGAGCAAGCATAATAACACCGAAACTAGTTTGTAGCTGCGTACATGCGTATATTTGATTTAAGACTACTTCAGCAACTACATCTTTCTTTAACTCAATAAAAATCCTTACACCGTTTTTATTCGATTCGTCACGTAAATCACTTATACCCTCAATACGTTTCTCTTTAACCATCTCAGCAATCTTTTCAACAAGCCTTGCTTTATTTACCATATACGGTATTTCGGTAATAATAATTGCTTGACGGCTATTACCGATATTCTCAATCTCGGCTCGACCTCGCATAATTATACTACCTCTACCGGTAAGATATGCCGATCTAATACCGCTAATACCTAAAATCATTGAACCTGTAGGAAAATCAGGTCCTTTAACGACTTCAAGTAAATCTAATATTTCTATATCGTTATTATCTGTATATAAACAACAAGCATCGATAACCTCACCTAAATTGTGCGGAGGGATATTAGTTGCCATACCGACCGCAATACCTCCGCTACCGTTAACCAATAAATTGGGAAACATTGCAGGAAGTACGGAAGGCTCTTCTTCAGAACCATCGTAATTAGGGTTAAAGCTGACGGTCTCTTTATCGATATCCTCCACAAGCTTATGCGAAACTTTGGCCATTCGAGATTCGGTATATCTCATTGCCGCTGCCGCATCACCGTCCATCGAGCCGAAATTACCCTGCCCGTCTACAAGCGGTAAACGCAAGGAAAAATCTTGTGCCATACGTACTAACGAGTCGTAAATAGCACTGTCACCGTGCGGATGGTATTTACCCATCACGTCACCGACAATTCTTGCGGATTTTCTATAAGGTTTGCTCGCATGATTACCGGCTTCATGCATAGAATAGATAATTCGGCGATGCACCGGCTTTAAGCCGTCCCGAACATCCGGTATAGCTCTACTTACTATAACGCTCATAGCATAATCAAGATAAGATACTTTCATCTCATCTTCGATATTTACCGGTACTAAATTGGAAAAATTTTGATCAGTCACGATTGCTTAGCCTTGAATTAATGAATTATATTTAATTATAGAGACATAATAAATTTCTTTCAAGGATTGCTTGTATTTACTTTATACTTTGAAAGGCAGTATTAAAATTCTTTTAGAAAGGAGTTTTAAATAATGTGTAGCCAAGATAAAAGGAGATTTTTATTTTGGCTACTAATTTAATTTTATCCTAAAATTTCTACACAATTATTATTTTCTATACTAGTATCACTTTGAAACTCATAGAAGGGATTAGCCAAACTTATTGCTTCATATAATAGGTTATTCTCTGATTCTATGTCTAATTCCTTATTGATGAACCACTCATTTATATTTTCGTTATAGATAAATAAATCTTTAGCTGATGATTCTAATTCATTTAAATCATCGCTAGAGAATCCAATTTTACTTAAATCATTATTAATTCTATTAATTAAATATCCTCTTTCTATTAATAGCTTTAGCAAGCCATATTCACCAAATAAGTGTGCTGTTCCTACACAACATACAATATCTTTATTATATTCTTTAAAGTAATGATCTATTTTAGTTATCCATGCTGTGTTACGTTGTTTAATGAGCAGTGCATCATCTGATGGGATCATATCTGTCAACATATGCCCTTTCAAATATTCTAAAGATATGATATTCATCCATCTTGGGTCTTCTATACAGGAAACAACATAATTCTCAAGGTATTGTATGTCCATACCTTGCATAGTATTCGTGTCATCTAAGTTTTGCACTAACTTTCCTTCTTGACTGTAATGTCTTGCTAACTCCGAATCCATACCTTTATGTCCTTCCTGTGCAGCAAACATTATAACCCCTTCATGAGATAAATCGTGTAATTTAAGATTTAATTCCGATTTATGAGATAAAGCTTTTGCTGCTATCTTTAATATTCTTGGATCAATATCATCATGGGTACTATCAGCATTTTTATTTAGCAATTTTAAGTCTGATAAGAGTTGTAATCTCTCTGAAACAGATTTTTCTCCATCTCCTTCGGTAATAAGTATTTTCTGTTTCAATAAAAATTCTTTTGCTACCTTTGGCAAGAAATCTATGCTTAAAAAATGTACTGACCCTAATAAATAAGCCGATTTATTATCACGACTAAATTCAAATAAAAACATATCAAACCTTAAAGATTAATTAATTTTAACTAAATATAAGGTAATATATTGAGCTGATTTTTATTGTCAATCAGGATTATTGTTTTTATGGACCTAGTTAGCAAGCCACGGAGTGACACAGTGGATTTTACCGGTCCACGCAACAATGCCTGCTTGCAGTGACGACTTAGGTATCTACGCAACAAGCTCTTTAGTCACTTGCAATGACGACATCAACCGTTTCTAGGCAATGACATAATCGTAAGAGTTAACAAACTTTATTATATATTAGAATTATTTTATACTTTCTAAATATAATGAACGCTGCTCTATTCTTTTTATATCATCTAATGTTACTGGTTCTTCTAACCTTTGTTTAAACTTAGCTCTCAATTTTTCTATAGTAAACTCAGCTCCATTTTGTGACAGACGTGAGGAGCGAAGCCTATAATAATAGGCGAAAGGGCGGACAACGAAGCACAAAGTGGGGATCAGTTTACTATAATCTTTATTTTTTTTAGAAACCGGTAATATTTTAGATAATAATTTATTAGTTTTGTTGAACATGTAATTGCTCCCGATTGATTAAACTTAAATTGCTCAAGTTTCAACCACCGAAGAGAAATATCCCTTGGTGGTCGGGGGAGTTCAAAGAACCGCCTAAGACAGCTACAATAGCCTTTAAGCTTAAAGCAATGCTTTAAGCTCTGTACATAGCTATTATCTCCCCGACCGCGATGAAGTCGAGGATTATACCATTTATACGGCTGATAATACCGCTTAGGAGTGAGGCTTTGAAACCCCAGAATAACGTTACCGCTATTCTTGCAAGAGATTTTACTCAATTTTTTTGAAATGTCAATTAGCTATCGATGTTATTGTGTGGAACGGTTTCATCGTCATTGCGAACGACAAAAGATGGTGTTGCATGGCTCAAAAAACCCGCTCGGTGTCATACCGTGGCTTGTCCACGGTATCCAGTAAAACAACTAAAAATACTAATATTATTAGTATTTTTAACTAGATCCCGTGAATAAATCACGGGATGACAAAGGCGAAGCCGAGCCATGCAACAACGCCTTATCACCCCAACCATGACAAAGTTATTAAAAGTTATATCAAATTAAGAAGAAGTAACTATATTAACAAACCTCTATAGACTCAGAATTGCCTATTAATATCCCGAAGCCTTCCCCTCCGTTATCATTATTATCATAATAATAATTAAAATCATTTTTAGGACAACACGGTTTAAATATAATATCTTTAGTAAGCCTTGTATTTATAGTAGCATGCAATCCATTCGCCGAAGAAACTATTGCTCCATTACCTAAGCTATTATAATTTATATTAGAAAAATTTCCAAATTTGAGTGTATCACTGCCTGATACCGAACTATCCCTTGCTCCTAGATTCTCTATGCTAGCACTATTATATATTGTTGTACTTTTTGTCATAATTTCTACCTTATTTTTTGTTAAAAAACCATTATACACAAAATTATAAATTAAGTAAAGAGAATATTAATAAATTAGTATTTTATTTACTTTTCTCCTCCTGCTGTTTATACCAAAGTTCCGCATAATAGCCTTTGTGCTGTAGCAAGGTTTTATGGTTGCCTCGTTCGACTATATAGCCGTTATCTAAAACGATAATCTCGTCTGCATCGATAATAGTCGATAACCTATGAGCAATGATAAGGGTAGTATGATGTGCTGAGATCTCTTTAAGGCTTGCTTGGATTAGCTTTTCGGTTTTAGTATCAAGCGAGCTAGTAGCTTCATCAAAAACATATATTGCCGGATTTTTTAGGATGGTTCTTGCGATTGCAATACGTTGTTTTTCGCCGCCTGAAAGCTTTAAGCCTCTCTCGCCTACCTGCGTTTCATACCCTTCAGGCAGCGTGCTAATAAACTCATGAATATGAGCATTTTTTGAGGCTGCTATAACTTCGTCATAGCTTGCTGCGTTATTACCGTATGCGATGTTGTAATATATCGTATCATTAAATAATACTGTATCTTGCGGAACAATCCCGATAGATTTACGTAGCGAGCCTTGAGTAACTTCTCGTATATCTTGATTATCTATAGTAATGCTACCGCTATTAATATCGTAAAATCTGAACAACAAGCGTGATATAGTTGATTTCCCTGCCCCGCTACTACCTACCACCGCTAAAGTTTTACCGCTACCAATCGTAAAACTTATATTGTGCAAAATCGGACGTTCCTGATTATAAGCAAAGCTAACATTATCAAAACTAACCTCACCTTTTGAGATAATTAACTCCTTAGCATCTACTACGTCCTCTACTTCTGCCGGTATATCTAAAAGATTAAACATATCTTCCATACTAACTAGAGCGTTTTTAATTTCTCTATAAGCAAAGCCAAGTATTGAAAGCGGAATTGATAGCTGAAACAAGTAAGTATTAACCATTATTAAATCGCCGACGGTCATTTTATTCTGATTAATAGCATTTGCCGAAAGTATCATAAGACTAACAAGCCCTAAGGATATTATAACATCCTGCCCGATATTTAAAATCGATAGGCTGTTAGTAGTTTTAGTGGCTGATTTTTCATAAGTTTGCAGAGCCTCATTAAACTTTATCGCCTCATATTCTTCATTACCGAAATATTTAACAGTTTCAAAATTCAGTAAACTATCGATTGCTCTATTATTGGCGGTGTTATCACTTTGGTTCATTTCCCTTGCAAAAGAAATACGCCAAGTACTGATTAGGAAAGTATAACCAACATAAACTATCATGGTTATTAAAATAGTTACGGCAAACCAAATACCATAAACATACCATAACATCCCGCTTACAAGTATAATTTCTACGCTTGTCGGAAAAATATTAAATAATGAATAACGCAGCACCGCTTCAATACCTTTAGTACCACGCTCTATTGACCTACTTAAGCCCCCTGTTTTTCTAGTAATGTGAAAACGCATACTTAAATTATGCATGTGCTTAAAGACATTTAGAGCAACTAAACGAGTTGCCTGATGTCCTACCTTTGAAAAAATGATATTTCGTAATTCACTGAAAATTTGAACAAGTATTTTTGTTCCACCATATGCAACAATAATCCCGATAATAACCGACAGAGCAAAATTTTTATTTAGCCCGTCTATTATATATTTATAAACAATCGGAACGAAAATATTGATTACTTTAGCTATGACTAGACAAATAAGAGACGTAACAATACGCAGGCGTATATCAAAATCCTTCGACCATAAATACGGCAGAAGTAGATAAAATGAATTTTTGTGATTGTTGTTGGACATGAAATTGTCATACCGTGGCTTGTCCACGGTATCCAGTTAAAATTATTAGTATTTTTAGTTGTTTTTATGGATACCGTGGACAAGCCACGGTATGACACCTAAGAGTCTTATTTCCTACGCCCCGGCTGCAGGCGTCTTCTTCTTCGGTTGCCCTTCCAGCAACTTATCTAGCCTTCCCTCTTTTTCAAGATCAAACAGAGCATCACAACCTCCAACATGTATATTATCTATAAATATCTGCGGGACAGTTCTTTTGCCGCCGGATTTCTTAATAAATTTTTCTTTCTCTTCCTGAGTAAAATTACTTACTTCAATTTCCTCATAAACAACATTTTTCTCATCAAGCAATGCTTTAGCTTTTATACAATAAGGACAACTAGCGAGAGTATAAATAATAATTGTGTGTAATATAGCTTTATTCATAATGTTATATTTTTTTGTTAGATTTTAATATATTATCTTAAACTATAGTTTTTAAAGCAAGTAAAAATACATGAATAATTTTTCTATTATCTCAGAATATAAACCGGCAGGCGATCAACCAAAAGCAATAGATGAAATTATAGCAGGGTTAAATAGTAAAAAACGCTCACAAATGTTGCTTGGTATTACGGGGTCAGGCAAAACTTTTACTATGGCGAATATTATAGAAAGGACAAATCGTCCGACGTTAATAATGGCTCATAATAAAACTTTAGCTGCTCAAATTTATTCAGAAATAAAGTCGATTTTCCCAAAAAATGCCGTTGAGTATTTTGTCTCATATTATGATTATTACCAGCCCGAAGCTTATATAGCACGTACCGATACTTTTATAGAAAAGGATTCATCAATTAACGAACAGATTGATTTAATGCGTCATTCCGCTACAAGATCGCTATTAGAGCGCCGTGACGTTATAGTAGTTTCTTCCGTTTCATGTATTTACGGGCTTGGCTCTCCTGATTTGTATTATCAGATGACGGTTAATCTAGAACCTGGTAAAAGCTATCCTCGTGATAAGCTACTAAATGATTTGATAAATCTGCAATATGAGCGTAATGATATCGGGTTTGAGCGTGGTTGTTTTCGGGTTAAAGGTGACAATATCGATATTTTTCCCTCACATTATAGCGATAAAGCTTGGCGTTTGTCGTTTTTCGGTAACGAACTTGAGTATATCCATGAATTCGATCCCCTAACAGGCGAAAAACTTGCTAAGCTCGATAAAGCTATGGTCTTTGGTAATTCGCACTTTGTGATGCCCCAAGAAACTGTAAATAGTGCCATATCAGGCATTGAAGAAGAATTACAAAAACGCTTAGAATTCTTAAAGTCGCAAGATAAACCGCTTGAGACGCAAAGGCTAAATCAGCGTACTCAATATGACCTTGAAATGTTAACGGAAACAGGCAGCTGTAAAGGCGTTGAAAATTATTCGAGATTCTTTACAGGACGTAATGCCGGTGAACCGCCGCCTACCTTGTTTGAATATTTACCGGAAGATGCGTTATTATTTGTCGATGAAAGCCATGTATCCGTACCACAAATTAGAGCAATGTATAACGGTGATCGAGCAAGGAAAGAAGTATTGGTAGAGCATGGATTTCGTCTGCCGTCTGCACTTGATAACAGACCTTTAAAATTTGAAGAATGGGAAAAATTCAGACCGCAAACCGTCTTTGTATCAGCAACCCCGGGACCATTTGAGCTAGAAGAAACCGGAGGCACTGTAGTAGAGCTGATTATCAGACCTACGGGACTGCTTGACCCCGAATGTATTATCAAGCCTGCTACTAACCAAGTTGAGGATTTAATTGGCGAGATTCAGGCTACTATAGCTAAAGGTTTTCGTGTTCTAGTCACCACCTTAACTAAAAAAATGGCAGAAGATTTAACCGCCTATTTGCAGGAGCTAAAATATAAAACTTCTTATTTACATTCTAACGTTCATACGCTTGAGCGTATCGAGATTTTACGAGATTTAAGACAAGGCACTATCGATATTTTAGTTGGTATTAATTTACTTCGAGAAGGGCTTGATATCCCTGAATGCGGCTTAGTTGCTATACTTGATGCAGATAAAGAGGGGTTTTTACGGTCTGAAGTATCGTTAATACAAACAATCGGAAGAGCTGCAAGAAATAGTGAGGGCAGAGTTATACTTTATGCCGATAAAATGACTAAATCTATCGATAAAGCTCTTAGTGAAACGTTGCGTAGAAGGCAAATTCAGCAGGAATATAATGAAAAGCACGGCATAATTCCAAAGACTATTAACCGTGCTATCCATGCTTTAGCAGAACTTGAAAAAGTCGGTAATAAGCTTGATAAAAAACAAGCCCATAATTTATTTGATAATCCCGCTAAGCTCAAAGCTCATATTGACAAATTAAAGAAAGAAATGCTTAAAGCCGCAAGTAATCTTGAATTTGAACAAGCCGCCAAACTTCGTGATCAGCTGAAAACTCTAGAAGAGGCAGCACTTGAGTTGAGCTAAACCCGATTGTCACCCCGTGGCTTGACCACGGGGTCCAGTAAAAAAATATAAATATAACAATTTTTTAAAACTAAAAGCTCGATTTATCTCGCTTTATGCTGGATCCCGTGGTCAAGCCACGGGATGACACCCAGCAGGTTTTTCGATCCATACAACAACGCCCATTAACAACACTTAAAACTTCTTCTATGATACGGTGATAAGCCGTGCATATTAATAGCTTCTATATGTTCTTTTGTACCGTAGCCGGAATTTTTATGCCATAAATATTGTGGGAATTCAGTACTTAAATCTAGCATCAAACGATCCCTAGTAACTTTTGCAACAATAGAAGCCGCAGCAATCGATAACGATAAATTATCACCGTTAATTATACTAACAAATCTTTTATCCTTAAACGGCATATTACCGTCAACTAAAACTATTTCCGGCTTAAGGCTAAGATTTGCCGCAGCAATAGAACAAGCTTTTTTAGTTGCCTCTAATATATTAATTTCATCAATTTCGGTATGAGAAATAATAGCAGTTGCCCAAACATAATTACTAGTTATTTGCTCATATAATAGTTCTCTTTTCTTTTTGGAAAGTTTTTTAGAATCTTTAATACCCGTTATAATATTAGTGTTATCTATTATAACGGCACTTGCTACTACCGGACCTGCTAGCGGTCCTCTACCTGCTTCATCTATACCTGCTACAATATAGTTATGATATTTTTTTTCAAAAT
Organism: Rickettsia tillamookensis; assembly: GCF_016743795.2. Lineage (NCBI taxonomy): Bacteria > Pseudomonadati > Pseudomonadota > Alphaproteobacteria > Rickettsiales > Rickettsiaceae > Rickettsia > Rickettsia tillamookensis. Next base: position 292,900 of record NZ_CP060138.2, on the reverse strand, counting down.
GTAATAGATCTACTTCCATAATTGTATTTTTTTAATTTTTGATATATGATAGAGCAGTTTAGAATTACAAAAAAGGAAAAGTGCAAAATTATTTTCAATTATTAGGACTTTCGCAAGATTATAATATTGATTTAAAGATATTAGAAAAGCAATATTTTGCTATGCAGGTAAAATATCATCCCGATAAAGCAAAAACTTTGCAGGAAAAGGAACAAAATCTAATTACTGCGGCTGAATTAAATAATGCTTACTCTACTCTTAAAGATGCCTTAAAGCGTGCTGAATATATGCTGCTTTTGCAAAATATAAATTTGAATGACGAAAAGACACGTAGTTTACTTTCGCCGCTAGAATTAAGCATATTCTGGGATGAAATGGAAATAATCGAAAATACAATCTTATTTAGTGATTTAGAAAAAATAAAAGACAAATATGAATTAATGAAAAAGCTTGAGATTGATTCTTTAAAACAAGCTTTTGAAGAACAAAATCTATCAGACGCAACTATAAAAACTAGCAAGCTTAAATATATTGGGACATTGCTGCATAAACTGCAGGAAAAAATAAAATCATGCAAATAATAGAAATTACAGAACCGGAGCAAGCTGATTTTAAGCAAGAACGGCAAATAGCAGTCGGTATCGATTTTGGCACTACTAACTCATTAATAGCTATTGCAACTAATAGAAAAGTTAAAGTTATTAAATCTATAGATGATAAAGAATTAACCCCAACTACTATAGATTTTACAAACGAAAATTTTATAATAGGTAATAATAAAGGGCTGCGTTCTATTAAAAGACTATTCGGTAAAACATTAAAAGAAATTCTGAATACTCCAGCACTTTTTTCGTTAGTTAAAGATTATATCGACATAGATATAGTCAATTCAGTTGGATTTGGATACAAGGAGCGAGAAGCGAAGCCTATAACTAATAGGAGAGCGACGAGTGACGATGTATGCGAGTCCAAATCAATTGACTATAGTAGTGAGCTTAAGCTAAATTTTGCTAATAAACAACTGCGAATCTCTGAAATTGCAGCAGAAGTTTTTATTTACCTAAAAAATCAAGCAGAAGAGCAATTAAAGACTAATATAACTAAAGCAGTTATAACCGTACCTGCACATTTTAACGATGCAGCAAGAGGCGAAGTAATGCTTGCGGCTAAAATAGCAGGTTTTGAAGTATTAAGGCTAATTGCCGAACCTACTGCAGCTGCCTATGCTTACGGCTTAAACAAAAACCAACAAGGCTGTTATTTAGTATATGATTTAGGCGGCGGTACTTTTGACGTATCTATTCTTAATATCCAAGAAGGCATTTTTCAGGTTATAGCAACAAACGGCGATAATATGCTTGGCGGTGACGATATAGATGTAGTAATTACACAATATCTTTGCAATAAATTTGATTTACCTAATTCTATAGATACTTTACAACTTGCAAAAAAAGCAAAAGAAACTTTAACATATAGAAATAGTTTTAATAATGATCATATATCAATTAATAAACAAACATTAGAGCAATTAATTTTGCCTTTAGTAGAAAATACTATCAATATAGCTAAAGAATGTTTAGAACAAGCAGGAAATCCAAATATAGACGGAGTTATTTTAGTAGGAGGTGCAACCCGCACTTCTTTAATAAAAGACGAATTATATAAAGCATTTAAAGTAGATATTCTATCGGATATTGATCCTGATAAAGCAGTTGTATGGGGGGCTGCATTACAAGCAGAAAATTTAATAGCACCCCATACAAATTCATTATTGATTGATGTAGTACCTTTATCGTTGGGCATGGAATTATATGGCGGTATAGTTGAAAAAATCATCATGCGTAATACTCCGATTCCTATTTCGGTAGTAAAAGAATTTACGACTTATGCCGATAATCAAACTGGTATACAATTTCATATATTGCAAGGTGAACGTGAAATGGCTATCGATTGCCGTAGCTTGACTCGATTTGAGTTAAAGGGACTTCCTCCTATGAAAGCAGGAAATATTAGAGCCGAAGTTACTTTTGCTATTGATGCAGACGGCATATTATCCGTTTCTGCTTATGAGAAAATCAGCAATACATCACATACTATAGAAGTAAAGCCAAATCACGGTATTGATAAAACGGAGATTGATATTATGTTAGAAAAAGCTTATAAAAATGCTAAAATAGATTATACTACAAGATTATTACAAGAAGCAATAATTGAAGCAGAGGCTTTAATCTTTAGCATAGAACGTGCTATAGCAGAATTAACAGCTTTATTATCGGAAAGTGAGATATCTATAATTAATTCTTTATTAGATAATATAAAAGAAGCCGCACACTCTAGAGATCGGATCTTAATTAATAATTCTATTAAAGAGTTTAAATCTAAAATAAAAAAATCTATGAATACAAAGTTTAATATAATAATTAATAATTTGCTAAAAGGTAAAAATATCAATCAAATTAAATAGCCTCAGTTATATATAATCGAACTAATTTAGATAAGGAAAAATAAGAAGAATGTCAGGAAAAATAAAAGTAACATTTATTATAAATGATGGAGAAGAAAAAACTGTAGAAGCACCTATAGGGCTTTCCATTTTAGAAATTGCCCATAGTAACGATCTAGACCTTGAGGGAGCTTGTGAAGGATCGCTTGCTTGTGCTACTTGTCACGTTATTTTAGAAGAAGAATTTTACAACAAATTAAAAAAACCTACGGAAGCAGAGGAAGATATGCTTGACTTAGCCTTCGGTCTTACCGATACTTCTAGATTGGGATGCCAAATTATTTTAACCGAAGAATTAGACGGCATAAAAGTACGCCTTCCCTCTGCTACTCGTAATATAAAATTATAATGGATTAAAAAAGTGATACGTAAAATACTTCTTTTTGTGTTTTTAGCCTTTACTATAATATGGTTTGCAACTGCATATACTATAAAAAATAACGTTGTAAGTTTAATTAAGAATTCTGAATCCGATAATCTTAAAATATCTTATAATGCAGTTAAGTTTTCAGGCTATCCTTTTAATTGGAAAATTACCGTAACAGATCCTAAAGTAAAATTAATTGATCATGTAAATTCTAAAGAATTTACTAGTGAAAATATTGTCCTAAATATAGCTTTTAGTACTAAAAGAGCCGCTCTTAATTTCGGTCCTTTTATTAGAGAAGTAGATAATTACGGCGATAAAACATTTACCTATGATGTACGCAGCGATGATGACATAAAGGGTATAGGAAAATTTAATAAACCTTTATATAAAATATCAAAAGATGATAATTTAAAAGAAATATTAAAATCAATTCAATTAAATAATAAAGCATTATCGATATTTAAAGATAATCAAGAAATCTTTAAAATTAATGATTTAGCATTTCTTATAAGAAAACAGAATTTAGCAAGTGAGGAAAATATATCCTTATTTTTAAATATGAATTATTATTCAGAAAAAGATATTTTGAATTTTAAAAATGCTAATTTAGATATTGCTGCTTCTTTAAAATTTGCTGAAGACGGAGAAGATTCAGCTATTCTACAAAATTTTAATATAGAAAGATTTATTTTTACTTGTGACAATGATTCTAAAGTTAATTTAAACGGTGCTTTACAATTCTTTGCCAATAAATTACCGGAAGGAAAACTATATTTTGAGCTGGAAAATTATAATTCCATAGTTGATAAATTATTACCGAATAATATTATTTTTTCTAAGAAAATAATTAAAACAATTATTGCTAAAGCAATTAATAAAGCTTCCGACGAACAATTAAATATAGATCAAAATGATTCAAATTCGGCTTACAACAATATAGAAAAAGCTAAGTTTGATATTGAGTTTTCAGATAAAGGAATAAATATCGGTTCTATTAATTTATTAGAACTAAAACTTGGTGAACATAAAGAAGACCAAAACACCGAAAATAATTCAAATTAGTTTTATGAATAATTTTAAACTAGCTACTATTATTAGCATATTTCTTATTTGTAGTAGTATTTATGCTGCTCCAAAAGTCATTAAAATCGGTACCGGCTCTATTTTAAAAGGATATTATGCTATTGGACTTGATTTATGCAAGACTATTACAAATGATGATAAAAATAATGAATATATTAAATGTGAAGTTGTTGCAACAAACGGCAGTATAGAAAATTTAAAATTATTACAACAAGGCAAAATTGATTTAGCTCTAGTGCAAGCTAATATTGCAGTAGAAGCATATGAGGGCATAGGTTATTATCACGATCAAGAAAAAATGCAAAATTTACGTCAGGTACTTAATCTACATGATGAGTTTTTTACGATTATTGTAAAAGATGAGGATAAAATAAAAGTTTTTGCTGATATTGACGGAAAAAAAATAACTAACGGTCCGGCATTTTCCAGTAGTAATATTACTTATGATGCCATACGTTCTTTATATAAATTTTCTAAAGAACCTGAAGAGCTACATATTAATTATGAAGATTCTATTGATAAATTCTGTAATAAGGAAATAGATGCTATAATAATGATGGTTGGACACTCTAACCCCTTAGTAAATTTAATAGCTAATAAGTGTGAAGTTGATTTCGTTTCAATTGAAAATGATAAAATAGCAGAATTAATAAAACAAAATAGAGCGTTTCATAAAGCTATACTTCACAAGGGCTTATATCCAGGGATTACCGATGATCAAACTACAGTAAAAGTATCAGCAATCCTAGTAACTAGAGATGAGGCGAATCGTGATATTTTAGATAAATTTATCGGAGCTTTTCATAGAAACGTAGCAAATTTTAAACTTTCTAATTACTTATTAAATAACCTCGATATTAACTATTTTGCCGATACTAAAAATTTTGTTCTACCAAAACATGATTCAGTAAGAAATAAAAACTAACAATATCTTATGTCTGAAAATACTATATTTAAAAATATACTTATACCTATAGATTTAAATGATAAAAAATCTATAAAAGGTATTCTTTCTAAGGCTTTAATGCTTGCAACGAACTTTCAAGCAAAATTACATTTTATGTATGTAATTCCTGAATTCGGTACGAAAATGTTTGAAGATTATTTACCTAAAAATTGGAAAACGGAGAAAAAAGAAAAGTATCAGACTCAAATTAAAGAGCTTATCAAACAATATATTCCTGATGAAATTGAAACAGATTATTATATAGGTAACGGTGCCGTTTATGATGAAATAATTAAGCACTCTAATGAAATTAAAGCCGATTTAATAATAATCTCTGCAGTCAGACTACAATTAAAAGATTATATGCTTGGACCTAATGCTTCTAAAATCGTCCGTCATTCAGATATATCAGTTTTAGTAGTAAGAGACGAGTAATAAGTATTATTCAGTGTCATCCCATGGGGCCCCGCCACGGTATCTTATATCACAAGCTGTGTCCTGAGATCCCGCGATCAAGTCGGCGTTGTTACATGGCTAGTTTTATGTCATTCTTAGCAACGGCGGGAATCCAGTAAAACCTATAAAAAACTTGTTTTTTTAGATTTATTTTACCAAATATGTAACTTCTATATTAATTTTTCTGGATTCCCGCCTACGCTGGAAAGCGTTGTTGCGTGGCTCGGTTTTCCATCATTGCGAGAAGAATTACGAAGTAATTTGACGAAGCAAGGAAGAAAAAAAATTCTGATTTGCAGAATTTTTTTATTATTTTTTTCGGATTGCCACATCGCTTCGCTCCTCGCAATGACGATTAGATATCCACGCAATAATACCTTGCGGAAATACCATCATTTATTACAACTTCACTTTTAGCTTAACAAAACCTTGATGGCTTTGATATTTCTTCTGTAAGTGGCAGTTATATTCAAGCGTTACGCTTACATTACCTTTTTCTGTTAAAACACTAGCACCGATATTATAACCGACTTTAGGTTGTTTTGGTAATGCAACGGTTTCATTAATTTCTCTATCTTTCCATTTTACTTTAGCATTAAGTTTTTTACTCTTATTGTTAAAGTAATTTTCTACAGACGCTTGAAGTGCAGGCGTAATACTGAAACCTTCAGCTATTTTTTGCGGAGCTAAAGCTACGCTGCCACCTAAAATACCGCTCCATAAATGCTGCTTTTTAGAAGCAATACTTAAATGCTGAATACCTACATCACTTTCTTGATACGAACCGTCTTTAGAGTGACCGTATCTTATACCGAGATTTGGAGTAAGGGTAATACCGCCCTTCATAAGATGATTATAACTTAATAAGGTTTCAAAGTTATAATTATCACTCTTATATTTACCGATTGCAATAGTACCTAAACGATTGATTTTACTCTTTACTATATTATGATTGTAAGCAAACATAGCTTGGATTATAAAGTTTTTCGGTAACTCTTTTTGACCATATAGAGCTAATATATGGCTATCAACAGTAGTATTTAATTTACTACCGCTAGATTTAAACTTTGAATCTAGTTTAGTATAAGCAATACCGACTAAATCTTTAAAGTTGTCAGAACCGATGTCAAAACCTATAGTACCGCCTGAAGCTTGACCTTTATAACCGCTAGCCCCTTTTTGCTTATTAGTACCGATAGTACCTGCAATCCAAAGACCTTTATCTAACACTTTTTCATCTTCATCACCCGCAGCAACCGCAGCAACAGAGAACATTCTATTCGATATAATATTACGGCCCATTTTAGCGATATCATAAATCGGATTATATATTGCTCCAATTATTTTTTTGTCTTCTTTTACTGCCGTTTGCATTTCTACAACTTCAGCAGCTTCAACTCTTACAGCTTCAGCAATTCTTGCTTCCTCTGCTTCCTTTATAGAAGCGGCTACTTTTGCTTCCTCTTGTTTCAGGTTTTCAAGGTTATCTTCAGAATCCTTAGATTCTGATTTATTTCCAATTACTGCAATGCTACTAGATACTTTTACTTTTGTTTGCTCTCGTATTATATCATCATCGTTCTCATCTTCAAAATCTTCATCATCATCCTCATCGTCAAAGTCTTCAATATTACCCTCTACCGGAACAATCCTATCTATGTGTTGAACAATCATAATTTCTGCATCAGCCTGTGGTGCTTCTTCCACCGGAGGCGGAACTACCACTACATCTTCCATATTAATAACCACCGGAGCAGCTATTGGCTCTTCTTCCTCCTCTTCAGGGTCTGCCGGTAACACTAACGGTACAACAGGAACTACGGACACAGCAGCAGGAGCTACTACAACTACTCCACCATAATTTACGTCTCCGTTTGCTACTGCTTGTGCTGCTGCCGATTCAGGAAGCCTTGTAGCAACTTCTTCTTCATTTACGGCCGCCGCTTCTATAACTGCAGCTAACCTAGGATTATTCATTTTAAGTTGCTGCATTAATCCTGCATCTTGATTCATTCTAACACATAGATTTCTTATTTCCTGATCTATACCACTTGCTACTTCTCTTTTAGGACCGATAAACTCAATATCGGTTCCTTCTTGTATAGCTTGAGCTAATTGATTTATATCACCATCAAGTGCATCTGCATTTTTAGTTGTATATTTCTCAAAAACTTCCTCTACAATTAGTGCCTTTAGCTTTTCTTTTCCTTTAGTTTTTATTGCTAACTCTTTTTTAAACTCAGTGTCAGCTGCAGCTGCTATAACTTTAACGGCATCTTCATATTTTCTTCCTATTTCAGAAGTAGGAGCAATATAAACCACTTCACTTACATCTGCATCGGGTTTTTTAGGAAAAAGATTTTCGATAGGCTTTAAGATATTCATCTTTCTAACTAGACCGTCCATACCAAGCCCATTATATCCTACCACTCTCACAGGCGGCGGTGGGGGTGGCGGTGGTCCACCTGCTACCACCATTACCACCGGTGCAGCAGCAGGGTTATTAGCAGCTTTCGCTGCTTTTACTGCTTTTAATACCGCTTCTATTTTCGTATCACTTATTACATTAAGAAATTTTACAATTTCCTCTTTTGAGAAATCTTTAGTATTAGGTGTTAAAGCTTTCATTTTTGCATTGAAATTTTTTGCTACTTCCTCTGTTATATTTTTCTCTGTAATGTTTTTAGAAGCTTTAGATAAGTCAGCTGCATTATCGGCTAAAACTTTTTTTAGTAATTTTGCTTTAGTATCAACTCCTATTTCATAAATTTTTGATAATGTTGCCGGGGCAGCTTTATTTTGTAAAAATGTTAAATCGCCGCTATCTATATTACTTTCCACTGTTAAATTAACAATATTGTTATTAATCCAATTATTTACTTGAATATTTACTTCGTTTGCTTTAGGAGTAAGGGCTATATTATCGCGTACATTTTCTTTATTAAGAGCAATATCTAGTACCTCGGATAATTTTAAACTATTAAAATTATCAACAATTCTCTCTATTTCATTATTTAAAGAATTTGCTCCTAAAACATTTTCATTTTTAGCAATATAATCTATTCTTGATATAATTGTTTTCTTACCTTGTAGTTCATCTTTTATTTTTATTTCATTACTTTTTGCCGTAATATGATTTTGTAGGTCCAGCGGTAATTTACCAAAAGTATAATTTAAACGATCTATTGCGTTATGTTCTTCTTCGTTGAACAGCTCTTCAAAAAATGTACCATTTGCTATTTTATTATTTAAAGTTAAAGCTTGCCTTGAAGTTTGCTTTATTAAATCATCATTTTTTAGTCTATTCCAAATATTCTTAGCTTTTATTATTAATTGTGCTTTATCAGGATTTGCTTCTGAAAATAATGCTAAAGACTCACGCGGGCTTTTTCTTTCTTCTAAAGTTAAAAGTGTTCTTATTGTAATTCCTAAATCTTTTTCTGCACCTAATGTTCTTACTTCTAATTTTTCAGGATTTTTTGTATTTTTAACTAAATACATCTCATTATGAAATATGCCGTCTAAAGTATTCGGGGCTACAAGAGCTTCTTCAACTGCCGCTGCTCCACCTATAACCGGTGCAGCTCCTCTTGCTACTACAACCGCATCTTCTTTCGCTTTTAGATCATGACCCGCTAATTTTAATTCTGGGCTAAGATCAGCTATCGCATCCAAATTATTTAAATTTCTAACTGGTCTACCACCTGCTCCCCGAAACGGCGGCATTGTATTATTAAGCCCTACTAAACGCTCATTATCTATTTTTATTTCACCTACAGTCTTGTTTAAAATAAGTGCAAGATCACTCATCGTGAAAGCATCGAAATTATCTATCAATGCTTGCATTTTCTTGCCGTCTAAATCTTTAGTTATTAAACCGGCATCTTTTAAAATCTTGTTATAATTCTTTAAACCGGCTTCATCAAGTAACTTCCCCTCTTCATTAACCACCTTATTTTTACCGTTATCGATATATGACGTCTTTAATTCAGCCATTTTCTCTAAATAAGTAACTAATCTTGCAGGATCGGCTAGCTTTATTATAGCCTGTCTTGTAGTAATATTAGATTTGTTAGCTTCAAGTTCAACTAAGTTTTGAGTAACATAATTTTCAAATTGATTTAATAATTTACGCTTTGTTTCCGGAGTCGCTACGCTTTTAAACTTTTTTAATAAATCACTTTGCCCCGGTTTATAATAATCAACATAAGTATCCTTACCTCTTACAGTAGGGTCAGTAATATTACCTCCAAAAAATACATATTCAAAAGTTTCTTTTGTTAAAGGGGTTTCAACATAATTATTTACAACTTTTAAATTATCATTAGAATCTACACCGCCCGCCATAGCTATATATTTTAACTGCTCCAAAGGTGTATTTAAATTTTCTATGTTATTAAAATGTATAGCCTTTTTAATTTTATCGTTAACGCTTACGGCATTTGCCCCTTCAGCTTTAGCAAGGATTTCCAGTACTTGAAGCCTATTTTCTAGAGCCATCTCTTGCTCGTTACGTCCTGTTTCTACTGCCGTATTACCTATTAAATCAACAACTTCAATACCGGCTACACGTGCTTCTCTTCTTTCTCTAGCACCGTTAAGTACAGGAGCAGCTGCTTGAAGTTTATTGACTTCTATTATTTCGTTATTGAATAATCTTCTTTCCTGCGGCATAAGATCATCAAAAAGATCGCCAAAATCTTCACGAGCTTGAATCCCTCTTATAATATTAAGCTTTTGTGCAGGGACTAATGCTTCATACTCAGGAGTATGATTTAATATATCATAGATCTCTATATCTGCTCTTGCTTCTCCGGCCATAGCAGTCATGATTGCCGCGTTAGCACAGCTAAGTAAGAATAATTTTGTAAGTTTAGAATTTATATTTTTTGTCATAATATCTAATTCCCCTTTAATAAATATTAATTATTACTTAAAATATTAATGTTTAATTTGTTATTAAAGGTAATTATACACGAAAAAAATATTATGTCAAGAAATTTATATTGATGAGTTATAAGTAGGATAGTAGCGTAGATTTTATATGATAATTTAATATTTATAACAATCGTAATGTTTAATTTTTGTTAACGATTAGTTAATTTATTAATGCCTTGTGGTGCATTATATGATATTACTTCTATACATGCAAGCTATATTATTAAAATTTTCATTATTTTTAAAATGCTTTATAATGATTGTTGAGTGCGATCTCAACGTCATTGCGAGAAGAATTACGCAGTAATTCGACGAAGCAATCTCAGGAGTTTGTTATTATTTCATGAGATTGCCGCACAGTCTACGGCTGCTCGCAATGACGGTTTGGGTATCCACGCAACAACATCTATGCAACAATGACATTAAACTATAAGGTACATAAATTGTCTCTCAAAACCAAATTACTTTTTATTACAATCAGCGGCATTATAATATTATATTTCGCTATTCCTCCTGCTCCACTGCTTAAAAACATAAGTTTCTCACAAAGAGTATTTGACCGAAACGGCGAATTAATGCGTATTTCGCTTTCTAAAGACGATAAATATAGAATATTCACTCCTATAAGTGAAATACCGGCAAGTTTTATAGAAGCGGTGTTATTATATGAAGATAGGCATTTTTATAAGCATTTTGGAGTTAACCCAGTTTCTTTAGCTAAAGCTTTTTATTCTACTTATTTACAGAATAATCGTAAAATAGGCGGCTCTACTATAACAATGCAAGTAGCACGTTTAAGATACGGAATAAGCTCTTCTACTATTCTTGGTAAAATCCATCAAAGCATTAAAGCTATTCATGTAGAGCTACATTATTCAAAAAATGAAATCCTAGAAGCTTATCTAAACCTAGTGCCTTACGGTAGTAATATTGAAGGGATAGCAGCCGGCAGTTATATTTACTTCAATCGTGACCTAAAAGATTTAAATTTGATCGATATTCTAAGCCTTGCAGTAATCCCACAAAATCCTCTTAAAAGAGGCGGGAATGATATTAATATTTTTAAAGCGCGTAAATATCTATTTACTGAGTGGCTAACGACTCACCCACAAGATATTATTTATAATAAGTTAATTAGTTTGCCGATTAAATTTAATCAAAATAAAAATCTTCCTTTTATTGCACCGCATTTCACTTTAGATATACTAGCAAATAATGATAGCCCTATTATATATACGACCATTGATAAGAATCTACAAACTACTATAGAAAAGCAAGTCCGGCTATATATTAATAACCTGAAAAAATACGGCATTAATAATGCTTCCATAATTCTTATTGATTTTACTACTATGGAAGTGCTTGCAAGCGTTGGTTCAGGTGATTTTTTTAATAACGATATTTGCGGACAGATTAACGGCACCAAAAGTCGAAGATCTCCAGGCTCAGCTTTAAAACCGTTTGTCTATGCACTTAGTTTTGATCAATCGCTAATACATCCGTTAACTTTACTAAAGGATACACCTACTTACTATGATCATTATAAACCGGAAAATTTTGATAGCAGATTTACAGGAGGATTAAGTGCTAGAGAATCGTTAATAAAGAGCCGTAACGTACCTGTAATATTTCTGGCCTCTAAGTTAAAAAAACCGAATTTTTATGAGTTCTTACAACAAGCAAAAATTAGCGGATTACGAAAACCTGAAAATTACGGCCTATCTATAGTACTCGGCACAGCAGAAATTACTCTTGAAGAGTTAACTACTCTTTATGCTATGCTTGCTAATTTCGGTACCTATAAACCGCTTAGGAAAAACTTGATGTCATCCCGTGGCTTGTCCACGGGATCTAGAAAAAATTTAAAAAGACTGGATCCCGTGGACAAGCCACGGGGTGACACGGATGCTGTACTATTATCCCCAGAAGCAAGCTACCTAACTCTTGATATTATAAAAGATACGACTCGTCCTATTACCTATAACAATACAAAGCATAACTTACCGATTTATTGGAAAACAGGTACTTCTAGCTCATTTAGAGACGCACTTAGCGTAGGCATATTCGGAAAATACGTACTTGCCGTTTGGGTTGGAGATTTCAAAGGTCAAACTCACGGAACATTTACAGGTAATATTTCTGCTGCCCCTTTATTCTTTAATGTTATAGAATCAATAGCCCAGCCAAATAAAGATGAGGATTTAATCTTTTCAAAAATTAATGAACTAAATATTACTAAAGTAAAAGTTTGTGCAGATACGGGAGATATTGATAACGATATGTGTCCGGTTAAAGCAGAAACCTTATTTATTAAAGGCAAATCGCCGATAAAACAATCCGGTATTTATAGAAAAATGTTGATAGATTTAAAAACTGGTATGCCTGCTTGCAACTTTATTAAAGGACAAACAGAATATAAAACAGTAAATTTATGGCCGACGGATATGCTTTCGGTTTACCAAAAAGCAGGAATACATATATTACCGAAACCGATACCCACAAACCATTGCAATAGGTTGATAAATTGGCATCATCAGAAACCTAAAATTATATACCCGTTAAGAAATTCCATACATTCAATTAAAGATAGTGGTAATATTACTTTTAGTGCGATTAGCGATAATAAAACCAATAACGTTTTTTGGTTTGTAGATAATGAATTAATAGCAACCGCAAAATCAAACGAACCTGTAATATGGAAAGCAAAAATCGGTGAATTTATTATTAGAGCTATCAGTGATAGCGGCGAAAACGACAATATAAAAATTTATATTAAAGAATAAATGGCACTGCTAACCAAATATAGATATCATCATTGCGAGGAGCGAAGCGACGTGGCAATCTAGTAAAAAATAATAAAAAAATTCTGATTTACAAAATTTTTTACTGGATTGCTTTGTCGAATTACTAAGTAATTTTCCTCGCAATGACGATATCTATATTTAGTTAGCAATACCGGATAAATTAATGAATTATAGTATTATGTTTAAAATTCCCACAGAAGTTGATATTAAATCTTTAACAGAAGAAGAAACTGCTCTTGATTCTTTAAAAGAAAATATTCTAACTGCATTGACTGAAGTTAATTATTCACTAATACAAGCAGGGAAAACACCGGAAGCTACAGTAATAATAGGGTTGCCTTATAGCGGAAAAAGCACATTTTTAAATGCTATTGAAAACAACCTCGAGATTATCGAGAACGGTGAAGAATTTACATTTAATAAATTATTTGATTTTGACACACCAGAAATTAAGCATAAATATGAACCGGCCGTATATCACCCACAAAAATTTGAAATTGCAGAAAAAGTATTTTGGGAATGCTCTAACGGGGTACCAGATATAGTTCAAGAGTTAATCAATATATTTTTCATAAAAAAACTAGTTCAAATGACCGATAAATTAAAATTTATCATAGTAGCAAAAGAAGAGACTGTAAAATCTCCTAGTATCTTTAACAGGATCATAGAAGACTTTAAAAAGTTTTTCCCTTTAGAAGAATACAAAAAATTAAAAGGAAATGTTACATGCGTAATAACCCAACATAATGAAAATAATCATGAAAACATTATATCAATGTTACAAAATAGCATTGCTAGTAACAAAGATATATTAGAATCCTCTGATATAAAATTTTTCTATAAACCTACTTCTCAAGATGAAGAAATAAAGCTCACCCTAGAGCTAAAAGATCTAGAAGAGAGAGCAGGAGTACAAAATTTAGAGATAAAGAAGCTAAGTTCATTTCTAAAGGAACAAGACAATCTTATAGAAAGTTTATATATACAAATACAGATAAATGTAGAATATATAATTAATACTATCCAATCAATTTTCAGAGATTTTAATATATCTAAATCTCTTAACTGTGTAAAATTTTCAGATAATAATAATTATGATGAGTATGTTAAACCATATTTACCAAGTTCTTCAATACAATATCCAGCTATAGAAAAAACTCTTTACTTATTTTGAAGGATTAACACAATTATCGGAACTTCAAACTATTATATCAAACAGACAAGATAATAACCTTATAGAGGCAATATTTCAAATTTTAGACTCTATTGAGAAATTCACGGATAATAAGCTGGTTATTCAAACCTACCGATATGTATTAAACCTACAAATTAAAGAATTATCATTATTTGAAGAAATGTTATCTACAACATGGTCTAGGTCCAATGAGTGCTATAATTCCTTAATTGAAACATGTGATTTATTCGTACAAAATAACTATCTATCTTCTATAAAAAATATAACACCTGAAAATAATAAACCGGTGCAATATTACCAAGAAGCCATAAAGTAGTTAAGTAAATATCCTGACAAGCCGGAAGTAATTAAAACTATAGCTAACTGCTACTCTAAAATAGGCGATATATTGAGCGAAGAAGAAGATTATAATGGAGCTTTAGCTAATTATAATGCAGCCCTAACATGTAATGAAGAGCTTAAAGAAATGTACGATAAAATCGGTGATATGCTATTTAACTTAGGACGTGAAGATTCAGCTATCATATTTTATAGAAAGAATAATAAATTAGACTCTATATTAGAATGTTATACCAGTCTTATAGATAAGGCTGAAAAGCCTATAAAAAAATATGATTTATATATGAACCAAGGAAACGAACTTCGCTTTCAAAAACAACAGGAAGCAGATGCTACAGAATCATATTTTAAAGCAGCCGGTGTTGTATATGATCCTCAAAAACAACAAAACTCGGTACTTACGGCATATAATACTTTCTTAGGAATCTCAGATAATAACGCAACTCAACAACCGGATATTTCTTCAGAGCAAGAAAGAAACAAGATACTAGGCGATATTAAAGATTTACCTCAGTAAATCATTAATGCTTACTTTAGCTCTAGTAGTTTTATCGACTTGTTTTACGATAACTACGCAATAAAGTCCAGGCTTACCTGCTTCTTTAGCAGGTAATACTCCTGGAACTACAACAGAATAAGCCGGAATTCTGCCGTAAATAATTTCACCTGTATCTCTGTATATTATTTTTGTAGAGCTACCGATAAACACTCCCATACTAATTACTGCTCCTTCCTCTACTATTACCCCTTCTGCTATTTCCGATCTTGCACCGATAAAACAATTATCTTCAATGATAACGGGCTTTGCTTGTAACGGTTCAAGTACCCCTCCTATTCCCGTACCACCTGAAATATGGCAATTCTTACCGATTTGAGCACATGAGCCGATAGTAGCCCATGTATCAATCATTGTTCCCTCATCTATATAAGCACCTATATTAATGAAAGAAGGCATAATTACAACATTTTTAGCTATATAAGTACCGGTTCTAACAACAGCTCCGGGAACTTTACGTATAGCTGCTTCTTTGAATGTATTTTTATCAGTATCCGCAGAAAATTTAGGAGCAACTTTGTCATACCAACTATTATAATTGTTATTATAAAGTTGCGATTCCGTAGTGATAAAATATAGCAATATAGCTTTCTTTACCCATTCATTAACTTCCCAACTATTTTCTTTCTTTTCACAAACACGAATTACACCTTGATTTAAGCTTTCTATAATATCATTAAGTGTTTTTTTTAATGTTATAAGCTTTGAAGAATCTTGAAGAAGTTTGTTCTTAATTTGCCAAGCTTCTTCAATTTCTTTAATAAGAGAGGACATATCTTTTAACTGTTTTATTGCCAAAAATAATAAATGAGATTATCATGAAGTCAAACATAATAATTATAATTAACTATGTATATTACTTGCCCAAATTGCCAAACAAGATTTATTGTTACAAGCAATCAAATAGGTATTAACGGACGACGAGTAAAATGTTCCAAATGTAGCCATTTGTGGTATCAAAAATTAGACTATAATACTAGTAAATTAAATGACTTTAAAGATAAAGTACACACAGAAACTATTAAAACTCCTATTAAAAATCATTATAATGCTAATGTGCCGGTTATTTTACCGTATATTCCTACTAAGAAAAAATATAATATATTTCCAATATTATGGACTAGCTTTATAATTTTTTGTTTAGTGATATTACTAATAGATAGTTTTAAATTTTTAGGTAAATATGATCAATTAAAGATAGAAGAAATTAATTTAGGAAAATCTCATCATATAGGCGGTATGAAGATATTTTATAAATTATCTAATCAGTCTGATTATTTAATTTCTGATCCTATAATCAAAGTTAGAGTAATGGATAGTAATAATCAAGCTTTAGATGAATATGTATCAATTAGAAAACTACAAACAAAAATCCCTGCAAAACAAGCAATATATCTAGAAATGAATATTGAAGGGATCCCTGTTACAGCAAAATATATTGATATTGCTATAGGTAATAGATTAGGACTTTTATTTAAGTAAGAATGTTGCGTGGATCAATTTCGCCTCTGTCATCCCGTAGTCAAGCCACGGGGTGACACTGAGCCGTCATTGCGAGCGACTGTAAGGAGCGTGGCAATCTCGTCAAATATCCTGAGATTGCTTCGTCAAAACTTACAGTTTTCCCTCGCAATGACGGATAAACCGGTCCACGCAACAATGCCTCCTCACAATGACGACTCGGTATCCACACAGGCAATTCACTTAAAAATAAAAATACCCATAAGCCGAAACTTATGGGTATTACTAAAGATATAATAATTTTTATTATCGCGTATTAGGAAACACCACAATTTGAGCTATTAGTATCACTTGATACCATATTAACAATATCTGGAGCTTTAAATAATATAATGATTGCAGTAACTACTACTAAAGCTACTTCCCACTGCAATTTTCCTCTTAATGTTTGAATTCCTAGAACAATTATACCGACAACAGCTATACCTTTTGCAGTATTGCCTCTGAATACTTTAATTAACTTACACAATGCATCACCTACAGGATCGCCGACACTACCACTACCTAAGCTATCAAAAGCTACCATAATAATAGCCACGCTTAGAATAGTAAATAGTATGCGTAATGATAGATTATAATCGATTAATTCTTCGTTTAATTTACGAATAGGAAAGTTCATATGTTTTACCTCAATAAAATAATTAGCATTTAAAAAATAATGTATAATTTATTTATATATAAATCAACTCCTAAATATATGCAATTTTAATTAATATGCAAAAATATTTTAAAAACACTTATTTTAAGTAACATTATAATCACATATAGTATAATTTAACTTCCAAATATATAAACAAACGTAAATAAAAATAACCAAACCACATCCACAAAATGCCAGTACCATGCAGCAAATTCAAACCCTAAATGTCCATTACCTTCTGTAGTAAAATCTCCTCTTTTTGCTCTAAAGTAGCAAACTATTAGAAATATAGTACCTATAATTACATGAGCTCCATGAAAACCCGTGGCTAAATAAAAATTAGAAGCATATATACCATCTGTAAATTTAAATGCCGCATGATAATATTCATATGCCTGCATAGTTGTAAAAAATATTCCAAGCAATATGGTAAGAGCAAGTGCAGTTACGCAATCTTTTTGATTTTTTTCTTCTAAGGCGTAGTGAGCCCAAGTAACGGTAGTGCCTGATAAGAGTAGTATTAAAGTATTAATAAAAGGAATATCAAATGGATCAAAAGTTTTAATTGTAGGTGGAGGCCAAACTCCCTGCTTTACAACCCATACACCGTCTAAAAGACCTACGGGTGATAGACTTGATTTAAAAAAAGAAGCAAAAAATACACCAAAAAATACTATCTCCGTTAAAATAAATAACGCCATACCTATTTGTAAACCTTTTCTAACAGGACTAGTATGCTGATGTTCGACTATTCCTTCTTTCACTACATCTCTCCACCAAGAATATAAACAGTAACCTACTGAAATAACCCCTGCAGATAAAATATATATATTAAATTTGTAGCCATGCATGAACGAGACGCCGCCTATAACCAAAAGAAGTAAAGCAAAAGATGTTAGGACGGGCCAAGGGCTTGGGTCTACTATATGGAATAAGTGCGATTTAGTAATAGAATGTGAATTTGGACTCATATTTTATTTTATCATTTTCTAATTATACTTACGAATAGATATACGAAGATCACCTTGGAAAAGTGCAAAGAGTCTGTAAGTCGAGGAGCAGTAACGTATAGTAATATGTGAGCGTCCAAGGTCTTACAAAGACGAGATAGTCAATTTTCCAAGTTCTATCTTAGTATATAAATAAATATAAATTATTATTGATGTAAAAGCAAATTCTAGAAGCAGATTATATAGAAAATATACCTCGTAACTTAGAATTACATTATTTATTATTAATGACAACTAAAATCTCTTGACTCTTTATATTATTCAACTAATATATAGACCGCTAATAATGTTTAAGCTCCATTGTTGCAAGACCAATCTGTCAAAACTTAATATTAAGTTATGCCAGGGGTCTATTATTATAAGTGAGTAAAATCATGAAGTATAATGGAGGTTGTTGTCTTACAGCAACGGAGCTTAACCCCTGGCACCTTTATTTATTAATTCTAGATTAGGTTTAGGCATAAATTAAATAAAGGAATTGCGAGTAGTATTAGCTATGTTTGATAAAAATAAAGATTTATTAATTCTAAAAAATACAAATGCAAAAAATAAAGAAAAAATCAAAAAAAGTTTTTCTTTTCATCACCGTTTCTAATAATATTATTAATGTTTTTTTATTATCTTCTTAATATCTTAGAAATAAAATATTTCTAGATTTTTCAACTAATTAAGCTGTTAACTCTAAATTTTCTTACTTAAAATTATAGAGATACGACAAATTATCTTCGCTATTTTACTAGTTATTTCTGCAAATACTGCCTCAGTACTATCATTCATTATAGCAATATTTTTATGTTCAATTTCATCAAGTCGAAATTTAATAATATTATTTAATAATTCCGGCTCAACATTTTTATTTTCTAAATAATTTATTTGCTGTTCATAATGTTTTTCTATTACTTCTTCTACACTCTCGGTAACAAGCATCGCCGTTTTTATTCCCATCAAGGAAGATAAAGCACCCAGTAAAAATCCGTAATGATGCCAAAAAAATAATAAAAACGTGGGTCTTACTTCTTTTTCTAATAATTTTTTTTCAAAATAATTTAAATGAACCTCTTCGTGATCAAGCATTTCTTTAATTAATATATGATCATTCTGAGATTTGATATGTTTTAGCTGCCCTTGATAAATTCTTTTTGCCCCATACTCTCCAGCATGATTAACTCTAATTATTTCGTGAATTTGTTTGTCAGGGTCAGAAAAATCAGGTCTGGGCATAATGTATACTCGTTTAATTTGAAAAATTGGCTACCTCGTCTTATAAGAGCTACGGTGCTCACGTATTAAGTATACGCTCCGCTCCTCGCCTTATAGTATCCTTGCTCTTTTCCAAATTAAACTTCGTCTACCTGCATTTACTTCGGAGTACGCTTTGGAGCAAGTCAAAGCTAGCAGGGTTTAGCTTATAATCCACCTCCGCTTGCTGTAACAGTTTTAAAGTCTCTAAACATTCAGTTAGGCTAAGGCGGTTTGCTATCTTTGTAAAATCATTAATATATTGATAGAAAATCGGTGGGGATAATGATTTTATTGCGAGTTCCAAACTCTCACCGTTTTGTACTTTCGACAAAACTATATATAAATTTAAATAATGCCTTATTAATGCTCTAATAATTAAAACTTCATTGACATTTTGTTTTTTTAATATTTCCAGCTCTTGAAGAAAATTACTATAATCTTTTTTTGAAAAATATATTGCTAAATCACTGCCGTTTGCCGTAATTTCGCTACTTATAACTTTTAGAACATCGTTTAAAGTAATTTCTCTTCGATCATGAACAAAATATATCAGTTTATTTATTTCGCTACAAATTAAATCATGATCACCTTTTAAATGAGTTTTTAAATAAGTGATAGCCTCTTTACTTATAATTTTATTAGTTTTTTCTACTTTACCTAAAATAATTCGTTCAATTTTTGCTTCATCGTCATGATAACAAGCAACTGCCGCTAAATATTCTTCTGTTTCAAAAAACTTTTTAAAGCTTCCGCTTGAAGTAATTTCCTCACCTATAAATACAGGAAAATTTATATAATCATTGTTTAGAATTGTTTTTAAATTCTTATCGATTGAATTACCTACACCTCTAACTTTAATTAATTCCTTTTGACTAAAAAAATTAGACGAATTAAGTAATATTTCTAAAGATGAAATATTAAGATCTGAGTATTCTATAGAAGTTTGTAGCATATTTAAGCTTTTTACTAAATGCTTACAAATTTTTTCTATATAGCCTTTATCAGGACCGTATAGTAAAAGAGCTCTAATCTTTCCGGCTGTTATTAGCTCAAATAATCTACCTATTTGTGAAAAATAAAATTTCATAGCTTAACTATTTCCGTGTAAAATATAAAATTAATCTGCTACGAATTTCTTCTGCTGCTTGATATGCCAAGTCTATTCCTGTTTCATCTCTTTCAACATTTGTTGCATATGGTGTAAAAATAGCATTATATGACGTGTTTTGGTAAAACTTCTCTTCAATTAAAACCTTTTGGCTTTCTATATCAATTAATTTATACCTAACTAATTGATTAATATATTCCCTTAAAATATTGGAGTTTTTTTCAATAGTAGCAGGCATAGTTGTTGCGATAAGCTCTGCTTTAAGCAGGTATTTTGCTTTTGCTTTCTGAGGTAAAATACTAGTTAAACGATGATAAAACTCAGCTCCTTCAATTGTTCTAATCAATTCAACTTTAATAGCTTCTAAATCATTATTTCTACTGTATTTTTCACTATATACCGGTTTTAAATTACAACTACTCATTAGAAAGAATATAATTACTACAAATAAAGAACGCATATATTTAGATTAAGATTGATTTTTTATATTAATAACAGTTTATTTCGATTTTGTGAAAGAAAATTATAATAATTAGCATTTGTTAATACTTATAGTAATTATATATTAATTTATGTTGACATTTATAAATAAGACTTATATATTGCCGCTTCAAAATAATTTTAAGGTATTAATATGAGTATCATATCACTTTTCACTCACTCAAAACCAGTTTCTCAAGAAGATACAATAAAGGGACTTAGTAGCATAAAACACCTTATTAGCAAATATATCAAAAAATTCAAAGCATGTTTTTTTAAAAGTGACGAAATAAAGCAGGAATCAGAAGAAACAGAATCAGACTGTATTGAAGAAGCAAGTGATTTAAATACAAACTTTGGTCTGAATAGATTAAAGTTAATAAGCAAAGCAATAGAACAAGGTAATTTAGCACGAATTGAGGAACATAAGCTACACATAGTAAAGTATTATATAGCCAAAGAAGATGGAGAGATAACACCTGTTTATGGCTATGATTCATACAAAACAGCGTATTATCAAGTTGAAGAGTTAGGAAACGAAATACCTATCACTGAGTTATAATTTTTAAGCTTAAAATATTTTATAGGTAAGTTTTAGATACTTACCGTTTTTTATTAAAGAACTCTCTACATCTTCCTTGCAAATCTAATATTCTATGTTAAATTTACAAGGAAGATGCTTGTCCAATAATTTACAAATTTTTTATACAAGCTCCATTATTTTACACTTAACTTTTCCGATTATAGACATATCATTTTTTGAATATTCGTGTATATCTTCTTCTAAATTATTACATGGTGTTATATTGTATTTTGATGATTCTATAGGAATTCGATCTTTAACATCTCGAGTGTAAGTTTGTAATATTTCTACTATCTCTACCCTACTTCCATAATATGTAGAATAATTTAATGGAGTGAGACCTGAAGCATCTTTTTTTGTCACTAAAGTAGGCTCTGCCTGTAATAGAATTTCAATAGTTTCTTTATTACTAACCCCTGCAATTGCCGAATGTAATAACGTTAAACCTAGAGGAGTCGTAGAATTTATAGAGTCTCGATTTACTTTTAAGATTGCTACCACTAACTCTTTTTTACCATGCTCAGCTGCTTCATGTAATAAGGCATTGGGATTATTTTCAATACATACCTTTAATGCACTATTAAAAATTGCTATACCGTTTTTTGTTTTATCTTTAAATAATTTTTCTAACTCGTCTATATCACTCTTTACTGATGCGGATTTCATCTCTATATCTGACTCAGGCGAATCTAGACCTAAAGTTTTATATTCATCTAAATCTGCCGTGGGTAAAGTAGACATTTGTTGTTTTTTGGGCATTAATTCTCCTAAATTTATCAGTTGCTACTCAAGCCTTTACAATATCATGGGCTTGTGGGTCGTTGATATCATTCCCGTAGTGTGGGGACAACATATGGCATATTTCCCTATAAAACTATTTATAAGAAAAGTTAAGCCTTAGGTTCCTCAAAATATGGCTCATTTTCTCCTGATAATTTTAAATATGTATTTATTTCATGCTGCAAATCATATGGTGTGTTATCAAATGGCTTTTTACCATCCGCATCTTGGACAGTTGCTAGTTGAGGTGCTACTCTTAGTAAGGCATCAATGATACATTGGCTACACAATTTAGCTGCTGAATGTAAGGCTGTTGAACCATTATAGGTCACAGTAGTTAAGTGTGGAGCAAGTATTAATATCGTTTCAACCGATTCTGCATCATCACTCTCAACCGCATCATGTAAGATATACTGATTGTTTTCATCAAATAGAAATGCTTTTAGTTCATCTTGATTATTCTTAGTTATTAATACTTTCAATTCTTTTAAAGAAGCTTCTTTTTTAGAAATATCCCTTTTTATATTATCATCTGAGCATGGTAATGTTAGTGACTCCTGAATATCAGAATTATTACCATATTCTTCAAAATTTTCTGTAAAAAATTTTAAAAGTTCTGCTTCTGGCATCAATGCTGTTTCTTGAATCACTGCGTCTTGTTTTTGTACTTCTTCTACTTTTTTAAAATCTAAAGCTGAAGAGATAGTTTTTTTTGTCATTAATTCTCCTAAATTTATTAGTTATTAATTATTTTATGAGGGATTGCTAATTAGCTGTATTTCTTAGGTGTTCGACTATGTCATTCCTGCGAAAGCAGGAATCCAGTAAACCCTATAAAACTTGTTTTTTATAGGGTTATTTTATCAAGTATGTACTATTATTTAGACTATTTTTTTGGATTCCCGCTTTTAGCTAGGAATGACATCGATCTATGCAACAACGCCCTATGCGTGAATTACATAACATGGTGAATGACATTGAGCTAATTTGCAATTCTCCTAAAATTAAGATTATAAATTTAAGGGTAATAACGCAACAAGCCGAGTTGAATTATATATTACTTAATTGATTAAGAATTGTTAATTTATCACAATTGATTAGTTACTGAAGTTTTATATTTTCCATATCCCAATCATGAGAAACAGTATTATACTTTAATATATAAGGCTTGGTATCTATAGAATCCAAGGTTACATCGGCAATCATATCATCATGTGAGGAGATAAGTTCGTTATAACCGAAATTAGCGTAATAAGGTTGATAATTTTTAAATCTAACCGTTATAAATTTCTCTTTAGTAATAGCAGGTAAGAATTTCACCAAATCTTCAAGATTACTTAAGGTCAAATCTTTCATCTCAAAAATTTGTAATCTATAAACATTTTTATAATCTTTGGTAAAGAATGTCGGTATAGAGCTAAAGCTACTACCGGATTGAACGGAAGCTATACTTAAAGCTTTAAGCGGGACACCTGATTTATTACTAAAATAATCATCGGCTTCAAAAAATACCGCACCGCCGAAATTTATCATTTTAGCGATTTTATTATTGTTTACATCATATAAATCTACTGCTTGTTCTAGCTTTTTTCCGTCACGAAATATAGTAAGTTTAACAGCTATTCCTTTAAAATTATCCATTTCTCTATCAAATAATGCTAGATTACCGCCGAGTTCCTTATCATTAACTGCCCAAATAATATCACCGGCTTTTAAAGATTTTTCAGCAGGCGAACCGGCTAAAACTGCCTTAACGCTTATCACCCTATTTCTACTGTCAGGAAATTTATTTATATATTTATCCATTTCTTCTTTAGGGAAATTATGATGTCTAACTGCTTTATTTAAAGAATATAACTCGCTTATTATTCCTATATGCTTTCTGCTTGGTTGTTTATTATTCTTTAAACTTTCTAAGGTACGAGCTACATAATCACCATGCAGTGCTAGAGAATGAGTTTTACCGCCGCCGTATAATACTCCTATAGCCTCAATCTTATCGTTTAGTACCGGTGAACCGCTAGCACCGCCAGTACTATTTAAATTAATAACATAAGTACATTGCGGCATTAAACCTTCAATATTATAAAGATCGGACAAATAACCGGTATGGAAAGAAAAGCCTTTTGCTTCCGTGTTACCGACTACGAAAACCTTTTGATTTAACTTTGGAAGTTCATTTGAGAAAGCTATTTGTGTAGCAGATGCCGGTATATCTTTGCTCTCTACTTTTAGAACGGCATAATCTTGCCAAATATCGTAATAGATAAGTTTTGCTTCCGCCTGCTCGCCATTATAAAAAGTAACAAAATAAGTTCCGATAGACGCACCGCCGACAACATGAGTATTAGTAATTATATAACCGTTATTCTTATCGTTAATAAATCCCGTTCCTGTCCAACTACTTGTATCATCATATGCCGATACGGCAATTCTAGTATCAATTGTTACGATTGCTTTCTTCGCTTTTTCAAATATAGCACTGCTTGCTTCAGAAGATGCTAAAACTATATTATTTAGGAAAACTAAATTAATAATAAATAAAAGTTTTAGTAAAATCGGTAGTTTTTTCATTTTCACCTCTTGTAAAATCATTTAAGCCGCACTATATCAAATAAAAAGTCATAATAAAATAAAAAAAAGAAAACGAGGAATCTTATGGGAAAAGTAATAGGTATCGACCTTGGGACTACTAACTCTTGTGTCGCGGTCATGGAAGGTAAAGAGCAAAAAGTAATAGAAAATTCAGAAGGCGAGAGAACTACGCCGTCAATAATAGCTTTTGCAAACGGCGAAAAATTAGTCGGGCAGTCTGCTAAAAGACAAGCAGTAACTAACCCTCGCAACACTATATATGCGGTAAAGCGATTAATCGGTAGAAATTTCACCGATCCTATGGTTAAGAAAGACCAAGATATCGTACCGTATAATATAATTAAAGCCGATAACGGTGACGCATGGGTCGAAGCTGATAACAATAAATATTCACCAAGCCAAATTAGTGCTTTTATTTTACAAAAAATGAAAGAAACCGCAGAGAATTATTTAGGCGAAAAAGTAACACAAGCAGTAATAACCGTGCCTGCTTATTTCAATGATGCACAACGTCAAGCAACAAAAGATGCCGGTAAAATAGCAGGTCTTGAGGTCCTTAGAATAATTAACGAGCCGACTGCTGCAGCTCTTGCTTACGGTTTTGATAAATCGGCAAGTAAAACTATTGCAGTATACGATCTTGGCGGCGGAACGTTCGATATTTCAATTCTTGAAATCGGTGACGGTGTTTTTGAAGTAAAATCAACAAACGGCGATACATTCCTTGGCGGTGAAGATTTCGATACAAGAATATTAAACCATTTAATAGATGTATTCAAAAAAGAAAGCGGTATAGATTTACGTAACGATCCTTTAGCACTTCAGCGTTTAAAAGAAGCAGCGGAAAAAGCTAAGAAAGAACTATCTTCTGCAGTAACTACCGATATTAATTTGCCTTATATTACGGCTGATAGCAGCGGTCCAAAACATTTAAATCTTAAATTTACTAGAGCAGACCTTGAAAAGTTAGTAGATGATTTAATTGAGAAAACTATTGAACCTTGCCGTAAAGCATTAAAGGATGCAGGTTTAAAAGCTTCTGATATTCAGGAAGTAGTACTTGTCGGCGGTATGACCAGAATGCCGAAAGTACAAGAAGCCGTAAAGAAATTCTTTGGGCGTGAACCGCATAAAGGCGTAAATCCTGATGAGGTGGTAGCTCTTGGTGCTGCTATTCAAGGGGGAGTACTTAATAAAGAAGTAACGGATATATTATTATTAGACGTTACGCCTCTATCTCTTGGTATTGAAACTCTCGGCGGCGTATTTACAAGGTTAATCGATCGTAATACTACTATACCTACTAAAAAAAGTCAGGTATTCTCAACTGCCGACGATAATCAGCACGCCGTAACTATTAGAGTGTTCCAAGGTGAACGTGAAATGGCGGCTAGTAATAAATTACTCGGTCAGTTTAACCTTGAAGGCATACCTCCCGCACCAAGAGGCGTTCCACAAATAGAAGTAACATTTGATATTGACGTTAATGGAATAGTGCATGTTTCGGCTAAAGATAAAGCAAGCGGTAAGGAACAGAAAGTAACTATTCAGGCTTCCGGCGGTCTTAGCGATGCCGAAATCGAACAAATGGTTAAAGACGCTGAGCAGAATGCCGATGAAGATAAAAAGCGTAAGGAACTTATTGAAGCAAAAAATGCTGCCGATAGTTTAGTTTATTCTACTGAAAAGAGTCTTACGGAGTATGGCGATAAATTATCATCAGAAGATAAAGGAGCTGCTGAAGAAGCACTATCTGCTTTAAAAGCTGTTCTTGAGTCGGAAGATGCCGCTTTAATTAAAGAAAAGACAGAGAGCTTAACTGCAGCTAGTATGAAAATCGGTGAAGCAATGTATAAAGCACAAAGCGAAAGCCAGCCTGCTGAAGAAAATACTGCTAACGATGAAAAAGTAGTAGATGCCGATTTTCAGGATGTAGAGAAGAAGTAGAAATAATTTCGTCATTGCGAGGAAAAACTGTAAGTTTTGACGAAGCAATCTCAGGATATTTGACGAGATTGCCACGCAGCCTATGGCTGCTCGCAATGACGCTACAACCATGTTTATAAATTAAATTATGTCACAAGATTATTATCAAATATTAGGCGTTAGTAAAACAGCTAGCCAAGCTGACCTTAAAAAAGCCTACCTCAAATTAGCCAAGCAATATCACCCTGATACTACTGATGCTAAAGATGCTGAAAAGAAATTTAAAGAAATAAATAGTGCTTATGATGTTCTAAAAGACGAGCAAAAGAGAGCCGCTTATGATCGTTTCGGGCATGATACTTTTCAAAATCAACAGTCACGAGACGGAGGAGGAAATCACGGTGGTTTTCATCCCGATATTAACGATATTTTCGGTGACTTCTTTAGCGACTTTATGGGAGGTAATAGAAGAAAGCCTACATCAAGTAAGGCTAGAGGTTCGGATTTAAAATATGATCTGACAATTAACCTAGAGGAAGCATTTCACGGTATAGAAAAAAATATTAGTTTTTCTAGCGAAGTAAAATGCGATACTTGCCATGGTAGCGGTTCTGAAAAAGGTAAAACCGTAACTACTTGCGACGCTTGCGGTGGTGTTGGAGCGACTAGAATTCAGCAAGGATTTTTTACTATCGAACAAACTTGTCATAAATGCCAAGGTAACGGTCAAATTATCAAAAATCCTTGTAAGAAATGTCATGGTATGGGGCGTTACCATAAGCAGCGAAATTTATCGGTAAATATTCCTGCAGGTGTTGAAAACGGTACTAGAATAAGACATCCAGGCGAAGGTAATGCAGGTGTTAGAGGCGGAAATAGTGGTGATTTATACGTTGATATAGCAATAAAACCACATGATATTTATAAAGTAGACAGAGCAAATCTACATTGTAAACTACCTATTAGTTTTGTAAATGCCGCTCTTGGAGGAGAGATAGAAGTACCGGTAATTGAAGGCGGAAAAGTAAACTTAACAATTCCAGCAGGTACGCAAAACGGTGATCAGTTAAGACTCCGCAGTAAAGGTATGTCTAAAATAAGATCTACTATTAGAGGTGATATGCTTACACATATTCATGTCGAGGTACCTAAAAATTTATCCAAAAGACAACGTGAACTACTAGAAGAATTCAAAAAAGAATCAATAAATGAAAAAGAAAATGACGGTAGCTTTTTTAATAAAATGAAAAGTCTATGGTCGTGAATTTTATTTAACTTTCCTATAGAAATGAAACCTCCGATGTTATAAAATATTACTTGCATAATATTACCGGAGGTTTTTATGCCTTATAAAAATAATAACGATTTACCCGATTCAGTTAAAAATCATCTTCCAAGCCATGCTAAGGATATTTATCGCGAAGCTTTTAATCACGCATTTGAACAATATAAGGATGCCGATAAAAGACGCGGAAATGACTCTAGAGAGACAGTTGCACATAAAGTAGCATGGTCGGCCGTAGAAAAAAAATATCATAAAAATGATAAAGGGCACTGGGTACACTCCTAATAAATGAAGAATTGATACACGAAAGTCAATTTCAAAAAGAGTAATCGGTCTGTAAAATGAGGAGCGGAATCCGTTACTTAAACGTTCAGTACCGCAGAACTTGCTAGAGCGGTGTTGCATGGCTCAGTCTCACCTTTGTCATCCCGTGATTTATTCACGGGATCCAGTTAAAAATACTAATATTATTAGTATTTTTAGTTATTTTACTGGATACCGTGGACAAGCCACAGTATGACACCGAGCGAGTTTTTTGAGCCATGCAACAAAGCCACTTGCTAGACGACGCTGCCAATTTTTGAAATTCACCAAGTATACTCAAATGATTTCAAGAATTGAATTTGTTATCGAATGGTGAACGCACGCAGCTTATACTTAATAAGTGAGTACGTGAATCCATGAAGATAATAAAGAGCAATTCTTGAAATCAGCAGAGTATATTTTTAAATTGAATCCTTGAAATTCTATAAGCCTATATGTATATTTAGTTATTAACTGAATTTAAGTTCTTATGAAATTAGCAAAATTATTAAGCGTCCTTTTCATTATAGGTCTATCTTTAAGCGGCTGTAAAAGTAAAAAAACCAGTGATGACATAGTAGTTCCTATCCCTACCCTTTATAACGAAGGCGTTACCTTATTAGAAAAGAAAAAATATAAGAAAGCTGCGGAAGAATTCGGAAGAGTATTTTACCAACATCCGGGTAATGAGATGACCCCACAAGCCGAATTAATGCAGGCTTATTCTTTATTCCTCGCTGCTCAATATGAAGAAGCGGTTGATGTGCTTGATATGTTCATTAATTTGCACCCTGCAAATGTCGATATTGCTTACGCATATTACCTTAAAGCATTATCATATTATATGTTAATTTCAGACGTAAATCATGATCAATCTAGAACTTTCTTAGCTAAAGATAGTTTTGAAGACGTAATAGCAAAATTCCCAAATACTAAATATGCTATTGATTCGTCTTTAAAAATTGACCTAGTAAATGATCATTTAGCAGGTAAAGAGATGATGGTAGGTCGATTTTACTTAAAGAAAAAGAACCCAATGGCAGCAATTAACAGATTTGAAGAGGTAATTGATAATTATCAAACTACTTCTCACTCGATAGAAGCTCTTTACCGTTTAGTCGAAAGCTATATGATGCTTGGGTTACCTGATGAAGCAAAAAAATATGCCTCGGTACTAGGTTACAACTATCCTGATAGTCAATGGTATAGTTATGCGTACAGGCTAGTTAAAAATCATCAAAATTAAGCAGTATATGTTCTGCAGTCTCTCAGTCAAAAACTTCATTCTGATAGACGAGCTGGAAATTGAGTTTAATAAAGGTTTATGTGTTATTACCGGTGAAACGGGAGCCGGTAAATCTATTTTACTTGACGCTATTTTATTTTGCCTAGGTTATAAAACTTCAAATAATATAATAAAGCGTGGAAAAGATTACGCTGTTGTTAATATAATATTCTCTTTAAATAAAGAGATAAAAAATTTTCTGATCCAAAATTTTATTGAGCCTGAAGAATTATTGCTTGTAAAATGCTTGCAAAAAGCCGAAGGACGAAAAAATTTTTTCATTAACAATCAAGTAGTTAATAAAGCTATCATGCAGCAATTAGCTACTTATTTATTTGAGCTTCATGGACAAAATAATAATATTTCTCTTCTAGAAGCAAATACTCAGCGTGATATTTTAGACAGCTATGGAAATCTTTTGGACTTTCGAGCCGAGCTTTCCAAATGTTATCAGATTTGGCAAAATGCTCGGAAAGAAATTACCGAAATAACGCTTAAACAAAATTCTATAGAGCAGGAAATTGATTATTTGAGCTTTGCAACGGAAGAATTAACTAAGCTGAATATTCAAATAGGTGAAGAAGAAAAATTAGCAAATATCAGAAAAGATTTGCAAAATAAAGATAAGGATTTACAGCTAATAAAAGATATTCTAGAACAGATTAATAATCCCGAAATAAATACCTCAATTAATAGAGCAGAGAAATTATTAGCAAGACACAGCAACCATGAGCGTTTTGAAACTATTGCTACAAGTTTAGAGGAAGCCTATAATAATCTAGAAGAAGCACGTCAAGAATTATCAAAGCTGTTAGATAGTTTTAATCATGAAGAATATAATCTCGAAGAAACAGAAGAAAGATTATTTTTAATAAAAGCTATTAGCCGTAAATATAATGTTCCTGCTGATGAACTAGGTGTATTTTTAGATAAATCCTTAGAGCAACTCGGTATATTAAAAAACAAAATAGCAAATAGTAATGAGTTAAAAGCTCAAGAAGTAATATTACAGGAAAAATATTATAAGCTAGCTAGTGATTTGTCTGCAAAGCGTCTTATCGCTGCAAAACGCCTAGAAGAATCGTTGCATCAGGAGTTAAAACAGCTTAAAATGGCGAAAGCAATTTTTGAGATTGAGATAGAAGCTAGAAAAGAACCGAGTGGCGGCGGTAATGATGATATTGTGTTTAAGGCTTCTACTAACCCTGGAACGGCAGCAGAAGCAATCAATAAAATTGCTTCCGGCGGCGAGTTATCAAGATTTATGCTTGCTTTAAAAACTTCTTTGTTTGATAAAATGGTAAAATCGTCTATTATATTTGATGAAATAGATGTTGGGATTGGCGGAGAGGTCGCAGATAAAGTAGGTGAGCGATTAAAAAAACTTAGTAGCGTTACTCAAGTAATAGTTATTACGCACCAGCCGCAAGTAGCAGGTAAAGCAGATTTGCATATAAAAATCGAGAAAACGCAGCTAGAAAAAGAAACAAAAGTAACGGTAAAAGCTTTAAATTTAACTGAAAGACAGGAAGAACTCGCCCGCATGATTTCAGGCAAAACAATCACCGAGGCAAGTTTAAAAGCAGCAAAGGAGTTGTTGCATTTGTAATGAACGTCATTGCGAGCAGTCGTAGACTGCGTGGCAATCTCATGAAATAATACTCCTGAGATTGCTTCGTCCATTACTTCGTAATTTCCTCGCAATGACGATTTAGGTACCTACGCAAGCAATGCCTCCTCGCAATGACAAAAAACAAGAAATATATGAACAACAACTACACAAAATTAGAAAACGAGTTTTCTACCGTCTCGCATTTTAATAATATTTTGAGCATATTATACTGGGATATTGCCGTAAATATGCCTATGGGTTCAGATGAGAGTAGGACAAACGAAATAGTAACTTTAACGTCGCTAGTTCACTCGCTGCTCAAATCTCCTATGCTAAAAGAGTTAGTTAGCAAGGCAAAAGAAGAATCAAAGAGTCTTGACGATTGGCAAAATGCTAATATTAGAGAGATTGAGAGGCAAATAATAGATGCGAATTGTATTGATGAACAGCTACAAAAGAAATTGGTAGCAGCGACTACTAAAGCTGAACTTGTTTGGAGAGAAGCAAGAAAAAATAACGACTATAATTTATTTAAACCGCACTTACAAAAAGTTTTAGATTATACTAAAGAAGTTGCTAAAGTACGAGCAAATGCTTTTAATTGCGGATTATACGACTCATTAATAGATATGTTTGATCCAAGCAGAAAAAGTAGCGAAATCAAACAAGTTTTTTCAGTACTTAAAAAAGAACTCCCGCTGCTCATAAATAAAGTTTTAGAAAAACAGAAAAGCGAGAAAGAATTAGTAAGCAGTGAGCTAGCTCCTGAGATGCAAAAGCGTATCGGAAAACGCATTATGGAAATTATGCAGTTTGATCTAACAAAAGGACGCTTAGATGAATCAACGCATCCTTTTTGCGGCGGTACGCCGAATGATATACGTTTAACTACTAGATATGATAAAGACAATTTCATAAGCGGTTTAATGGGAATTATTCACGAAACAGGTCATGCTTTATATGAGCAGAATTTGCCGGAAATGTATAAAGGACAACCGGTAGGACGTCCTAAAGGTATGGCTTTTCATGAAAGCCAGTCTTTATTTATGGAGATGCAAGTAGGTAGATCAAGAGAATTTACGGAATTTTTAGCTAAATTACTTCGAGACGAATTTGCTTTTAAAAGTGAAGAATATTCAGCAGAAAATTTATATAAAAAGATTACTAAAGTTAAACCTGATTTTATAAGAGTAGATGCAGATGAAGTAACTTACCCGATGCATGTAATATTACGTTTTGAGATAGAGGAAATGCTTATCAATGGTGACTTGAATCTTGATGAGTTACCAAGCTTTTGGGATAGTAAGATGCAGGAATATTTAGGCATTAAACCGGTAAGCTTTAGTAATGGCTGTCTTCAAGATATTCACTGGTCACACGGAAATTTCGGTTACTTTCCTGCCTATACAAACGGTGCAATTATCGCATCAATGGTGATGAAAAAAGTAAAAGAGATGTACCCGAGTATAAAAGATGATATATTAAATGGGGATTTTAATAACCTCAATAATTATCTAAATAAGAATTTTAGAAATCTCGGTTCGTTAAAAAATTCAGCCGATTTATTAAAAAGTGCTAGCGGTGAGGACAAGATAAATCCGCAAGTATATATAGGGTATTTAGAGGGGAAGTATTTATAGTAATAAAACCGTCATTGCGAGGAAAAGCTATAAGCTTTGACGAAGCAATCTCGGGAAAATTCCTGAGATTGCCACGCTCCTTACAGTCGCTCGCAATGACATTAAACAAACAATATAAACAATAATATGGAAGAATATTTAAAAAAAACAGGTTATTTATTTGGTGGGAATGCTGTTTTTGTTGAAGAATTATATAGACAATATTTAGCGAACCCAAATTCTGTTGACCAAACTTGGCAAGAGTTTTTTACCGAAATTAAGGATAATAATACTTTACTCAATAAAAGCACGGCTAAAGTAATTATCCCTGATGAGACAAAAAAAGAACCGTTAAATAATAATCTATCTTCTGAAAGCTTAAATAGTTTGAAAGCTAAAGAAATGATCAATGCCTATCGCAAGCATGCTCACTATTTAGCAAATCTTGATCCGCTTGGTCTTGAGCTACGTAAAACAAAAAACGATTTAAAACTTAATATAGAAATCTTTGGGCTTGATAACAGTCAACTAGAGGAAAATATCAATATTACGGATGAATTTGTTGGTAATTGGAACTGTAAATTATCTGAATTAATTACCAAGCTCGATAAAACTTATGCAGGCTCTATCGGTATTGAATTTGAACAGTTAACAAGCGAAGAAGAAAAAAGCTGGTTATATAGTCAGCTAGAAAACGAAGTTACATTTTCTCCTGAAGACAAAAAAACTATCTTAAATGATTTAGTAGAAGTAGAAGGGTTTGAGCAGTATTTACATACAAAATTTCCTGGAGCTAAGCGTTTTTCCGTTGAAGGCGGCGATGCTTCTATAGTTGCTATGAGTAAAGCTATAGATTTATCCATGAATCAAGGCGTTGAAGAAATCGTTATCGGTATGGCACATCGAGGGAGATTAAATACTCTGACTAAAGTAGTAGGTAAGCCATATAAAGCTGTTATTGCGGGCTTCATAAGCGGTAGCGTATTTCCTAATGAGCTAAATGTTTCAGGTGATGTGAAATATCACTTAGGCTATTCGTCCGATAGAACTATAGATAACAAGAAAATACATTTATCACTAGCTGATAATCCTTCACATTTAGAAGCGGTAAATCCTATAGTTGCAGGGAAAGTAAGAGCAAAACAGGATATTCTTGTAGATACTAAACGCAGTAAAGTTAAGGCTATTTTAGTGCATGGTGACGCTGCTTTTTGCGGTCAAGGCGTAGTTGCAGAGAGCCTATCAATGTCACCGCTCACTGCTTATGATATCGGCGGAATATTACATTTCGTCATTAACAATCAGCTAGGTTTTACGGCTAATGCTGCAGATACTAGAGCTAGCAGATATTCTACGGAGTTTGCTAAAATCATCGCTGCTCCGATTTTACACGTTAACGGTGATGATATAGAGGCAGTGTTAAAAGCCACCAATATTGCGGTAGAATACAGGCAAAAATTCGGTAAGGATGTTGTAGTCGAAATTATTTGTTACCGCAAATACGGGCATAATGAGGGCGATGAGCCGATGTATACTCAAGGTAAGATGTATAATATTATTAAAAGCAAACCGACTCCCGGTAATATTTACGCAAATGAGTTAGTAAAAAGCGGTATAATTGATAATAATTATTTTGCTAAGTTAAAAGAAGAATTTAAAGCAAGACTAGATAAGGAATATGAGCAGGCAAAAAGTTATAAGCCGGAAGCACATTTCTTAGGTGGGTTATGGCAAGGCATTTCTCGTACTCGCTCACAAGCTGCAATAACGGGCGTCAGAAAAAAAACATTACAAGATTTAGGAACTAAACTATGCGAAATACCGAAAGATTTTGCCGTTAATCCAAAACTTGTAAAACTATTTGAAGCTCGAAAAGCCAATCTAACGGCTGATCAGCCTATTGATTGGGCAACAGCTGAGCAGCTAGCTTTTGCAAGCTTACTTGCTTCAGGTACAAATATAAGGCTAACCGGACAAGACTGCGGACGCGGTACTTTCTCGCATCGTCATTCAGTATTGCACAATCAAATTGACGATACTACCTATATACCTCTAAATAATTTATCTAAAGAACAAGCAAAATACGAGGTAGCCGATAGTAATTTATCTGAATATGCAGTACTTGGTTTTGAGTATGGTTATTCACTTGCAAATCCAAAAAATTTAGTTTTATGGGAAGCACAATTCGGTGATTTTGCGAATTGTGCTCAGATAATTTTTGACCAGTTTATTTCAAGCAGCGAAACAAAATGGCTTCGTATGAGCGGACTTGTGGTTTTGTTACCTCACGCATTTGAAGGGCAAGGACCGGAGCATAGCTCGGCAAGGCTTGAGAGGTTCTTGCAGCTAGCGGCTGAGGATAATATGTATGTTACATATCCAACTACTCCTGCCTCGATTTTCCACCTGCTACGTCGTCAAATACTTGATGATACCCGCAAACCGCTAATCGTAATGTCGCCGAAATCATTATTACGTCATAAATATGCCGTATCTAAACTTAATGAGCTAAGCGAAAATACTACTTTCCTACCGGTTTTAGATGAGGTAAATAAACTAGACACAAATAATATTACTAAAGTAATTTTATGTAGCGGTAAGGTATATTACGATCTATTTGAAATGCGTGGCAATAACAGTAATATAGTGATTATTAGGCTTGAGCAATTATACCCTTTTGAAAAAAAACTTGTAGCATCACTATTAAAAAAATATAATAGGACGCAGGAATTTATTTGGTGTCAGGAAGAACCGAAAAATATGGGAGCTTGGCGTTATATAGTTTCTCACTTAAACGATGCTTTAAAAGAAGCAGGAATTAATAACGAATTTAAATATGTAGGTAGAGAGGAATCAGCCTCTCCGGCAGTAGGTTCGCTGCAAGCACATAATAAACAGCAGGAAAGATTGCTAAAAGAAGCTATAGGATTGGATGTCATTCTCGCGTAGGCAGGAATCCAGCATAAAGCGAGATAAATCGAGCTTTTAATTTTAAAAATTTAGTGTGTTTATACCTTTTAATTACTGGATTCCCGCCTACGCGGGAATGACATATAGAGCAGGAATAACACTGACCGTATTTTTAGGAGTAGAATAAATTATGAGCGTTAAAATTATAGTACCGTCGCTTGGAGAGTCCGTAACGGAAGCGACTATTGCCAAATGGTATAAGAAAGAAGGTGATTCGGTTAAAACCGATGAATTACTGTTAGAAATTGAAACCGAAAAAGTGACTTTAGAAGTTAATGCTCCTTGTAACGGTACTATAGGTAAAATATCGAAAACTGACGGTGCAAATGTAGCAGTTGGCGAAGAAATAGGCGAAATAAATGAAGGGGCAGCTGCAAGTACTGCCGGTACTAATAATGAATCTGCTAAAGTTCAAGCAGTTACGCAACCTACTTCAGAAAAGTCTGTAGAAAAACCTGTCGTGGTTAATAATATTCTTGCTCCTTCCGTACAAAAATTAGTTACCGAAAATAAGCTTGATCCCAATAATATAAAAGGAACAGGTAAAGACGGTAGAATTACCAAAGGTGACGTGCTTGAAACAATAAACACACCGTCTGCTGCTACTTCTACTCCTACAGTAAACAAAACTAATGAAGAAAGAGTACAGCGTGTTCGTATGTCACGCTTGCGTAAAACTATTGCACAGCGTTTAAAAGATTCACAAAATACAGCAGCTATTTTGACTACTTTTAATGAAATCGATATGTCAAAAGTAATTGCCTTGCGTAATCAATATAAAGAAGAGTTTGAGAAAAAGCACGCTGTGAAACTTGGCTTTATGTCGTTTTTTGTTAAAGCAACAATTGAAGCTTTAAAGCTTATCCCGTCGGTAAATGCTGAAATAGACGGCGATGATTTAGTATATAAAAATTATTATGATATTGGTGTAGCTGTCGGAACAGAGCAAGGGCTTGTTGTACCGGTTGTTAGGGATGCCGATAAAATGGGGTTTGCCGAAGTAGAAAAAGCTATAGGAACTTTGGCTAAAAAGGCTCGTGAGGGTAAGCTTTCTATGGTTGATTTGTCAGGGGGAACATTCTCGATTTCTAACGGAGGCGTATATGGCTCATTATTATCTACCCCGATTATTAATCCTCCTCAATCAGGTATTCTAGGCTTACATAAAACCGAGGAAAGAGCCGTAGTTATAAACGGTAAAATTGAAATACGCCCGATGATGTATATAGCTTTATCTTACGATCATCGTATAATTGATGGGAAAGAAGGAGTATCGTTCTTAGTAAAAATTAAAGAGCTAATCGAGAATCCTGAGAAATTATTGTTAAATTTGTAGTAAATGTCGTCATTGCGAGCGACTGTAAGGAGCACGGCAATCTAGAAAAAATAATAAAAAAATGTTAATTTAACATTTTTTACTGGATTGCTTCGTCAATTACTTACGTAATTTCCTCGCAATGACGATTTGCCTACCGTTCAAAGAAAGTATATATTAATGATAAAATGTACTCGTCGCATTGAGTTCGATGCAGGACATAGAATTATAGGACATCAAAATAAATGTCAATTCCTGCACGGTCATCGCTATGTTCTTGAGATCGCTATAGCCGCAAACAAAACCGATAAACTTGGTATGGTAATCGATTTTGGTTTAATTAAGGATTTAGCTAAAAAATGGATTGATGAAAATTTTGATCATAGCTTAATCCTACATCAAGACGATAAGGAAATGGGACAACAAATAGAAAATTGTACCGGTCAAAAAATATATTACATGCAGAATAACCCAACTGCAGAAAATATAGCGACGCATTTAAAGAATGAAATTTTTCCTAAACTTTTCGTAGGTCAAAACTTCTTCGTAGCGAGCCTCAAACTATATGAAACACCTAATTGTTTTGTTGAGGTTTAAGCATGCAAGATTGCTGTTTAATTTTAACGACTACTAATGATTTGCAAATTGCCGAGAAAATAGCATCTGTTTTGTTAGAATTAAACCTTGCTGCCTGCATTCAAATTGACGATGTCAAAAGTTACTTTAGATGGGATGGTAGAGTAACTTTAGAAACCGAATATAGAGTTATAATTAAAACAAAATCTTCTAATTATAACGAAATTGAAAATAAACTCCTTGAAATTCATAATTATGAATTACCGCAAATAATAAAAATAAATATTGACTATGGCTTTCAAAAGTACTTAGAATGGATTGACCAAAATAGTAAATAAACTTATAGTTGAGCAAATTTAAAAATTAAGTAAGTAAATTATGAAATTATGGCAAAAAGTTACCTTAGGGTTAATCTTAGGTATTATATTTGGTATATACTTACCACAATATGTTAATTATATTAAACCTATCGGTGACATTTTCTTACGCTTGATAAAAATGATCATTACCCCTTTAATTTTCTTTAGCTTGGTTTCCGGTATCACTAGTATGAATGATACTTCTGCCCTTGGCAGAGTAGGAATGAAAGCGGTAGCCGCTTTTTTAGGTACTACTTTTTTTGCCACGGTTTTTGGACTTACTGTTGCCTTAGTATTAAAGCCGGGAGTAGGCATACATATAGATTTTACCTCTTCAGGAACGACAAGTAGAACTTCATTTAATATAATTGATTTTTTTGTAAATATCGTCCCTGATAATGCTGTTGGGGCTTTTGCAAACGGTGATGTCTTGCAAGTTGTATTTTTTGCTATTTTTGTCGGGATTACCTTAAACAAAATGAAATCTGTCGGTGAACCTGTTACTGATTTAATTCATGTAATGTCAAAATTAATATTAAAAATGATATCGTTTGTTATTCAATTATCTCCTTACGGTGCTTTTGCTTTAACAGGCTGGATTGTAGGCATGCAGGGAGTTGAAGTAATGATTAGTTTATCGAAACTTGTTGTAGCGGTAGTTGTGGCGATGACATTTCAATATTTAGTTTTTGGCTTACTTATATATGTATTCTGCCGTGTTTCCCCTATACCTTTTTATAAAAAAAGTTTTGAATATCAGATACTTGCTTTTTCTACTTCAAGTAGTAAAGCAACTCTTGCAACTACTATGCAAGTTTGTCGTGAAAAGCTTGGCATTTCAGAGTCTAGTACTTCATTCGTACTTCCGATAGGAGCCTCAATTAATATGGATGGCTTTGCTATAAATTTGTCTCTTACTACCATATTCTTTGCTCAAATGATGGGAGTAACGCTTGCTCCTCACGACTATCTAGTAATTATTCTCACCTCAACACTTGGATCTATCGGCGGAGCCGGCATTCCCGGTGCTTCTTTAATAATGCTTCCTATGGTTCTTTCTTCGGTTCACTTACCTATAGAGGGAGTAGCAATTATTGCCGGTATTGACCGAATACTTGATATGCTACGTACTACTATCAATATTACCGGTGATGCAACAATTACTATGATTATAGATAACAGCGAAGATACTTTAGATAAGGAAGTATATTTATCTTAATTATATTAAGGCCGAATATCGTCATTGCGAGGAAATTGCATAGCAATTGACGAA
Source organism: Rickettsia tillamookensis (assembly GCF_016743795.2). Lineage (NCBI taxonomy): Bacteria > Pseudomonadati > Pseudomonadota > Alphaproteobacteria > Rickettsiales > Rickettsiaceae > Rickettsia > Rickettsia tillamookensis. The sequence continues at coordinate 253,228 of NZ_CP060138.2, read as the reverse complement.
GCAATCTCAGGAGTTTGTTATTATTTCATGAGATTGCCACGCTCCCTACGGTCGCTCGCAATGACGATTTGATATCCATACAACAACGCCTACAAGTTTGCAGGATGATAATGCTCAAATTTCTTTTCTTATTTTCAACTTTTAATTTAAAAAGCTATTGACTTTGGAATTCATAGCGTGTATTACAATAGCTATATTAACTTAAAGTTGAGGATATATGTTAAATTTCCTAAATAATACTGCATCATCAAAAAGATTTGTATCTATAAATAATAGAATTCCGGCAAGCGATTTACCTGAATCGTTTTGGCATTCTATCGCTGAAAATAGCTGTGATATTAATTGGAAAAATATACCATTACAAAAAAGTCCTTTTCAGATTGTTACTACTCAAGGTTTAATTCAAGAATTAAAACCCAAAACCATAATTGAATTTGGAAGCTTTAAAGGAGCTTCCGCCCTCTGGTTGGCGGATATACAAAGTTTATCAGTAAAAGACGGTAAAGTTATTAGTATAGATATTGATTTTGAAAATATTGATCAAACCGTAAAAGGGGATAATAGAATAGAATTTTTACAAGGCGATTCTAATAAAGTAGAGGCTATATTCTCAAAAGAAAAAATATCCGAAATAGTGCATCCTATACTATTAATAGAAGATGCTCATATTAATACTATAGGTATTTTAGAATATTTTCATAATAATATCTTTGAAGAAGGGGATTATTTCATCATTGAAGATACTAATATTGACTATAATAATGCTTGCTATGATGTTTGGAGAAAAACTTTAGATGAAAAAACTTGTATAGCAAAATTAGAAAATTTAAACAATAAAATCGTTAGATTAACTACCTGGTTGAAAGAAAAAAAAGATTTATATTTAGTAGATACAAAATATGTAGATCCTTTCGGTATTATTAATGCTTCTAAAAATTGGAACTCAGTCATAAAAAAGATTTAAAGATAATGACTGTGTATTATGAGAAAGGAAATTTATCTAAAAAATTTTAATATTAATAACGATGAGGCTTTAAACAATTTTACTAAAAATCCATATAAATCTACTGTATTTTTAAAAAATTTTTTAGAAACAAAATATGTAAATTATACAAAAGAAATTAAAGATGCTGTAAATAATAATGCAGAAATTATACATATAAAAAATATCGATCAAAAAAATTATAATATAATGACTCCCTATGACGGTGAGGTACGGGTTAGCGAAATAGAAGAGCTAATTTATCATATGTATGGAGTAATAGGGATAATTGGTAGTTTTCCTGTATTATATAAAGATGAGGATAAGAATATTATTAGAGCAGTAGCACCAAAACGTAATTCTCATAATGAACGTAGCTCTCAATCGCCGTATAATGATTTAGATTGGCATGTAGATGCTGCATACCGTCCAATGACAGAGAAGAGTGATAACTTATCTCCTATAGTTGACTATTTAATTTTTGGGATTGTACATAAAGGACATGAGAATCTACCTATAGTATATATTAGCCTTAAAGATATATTAAATCAATTGAGCTACCAAGATATCTTAATCGGGTGTAGTAATGAATTTACAGTAACAAGTGCAGATTCTTTTTCATGTAAAATAGTGAGCAAGAATCTTCCTTTATTAATAGAACACGCTACCGGCTATTATAGCAGAATAAAAATGAATGCTATTCCTGAAACACCAAGAGCAGCAGGGTTTTTAAATAAAATTAGAGAAATCGTAGATCAAAAATCTATTCAAAACTATATATATGTTACTTCCGGTGATATTATTGTATTAAGCAATAAAACGGTTTTACATAAAAGAGATAGCTATAGTCCTAAATGGGATGGAAAAGACCGTTATTTTATTAGAATATATTCAGTGAAAGATATAAAGCAAGGTATATTAGCAAATTCTGCTCAACCTTGGATATGGGTATAGTAACCATAATACCAGACGGTTTTATGCAAATCACGTAAAAACGTCATTGCGTTCAGGCATTGTTGCGTGGATACTGAAAGTCGTCATTGCGAGGAAATTGTATAGCAATTGTACGTCTGCAATCTCAGGAGTTTGTTATTATTTCATGAGATTGCTACGCAAGTACTACGACTGCAGCTTTGTTGCATGGCTCGGTTTTTTTGTTGTCATCCCGTGATTTATTCACGGGATCCAGTTAAAAATACTAATAATATTAGTATTTTTAGTTGTTTTACTGGATACCGTGGACAAGCCACGGTATGACACTCAGCAGGTTTTCTGAGCCATGCAACAACGCCATAAAAATTTAGAATAGATTTTTATCCTAACTTGTAAAATATAAATAGAAACACTACCAAAATTTAGTGGTGAGAATTGAGAAGCTTTTTTATTTCTTTTTCCTTTTCTTTATTTCTTGTCTTAATGCTATTTCTTTCTTTTATAATTTTCAGTTTAGTTTTAAATGGAGCAAGAAATAAAGCAGTATAATATTCTGCATCAGAAGCATGCAAATTTCTATTAGCATCCACTGCTATCCAATCCAAAGCTCTTTTTCCTTTAAAATCTTTAATTTTTTGATCTGCTCCATATTCTAATAAAATACGAACAGGTTCAACATTAAGATATGATGCTGCATACATAAGGGAAGTCATCCCGGTTTTAGAATTTTGAACGTTAGGATTAACACCTAGTTTAAGCAAAAGTTTTATTAAATCAGGATTATTTCTTTCTGCGGCTAGCATCATTCCGGTAATACCGTTTTCATATCTTAAATTAGGACTCATTCCCTGATTAATTAAAAATTCAGCAATTTCCGACTTCATAAATCCTATATTTATATGGATTAAACTCATGGATGCACCACGCTTTAATAAAAAATCGGCAATTTTTATATTATTATTCGATATAGCATAATCTAGAGGAGTCCAACCCAAGCATGGTTGATTTACTCCGTACCCCTCGTCTAATATTTTTTTTACTTCATCAATATTATCTGCTTTAATAGCATCTGCTATCGGTGTAATTGGAGTTCCGACTTTTTGATCATACGTGGCACCATTCACATATATCTTTTCAGTCTTAAACTCAAGTTTACATTCCATAGCATGAATAGAAGGAATAATAAAAATAATTATAAACTTTAAAATTACTTGAATAATTTTCATATAATCAGCCTAGGGACTATGTAGCTATGTAGCATTAAACCTTTATCGGTAAGATAGATATTTTTATCTAATTTAATTAAGTCTTGGCTTTGATAATGCTGCAGGTTATTCATGTCTAAAATATCCACTAATTTTGCGTTTATTTTCTTCTCTAATGTGGCAATATTTATGCCTTTGCTAAGACGTAAACCCATCATTAGTATTTCTTCAATGATTTCTTTATTTGTTAACTTAGTATTAGTTTGAATACCAACATTTTTTGTGTTAATCGAGTCTAACCATTTTTCAGGTTTATGCCACATCATAATTGCCGATACTGAATTTGAAGTATCAATTATTCTACTATGAGCTCCGGGACCTATACCTAAATAATTATTATAATTCCAATAAGTCAAATTATGCAAACATTCCTGATTTGCTAGAGCATAATTAGATATCTCATATCTAAAATATTTTTTAGATTCTAGATAATGATTCGTCCATTCGTACATTTCAGCTGCCGCATCTGAATGCGGCAAAATCAGATTACCCTCCTTAAATAATTTATAAAAAGGTGTACCTTTTTCAATAGTCAATTGATAAAGAGAGATATGGCCATTTGCGAGCTGCATAGCTTGCTTTAATTCTTCTTGCCACTGTTTTAATTTCTGACCGCTACGTGCATATATTAAATCAAATGACACGCGTGGAAAAATTGTATTTGCCGCCTCAATTGTTTTAATGGCCTGCATACAATCATGAGTTCTGCCTAATTTTTTTAAATCGTCTTCTTTTAAGGATTGTATTCCAATTGAAACACGATTAATTCCGGCGGATTTGAATGCTTTAAACTTCTCAGTTTCAAAGGATGTGGGATTAGTTTCTAGAGTTATCTCGGTTTTATTATCAATAATTGCTAGATTACTGATTTTATTTATTATTCCTGCAACGACTACAGGATTCATTAAAGAGGGAGTACCGCCGCCAAAAAAAATGGATTTTATATATTTATTTTGAATAATATCCCTAAAATACTCAATTTCCGTTTCATAGGATTTAAGCCACTGATGATGATCTATAGTACTTACCACATGAGAATTAAAATCACAATATGGACATTTTGACAAACAAAACGGCCAATGAATATAAATACTTAAATCATTAGCCATAACTCTCATATTTTGTATTTTTGCTAGTGCTAGCTTAGATTCTGTGGACATTTCTAAAAAGATTTAATTTTGGTTATTTGCAGCTAGCAATTATAAGATTTTTTTGAAATATGAATAACTATTCCTACAAAAATCTTATTAATTTTTGCTAAAAAAGACCTCAAAATAGCAAATCAATTAGAAATGCCCACAAAACCTAGCATTTTCTTTGATTTTATTCAAGGTGTATGATAAAACACTATTCTAATTCAAAGAAAACTTTAAATAAAGCTTTTAATTTAATAGATATCATTAAAATTATGAAAAAAATTACCTGCTATTTTATAATTGTTTTATTAACTTTTTGTGTTCAAGCTATGGGAAACAATGATGAACAAATATATAACTCAAAAGACACTAAGTTTCTAGAGGAAGCTGAAGGAGCTGAAGCTCTAAAATGGGCAAAAGAGCGTACTGATAAAACAGAAAAGGCTTTCCAATCTATGCCTAGTTATAAGATACTTAAAAAAGAAATAGAATCTATATTATATGACCAAAGAAAAACCCCTTATGGTATTATCCGTAAAGGATATGTATATAATTTTTGGATGGATGATAAAAATCCGCAAGGATTATGGCGTAGGACATTAGTTGAGAATTACTCGAAAGACAAACCAAATTGGGAAGTTCTAATCGATTTTGATAAATTATCCAAAAAACTCGGTAAAAAAGTAATGTATCGAGGTGGAAGTGATTGTTTTCAAAACCCTAATCGCTTCTTAATTGCCATGTCATTTGGCGGTAAGGATGAGATGTTTTTTAGAGAATGGGATTTAGAGAAAAAAGATTTTGTAAAAAATGGATTTGAACCAAAAACTAGCGATGGAAAATTGTTAGAAGGTAAATTTACCTACCCTACTTGGGTTGACCAAAATACTATTATATTTAATCCAGTTTTGCATAAAGAGGAAGTTACTGACTCTTTATATCCTAACTCGCTCTACATATGGAAGCGAGGAGAACCTATAGAGAAAGCCAAAAAACTATTTGAAATACCAAAGAATTATATACGTGTATCAGCCGGTAAGCTTTTATCCGATAATATTTCTTCATCTTTAATATTTATATCTGCAGATAAGGATTTTTATAATTACGATAATTATATTTTAGATACTAAAGATGAGGACTTAAAATTACAAAAAATAAATATGCCATCAGATGCAACACCTGAAGGTTCTTTTAAAGAATATGTATTTTGGCGGCTGCGTTCCGATTGGAAATTTAAAAATAGTAATATAAAAGCAGGTTCGCTTATTGCCATACACTACGCTGATCTTCTAAAAGAAGATAACGATAAAACTAGCTTAAAAATATTATTTACCCCAACAGAGAGAGAAGTATTTTATTTTGTAGGGATGACTAAAGATACAGTATTTTTAACTAGCTATGAGAATGTTATTTCAAAAGTAGTAACATTTACATTAGAAAATAATGAATGGACAAAACCGGTAACTTTAAAACTGCCTTATGAAAATGCAATTTTTGGTATGTTGTCTGATGATGAGGAAGAAGACGCATTAATTACTATAGAAAATTCTATAGTTCCTCCAACTATCTATTTATGGGATAAAACTCATGAATTAAAAGTTATTAGAAAGCCTTTATATCCGTTTGATAGCAAAAATTATGTTGTAGAGCAAAAGGAAGCAACAAGTTCGGATGGAGTTAAAATACCATATTTTATTGTCTATAAAAAAGGTACAAAATTTGATGGTAAAAACCCAACATTACTTGAAGCATATGGCGGTTTTCAAGTAATTAACTCTCCATATTTCTCTCGTGTGGAAAATGAAGTATGGGTTAAACATGGTGGAGTTAATGTTCTTGCTAATATCAGAGGTGGTGGAGAGTTTGGTCCTGAGTGGCATAAGGCGGCTCAAGGAATAAAACGTCAAACCGGCTTTAATGATTTTATTGCAGTAGCAGAGGATTTAATAAAGCAAAATATTACTAGACCTGAGTATTTAGGAATTAAAGGAGGAAGTAACGGCGGGTTGCTAGTAAGTGTTGCAATGACGCAGCGTCCCGATTTATTTGGAGCTATAGCATGCGAAGTACCGATACTTGATATGGTACGCTATAAAGAATTCGGAGCAGGACATTCATGGGTAACTGAATATGGAGATCCGGAAAATCCAAATGATTTAGTACATATTAAAAAATATGCACCTTTAGAAAATTTATCTTTAACTCAAAAATATCCTACTATTTTAATTACCGGCTCAGTGCTTGATCAGCGTGTACATCCATGGCATGCACGTATTTTTGAGTATGCACTTGAGCAAAATTCAAACATTACAACTTATTTCTTAGAGAGTAATGATAGCGGACACGGTAGCGGCAGTGACTTAAAAGATAGTGCTAATTATTTTATCAATATCTATACATTTTTTGCAAATGCTTTGAAATTAAAAATTAATTAAATTTAGCTCACCTGCGTGGAGCAGTTTTCGTCATTGCGAGAAGAATTATGTAGTAATTCGACGAAGCAATCTCAGGAGTTTGTTATTATTTTACGAGATTGCCACGTCGCTTCGCTCCGGCGTTGTTGCATGGCTCGGAAAACCTGCTGAGTGTCATACCGTGGCTTGTCCACGGTATCCAGTAAAACAACTAAAAGTACTAATATTATTAGTATTTTTAACTGGATCCCGTGAATAAATCACGGGATAACAACAAAAAAACCGAGCTATGCAACAAAGCCCTTCGCTCCTCGCAATGACGACTCAGTATCCACGCAACAACGTCTATTTACTACTACGAAAACAACTTCCCAATTCCGCTACGTAATAGATTTTTAGGATTCATTTTACTTGCTTTTTTCATCATCTCGTTTATTTGCTTATATTGCTTTAGCAAAATATTTACCTTTTGTACCGTAGTCCCTGCTCCAGCAGCTATACGTTTTCTACGAGAAGCATTAATGATGTCAGGATTCTTACGTTCTTTCAGCGTCATAGATAAAATAATTGCTTCTTGATGTTCAATTATTTTACTATTTAATTTTGATTGATCTATTTGATCCATAATTTTACCGCTACCCGGTAACATGCTAAGTATGCTTCCAAAACCTCCCATTTTTTTTATACTTCTCATTTGCTGAAGATAATCATTTAAATCAAACTTACCTTTTTTTAATTTAGCTGCCGTTTTTTCAGCTTCTTCTCTATCAACAATACTAGCTGCTTTTTCAACAAAAGAGATAATATCACCCATATCAAGTATTCGAGAAGCTAAACGTTCAGCATCGAATTCTTCTAAATCAGTTAGTTTTTCACCGCTACTTAAAAATTTAATCGGCTTTTTAGTAATATATTTTACACTGAGTGCTGCACCGCCCTTGGAATCGCCATCAATTCTCGATAAAATTAATCCTGAAATCTCTAACTTTTCATTAAAGCTACTTGCTGTAACTACCGCATCCTGCCCTGTCATACTATCAATTACTAACAAAGTTTCCGTAGGCTCTACTATCTTTTTTATTGCAAGAGCTTCCTCCATCATCTCTTTATCAATTTGTGTACGACCTGCCGTATCATAAATTACGACGTCATAAGCAGAAATTTTAGCCTCGGCAATAGCTCTTTTGACAATGTCCAAAGGTTTCTCACCTTGCACAATAGGTAATGAATTAATCTGTACTGAGTTTGCAAGTATAGCAAGTTGCTCTTGTGCGGCCGGTCTGTAAGTATCTAGAGAAACAAGTAAAACTTTTTTATTTTGATTCTTAAGACGTAAGGCAAGCTTACTACTAGCCGTAGTTTTACCGCTGCCTTGCAGTCCTACCATTAATAAATTTACGGGCGGTTTGGCATTTAAATTTAGCTTCGTATCGCTTTCGCTTGAAGTTAAGAGATTTATCATCTCTTCATGGATAATTTTAATTATCATCTGCCCCGGTGAAACAGACTTAATAACCTCATGCCCTAAAGCTTTTTGTTTAACTTCTGCTATAAAATCTTTTATCACCGGTAATGCAACATCCGACTCTAAAAGAGCCACTCTTATATCCCGCATAGCGGTGTCTATTTGAGCTTCCGTTAAAATCCCTGAGCTGACTAATTTATCAAAAATCTTCGTTAAATTTTGTGTTAAAGTTTTAAACATGCAAATAATTTAATTTATAAAGTTCTAATATATTTTGCTCAATATGTTTTAGCAACAATATATTTTATGGTTTTATGTAGGCGTTGTTGCATGGATCGATTTTCCGTTGTCATCCTGCGACTTGATCGCAGGATCCAGTTAAAAATACTAAAATTATTAGTATTTCAAGTTGTTTTTATGGATCTCGCGGTCAAGCGAACTAAGTGACACAACGGGTTTTACCTATCCATGCAATAACGCCTTTTATGGATAACGTGGAAAGGAACGTAGTGATATCGTGTTAATTACTAAAAAACTCATTTACCACTAATATATAACTTATTTTTAAGTCTAAATCATAATCAACGGTATTATATATTAACTTTTTTATGTCGGTAAATTTTTGTATTAAATAGGAAGGATGCTTATTTGCCAGTCTATCAAAAATCTTGTTTTCTAAATCTAGAAGCTCAATATTAACGTTAGCAGATTTTTTAAGAATTCTATTCAATAATAATAATAAATTATCAATAAAATCTAGCCATAATTCTCGGTCTTTAGTAGTAAAACGATTAATAAAATCTAACGTTTCATTATTTGCTATCGGCTGAATAAATTGAAGATATAGTTCATTTATAGAATGAGGTTGAGATGAGTTAGCATTAATTTTAAAGCATCTTGATCTAATTGTAGATATAATACTTGCAGCTCTTGAAGTAATTAAAAAAATGTAACTATTCTTTGGTGCATCTTCAAGAATTTTTAAGCATGAATTCGCCGCATTTAAATTCATAAGATCAGCCGCATAAATTACGACAACTTTATAACCTGAAATTGCAGAAGTTTTACTTAAGAAATCTTGTAATTTTCTTATTTGTTCAATAGAAATATTTTTAGCATTAGATGTAGCCGAAGTTTCCCTAGCGATGAAATGATAATCAGGATTGTTTTCAAGAGGAATGCTATTCTTAAAAAGCTTACTATATATAAAATCTTCTAAATCTTTTAAAGCTTGCTCTATATTTTCGGCTTCGATAAGCCAACTATTATATAGCTTATTATGTTTTAAGTTAAACTCTAGGCGTTCAATTATCATAAGTGGTTTATGCGTGGTTTCTCGTCATTGCGAGAAAATTGCATAGCAATTGACGAAGCAATCTCAGGAGTTTGTTACTATTTCATGAGATTGCCACGTCGCTTCGCTCCTCGCAATGACGATTTTGATCAACGTCACATCATTTATTAATTAATTACAAGCTTCTTTCATTTTTCTTCCAGCTCTAAAGATAGGTTGATTGTAAGCATCTATTTTCATTTTTGCTCCGGTTTTTGGGTTACGGCCCTCACGTGCTTTTCTATGATGTATTTCAAATGAACCGAAACCTGTTATATTAATATTATGGTGGCTCTTTATAGCACTAATCACACTATCAAGAACTAAATTAAGTGCTTTCTCAGCATCAGCTTTTGTTAATGTTTTATGTGAAGCATGTTTATGATTATGACCATGGTCGGTCATAAATGCTATAAATTCGGTTTTATTCATTTTTTTTGGTTCTTTTTTGTTATGTGTACTCATAATAAAATCAACTCTCCTTTAATGGGTTAATATGTATTGATGTTTTTTTATAAAACAATATATACAACTGGCAATAATATACATCAATATATTTTTTATGTGAGTTAATTATAACAAACTACCCACATACTGCAAATGCCAGTTATTTACAAAGTTTAAAATATATACGTTATTATATTAATTTATAGAAAAACGTAGCCATTTTACATCAGTTATACTGTTAAAACTATCTTAATCAAGTAATTAAAGTGAAAATTTAGCATTAAAACCCTAATTTATTGTCAATAGTAAATTACAAAAGCTAATTTTCTACTTTATAAAAAATTATAAGTTTTTTAATAAAAAACAATATATACTTAATTTATATAATAAGTTAGAAACCATCTTTCACTTTGTTATATAGAATATTTCTAACCGAATAGCAGATTTATGTAATAATTCTCTACTCACATTAAATTTAGAATAAAATTTTTAAAGAAAAATATATTAAATCCAATGTTATTGTCTGAAATTTGTATTAAACGCCCTGTCTTTGCTACAGTTTTGAGTTTGGTTATCGTAGCTCTTGGAGCAATTTTTTTTACCAAACTACAAATTAGAGGAACTCCGGATATTTCAGTTCCCATTATAAATGTCGAAGCTCATTATGCAGGTGCCGATGCTTTATATATGGAAAAAGAAATAACGACGCGTATAGAAAAAGCTTTAAAGACGGTTAAAAATTTAGATTATATAACTTCTCAAAGTTCTACAGGTGAAAGTAGTATTACTTTATCATTTTTACTATCTACCGATATTGAAGTAGCATTAAACGATGTTCGTTCTAAAATATCGGATATCACTTATATGTTCCCGCAAGATATGAAAGCCCCATCAATTGCAAAACTTGATGCCGATAGTTTCCCAAGCCTCTTCATAAGTGTTGAAAGTGATCAATATAGCGATTTGGAATTAACAAAGATCGTCGAAGATAATCTACAAACACCCTTAGATAAACTTGAAAGCGTAGGACAATCACAAATTTACGGCGGTCGGGAATATATAATGAGAATAGAACCCGATTCCAAAAAATTATATCAACATAAAATTTCTTTATTGGAGATTGAATCTGCAATAAAAGAGCAAAATAAAGATTATCCCGCAGGTACGATTAAAACAAAAAGTAATAATTTTATAGTCACTCTCGAAGGTTCTTTATCTACACCGGAAGAATTCGGTAATATTATTCTAAAAGTACAAAACGGAGGTATCATAAAATTACGAGATATAGCAAAAATATCTTTAACTTCTCCCGATTAGGACATAATTTTCAGATATAACGGCAAAAGCTCCATTGCTCTTGGTCTTATAAAAGAATCAAAAGCTAATGTCATAGATTTATCAAATGAAGTAACTAAAGAGCTAGAAAGAATTAAAGAATCCATGCCCAAAGGAATAAGCATGGGTATCGCATATGATGGAGCAACACCTGTAAAAGCATCAATTTATGCGGTATTTCAAACAATTTTTGAAGCTTTAATATTAGTAGTTTTAGTCACTTATTTATTTCTTGCTTCTGCTAAAATCACCTTAATTCCGTTTGTGACGATTCCGGTATCGTTGATCGGTACTTTTAGCATAATGTATGCTTTTGGATTTTCTATTAATATATTTACGCTCCTTGCTATGATACTTGCTATAGGTCTAGTCGTCGATGATGCGATAGTTATGCTTGAAAACATTTTTAGATATAATGAAATGGGACATAAACCCATGGAAGCAGCTTTACTTGCTTCTAAAGAAATCGGCTTTGCAATCATTGCTATGACTATTACGCTTGCTGCCGTATTTTTACCCGTCGGTTTTATAGAGGGTTTTATTGGGAAATTATTTATTGAATTTGCTTGGACTTTAGCATTTTGCGTTTTGTTCTCAGGATTTGTTGCTTTAACTTTAACTCCTATGATGTCAAGTCGTATGGTTATAAAACATAATACGGACTTACCGAAATTCTTAGTAAAGTTTAACGACATTCTACAATTTATTCAAAATAAATATATTTACTATCTAAAGCTAACTTTTGACAATAAAAAGAAATTTATCATCATTATTGCATCATCTTTTATAGTGCTGATTATTAGTTTTAAATTTACTCAAAAAATTTTCGTACCCCAAGAAGATGACGGATTTTTACAAGTTTCTCTTAAAGGACCTGAAGGTTCTAGTTTAGAATCTTCTACTAAAGTAGTGAAAGAAGCCGAAAAAATCCTTGCTAATTATAAAGATATATTAGGTTATCTGATGGTAATAGGTGCAGGCGGTAGTGATAATGTTTTTGGATTCATTCCGTTAAAAGATTGGGGTGAGCGTTCTCGTTCTCAAGAAATCATTAAGAATATGTTAAATAAACAGTTTTCCGAAATACCGGGCATGTCGATTTTCGCTATGGATCCACGTTCAATGGTTAGCGGGAATGCAAGTAGCCCTATCGAGTTTACTATTCAAACGAACCTTGAATATGATGATTTAGATAAAATATCACAACAATTTATTGATATAATGAAAACAAATCCTATTTTCTTAAACGTCAATAGAAATTTACAATCGGCAATGCCGACTATAAGTATAGAAGTCAACCGTGATAAGGCTTATTTATACGGAATGGATTTGGCAAATATAGGCAAAACGGTACAATATTTACTTGCAGGTCAACAAATCGGGGATTTTAGAATGGGTAATGATTTATATGATGTTATATTGCAATTTAATCAAAAAGATCGAAAAGATATTAGCGATTTTAGTAAAATTTTAATCAGAGCAAAAAATAATAATATGTTACCGCTCGAATCGATAGCCAATATTACAGAAAAAATATCAGTAAAATCATATAGTCATTATAATAATTCAAAATCCGTTACTATTTCTTCCGATCTTGCTCCTGACGGAAAAATTAACGATGCAATTAATGAAATCAATAAAATAGCCGCTAAGTTACTTGACCCTAGTAATACTATAATTGAATATATCGGCGAAATTAAACAAATGAGAGAGGCAGACAGTAATATGCTTATAACATTTTTATTTGCTCTTGTATTTATCTATTTAGTGCTTGCAGCTCAATTTGAAAGCTTTACTGATCCTTTATTAATATTACTCGCCGTGCCTTTCTCCATAACCGGCGGTGTACTTGCTCTCTGGCTTGCCGGTAATAGCCTTAACATGTATAGTAATATCGGACTTATTACTTTAATTGGATTAATTACTAAGAATTCTATTATGATAGTAGAATTTGCTAATCAGCTAAGAGAAAAAGGAGTAAAGGTTCAAGAAGCTATAATAGAATCCTCAAAACTTCGCTTGCGTCCAATTCTTATGACTACCCTTGCTGCTGTAGTCGGAGCTTTACCTCTAGTCTTTGCAGATGGAGCCGGTGCTGCTGCTCGTAATTCTATAGGCTTTGTAATAGTTGGAGGATTAAGCATCGGTACTATATTTACAATTTTTGTTATACCTGTAATATATCAAACTTTTAAGAAGGATTAATAAATTATAGAATTATAAAATTTAGTAGACATATAGCTCAAAATGAGAAATGATTATTTTACGTTTAACTAAAAGGAGCTTAAATATGTTAATAAATACTTCTAATAATCCGCTTATTACTACTATACATTTATTATCTTCTATAGGTGCTATAAATTGGGGCTTAGTCGGATTATTTAATTTTAATTTAGTCACACTTTTATTTGGCTCATTTCCAATTATTGTTACAATACTTTATATAATTATAGGCTTTTGTGGTGTATATTCTTTCCTTTGTTTAGGTAAGCTATTTTGTAAACCCGGAATAGAAAAGGCGAAGTAACTTTATCTTTTTGTCATTGCAAGCAGACATTATTGCGTGGATCAATTTTCTCGTCATTGCGAGAAGAATTACGTAGTAATTCGACGAAGCAATCTCGTGCCAAATTCCTGAGATTGCCACGTCGATGCTACGCATCTCCTCGCAATGACGGCTCAGGTATTCACACGGGCAATACCTACTCGCAATGACGACTTAACAACCTCACTTGTGCTATAGCAGTTATTGCTGCTGTTTCAGCACGTAATATATTACTTCCTAAACTTATAGATTTTGTATTCTTATATGAGGCAAGAAGTACCAGCTCATCATTAGTAAAGCCTCCCTCCGGTCCTACAATAATAGTTATATCACTATTACTAAGTGATGATAAAATTCGTAATATAGAATTTTCTTCTTTTTCATGTTCATTAGCATATAACATCAAATTATTATTCTCTTTAAGGTAATCTTGTATTGTGATAGCTTTTTCAATTATCGGGGGAGTAAGACGTTCTGATTGCTCTGTTGCCTCAATAACACATTTCGTTAAACGTTCGATATTTACCGTTCTAAATTGACACCGCCTAGTAATTAACGGAATAATTTTAGTTATACCGAGTTGCGTAGCCATATTTATTGCAAGCATTAATTTATCTTGCTTTATTATAGCAACAGCAAGAGTTAACGCAGATTCTGTATACGGCTTTTTTAACTGTTCTTTAAGCCTAACCGATAGGTTATGCTTACCTATATCGGTAATTTGTGCTAAAAATTCTCCATCCGTACCGTTAAAGATACGCAAACCATCATTTACTTTAAGACGTAGCACCGTTTTAACATAATGAATATGATCACCTGCTAATTCTATCTTGATATTTTCAGCTAAATGACTATTAATATAGATACGATTATATTTCATATATACTCGATGAACTTGAAAAATTGGCTGTGTCGTCTTTGTAAGTCCTCGAATGCTCACGTACTTTTGTACGCTCCGCTCCTCGGCTTACAGACTCCTTGCTCTTTTCCAAGTTGATCTTCGTATATCAACTCTTCACTTCGCAGGAGTGTTAATTATGGACGATAAAAAAGATAATAATATATTAGAAGAAGAAAATTTACAGCTAAATTCACAAAGCTTCAGACAGGATGAATTTAAGAGTAAGTCTACGGGGCGTACTTACGTCCGTGAGTACAGACTTAACTCAAAAAATTCGCCTGTATCAAACTTTGTGAATGACGCTGTACCAAAAGAAATCGGCGGTGTTAAAGGACTAGAACCGACAAGATACGGCGATTGGCAACATAAAGGTAAAGTAACTGACTTCTGATGGCCTTTTTCCAAGAAACTAAAATTTTACCTTATAAACCACAAGAATTGTTTGATTTGGTGTGGGATGTAGAGTCTTATCCTAAATTCTTGCCTTGGTGTTCTGCTTCTAGAATCATTTCAGAAAATAATCAAGAGGTTATTGCTGAATTAGTAATTCAGTTAAAAGGCTTTTCAGAAAAATATAACTCACGAGTTACAAGCGAAATAACGTATGATGGAATATATTTGATTAATACATTAGCTATTTCAGGACCTTTTGAATATTTAAAAAGTACTTGGCAATTTGTTCCATGCACGGCAGGAACTGAATTAAAATTCTTTATTAGTTTTAAAATGAAGTCCTTAATACTGGATAAATTAATTGGTACTTATTTTACCAAAGCAACCGAAAAAATGATTATAGCTTTTGAAAAGAGAGCTAAAGAGACTGTTAAGAAATATTAATATTAATGCTTGACATTTGTTAATAAATACCGTATTTTATGGTAACTTAGATATAAATAGGTTGAAAAACATATGGAAAATTTTGAATTTGTGAATAAAGCAGAAATTCCTACAAATGCTATAAATCATAAGGAATTTGCCCATTTAGGAGTAAATCTTGCGTACAAGACAGATGATACAAATCGATACCTTGCAGAAGCATTAACGACAGATGGTAATCATTTAGTAGGTAGTGGATTTGAAATACTTGCTGCTTCTTGTGATAATTCAAATACAGCTCAATATGGTTATAAAGCTGTTGCATTTATAAATAAGGAAACTAAAGTCGTTCATATTTCTAGTGCCGGCACAAAAGCAGATATGAATGACGTATGGGATGATGCACTTATCACTTTCCATTATGCTCCTAATAAACTAAAAACGGCTCAAAAATTTGTTGATGAAGTAATTGAAAAAATAGGCGGTATTGAGAAAGCTGCAGAATATATTTTTGAGACTAGCGGTCATTCACTTGGAGCAATAGTTGCGGATTTAACCGGCGTAGAATTACATTCTCGTAATTTAAATTTTAATAAATCTGTAACCTTTGACAGCCCAGGTTCACAAGAAGTAATTAAATACGCTATAAATCAGGATTTATTTACCGGAAAAGTACTAACTCCGCTAGAAGAGTTAGCTAAACATTCCGAGGTATATAATGCAAAACCTAATATTATTAATACTACTAATAATCATGCCGGTAAAATAAACTTAGTTCTACCGAAAGTAAATAATATCGAGAAATCAGAATCATCAAAAGCAGAAGGATGGGGAACATATTTATATAATATGGCTGGCTCTGCCGCTTACAAAGCTGCAGAATATCTAGGTATTAATAAAATGGTTGAAGGATTAAACAATCATAAGCTAAAGAATTTTGCTGATTTAAAAGGTAATGCTGTTTTACCTATAGCCGATTGGAAAGAACAAATATTAGAAAATAACGAAGATACTCAAAAACTTAAAGCTATTCCATCTAGCGGCAAGGACGTATATTTACTAGATACCACTAGAATTACTGATGATGAATATACTAGTATGGTTGGAGTAGATGTATTCCATTGGGCATATAATGATTTGCAACAATCTTGTGCTATGGAAGTTGAACAAATAGGCAATATAAATAATAATTTAATATCAATGATATGTTAGAGTATGTTGTTTTTGGTATTGCTAGACTAGCACGCAGTGGGGCTAATACTATTTCAGACATAGTAGAAACTTGTAAAAACACTATTGATACTATTTCAAATACAACTCCGGAAGTAATAGAAGCACCTAACTTAGAGTCAAAAGATATTGAAGACGAATGGGTAGAAGTATCTCTAATAGGAAAGTAAATTTTTATACTTTAATTACAATCTAAATTACCATCAATTATTGATAAATAGCTGATGGTTTTTTACTTTAAGCCACTCTATAAATTTTTAATTTACTGTGTCTTACAGAATATTTTAAAACAGATTCATATTCTATATCTTAATAAACATTAACTAATTAGTTGACTTTTATTTCAAATTACCATAAAATATGGTCACAAGTTAAAAAAGAGGTAGATATGTCTAAGCACAAAAATTCTAAACATATTAGCACTAAAAAACTTGCTTATATAGGGTTAGACCTCGCATATAAAACAGATGATTTAAATGTTTATAATCTAGAAGCATCAAAGGTCAATGAACAATTAACAGATAGCGGCTGGGAAATACTGACTGCTTCATGTGATTATGTCAACACTGCTAAATATGGTTATAAAGCTGTTGCATTTATAAATAAAGAAACTAAAGAAGTTCATATTGCTAGTGCCGGTACAAAATTCAATATATATGATTTACTAGACGACTTACTTATCGCTCTTCATTATTTACCTACTAAACTAACTCCACTTCAGGAATTTGTTAATGAAGTAATTAACAAATTAGGCGGCTTAAGTAAAGCCACAGAATATATTTTTAATACTAGCGGTCATTCACTTGGAGCAATAACTGCAGATTTAACTTCAGTAGAAATACATTCTCGCAACTTACATTTTAATAAATCTACAACTTTTGACAGCCCTGGCTCAAAACCAATAATTGAAAGAGGCATAGAAAAAAATTTATTTACCGGAAAAGTAACAACTCCAATAGAAGAGCTAGCTACCCATTCTAAGATATATAATGCAAAACATAATCTTATTAATATTACTAATAAGCATTTGGGAAAAACAACAATGGTTCTTCCTGGTAAAAAAACAGGACTATCACAATCAGAAGAATGGGCATCATATTTATATAATTTTGCCAAGCAAAAAGCTACAAAATATCTAGGAATTAATGGAATAGTCGAAGGCTTTGAGGAAATAATAGCCGGAATCAGTAAACATGGACTTGTTAATTTTTCTGATTTAAAACAGAATATTACTTTAACCATAGATGATTGGGAAGCAGGAACACAAAAATATGCTAAAAATACTCTAAACTTAAAAACTAATTTATATAATCAAATAGTTGAAACTGAAACCGGAGCTAATTTAGTTGGGATATATAATAATTTTCAAAGCTGCAATCAAGAATACACTCAGGAAGTCAAAACAACAGGAGATATAAGTAATTATCATCTATGTCCTCTAGTATGTTAAAGGCGAAAACCATCTTTCGCCTTTCATATTGATTATTTCTTATTTAGAGCAACTAAATAGATTTCCGTAGATTCGCTACGGCTGGATGAAGGTTTAAAATGTTTCACCGTTCTAAATTCACGCTTCACTTTATTTAATAATTCATTTTCTGCACCGCCACGAAAAATTTTAGCAATAAAATGACCTGAGGGCTTTAGTACTTTTAAAGCAAATTCAAAAGCTTGTTCACATAAAAGTAAGGTTCTTATATGGTCTGTAGCTTTATGACCTATGGTATTTGATGCCATATCACTCATTACTATATCAGCTTTACCGTCTAAAGCCTGAATAATTAATTCTTCCGTATTTTCTTTAAAAAAGTCTTTTTGAAAAAACTCAACTCCGGCAATAGGTTCGATTTCTAACAAATCGATAGAGATTATTTTATTATTTAAGCTATTATCTGAAGCTTTAATAAGCTTGGAAGCTACTTGACTCCACCCCCCAGGAGCTGCTCCTAGATCAACAATTTTCATGTTAGAATTAAAAAGTTTAAATTTTTCATGGATTTCAAGTAGTTTATATGCAGCTCTCGACCTAAAGCCTTCTATACGTGCTTTTGCAACATACGGATCGTTTAATTGGCGTCTAAGCCAATTACTAGAAGAGACGGTACGTTTTTTAGAAGTCTTAACTCTAACGAATTTATTTCTATAACCGCTTAAATTATTTGTCATAAAATCTTTTATACTTTAAATAAATGAAGAATAAGCAGACGAAGTTTAATTTGGAAAAGAGCAAGGAGTCCATAAGACGAGGAGCGGAGCGTATACTTAATACGTGGCTACCTGCGTACTTATAGGACAACTTACAGCGTATTTCAGAAAGCTTCAGACAAGATGAATTTAAAGGTAAGCCTGCGCAGCGTAGATATACTACGTGAGCACAGGCGAATCCTGCAAAATTCGCTTGTATCAAGCTTTCTGAAATACGCTGTAGCCAATTTTTCAAATTAAACGAGTATGCTCTTTGGCTATTGTGTCTAATACGGAATTAACAAAACCAATTTCATTCTCATTTAACATATCATTTGCTATGTCCGTATATTCGTTGATTACTACTTTAGCAGGAGTAGTAGGGCAAAATAATAGCTCACATATACTAACCCGCAATAAAGCTCGGAGTAAGATCGGCATATGTGCAGGATCTTTATCATTTGTTAAATGATTGTCGATAATTTCGTCTAGTTTATTAATATTTTCAAATACTGACTTTACCAGCATTTTAAAATGACTTATACTTAGTGATATTTTTAAATTCTCAGGTGAATCTGTTATAGAATTATTATTTTGATAAAAAGAAAGTACATTCTGCATGATATCATCCATATCGTCGTTATTTTGCAATATGTTTTGATAAATAGCTTGCACTGCTGCAATACGTGCAATCGACTTTTTATTAATTTTATTTGAACTCATAGAGAAAAGAAATTTAAAATTTAATTTTTGTTATTGCGAGTGAGTATTACGTTCAGGGTCATACCGTGGCTTGACCACGGTATCCAGAAAAAAAAATAAAAAAGACTGGATCCCGCGATCAAGTCGCGGGATGACATTAAGAAACTCAAACCCTACAACAATATCACTCGCAACAACGAAACGATATCTATAATCTTGCAATTTATACCTTAAAATAACTTATTAGTAAACTTATAAAAAATATGAAAATGCGTAGACGAAGTTTTATTTGGAAAAGAGCAAGGCACTTTGAAGCTTATAACCGCAGCGTATATATAATACGTGAGGATTATAAGCGAGAAGTAACGCCGCCAATTTTTCAAATAAAACGAGTATAATTTATGCTTTCTATAATCGGATTTATTATAACTATCAGTATCTTGGTATTTATCCATGAATTTGGGCATTATTGTATTGCTAGATATTTTAATGTAAAAGTTGAAGAATTCTCGATAGGTTTCGGTAAAGAACTAATAGGCATTACCGATACAAGAGGAGTTAGGTGGAAGATTTGTCTTATACCGCTTGGCGGTTATGTCAAGATTTACGGCTATGATCGCAGCCTTATGGATAAGACTAAAGAAGTTGACGAAAAAGTAGCTTTTTATGCTAAATCTTGTTTAGAACGTTTTTTAATAGTTGCGGCAGGACCGCTCATTAATTATTTACTTGCCGTAATAATATTTGCAGGTTTTTATTGTTACTTTGGAAAAACAGAGATTCCTCCTATAATAGGTGATGTGGTAGCTTCATCACCGGCAGAGAGAGCAGACTTAAGAGAAGGAGATAAAATTGTTAAGGTTAACGATAAATCTGTTAAAGATTTCGGGGACGTACAGAGAGAGATATTAATTAACGGCTTTAGCTCTTCTACTTTAACTATAGAAAGAAAAAGTGAAGAATTTACCGTTAATATAATGCCTCAAGAAATAATTATATCGCCTCCCGAAGAAAAGAAAGTTAAGAAAACTCTTCGCATCGGTATTATAGCTAAAAATGAACCTATTCATACTAAAATAGGAATTTTAAGAGGATTTTGGGAAGCTATTAATACTACTATAGATATGTCTGCTTTAACTCTAAAAGCAATATCGCAAATGATTGTAGGAAAACGTTCATTCGATGAGATAGGAGGACCGGTAGCTATTGCTAAAGAGTCAGGAAAATCTATAGCTGGTGGAACCCAAATGTATCTATTATTTATAGCAATGCTTTCCGTTAATTTAGGGTTACTTAACTTACTACCTATACCGGTGCTTGACGGCGGACATTTAGTATTTATATTATATGAAGCAATTACAGGTAAATTACCGAATCCTAAAACTAAAAATATTTTATTACAATTAGGAACGGCAATAATAATTTTTCTTATTATAATCTCTATTTCCAACGATATACAAAATTTATTTTCCTAAATTATAGATTTGCTTGCTCTCGTTTATATTATCTACTATAGTGGAGTACATTAATTACGTTTAAATGCACCTGTCATCCCGTGGTAGTGGTACGTGGATCGGAAAACGCATTCGGTGTCATACCGTGGCTTGTCCACGGTATCCAGAAAAAAATTTAAAAAGACTGGATCCCGCGATCAAGTCGCGGGATGACACTGGCAGAATCGCCCCATGCGGGAATGACATCGTATTTAAACATTAGAAATTTAAATTAAATCTTAAAGAAGGTTTTAGGTGAAAATCAGATCAATTAGTAAGTTAACAATTTTATTATTAACTATTTTTTATTATCATATTTCATTAGCTGACTCTGTAATTCGTAAAATAACTATCGAAGGTAACCATAGGGTTGAGCGTTCTACTATTGAGAGCTATTTAAAGCTTAAGATAGGAGAAACCTATAATAATTCTAAAGAAGATGAAGCAATAAAAAATTTATATGCCACCTCACTTTTTAGAAGTATAAATATGTATATAACAAATGAGGGTAATTTAATAGTTAACGTTACTGAAACGCCTTTTATAAGTAGCGTAGTATTTAGCGGTAATTCTAAAATCAAAACTAATATGCTCGCTAAAGAAATTTATACAATGTCTGGCGAATCTCTTAGCCAAGCTAAAATTGAATTAGATGTAAAGAAAATATTAGAAATTTATAAACGTAGCGGACGTTTTGCTACCACGGTAACGCCTAAAATCGAAAATTTAGAAAACAACAGAGTTAAGGTTATTTTTGATATAGCAGAAGGACCAAAAACCGGTATTAAATATATTTATTTTAGCGGTAATGAAAATTATAGTGATTCAGAACTTAAATCTATTGTTTTAACTAAAGAATCTCGTTGGTTTCGTTTTTTAGAAAGTAACGATACTTACGATCCTGATAGAGTGGAGTATGATAAAGAATTACTGAGAGAGTTTTATCAATCTGTAGGTTTTGCAGATTTTAGAGTAATTTCGGCATCGGCAGAACTCAATAATACTAAAGAATATTTTACCCTTACCTATTCCATTGAAGAGGGAGAAAAATATAGCTTCGGTAATATTACAATAGACAATAAATTAACTAATATAGATATAACACCGCTTAATAAAATTGTTAATATTAAGCAAGGCAAGGTTTTTAATATGAAAAGGGTTGATGATATAGCTGAAAAAATCGGAGAATATTTTACAGCAAACGGTTATCCTGCAGTAAATGTTTATCCGGATATAATGAAAAGTGCTAATCATACTGCAGATATTAAATTTATTATTGAGAAAGCTGATAAGGTTTATATTAATAAAATTAATATTATTAATAACCTTAAAACTGAAGACCATGTTATAAGAAGAGAATTTAAAACAGAAGAAGGTGACATAATTAACCGTTCATATATTGAAAAAGGCGAGCGTAACCTTAGAAATTTAGATTATTTTGAGAAAGTAGCAATTAGCTTAGCTCCGACTAAAGCTAAAGATAAATATGATGTTAACGTTGAAGTTGATGAAAAATCTACTTCCTCTATAGGGTTTGATTTAGGATATAATACTGCCGGCGGTTTATTCGGGCGTTTCTCTTTCTTAGAGCGTAATTTAGTCGGTACCGGTAAACTACTTAATGCCGGTGTACAAGTAAGTAAAAACAGTACAAGCTATTACGGCGGTATTACCGAACCACACTTTTTAGATCGTGATTTATCACTTGGCGTAAATGCTTTTAGAAACTATACCGGACGCGGTGCTAGTGTATTAAATACAACCGATCAAAGCTATAAGTTACACTCTATAGGGGTTAAAACTTCTCTTGGCTATGAAATTAAAGAGGATTTAGGTCACGAAATAGATTATTTAATTAAACGTGATATTTTAAGTGCACCGAGTCCATCAAGCTCAATATTCTTAAATGAGCAGATGGGAAGATTTATTACTTCTGCTATAGGACATACTATTACTTATGATCAAACCGATAATAAAATTGTTCCAAAGAACGGTTATTTAGTAAGCGGCACCCAAGAATTTGCCGGCGTTGGAGGTGATAACAAATATATAAAACATGAAGTTGACGGTAAATATTATAAATCTTTCATACATAACAAACTTACTTTAAAATTATCTGCTTCCGGTGGTGATATTGCAGGGCTTGGAGGAAAAATTATTAGAATTTCTGATCGCTTTAATTTAGGTGATTATAGTTTAAGAGGCTTTGCAAGCGGTGGTGTAGGACCTCGCGAAAAGGTCACTAATGAAGGACTTGGCGGTGAGAGATATTATACATTCTCAACAGAGCTTAATTTCCCAACTCCTGTACCTGAAGAGTTTAATTTAACAGGTGCAGTCTTTATGGATTTAGGAAGTGTCTGGGGAGTAGGTTTAAATAAGAAACAATATCAAACTCCAAACGGTTTTTATAACGATAAATCGCTTAGAGCTTCCGTTGGTTTCGGCTTTATTTGGGTAACACGTTTTGCACCGATCAGAATGGATTGGGGTTTCCCGGTTAAGAAGAAGAAATATGACGATACGCAGCATTTCCATTTAAGATTTTCAACGCATTTATAAAAATGCTGATTGTAAACATTGTCGCATAGTTCTATGTCATTCCTGCGAAAGCAGGAATCCAGTAAAACAACCTTAATAATTGGATAAAAATTACATAGTTTCTTATATGCTTACTTAGATTCCTGCTTTCGCAGGAATGACATATCTCAGCCTTGCCGATGTAGCTCAGCTGGTAGAGCGGCGCATTCGTAATGCGTAGGTCTGGGGTTCAAATCCCCACATTGGCACCATTTTTGGCATTAGATAGATTAGTTAATAAATTAACGTCATTGCGAGGAAATTATGCAGTAATTGACGAAGCAATCCAGTTAAAAATTCTGTAAATCAGAATTTTTTTATTATTTTTTCTAGATTGCTACGTCGCTTCGCTCCTCGCAATGACGATATCCGCTTTTAGTTAGCAATACCCCATTTTTATTATCAATAGAAAATTTTAATTTATTATTTTATAGGGTGAGCGTTCACGGGTTTTTAGTTTTCTCAATTTTTGAGTATCGCTAATATAAATTAGTATAAGCGAAAACCATTATTACTTGAAAAAATTGTAATTAAACACTTAAAAATATATAAAAATTACACCGAAAGATTATAAAATTAAGCAAAATTTGAAAATCCGTGAACAGTGACTTTATAGGTAAGGTAGTAACCATGTTATTATAAAGCAAGCTATCGATTCAAGTACAATAGCTTGAGAAGAA
The DNA here is from genome assembly GCF_016743795.2 of Rickettsia tillamookensis. Taxonomy (NCBI): domain Bacteria; kingdom Pseudomonadati; phylum Pseudomonadota; class Alphaproteobacteria; order Rickettsiales; family Rickettsiaceae; genus Rickettsia; species Rickettsia tillamookensis. The sequence continues at coordinate 228,787 of NZ_CP060138.2, read as the reverse complement.
AATTGCAAGAGTAGTAGTTAACTAAAAAAATTAGTTAACTATTATCTTTTTTCTTGGAGGAATATAGATTGTTTCATCTTCAGCATGCGAAATCTTTTCTAAAAGTCCAATAAAACGGTCTTTATTAGGTACTAGCTTTACTATTGCCCACCCTTCTTCTATTGATTTCTTTATGCGTTCTATATCAGATTTATGCTCTGAAAAAGATATAACTTTTTGTACTGGATTTTGCATATTGATAAATCAATTATAGTTAATAAATGTTAATATTATAGTAAATATTTTTTAATAAATCAATCACATATTTATTATTTGCTAAATATAAATAAAATGATTACCATATATTAGGTCTTGTCTACTTATATCCTAATAAATAGTTTAATTAAAAATTAAAAGTTGTACAACAATTTTTTATTTTAAACATATATTTTTATGTCACTTATTAACTTTATTTAATTTAAACTGTATAATTTAATTATGTCAAATGATAATTTACAACCGCCTGCTCTTTCTAAAAAGCAATTATTTGCTTTTTTTGGTATGGTTGTCGGGATGTTTATGTCGGTACTTGATATTCAGATTGTCGCTAGCTCATTATCCGTAATAGCTGCAGGTCTTGCTGCATCAAGCGATGAGCTTTCGTGGGTTCAAACATCTTACTTAATAGCTGAAGTTATCATTATTCCTATTACCGGCTTTTTAGCAAGGTTACTTTCTACCAGAATTTCTTATTTTATTGCAGCTCTAGGATTTACGGTTATGAGCGTATTATGTTCGCTCGCAACTAATATTGAATCAATGATTATCTTTAGAGCATTACAAGGATTTTTTGGCGGTGCTATGATACCGACGGTATTTAGTACCGTTTTTATAATTTTTCCTGCATCACAACGTCCTACCGTTACTATCTTAATCGGTCTTGTCGTAACTGTGGCCCCTACTTTAGGACCTACACTCGGTGGATATATTACGGAGATTTTATCATGGCATTTTATGTTTTTATTAAACGTCATACCTGGTATTTTCGTATGCACGGTAGTATTTTTATATGGGGATTTTGATAAACCAAATTATAAATTACTGAAAAATTTTGATTTTCTCGGTATATTATTAATGGCTTTAACGCTCGGCTTATTACAATATGTTTTAGAAGAAGGAAACAAAAAAGGTTGGCTTGAGGATAATTTAATACTATTCTTAAGTATTGCAGTAGCTTTAGGTTTTGTTTTATTAATCATTAGAGAACTAACCTTTATTAATCCAATTTTAGATTTAAAAACATTCCTTTATAAAGACTTTACTTTTGGTTGCCTTTATTCATTCGTTATGGGTATCGGATTATACGGGGCAGTATATATATTACCGCTATTTCTCTTTACTATTGCCGGATATGATACATTACAAATCGGAGCTACTATGATGGTGACGGGCGGAGCACAATTTTTATCTGCACCACTTGCCGGTAGGATGCTAGGGCTAGGGGTAGATTTACGCCTGATGCTTATTATAGGGCTTGGAGGGTTTGCTCTCGGATGTCATTTGAATAGTTTTCTAACGCCTGATTCTAAATTCGCTGCATTTGTGCTTCCTCAATTTGTTAGAGGGCTTTCATTAATGTTTTGTTTTATACCGACTAATAATATAGCTCTTGGCAATATGCCGAAAGAAAGAGTAGGTAACGCTAGCGGGCTTTATAATCTTACCCGTAATTTAGGAGGAGCAGTAGGGCTTGCAGTAATCAGTACTATACTTACTAATGATACTAAAATCTTTATGCAATATTTATCGGAAAATATCTCGTCTACTTCTATAATGGCATTAGAACAGCTAGATTCTTATACTGAGTTATTAAGCGGGAAAGTCCTTAATCCTGAAAAAGCATCCTATTTGTTATTAGCAAACAAATTAAATAATGATGCTTTTGTAATTGCAATAAATAATATATTTAATATGATAGGGCTGTTATTTGTATTTATAATGCTACTAATACCTTTTACTTCAAATATCAAATTAACCGGAAATGTTAATGCTCACTAAAATTAAATTTATATTATATTTTCCTTGGTTATTATTAGAAATATGGAAATCAGCTTTCTCGGTTATTAAAATAATTTGGCAAAGAAAGATAGAGATAGAGCCGGTTTTTGAATGGATTGACGCAGAAGGGCTAGAAGAAATCGGTGAAGTAATTTATAGTAACTCGATTACATTAACACCTGGTACGGTAACACTTGATATAAATAATAATATGCTATTAGTACATGCACTCACTAAATCATCGATTACCGACCTACAAAGAGGTAGAATGATTAAAAAAATTAAGCAAATATTAAAAACAACTTGAAGTAGAAAATGATATCAGATGTAAATGCTCTAAAGTATAAAAAAGTTTTGCTTAAAGTTTCAGGGGAAGCTTTAATGGGAGACAAGCAATTTGGACATGAATATGAGGTAATAAAAAAGATTGCCGGCAATATTAAGGAGGTCATTGATTTAGGAGTAGAAGTCGCTATTGTAGTCGGAGGCGGGAATATTTATCGAGGGATCAATGCAGCACTTGTCGGTATGGACCGAGCTTCAGCGGATTATATAGGTATGCTCGCAACGGTGATTAATGCTTTAACATTGCAAAACGTTATGGAAAGCCTCAATATCTATACAAGAGTTCTATCGGCTATTCCTATGATGAGCGTGTGTGAGCCTTATATTCGCCGCAAAGCTAAAAGACATATGGAAAAAAAGCATGTAGTAATTTTTGCTGGCGGCACGGGTAACCCTTTTTGTACAACCGATAGTGCCGCAGTACTTCGTGCAATCGAAATGAATTGCGATATTTTATTAAAAGCAACTCAGGTTGACGGCGTATATGATTCCGACCCTAAAAAAAATCCTGATGCTAAAAAATATTTCACTATTAGCTATAAAGATGTTATAACTAACAACCTGCAAGTCATGGATACGGCAGCTATTGCAGTTGCAAGAGAAAATAAATTACCTATAAGAGTATTTTCGATAAAAGAACAAGGAAATTTTGCTAGAGTAATACAAGATAAAGGCGAATATACGACAATTGAGGAATAATATATTGTAGTGTGACTCGGTTTTTCGTCATTGCGAGGAGGCCTTGTTGCGTGGACTAGTAAAATCCACTATGTCACCCCGTGGCTTGACCACGGGGTCCATAAAAATAATAAACAAATACTAATAATTTTAGTATTTTAACTGGATCCCGCTACAAGCTCGCGGGATGACAATAGAAAACCGATCCACGCAATAATGTACTTGGTTCATGTACTAATAATAATATACAGATAAAATAAATATATGGATGAATAAATATGGACACAGAAACGTTAAAGAAAAACTTACAAGAAAAGATGGATAAAGCTCTGAAAGTTTTAGATCATGAGCTTAAAGGCTTGCGTACCGGTAGAGCTTCGGTTAATTTGCTTGATAGCGTAACCGTGGAAGCTTACGGGAGTAAAATGCCGCTTTCACAAGTTGCTTCTCTATCCACCCCTGATGCACGAACAATTAACGTGCAGGTTTGGGATAAATCTATGGTGTCCTCGGTAGAAAAAGGAATTACGGTAGCAAATCTTGGTTTAACTCCTGCAACGGACGGTCAATTGATTAGGTTACCGATACCGGCTTTAACTGAAGAAAGACGTAAAGAACTTGTAAAGCTTGCTCATAAATACGGTGAGGATACTAAAATTTCATTACGTAATATTAGAAGAGACGGCAATGAAGAACTTAAAAAGCTAGAAAAGGATAATATTATTGCAAAAGATGAGCATCATAACTTATCTGAACAAGTACAAAAACTAACCGATGATTATAGTAGTAAAGTTGACTTAAGCATAAAACAAAAAGAACAAGAAATAATGACTGTTTGATAAGGTTATGTAAATTGTCATACCATGGCTTGACTGACGTTGTTTCATGTCTACCAAATCGTCATTGCGAGGAGCGAAGCGACGTGGCAATCCAGAAAAAATAATAAAAAATGCTAAATTCAACATTTTTTATTGGATTGCTTCGTCAATTACTTACGTAATTTCCTTGCAATGACGCTGAAAACCGAACCATGCAACAACATTGATAAAGTTAGCTAGGATGACAGAGATGGAATTGATACCCACAACAATGCCTCACGGAAATAACATCAGACTATACCACTCAAAATAATAAAACTATGATTACAAAAGAAGAAGCACAGAAAATAGCAAAATTAGCTAGATTAAAATTTGAAGAAGATACTGTAGAAAAATTTTCTACTCAGCTTAGTACTATTATGAATATGATTGATATTTTAAATGAAATAGATTGCAAAGATATAGAGCCTTTAACTTCGGTTTCTAATATGAATGCTAGAATGCGAGAGGACGCCGTTACGAGTTCTGATTTATCAAATAAATTATTTGATAATGTAAGCGGAAATAGTGCTCAACTTGCTAAAGAAGTAAAATATTTTATCACTCCAAAGGTTGTTGAATAATTATGACGGAACTAAACAAATTAACAGTAGCAGACAGTGTAAAAGGTCTAAAAAATAAAGATTTTACAAGTAAGGAATTAGTTAAGGCATATATTAAACAAATAGAGAAACATAAAAACCTAAATGCTTATGTTACTGAAACTTTTGATTTAGCTTTAAAACAAGCTGAAGCAGCCGATCAAAATTATGCTCAAAATCAGCCGCGAACACTTGAGGGTATACCATTTGCCGCTAAAGATCTTTTCTGTACGAAAGGAATTAGAACTACAGCGTGTTCTAATATACTGAAAAATTTTATACCTAATTATGAATCAAGCGTTACACAAAATATTTTTGATAAGGGCGGTGTGATGCTCGGCAAAACCAATATGGATGAATTTGCGATGGGTTCGGCAAATATCACTAGTTGTTTTGGAAATGTAATTAGCCCTTGGAAAGCAAATGATGATAATGCAGATTTAGTTCCAGGCGGTTCTTCAGGCGGTTCAGCTGCAGCAGTTAGCGGATTTATGGCATCTGCTGCTCTTGGTAGCGATACTGGAGGCTCGGTACGTCAACCTGCAAGTTTTACGGGTTTAGTCGGATTTAAACCGACATATGGTCGTTGCTCAAGATACGGAATGGTATCGTTTGCTAGCTCCCTTGATCAAGCAGGAATATTTACTAGAAGCGTTTTAGACAGTAGCATTATGCTTGAAGCGATGATGGGGTTTGATGAAAAAGATTCTACTTCGATTAAAGTAGAAGTTCCAGAACTACAATCCGCTATCGGAAGTTCTATGAAAAATATGAAGATAGGCGTACCTCTTAGCCTTGGTGAAGGCGATATTATTGAATCTGATATTATGAAAATGTGGCAGGATACCATAGAGCTACTTAAAAACGCCGGTGCTGAAATAGTTGATATTACGCTGCCGCATGCTAAATACGGTGTTGCCGTTTATTACGTAATAGCACCGGCTGAAGCTTCTTCAAATTTATCTAGATATGACGGCGTTAGATACGGTCTTCGAGTAGAACGTGAAAATATGACGCTTGACGAAATGTATGAAATGACTAGATCAGCCGGATTTGGGGAGGAAGTAAAACGTCGTATTATGATTGGAACATATGTGCTTTCATCTAGTTGTATGGATGCATATTATCTAAAAGCTCAAAAAGTACGTCGTTTAGTTGCAAACGATTTTAATAATGCTTTTGCAAAAGTTGACGCCATTTTGTTACCTGCAGCACCGACCGAAGCTTTTAAGATCGGTGAAAAACAAAATGATCCGACTATTATGTATTTAAACGATTTATTTACCATTCCTGCAAGTTTAGCCGGTTTACCTTGTGCATCGGTTCCTGCCGGGTTATCGGCACGAGGTTTACCTCTTGGAATGCAGATTATAGGTAAACAATTAGACGAATATAATGTTTTGAAAGTAGCATCGACAATTGAGTCAGGTGTAAAACATATTAAATTTGAGCCAAAGGGTTTTTAATTATGGCATATATTGAAGGTAATACGGGGAAATGGGAATATGTAATAGGGCTTGAAATCCATGCTCAAATTTCCTCAAAATCTAAGCTTTTTTCAGGAAGTAGTACTATTTTTGCAGCAAGTCCAAATTCGCAGGTTTCCTATGTTGATGCAGCAATGCCCGGGATGTTACCGGTATTAAATAAGCATTGCGTACACCAAGCAATTAAAACAGGGCTTGGGCTTAAAGCTAAAATAAATAAATATTCGGTATTTGATCGTAAAAATTATTTTTATGCCGATCTGCCCCAAGGTTACCAAATCTCGCAATTTTACTATCCTATAGTGCAAAACGGAACTATGGAAATACCGACTAGTACCGGCGATCTTAAAACTATTCGCATTAACCGTTTGCATTTAGAGCAAGATGCGGGTAAATCTATGCATGATCAATCACCACATTACAGCTTTATAGATTTAAATCGTGCCGGTATTGGACTTATGGAAATTGTGACCGAACCTGATATATCATCACCTGATGAAGCTGCTGAATTTGTAAAAAAGCTGAGAAATTTGCTACGTTATATTGGCAGCTGCGACGGTGATATGGAAAAAGGCTCAATGCGTTGTGATGCTAATATTTCAGTAAGACGTAGCGGTGAACCACTTGGTACAAGATGCGAAATTAAAAATATTAACTCAATTCGTAACATCATTAAAGCAATAGAATTTGAAGCTAAAAGACAAGTAGACTTGCTTGAAAGCGGTGAAGCAATAATTCAAGAAACACGCTTGTTTAATGCCGATAGCGGTGAAACAAGAACTATGCGCTTAAAAGAAGAAGCACTTGATTATAGATATTTTCCTGATCCTGATTTATTACCGCTTATTATTTCCGATGAGTTAATAAACGAGCTAAAAGCAAACTTACCTGAGCTACCTGATCAAAAGATTGAAAAATATACGAAAGAATTTGGCTTAAGTAAATATGATGCCGAAGTAATAGTAGCCGATGAATCGGTTGCCGAATATTTTGAGAAAGCAGTAAATGAATGTAACCCTAAAATGCTTGCTAACTGGTTAACCGGTGAGTTATTTGGACAATTAAATAAGACTTCGATAGGAATAAGTGAGTGCAAAATTACTCCTAGTAACTTTGCCAAACTACTAAAATTAATAGAAGATGATACTATTTCCGGTAAAATTGCAAAAACTGTTTTTGAAATTATGTTTGAAACCGGTAAAGCAGCTGATAAAATAGTAGAGGAAAACGGACTTGTACAGGTTTCGGATAATAACGTACTAAACGCAATAATTGATGAGGTAATAGCTGAAAATCCTGAGTCTGTGGAAGGGTATAGAAGCGGAAAGGATAAATTATTTGGTTTCTTTGTAGGGCAGGTAATGAAAAAAACCGGCGGTAAGGCTAATCCGACGCTTGTGAATCAGCTTTTAAAGGATAAGCTAGATTCTTGATGTTTAACGATATTTAGGTATTGTTGCATGTATACTTAATCGTTATTGCGAGCATTTGCTGGCGTTGTTACATGACTCGAAAAAAGCGTTCGATGTCATCCCTGCGAAAGTGGGGATCCAGAAAATAACTTCAATATTGATATAGAAGTTACATATTTGATAAAATAAACCTATAAAAAACAAGTTTTTTATAGGTTTTACTGGATTCCCGCTTTCGCGGGAATGACATAAAATGATCCATAATAATGCAAGTACAAGCTACAGGTAATACAAGATATACTCAAACTTAAAACATTATTTTTATGAAATTTCTAAAAATATTTTTACTATCTTTTTTATTAGTTTCTTGTGAAAAAAAAGAAACGGAAAAAACTTTAATAGTCGGTACTGCCGCAGATAATCCTCCTTATGAATTCATTCAAGATGGAGAGATTGTTGGGATTGATATTGATATCATAAAAGCAATAAGTGAACGTCTAAATAAAAAAGTTATCATAAAAAACTTCGACTTTAACGGTTTACTTGCAGCTTTGGTTAGCGAAAATATTGATGTTGCGGTGGCGGAGCTTTCCGTAACACCGGAGCGTTCCGAATATATCAGCTTTTCCGATAATTACGCTACTGCAAGATTTGCCATAATATATAGAACAGGCGATAATATACAAAATAGCAAAGATCTAGAGAATAAAATAGTAGGAGTACAGCTCGGTAGTGTTTTAGAAAAAAAAGCACAAGACCTATCACAGACAATGAATATTAAAGTTCATTCTTTAGCAAATCATTTAATGTTAGTTGAAGAATTAAAAGCCAGAGTCATAGATGCTATTATTTCTGAGGAATTTCAAGGCAAAAAATTAAAAGAAAATAATTCAAATTTAGAAAGCAGTACTTTAGAAGAATTTTCATCAGATTTTGCTATAGGTATGTCTAAAAACTCAGGGCTAATTAATGAAATTAATGAGGCAATCGATTCATTAAAAAAAGACGGAACTATTAACAAAATTATGAAAAAATGGCTGGGACAGTAACAGAAAGTCAATTTAAAGATACTATGAGTCGATTCCCTCAGGGAGTGACTATTATAACAACAAATTGTAATAACGAGCTTTTTGGCTTTACTGCTAGTTCTCTTACTTCTGTATCTTTAAAACCGCCGTTAATATTATTTTGCCTTAATAAAAACTCTTTTAGTATAAACAGTTTTCAAAAAAGTGATAAGTTTGCAGTTAGTATTTTAGCAGAGAATCAAATTGATATCTCAAAACATTTTGCTAAATCACAACCTAATAAATTTACAAAAATTGCTTATGAGCTTGGCAATAAAACCGATTGTCCTTTAATAAACGGGGCAACTTGTCATATAGAATGTAATAAATATGCTTCTTATGATGCCGGTGACCATGTTATATTTATTGGCGAAGTAATAAATACTGCTATTAAAAATGACTTAAAACCTCTATTATATTTTCATAAATCTTATACAAATTTACAATAAATCAAACATGATTAATATAGGTCTTAGTGGTGCTACCGGTAAAATGGGAAAAGCTATTGCTGAAAGAATAGACGAATTTGAAAATTGTAAAATTTCAGCAAAATTTAATAGTACTAATAATTTAGATGATTTAGATAATTTTTGTAAAAATTCTGATGTAATTATCGATTTTTCTACTCCTGAAATATTAGAAAAATTAATTAATTATGCATTAAAACATAATACAAAATTAGTAATCGGAACCACAGGACTTCAACCTCAACATTTTAAGCTTTTACAAAAAGCAGCTCAAACTTTACCTATTTTATATTCTGCAAATATGAGTATCGGAGCTAATTTGCTCAGCTATTTAGCAAGAAAGACAACAAAAATACTAGATGATTACGATATTGAAATTCTAGAAACCCATCACCGTAATAAAAAAGATTCACCCTCAGGAACTGCTATTATGCTTGCTGAAACGATTGCAAGCGAAAAAGAAATAGGTATTTCCTCGCTTCGTGGTGGAAATATTCACGGTATACATGAAATATCTTTCCTAGGGGAGGATGAAATAATCACTTTAAAACACGAAGCTCTGAATAAAAATTCTTTTGTCATTGGTGCAATTAAAGCTGCTATTTGGCTACAAGATAAATCACCGGCTTTATACTCAATGCAAGATATTTATAATTATAGCTTGAAAAAACAGCTCTAACAGACTATATTTTATTATGTAAATAACATAATCCTAAGGTTACTTATGATCGATTATACAAAAACTTTAACTGCCACCTCGAAGAATAAAACTTTTGATGAAGGCTTAAGAAAATATATGCTTAAAGTATATAATTATATGGCTTTAGCACTTTTACTAACCGGTGTAGCGGCCGTAACGACTATATCAGTTGAACCTATTTATAATTTAATGTTTCAAACAGGTTTCGGCACTATTATAATGTTTGCTCCGCTCGGTATCGCTTTATATTTCTTTATGGGTTTCGGACGAATGAACCTGAAAACAGCACAAATATTATTTTGGGTTTATGCCGGTTTAACCGGTATGTCACTTGCATATTTAGCTCTTATTTATACCGGTGCATCAATAGCTCGTACTTTCTTTATTTGCTCTTCCGTTTTTGGAGCAATGAGTTTATACGGTTATAGTACAAGTAGAGATTTAACATCTATGGGTTCATTTTTTGCAATGGGTCTTATAGGTCTTATCATTGCTTCATTAGTCAACTTATTTCTAAAAAGCTCGGCTCTTTCTTTTGCTACTTCTCTTATTGGAATAGTAGTATTTATGGGATTAATTGCTTGGGATACTCAAAAGATTAAGTCTATGTATTACATGGCAGGAAACGATGAAGTAGGACAAAAGCTTTCTATTATGGCAGCCTTTACTTTATACTTAGATTTTATAAATCTTTTCCTATATTTAATGAGATTTTTAGGCAATAGAAGAGATTAATTGGTATCCTTTCTGCAAAGTCATGATTTATTCATGGCTTTGTTTTTTTCATTGTCATATCACGATCAAATCTATAGTACTGAATAGTTTTTAAAAAGACCTCCCCCACAAAAGCGGGACCTTGTTGTATGTATACCGACTCGTCATTGCGAACGGTCGAAGCGAGTTCGGCAATCCAGAAAAAATAATAAAAAAATTCTGCACATTAGAATTTTTTTCTTCCCTGCAATTAATAACGATTAATAAATTTATATAATAAATTTTTGAAGCATTAGTTAATATAATCAGGTTATTTTTATGTCTAAAGAAAAAACTCAACAGGAATTATTATTACAAGAACAACTTTTTAAAGCCCTCAAAACAGAAGATACAGCATTAAATGCTAAAATATCTAGAGCCTGCGAAGGTATTGCAGAATATGCTATTGACCTTTCTAATGACCAATCCCCTACTACTACAAGCCTATATATCAGTCAAATAGAATTAGCTAATTTTAGTACTACAGACTTAGCTAAAGTAACAACAATAATAAAAAATACATTTCCAGGAGATAAAAATAAGGAATTAAGGGAAATAATCGATACACCTCTTTTACAGCATTTAGTTATGGAAGACGCAATTGAACGACAAGTTGGATTAGATGATAGCCGATATAACGCAGATTACAGAAAACTTGAAGGAATAAGAAATCCTAATGACCCTAAAAAAGCAATTGATGATATGCTACGTGATAAGAGGGTAGCACAGCAAACCGAATTTGCTCAAGCAGGTAAAAAAGCAGCGGGAGTTTCTGCGGGTTATGTTGCTAAAGATGAGCTAGGAAATACTTTTATTTTAAAACATTTTTATAAAACTCATGCTGCATGCCAAAAAATACAAGATAATAAGGCACGAAAACAGGCTATTGCTGACCGAAGAGATGGGGTACAAGAATTAATAGGCTCTACCATGTATCAATTTTTATTACATGATCGAGCACCAAAAGAAGGTCTAGTAAAAGCAGATGAAAAACACCCTGATTCACTTTATGTACGTTCTAAATTTTTTGATAATGCTGTAACACTAACAGAATTTTCCGGTTTATCGGGTCAAACTAGAGTCAGAGCTAATGATCAAAATTTAAAAAAGCTGGAAGGATTTGAAAAAGCCATAGCTGCTTGTCATATGCTGGGGGAAGTAGATTATCATGCTGGTAATTTAATGGTGCAGGATGGTAAAACAATAACCAAAATTGATCATGGTCGCTCTTTTTTAGCATTTCATAAGGATTTTGGCAGTATGATCCAATCAACAAATGAAATGTTTGCACATCCTGGAGTCGGCTACAGTGCTGCTATTAAAGCAGGTAATTTCTCATTTAGTATCGATAAATATAGCGAATCGTTAAATCAAATGATAAGTCAATTTGATGAGAAACAGATGGAGGCAATAGTTGATCAAAAAATTGATGAATTAAAAAAAGCTGGGTTTGATCCGAAAAATATTGCGTTATCCACTAATATTAAAAATTTTGATGATTTGAGGAAACACTATAAAGGCAGTATAAAAGAAAATCTTATTAATATGCAAGAAGTTGCCAAAGGAGCTGAGATAGTAACAAAATTCAGTAATGTTTTACCTGAATTTAACAATGGTGGTTGGTTAGAGGCTTTCGCTAACTCACCTGTAAAAGATCCGGTACTCTATGCAATAAATAATAACATTAAAATTGAAGGTATAGATGCTAAAGAGTGGGCGTATGAAAATAATTACCAAATTAAAACTTCTATAGGCTTGAAAAAAGAAATAATCAAGGAACAACAATGGAGCAAAGATTTAGAAGGAAAATGGAAAGAAACAGAAGTTGAGGTTAAGAAAGATAAAGTAGAAGTACAAATTTCTGATCCTGTAAAATCAATGCGTACACAAGATAAATCTACAGGCGAAAAGTTGGAGTCACTAATCGTTGATTTTACAAAGCAGGCAACAACTAAAAACGTAACCGATAAAGAAGTAACAAAATTCTACGACAATATAATGAAAGAGCTAAAAAAAGAAAATTATCTTACTGAGCAGGATGGGTATAAAGAAAGATTTAAAATATCAGGATAATATCGAAAATACGACTAACTTATTAAATGCTAAATCTTTCAAGTTAAATTCCAAAGATACTATATATTACAAGGTAGGAAATTTTTGTGAAAAGATAGGTTTATCTAACGTTTCAAACTATTTTATGAAAAAAATTTCTCCTGAAAATTTAAATAAAATTCATGATACACAGAAGCTGATAGCAGAAAGTATAAAAATTGGCAACATATTAAAACAAAAAGGAAATCAAGGCATTCAGCCAAAAAGAGTAGAAGCGGTAAAAGAAATTGCATTCTCTAAATTACAAGCTAAAAGGGAAAATCAGAAACAAAGATAGGCATTGTTGAGGATATGCCTTAAACGTCATTGCGAGCAGTCACGGTATTGTTGCGTGGTTCTGTTTCATTGTCATTGCAAAGAAATTACGAAGTAATTGACGAAGCAATCTCAGGCGAAATTCCTGAGATTGCCACGTCGGGACTACCTCACTCCTCGCAATGACGAGGGATTTCGATGCCACACAATACTACGTGAGAATGACACCAAGCGTATTTTTTGAGCCATACAACAACTATGAATTCTTATTCTTTCTCTGCATTTTTTCTAGCTGACGGTGATAGCATAATGCTTAGCTCTTTTAGAGCTTTATCTTCTACATAGCTTGGAGCGTTCATTAGTAAATCTTCAGCTTGCTGATTTAAAGGAAATGCAATTATTTCTCTTATATTGGTTGCTTCTGCAAGCAGCATAACGATTCGGTCAATTCCCGGGGCTATCCCGCCATGCGGCGGTGCTCCAAACTTAAATGCTCTAATCATCCCCCCAAATCTCTTATCAACTTCCTCTTCACTATAACCTGCTATGGAAAATGCTTTATACATAATTTCCGGCTTATGGTTTCTAATAGCACCGCTGGAAAGCTCAATACCATTACAAACAATATCATATTGATAAGCGGTAAGTTCTAATAACTCTTCAGTGGTTTTAGCTTGCTCTAAAGCGTCTATTCCCCCCTGCGGCATAGAAAACGGATTATGGCTAAAATCGATTTTTCCTGTTTCTTCATTTAATTCATAAAATGGAAAATCAGTAATCCAACAGAATTTAAAGCAATCTTTTTCAAGTAAATCAAGCTCTTCGCCAAGCCTTATTCTAACCTTACCTGCAAGCTTTGCAGCTTTTTCTTTTTTATCGCTAGCAAAAAATACGGCATCACCGTTACTAATACTAGCTGTAGCTTTTAAACTCTCTAATTGCTGCGGGCTTAAGAATTTTGCTACCGGTCCTTTTGCTTCACCGGTTTCACTAAACTGAATATAGCCAAGTCCACCTGCTCCTTCCGATATCGCAAACTCTATCATTTTATCGAAGAAACTACGAGGCAGTGCAGCTGCCTTAGGGGCAGGAATTGCACGAACAATACTACCTTTTTTGATATTCTCTCTGAAAATCGTAAAATCGGAATCTCTAAATATCTCAGTTACATCAGCAATTATAATAGGATTTCGTAAATCAGGCTTATCAGAGCCGTATTTTAGCATAGATTCATTATACGGAATACGAACAAAAGGAGTCTCTGATACTTTTTTATCCGTGAATTTAGTGAATAAATCATACATCACAGGCTCAATAGTACTAAATACGTCTTCCTGTGTAACAAACGACATTTCTACATCTAGCTGATAAAACTCGCCAGGTGATCTATCGGCTCTTGCATCTTCATCCCGAAAACAAGGAGCAATTTGGAAATAACGATCAAAGCCTGATACCATCAATAACTGCTTGAATTGCTGAGGTGCTTGCGGTAACGCATAGAACTTACCCGGATGCATTCTACTCGGTACTAAGAAATCTCTAGCACCTTCAGGTGAACTTGCCGTTAAAATCGGTGTTTGAAATTCGGTAAAACCTCTTCCCGTCATCAAATGACGAATATGAGAAATAATTTGTGAGCGGAGTATTATATTATTATGCAATTTCTCACGTCTAAGATCTAAAAAACGATGCTTAAGCCTTGAATCTTCCGGAGCATCTTTTTCGGTATTAATAACAAAAGGTAGAGTATCTGCAGCCGATTCAATAATAAATTCACCTGCTAAGACCTCAATATGACCTGTCGGAAGCGTATCATTAATAGTATCATTTGATCTTGCTACAACTGTACCGCTTACTGTAATTACCGACTCATAACGCAAACGGCTAGCATCCTCCATAAGCTGTGGGTTTTGATCGGTAAAGACGATTTGAGTTATACCGTAATGATCACGTAAATCTATGAAAACTAGATTACCGTGATCTCTTCTTCTATGTACCCAACCGGATAATTTAACTTCTTTCCCAACATCGGAGATTTGTAATTCGTTACAATTATGAGTTCTGTATTTATGCATTTTTATTTCTTTATTATACGATTTCCCCTATATTATATACATAAAATTGCAAATTTTCGCAAATAAAAACTAAAAATTTATCTTGATATTGCAGCAGCTTTTGGCTTTGATGGGAGTTGCTGATAATTTTGTTGCTCCGGTTTTACTTGATTTAACTCACCTTTAATCCATTCATATATTGCTTTCTTAGGGTTTTTAATTATCTCTGCAACATTTTCTACTAGATTTATTATTCCTTTAACTAACGATAATACATCTTTTGCTATTTCACCTATAGAATTATTACCTGCTTGTAGTTTTTCTTGGTCTTTATTGGACAAATTACTACGTATGTTATTCATTCTTGATTTAAGCTCATCTTGTTCTAGCTCTTCTTTTGTAAAATGTGACTTAAGTTTTCTATCAACAATTTTTTGTTCTTCCGGAGTTAAATTTTTGTATTGATCAACAAGCTTATTAACTTTTTCTTGTTCTTCCGGTAGTTTTGAAATATTTTCAGCAATATTTGGCATTTGTTTCTCTTATAAAGTTAAAACATATTAATTTTGCGTATTATATATATTTTTTAACTTTATACAAGAAAAACTTTAATAAAAATTAACCTTTGAACGCAGCCTTAATACCTAAAAAGTCTAAAAAATTTCGTAATTCTTGACGTGCAAGCACGTGTGAGCTATTAAATGCTCTATCATATTTTGCAGTTTTTAGATCAAGTAATGTTAGACCTTGTAAAAATAACTCCCTATATATTACACGTTCACTAAATCCTTCTGCGAGTTTAAAGTTAATCCTTTTAGCAAGTTTAGCCAGTACATTTCCTACTCGTCTTTTGTTTAACGCATCAAGATTGCTTAAACGATTACGAAGTATTACCCAATCTATACTAATTCTATCACGACTAGCACGCTCCATTTTCTGCTCCCAAATCATTTGACTATATATTGATGGGCTAATAATTTCATCCTTACTATCGATTTTTGCTATTACGTCTAAATCTAGAAAACTATCATTAATCGGGGTAATAATTGTATCGGCGTAAGAATGAGCAACTCTTGATAAAGGAGTATGACTACCTGGGGTATCAATCACTATATAATCGGCATCTTGATTATTTTCTAGTACTTCCTCAAAACTCTTTACTTGCTCTTCTACTTCGCTTTCCGATATATGAAAATGTTTCGGTACTAATACAGGTTTATCAGGATTTTGTTTATTATATAAATCTCGATTTTTTAAATAATTCGTTAATGAACTTTGACGTGAATCGGTATCTATACTTACTACCGAATAATTTTGATAAAGCAGAGCGATTATTAGATGCATAGAACAGGTAGTTTTACCTGCTCCGCCTTTTTCATTACCTATAACAAATATATAAGGTTTATTTATTGTGTTCATAATTATATTCAGAATAAACAAATGGTAGGTATAATATACTAAGTAATATGTGATATACGAAGATCAACTTCAAAAAGAGCAAGGAGTTCACAAGACGAGGAACGCAGCGTATACTTAATACGTGAGTACCGCAGCACTTGTAGAACGACGTAGCCAATTTTTGAAGTTCATCGAGTATATTCTTTGATAAATTTTTCAAGTAATCTCACACCATACCCAACTGCCCCTTTCGGACCGAGTGCTGAAGCTTTATTACTATTTGCAACGCCTGCTATATCTAAATGTGCCCAATCAACCCCCTCTTTAATGAAACGTTTAATGAAATGTGCAGCCGTGCAACTTCCAGCAGCTCCCGGAACATTCCCGATATTTGCCATATCGGCTATGTCGGAATTGATCATTGCATCGTATTCATCATGAAGCGGCATCCTCCAAAGTTTTTCATTAACTTCTTCCCCTATTTTTATTAACTTATCAGCTAACTCATCATTATTGGAAAAACAACCGGCATATGTACTGCCGAGTGCTACGGTTATCGCTCCTGTTAGAGTTGCAACGTCAATCACGCATTTAGGCTTAAATTTTTCTTGTGCATACCAAACGGCATCAGCAAGTACTAAACGCCCTTCTGCATCGGTATTTAAAACTTCGGCAGTTTGCCCTGACATAGTAGTTACCACATCCCCTGGACGCTGTGCATTACCGGACGGCATATTTTCTACAAGCCCTACAACACCGACTATATTTACAGGTAATTTTTGACCGGCAACCGCAATCATAGCACCCACGACTGCTGCAGAACCTCCCATATCGTATCTCATTAAATGCATATTACTTGACGGCTTTAAGGAAATACCACCTGTATCAAAAATCACTCCTTTACCAACCAAAGCAATAGTCAGAGCATCTTTACTGCCGCCTTTATATTCCATCACTACTAATTTTGACTCGTTTTGTGAACCTTGACCAACTCCAAGTAATGCTCCCATACCAAGATTTTTCATCTCACGTTCACCGATAACGTCAACATCTACTCCTAAGGGTTCAAGTATATCAACTATTCTTTCAGCATAAACTTGCGGAGTTTTAATATTTGACGGTTCATTACATATATCTCGTGTAAAAAATACTGCCTCAGCAATTAATTTTTTGACTTCAAATAATTTTGCCGCTTCAGTACTATTATCGGTAAAAATCTCAATTGACTCTACTGCAAACTTCTCTGCTTCTTTTAAAGTAGTTCTATATTTATCAAATCTGTAAGAAGCAAGAAATGCACCACTAGCAATTAAAGATGCAAATATTTGAGATGTAAACCTGCTAATTTTATTTGTAACTTTTAAGCCGATAGTAGAAATTTTAGCACAAATTGCATTTTGTAAGATTTTACCTCCTAATTCTTCAATTTTTGCTTCAGTTAATTTTTCTTCATTCCCAAGACCTGCTATTATCAAATATCTAACCTCGCCTGATTTAATGACAGACGGAATAACTTTAATCTGTCCATATTTACCGGTAAACTGCAGTTTATTCTGAATAGTTTTAGAAATTAATCCATGATGTTGTTGATCAAGCCCTATTAAATTACTATCAAGCTTTAACTGTTCATCAATAAAAACTACTAGACCCTGATTAGTAGATGATTCTTCATTCACAAAGTTTATGTTAAGCATACTCATTCCTTATATTACTTTTGACTTTGGATAATTCTATTTATCTTGATAAAACTTTGCAAGTATTATAATTGATTTAAAACAAAATCTCATTAAATAGCATTTGACAAATGTTAATGTTTTTTATATTTTGCTGATGAATTAGTTAAATTTAAGTAATAATATGCCAGTACATGACATCACTTCTCATATAATTAAGCAGAAGTATACAATAATTAAAACATCATGTGAGCTAAACCAAGATATGGATGAGATTTATAGCCTCACGCCTTATCCAATACGATATACTAGCCTTAACTATTTAAAGTTATTATCTCTACCTATATCGCTAGCATTTTATGTAACAAAGCTTTGTTTTACGGCTAATCCGATATGGACATGGATCGGGGTTAATATTTTGTATAAAAAGATGGATCAAGCAATAGCCAAAAAAATATTACACGGCTTACCTGACGAAATAGAAACAGATCAAAATATACCTAAAATTGTCGAGTATGTATTTAAAAAATATGAAGAAAACCTTACATTAGCACCTCTTGTTGAACCTACATTTATACAAAAATTTTTAGCAAAGACCGGTAAATATATTCCTGCTTTTTCTAAAATAGTAAAGTTTTGGAATGAAGGAGGAATTAATTATTCTGATGAAATACAAACAAAACGAGAATTAATTGACGTTATTTATAAACAAATTGTTTCTAAAGCTTATGAAGTAGGTAAAAAAGGAGAAAAGCTTGAAATAACGGATGTGAAAGCACTTTTCCCAGAGATAAATTTTGAAGAAAAAATCAATACTGAATCAGAAAATCTTGAAATAGAGAAAGTAGAAGTAATCAATGAAGAGCCTTTAATTTCTGAATTGCCTGTGAGACATCTTTCTAAACCAGCTTATAGAGAGGAATTTAAAGGAGACACAGAAGTGCTTGCCACCATAGACATATGTGAGGATACAAATACCGGATCGACGTATAAATTACCTCTAGAAGCGAAGTTTGGGAAGATGTCTATTGATCAAAAACACGAAGAAGCTACGATTACTACTAATGCAAATAATGGTATTAACCCATTAGTAAACTTACTCATGTTAAAAGCTTTACATGATGGAATTTGTCAAGAGGCACTGAAAACTTATGTTGAACATTGTTTAGCAGAAATTCAGATATCTAAAAATCAAGAAATACTTGAAAACTTCCGATATGAAGATTCTTTAGCAAGATTACAATTATACGGTAATTATAATTATGATAACATGTATATCTTTGAACAACCAGTATCTTACTTAGGTCAAAACTACGAGCATTTAACAGTACCGATCGCTTGTTATTAACTTTAAATATTAATATAATATGCCATTACCGTTAAGCACCAATAACAATAGCGATGCAGTTGCTAATGCTAATGGAACTAGGCTTCCGGCACGTATAATTACTAGAAGAAATGCAATACATTATGAAGAAGTAGACGTAAATAACGAAAATTCAGAAAACAAAGAAAACATACCTGAAATATTAGGTAATATTTCAGGTGAGCAGACCTCAAGTTAAATAGCCTAAATTAATATAAATAGCAAATCATTGCTTAACGCTTTTATGCCATTCCTGTGGAGGCATCAGCATTGTTGCACGCCTCGAAAACCCAGCTCGATGTCATACCGTGGCTTGTCCACGGTATCCAGTAAAACAACTAAAAATACTAATAATATTAGTATTTTTAACTGGATCCCGTGAATAAATCACGGGATGACATTAAAAGTATATTTATACATTCTCTTCATCAAGCTTTACAGCTGCTTTACGCATTTTATCCATAAAGTAACCGGTTCCGGCAGGTACTAATCGCCCAACTATCACGTTTTCTTTTAGTCCTCGTAGTTTATCTACCTTACCGGCAATAGCTGCTTCAGTTAAAACTCTAGTAGTCTCCTGGAATGATGCCGCAGAGATAAATGATCTAGTTTGCAGAGAAGCTTTAGTAATACCTTGTAATATTAATTGTGCTTCAGCAGGTTTTAAACCATTTTTAATAGCCTTTTCATTTATCTCCTCGAATTCATGTCTATCTATTTTTTCACCTGCTAATAAGGTAGTTCCACCTGAATCCGTGATTTCTACTTTTTGTAACATCTGACGAATAATAACTTCTATGTGCTTATCATCAATCTTTACACCTTGTAGACGATAAACGGCTTGAACCTCTTTAACAATATAATTTGCAAGAACCTCTACTCCCATTACTTTTAAAATATCTTGGAGTACCGGATTACCATCAATCAATAAATCACCTTTTTTAACAAAGTCACCTTCGTTAACTACAACATGCTTGCCTTTAGGTACCATATACTCAATAGACATTGTTTCATCAATCGGATGTATAATAATACGTCTCTTAGATTTATAGTCTTTACCGAATTCTACTCTACCGTCAACCTCGGCAATAACTGCGTGATCTTTAGGACGTCTTGCTTCTACAAGCTCGGCAACTCTCGGTAAACCACCGGTAATATCTTTAGTAGTGGTTGATTCTTTCGGTATACGTGCAATAATATCACCTACAGATATTTGTACTCCGTCTTCTACACTTAAAACTGCTCCAACCGGCAAGTAATATCTAGCTTCTAAACCGTTTGATAAGGTTATAACTTCACCTTTAGCATCTAAAAGCTGTATACGAGGACGTAATTCTGCCCCACGTGAATATTGTTTTGACTCAATAATAACTTTACTTGGTATTCCAGTAGCTTCGTCAGTTACGTCACGAATAGAAATACCCTCAACCATATCTTTGAATAAAACTTTACCTGATTTCTCCGTGATAATCGGTATAGTATAAGGATCCCACTCCGCTAGTTTTTGAGTTTTAATAACCATATCACTGTCATCAACAAGTAATCTAGCACCGTATGGAATTTTATGACGAGCCTTTTCATTACCGTTATTATCAAGTAATAATAATTCACAATTTTGGCTCATAACAATTTTACGTTCTTCGGAATTAATAACAACGTTACGGCTTATAATTTTCACTTTTGCGTCATAGGAAGCTTCTACAGAAGAAACCTCAGCACCTTTTGTTGCCGCTCCTCCGATATGGAAAGTTCTCATTGTAAGCTGCGTACCAGGTTCACCGATAGATTGAGCAGCAATAACTCCGATTGCCTCACCCTCCGACACCAACGTACCGGTAGCAAGATCCCTACCGTAACATATACTACATATACCGGTAGTACTTTCACAGGTT
This sequence comes from Rickettsia tillamookensis, assembly GCF_016743795.2. Classification (NCBI taxonomy): domain Bacteria; kingdom Pseudomonadati; phylum Pseudomonadota; class Alphaproteobacteria; order Rickettsiales; family Rickettsiaceae; genus Rickettsia; species Rickettsia tillamookensis. Next base: position 207,632 of record NZ_CP060138.2, on the reverse strand, counting down.
AATACGGATTTTATCATAATTCTATCGAGTCCAGCCGACTCAATCTGCTCTAACTTTGCTTCATTAATAAGCTCGCCTTTACTGAGAATTAGATCATTAGTTACCGGATGAAATATATCGATAGCAGCAGTGCGACCTAAAATCTTTTCAGCTAAAGGTACTATAACTTCCCCGCCTTCAATAACACTCTTAACTTCAATTCCTTTATCAGTTCCACAATCTTTTTCGGTAATAATACAATCTTGTGCAACGTCTACTAATTTTCTTGTTAAGTAACCTGAGCTTGCCGTTTTTAAAGCAGTATCTATTTGCCCTTTACGCATTCCGTTAGCAGAATTAAAACACTCAAATTCAGTTAATCCTTCCTTAAAGTTAGAGATAATAGGAGTTTGTATAATTTGACCGTTTGATTTGGTCATTAAACCTCGCATACCGCCTAACTGCTTAATTTGCTGGAAAGAACCTCTTGCTCCGGAAATAGCCATCATATATATAGCATTTATTTTCTGATGATTCGGATCATCGCTAACCGGCGGCGTAGCAATCTCTTTCATCATGTCGTTTGCTACTCTATCGGTACATCTTGACCAAGCATCAACTACTTTATTATATTTCTCTCCATAAGTAATTAAACCGTTTGAATATTGTTGTTCAAATTCTTTTATTTCAAGCTGAGTTTCATTGATATGAGTACTCTTAGATTCCGGTACTACCATATCGTCCATTCCAAAAGAAATACCTGAAGAACAAGCATATTTAAAACCTAGTTTCATTAGCTGATCGGCAAAAATTACCGTAGCTTTTTGACCGCAGTGACGATAAACTAAATCTATAACTAATGATATGTCTTTTTTAGTTAGTTGTTTATTAATAAACTTGAATTCTATATTAGGGTTAGAAGGCAATAATTCACCGACCATTAACCTACCGTAAGTAGTATCAATGATAACAGGGACCATTTTACCTTCAGCATTTAGCTGATTTCTACGATATTTTATCTTTGTATGAATAGTTATAAATTTATTATATAAAGCATGTTCCATCTCTGCTAAATCTGAGAACATCATCCCTTCGCCTGCTTCATTATCAAATGCAAGGGTTAGATAATATAAACCAAGTACTATATCTTTATCCGGTACAATAATAGGACGTCCGTTTGCAGGGCTTAAGATATTATTTGTAGACATCATAAATACCCTAGCTTCAAGCTGTGCTTCAATCGATAACGGGATATGTACCGCCATCTGATCACCGTCAAAGTCTGCATTAAACGCAGCACAAACAAGCGGATGAAGCTGAATCGCTTTACCTTCGATTAATAAAGGTTCAAATGCTTGAATACCTAATCTATGCAATGTCGGAGCTCTATTAAGTAAAACCGGATGCTCTCTTATGACTTCTTCAAGCACATCCCAAACTTCAGGCTTTTCAGCTTCCACCATTCTTTTTGCGGCTTTAATAGTCGTAGCAATACCGTACAACTCAAGCTTAGAATAAATAAACGGCTTAAATAGCTCCAATGCCATTTTTTTAGGTAAACCACATTGATGGAGCTTAAGCTCAGGCCCAACCACGATAACCGAACGTCCTGAATAGTCAACCCTTTTACCAAGTAGGTTCTGACGGAAACGACCCTGCTTACCTTTAAGCATATCACTTAATGACTTAAATGGACGCTTATTAGCATTTTTCGCTGCTCTACCTCGACGACCGTTATCAAATAACGCATCCACCGCTTCTTGTAACATTCTTTTTTCGTTCCTGACTATTATATCAGGAGCTTTTGACTCTATTAGTTTCTTTAAACGATTATTTCTATTAATTACTCTTCTATAAAGTTCATTTAAGTCCGAAGTAGCAAATCTTCCGCCGTCAAGCATAACAAGCGGTCTAATTTCAGGAGGAATAACCGGCAAAACATCCATAATCATCCATTCTGGCTTGTTTTCCGACTCTAAAAAATCCTCTACTAATTTTAAACGCTTTACTAGTTTTTTCTTTTTAACTTCTGAAGAAGTAGTTTGCAACTCTTCGTATAACTCTTGCTTTAACTTTGAGAAATCAAGCTCTTTAAGCATTTGCTGTATTACTTCTGCACCTATAGAGGCAGTAAACGCATCTTCACCGTACTTATCTTTTGCTTTCTGTAATTCTTCCTCTGTTAAAAGTTCACCTTTTTGTAAAATCGATAACCCAGGGTCAATTACTACATAATTTTCAAAATAAAGAATCTTTTCTACATCTCGCATTGTCATATCAAGAAGCGTACTAATTCTTGAAGGTAATGACTTTAAAAACCAAATATGAGCAACGGGAGCTGCAAGTTCAATATGCCCCATTCTTTCACGTCTTACTCTAGAAACCGTAACTTCGACGCCGCATTTCTCACATGTAATACCACGGTTTTTCATCCGCTTATATTTACCGCAGAGACATTCGTAATCTTTTACCGGACCAAAAATTCTTGCACAAAATAAACCGTCTTTCTCAGGTTTAAAGGTTCGATAGTTAATTGTTTCAGGTTTTGTTACTTCACCGAAAGACCACGAACGTACTTGATCAGGACTTGCTATATTAATCCTTATTTGATCAAATTGTTGAGTATTACTTAATTGTCCGTAAAAATTTACTACGCTCATAAATACTTTTCCTTAAAAATTACTCGTATATACCCAGGTAGAATTTCAAAAATTGGCGTTGTCGTTCTACAAGAGCTTCGGTACTCACGTATTAAGTATACGCTGCGTTCCTCGCCTTGTGAACTCCTAGCTCTTTTTGAAATTGACCTTCGTCTATCAATTTTTTATTTACTCCGAGTATACTATTTTACTAGAGTTCCTATTGCTTGCTATATGTCATTCCCGCCTGAATACCAAATAGTCATTGCGAGGAGCGAAGCGACGTGGCAATCCAGAAAAAATAATAAAAAAATTCTGTAAATCAGAATTTTTTACTGGATTGCTTTGCCTTGATTACTACGTAATTCTTCTCGCAATGACGGATAAAGCCAATACCATGTACGTACGGAAATGACTCGTCTTGCTTAGCTCGAAGTCACTTCAAGCTTTACGTTAAGACATAAAGATCTAAACTCTTTTATCATAACGTTAAATGACTCAGGAATACCTGATTCAAAATTATTTTCACCGCGTACTATAGAATCATAAGTTTTGATCCTACCGTTTACGTCATCCGACTTAACCGTTAACATTTCCTGTAGCGTATAAGCAGCACCGTAAGCTTGTAAAGCCCAGCATTCCATTTCTCCGAAACGCTGTCCACCGAAATGAGACTTACCTCCAAGCGGTTGCTGCGTTACTAAGCTATAAGGTCCTATAGAACGAGAGTGAATTTTATTATCGACTAAGTGATGCAGCTTCAGCAAATATTTCTGTCCAACGGTTACTAGACGGTCAAAATATTCACCGGTTCTACCATCAATTAATTTTACTTGTCCTGAAGGATCTTGACCGGCAAGCTTTAGCATATCTTTAACGTCCTGAACTTTTGCTCCGTCAAATACAGGCGTTGCAAAATGTACGCCTTTACTTACTTTCTTACAGAAAGAGATAATCTCCTCTTCCGATCTTTCAAGTATAGAATTAATATCTTCTCCATACAGTTCAATTAAGAATTTCTTAATCTGCTCAATACCGACCTGTTTATTTTGATATTCCTTGACTAATTCGGATATTTTTTGTGCTAAATTTATTGATGCCCACCCAAGATGCGTCTCTAGAATCTGCCCTATATTCATACGAGACGGAAGACCAAGCGGATTAAGAACAATATCCACTACTCTTCCATTTTCTAAAAACGGCATATCCTCTTCAGGTACAATACGTGAAATAACACCTTTATTACCGTGTCTTCCTGCCATCTTATCACCTGGTTGTAATTTATGCTTAGTTGCAATAAATACTTTTACTACTTTTAAAGCCCCCTGAGGTAAATCATCCCCGCTTTGCAGCTTCTCCACTTTAGTAGCAAATCTTTTATCAAGAGCATTTTTTTTCTCATCATAATGAGTCTTTATCTGCTCTATTTCATTCATTACATTTGCATCTTCCACGGTAAGCTGCCAAAATTGCCCTTTAGATAAGCTTTTTAGCGTTTCACTAGTAATTGTTTGTCCGGCTTTTATTTGCTTAGGACCGTTAACAATCACCTGCCCTATTAAAAGCTTTTCAAGCCAACTAAACACAAAATGCTCAATAATTTCTAATTCATCGTCTCTGTCTTTTGCTAATTTTTCAATTTGTTGTTTTTCGATAGCAATAGCTCGCTGGTCTTTTTCTACACCCCTACGAGAAAATACCCTTACTTCTACTACAGTTCCGCTAACTCCGGAAGGTACATGCAGCGATGAATCTTTTACGTCAAAAGCTTTTTCCCCGAAAATAGCACGTAGTAGCTTCTCTTCAGGAGTAATAGGCGATTCACTTTTCGGCGTTACTTTTCCGACTAAAATATCACCGGCTTTTACTTCTGCACCTACGTAAATTATTCCGACCTCATCAAGATGACGTAACGCTTCTTCACTTACATTCGGTATATCACGGGTAATTTCTTCAGGACCAAGGCGTGTATCTCTAGCTATTACTTCAAACTCTTCAATATGAATCGATGTAAATACATCCTCCTTTACTATACGTTCGGATATTAAAATTGAATCTTCAAAATTATAACCATTCCAAGGTAAGAAAGCCACAAGCACGTTTCTACCTAAAGCAATTTCACCGTTATCCGTACTAGGACCGTCAGCTATAATATCGTTTTTCTTAACGTAATGACCGACCTTAACTAAAGGCTTTTGATTTATACAAGTATTATGATTGGATTTTTGGAATTTTAGTAAGTTATAAATATCAACAGAAGGAGAACCGCTGGCTTTTTGTTCTAGAGTTCTAATCACTATTCTATTTGAATCTACCTGCTCAACAATACCGTCATGTAATGCAAGTACTGACGCTCCGGAATCTTTAGCTACTACCCCTTCAACTCCAGTACCTACAAAAGGTGCATCCGTTTTAATTAAAGGAACGGCTTGTCTTTGCATGTTTGAACCCATCAAAGCACGGTTAGCATCATCGTTTTCTAAGAAAGGTATAAGAGAAGCCGCAACCGATACTACCTGCATAGGAGTCACATCAATAAAATCTACCTCATCCGGTTCTACCATTACAAAATTACCGCCTTCAACTCGGCAATTAATAAACTCTCCTTGCAGTTTCCCGTCTTTACCAACTTTAGAATTTGCTTGTCCGATTTTGTATTTACCTTCTTCAATAGCAGAAAGATATACCACTTCATCAGTTACATGCCCATCTTTAACTCTTCTATATGGACTCTCTATAAAACCGTGTTTATTTATCCTAGCATAAGTAGCCATAGAGTTAATTAACCCGATATTCTGACCTTCAGGTGTTTCAATAGGACAAATTCGACCGTAATGAGTCGGATGTACGTCACGTACCTCAAAACCTGCTCGATCTCGGCTAAGACCTCCAGGACCAAGTGCTGATAGCCTTCTTTTATGGGTTATTTCCGATAATGGATTTGTTTGATCCATAAATTGGGATAATTGGGAGGTACTAAAAAATTCTTTTACGACTGAAACTAAAATCTTGGAATTTACTAAATCATGAGGCATTACGGTATCAACATCACTTGCCGACATCCTTTCAATTACCGACTTTTCCATTCGGACTAGACCTATTCTAAATTGATTTTCTATCAATTCACCTACTGATCTAACCCTTCTATTACCTAAATGATCAATATCGTCTATGATACCTTTACCGTCTTTAAACTCTACTAAAACTCTTACGATATTTTTAATATCATCAATTGTTAAAACCGTAACTTCTTCAGAAATATTCAGCTCTAACCTAGAATTCATTTTTATTCGTCCGACTTCTGAAAGATCATATCTTTCCGCATCAAAGAATAAATTATAAAACAGGCTTTCAGCCGCTTCGATATTAGCGGGTTCGCCGGGTCTTAAAACTCTAAAAATGTCACATAATGCTGCCTCACGGTCCTGATTCTTATCAGCAAATAAGGTATTTCTTATATATGGACCGGATTGAGGATTGATTACTAATACATTAACATTTTTAATTTTAAGATCATTAATAACATTTAGCATATCGCTAGTTATCATTTCACCGATTTTTGCTAATACTTCATCACTTGCAGGATCTCTTAAATCTTCGGATAGATATTTGCCGATTAAAGTTTCATGAGCTACTAAAATATTATTAAGCCCTTCCCCAAAATATTTTTTAGCTAAACGCGGAGTAATTTTTTGCCCTGCTTTCAGTAAAACATTTCCGGTATCTGCATCTACTAAATCACTTGTTAAACGATGAGCAGTAATATGCTGCGGTATAAATTTAACCGCCCAACCTTTATTTTTAACAAGCTTATAAGTTACTGAATTATAATAAAATTTTATAATTTCTTCAGTACTCATACCTATAGCTCTAAGCAAAGTAGTCGCATAAAGCTTTCTTTTTCTATCAATCCTGAAATAAATAACATCTTTAGCGTCGAATTCTAAATCAAGCCAAGACCCTCTATATGGAATAACACGAGCAGAATATAAAAGCTTGCCAGAAGAGTGGACTTTTCCTTCATCATGATAAAAGAATACGCCAGGTGAGCGATGCATTTGCGATACGACTACTCTTTCTGTACCATTAATGATAAAAGTACCGTTTTTAGTCATTAATGGGATATCACCCATATATACTTCTTGCTCTTTAATCCCTTTAATTTCTCTAGTACCGGTATCCTCATCTATATCCCAAATACTTAATCTTAAAGTAACTTTAAGAGGAGCAGCATAACTTAAACTTCTTTGACTGCACTCTTCTACATCATATTTTGGAGTATCGAATTCATATTTTACAAATTCTAAATTAGCAATATTGGAGGAATCTGAAATAGGAAAAATTGAGTTTAATATAGATTGTAAACCTTTATTTTTTCTTTCAGAATCTTTAATATTTAACTGTAGAAAGTTTTTTTCATATGAATTTTTTTGAATTTCAATTAAATTTGGTATATCTGCTACTAAATTTATGTGACCGAAATTTTTTCTTATTCTTCTATTATGTGACAAGGGTTGTGCTTCTATATTATCCCTTAATGAAACCATATAATCTCCTGACTGATAAAATTACTGCCCGTATTGAAGTGATTAGGTCCTATGCATTTTTAATAGAATAATCATAATTATGGCTCTTTTTAGCTGTAAATCATAAGTTTTTTTGAAATAGTAATAAACTCTCCTCTCAAAAATCTTATTAATTTTTGCTTAAAAATATCTCCTAATTATAATCATTAATCAAAAGTGTTCAAAACCTAGGTTCTGTATATAAAATTTAAATTATTTATATTTTAAACAGTAAAATTTTTATTGGAATAGCTACCTATTTCAATAAAATGCTTATAATTTGCAGTAAAATAAAAATATACTGTTTTAAATTTTTTTACATAGAACTTAAATTAAAGAAACCTAGTAAGTTTCCTATTTAGATCTTGTGTAGGCTCTGCGAACATTTCCAAAAAGATTTGATTTTGGTTATTTGTTTGTTACAAAAAATTATAAGATTTTTTTAAAATTAGGTATTATTCCTTCAAAAATCTCATTAATTTTCATTAAAAATCAATTATAAATGTTCACAGAACCTAGAAAATTTTAATAATTTAAATTTCTAGACGTATGGTACGTTAACAAAATTATTTTAATCAATAAGATTTTCAATGTAATAGTTTTAACCTATTTCAAAAAAATAACTTACATTAGCTTTAAAATAATTTTTAAACAAAAAAGCCTTATTCAAATTTAATTACTAAAATAAGGCTTTTTAGATTTTAAGAAGTTAATTTAAAGCTATAAAATATTTTATCATGTAATACAAAAAATACTAGGTCCTGTAAAAAAAATTAATCTATATTTAGTTGTTTTCGATTGAAAATTATAAGTTTTTTTTGGAATAAAGATAACTGTTCCAACAAGAATCTTATTAATTTTTACTTAAAAATATCTAATAATACGAATAATTTAATTTTTCTTTACAGAACCTAGTGCAGAAATAATTATTTTAATTCAACTTTTGCTCCAGCAGCTTCTAACTTACCTTTGATTTCTTCAGCTTCTGCTTTTTTCACATTGCTTTTCATAGGCTTTGGAGCTTCATCAACTAATTTCTTAGCTTCAATTAAACCAAGACCCGTAATATCTTTTACGACTTTAATTACTTCAACTTTCTTATCACCTGCAGCCATTAAAACTATTTCAAACTCAGTTTTTTCAGCAGCTGCTTCAGCTGCAGGAGCTGCTGCACCAGCAGCTGCTACAGCTACAGGAGCTGCTGCAGATACACCCCATTTTTCTTCTAGCATTTTCACAAGCTCAGCTGCTTGCATTAATGTTAATGATGATAATTGTTCTTCAATTTTAGCTAAATCTGCCATAATTTTTTCCTTTTTACTTTTTTTATATTGAGAGATTACTGCATCAGGTATTTCAAAGTTAATTAAATTCTTTTTTGTTGCAAATTATAAGATTTTTTTTAAATAAGAACAATCTCCTATAAAAAACCTTATTAATTTTCACTATAAAAGCTCTTTAATTATCAATTAAAATCCCTAGTGCAGTAACCTTTAAGTTAATTTTTACTAGCATGTGCTTGTATTACTCTCGCCATACTCGAAGACGGGGCTTGTAAAACACCTACAACCTTAGTAGCCGGTGCTTGTAATAACCCAACAATTTTACCTCTAAGCTCATTAAGTGAAGGTAGCTTAGAAAGTTCTTTTATTGAATGTTCATCTAATACGTGATTATCGACTATTCCACCAATAATCTTAAGATTATCATTAGCCTTAGCAAAATTAACTACTAATTTTGCCATCTCAACCGGTTCTTTAGAATAAACAATAGCAGTAGGACCTGCAAATAAATTAGCAATACTATCAAGCCCTGTTTGATTTGCAGCTATTTTTGCTAAAGTATTTTTAACTACTTTAAAACCTGCTTCTTTAGATTTAAGTGATTCTCTAAGTGAACTCACTTGACTAACGGTTAACCCATGATAATGAGTAATAATTACGGAGGGCGATTCTTTATAAATATTTACAATATCCTCTACTGCTACCGGTTTTTCTGATCTTAACACCTTTTAATTCTCCTTTTATAACACAGTTTAATATATTTAAACTGATACAAATGCTTAAAATAACAAAGCTTTTTTATTATTACTATACTACCGTTAAACGGCTATAAAAATTATGCTATACTAGTTAAATCTATTTGTACCGATGCTCCCATAGTAGAAGATAAATACATTGCTTTTAAATAACTTCCTTTTAATCCAGCAGGTTTCGCTTTAACTACTGCCTCAATAAACGCATTTAAATTTTTTAATAAATCTTGGTCTGAAAAAGATAATTTTCCAAGCCCTGCATGAATTATACCTGCTTTCTCTGCTCTATATTCTACCTGACCGCTTTTAGCATTTTTAATAGCATTTTTAATATCTAAAGTTACGGTGCCAAGTTTAGGGTTAGGCATTAAACCTTTTGGTCCTAAAATTCTTGCAACTGAACCTATAGCTGCCATCATATCGGGAGTAGCTATACATACATCGAAATTAATTTTCCCTGCTTTAATTTCATCAATAATATTTGTTGAACCTACTAAATCTGCCCCGGCACTTTTAGCTTCTTCTTCTCTTTCTTCTTTACAAATAACGGCAACTCTTACGGTTTTACCTGTACCGGCAGGTAAATTAACTACACCACGTACCATTTGATCGGAATGCCTAGGATCAATTCCAAGCTTCATAACTATTTCTAAGGTTGGATCAAATTTAACATATGATGCTGATTTTAATCGTTCAACTGCATTTGTTAAGTTATATAAACTATCTGATTTTACTTTTTCTCTAGCTTCTCTTATTTTTTTACCGCCGCTAATTTTTACGGCAACATCTTTCTTATTTGACATAATAATTAATTCCCTACCACTTCAAGTCCCATAGATGCAGCACTACCACAAATAATTTTTGTTGCTGCTTCAATATCTTTTGTATTTAAATCAGGCATTTTTAACTTTGCAATTTCACGACAATCATCCATAGTAACTTTACCTACTACGGCTTCTTTCTTAGTAGCACTAGAACCTTTAGTAATTTTAGCATATTTCTTTAAAAAATAAGAGGCAGGAGGAGTTTTTATTTTAAAAGAAAAACTACTATCTTCATAAACAGTAATTAAAGTCGGCAAAGGTACTCCTTTTTCCTTATCTTTTGTACTATTATTAAATTCATCACAAAATGTTTTAATATTAACTTTTCTTTGCCCAAGGGCCGGTCCTATAGGAGGAGCAGGAGTGGCTCCGCCTGCCGGAATTATCAAGTTAATATACCCTTTTATTGCTTTCTGAGACATTTATAAATATCCTTATTTTTCTCTTAAATTAATAGTGTATAAACTTGTCATTCCTGCGAAAGCAGGAATCTAAAATAAAATATATCTTAAAAAAACAAGTGTTTTATAAGTTGTGCTGGTTAGGCTAATAGCAACAATATACTGATTAGTATAAAAATCTAACTACCTTTAATCATTTTTCTTTACTTGGTTAAAATTTAGTTCTATTGGAGTTGCTTTACCAAATATTGATACTGAAACTTTTAACCTATTTTTTTCTTGATCTATTTCTTCTACTGTACCCATGAAAGTTTCAAAAGGACCGTCTGTAACAGTCACTATTTCACCAACTTCATACAATTTAGAATTCTTTGCTTCTTTAGCTTCTGCTTCTAAATTATTAAAAATATTTTGTATTTCGCTTTCTGTAAGAGCTTTTGGCGTAGTTTTGCTTCCTAAAAAGCCGGTTACACCAGGTATATTTTTCACTAAATGCCAAGATTTATCAGTCATATTCATCTTTATCAAGATATAACTCGGCATTAATTTTTTTTCTACCTTGACATTTTTACCGCGTTTAACTTCAGAAACTCCAAAAACAGGTATTAATATATCTTCAAAAAAATCCGTCATTTTCTGTTTAGAGATTCTTCTAAGCATATCTTCTTTAATGCGTTTCTCTGCTCCTGATGCCGTATGTACTACATACCACTGCTTTACATTTTTTTCAGAAGAAGGCAATATATTATCTATACTCTGTTCTGTCACAATTTATTCCTTATACTATTTGCCGATATTAAGCAAAAGCTGCATTATGTTATGTATACTATAATCAAGTACCAAACAAATTAGGCTAAAAATAAAAACTGCTACTACTACTACTAATGTTGAAGCAACAAGCTCTTTTCTAGTTGGCCAAACTACCTTATAAGTTTCTTGTTTAACTTGTTCAAAAAACTTATAAATTTTATATTCTTTAAACATATTTTTGTTAGGTAATTTATTAGACTTCTTTAAAATTCTACTTCTAGAGGTAATTGACACAATGATCCAGCACTGGAATTCTCACATACTAGTATGTACGCTGCGATTCGAGGTGAAGTATCTCTTTCAAATTTTTCTCTATAAGCAAATTTTGTAAAAATTCTATATTTTATAGCAAAAAAGCTCTAAACCTATAATGGCAGGAGCGACAGGCATCGAACCCGCAACCTCCGGTTTTGGAGACCGGCGCTCTACCAATTGAGCTACACTCCTATCATATTTTTAATAAAAAATCAATAAATTTATTAAAAATATTTGTTATTATTAAAAAATTACTATAATAATCGGTACTTCTAATTTATAAGTTGTCACAGTAAAACAACATTTACCTTTGCAAGACATGACATTAATTATATCTAATTAGATCCATCAATTATTTTTTAGCTTTAATAATATCAGCTACCTGACTCGGCACTTGATCATAATGAGAAAATGTCATACTAAACTGAGCTCTACCTTGAGATAAAGACCTAAGCGTATTAACATAGCCAAACATTTCCGCTAAAGGAACATTCGCAGTAACTACTTGAGCATTTCCTCTTGGATCCATGCTTTGAATTTGCCCTCTACGACTATTTAAATCGCCTATAATATCACCCATATATTCATCAGGAGTGATAACTTCAACTTTCATAATCGGTTCAAGTAATTTAGGATTACCTTTCGGCATCCCTTCTCTAAAGGCTGCCTTTGCAGCAATTTCAAACGCAAGTACACTCGAATCTACATCATGAAACGCACCGTCAACTAAAGTCGCTTTAAAATCAATCATAGGATAACCAGCAATAACACCGGTTTCTCTAATATTATTTAAACCTTTTTCAACACCCGGTATATATTCTTTAGGCACCGCACCGCCGACGATTTTACTTTCAAAGACAAAAGTTTTATTTTTATCTTCATCTTTTAAATCTTTTACCTCTTTTAGAGGCTCAAAAATAATTTTTACACGAGCAAATTGTCCTGCACCGCCGGATTGTTTCTTATGGGTATAATCGATTTCGCAAGCTTTTGTTATAGTTTCACGATATGCTACTTGAGGAGCTCCTATATTTGCTTCAACCTTAAACTCTCTTCTCATACGATCAATGATAATTTCTAAATGGAGTTCTCCCATTCCTTTTATCACTGTTTGCCCTGTTTCATGATCCGTTGAAACTCTAAATGATGGATCTTCAGCGGCCAAACGAGAAAGTGCAAGACCCATTTTTTCTTGATCAGCTGTTGATTTAGGTTCTACCGCAAGCTCAATTACCGGCTCCGGAAATTCCATTCTTTCTAAGATTACTTGCTTATCCATATCGGATAACGTATCACCCGTAGTAGTATCTTTAAGACCTGCTAAAGCTACTATATCGCCTGCTGACGCTTCTTTTACGTCTTCACGATTATTAGCATGCATTAATAGCATTCTGCCGATTTTTTCTCTTTTATTCTTTACAGTATTAATAACAGTTGTTCCTGAAGCAATTTTACCTGAATATATTCTAATAAAAGTTAATGAACCAACAAACGGGTCATTCATAATTTTAAATGCTAAAGCTGCAAAAGGCTCAGTTACCGAAATAGGAAAATCTTTTTCTTCACCGGTACTTACTTCCATACCTTTTACTATACCTATATCAATAGGCGAAGGTAGAAAATCTACTACAGCATCAAGTAAAGGCTGTACTCCTTTATTTTTAAAAGCACTACCGCATAAAACCGGATAAAATGCTGCTGAAATAGTACCTTTTCTGATTAATCTTTTAATTTCTTCTTCTGTTACTTCTTCACCTGATAAATATTTTTCCATAACATGATCATCTAACTCGACAACCATATCAAGTAATTTAGCACGATATTCTTCAGCCTTGTCTTTCATATCGGCAGGTATATCTTCTTCAAAATACTCAGCACCAAGTGATTCATCTTTCCAAATCACTGCTTTCATTTTAACAAGATCAATTATACCTTTAAAATTTTCTTCAATCCCTACAGGCAACTGAATAACAAGCGGTTTTGCTCCTAAACGATCTTTGATCATTTCAACGCATCTATAAAAATCTGCTCCCATTCTGTCCATTTTATTGACAAAACACATTCTAGGAACATTATATTTATCTGCTTGCCTCCAAACCGTTTCAGACTGAGGTTCAACACCTGCTACACCGTCAAATACTGCAACCGCACCGTCAAGAACACGAAGCGAACGCTCTACTTCGATAGTAAAATCAACGTGTCCGGGAGTATCGATAATATTAATTATCTTATCTTGCCATCTACAAGTAGTAGCAGCTGAGGTAATGGTTATACCGCGTTCTTGCTCCTGCTCCATCCAGTCCATGGTAGCACCGCCCTCATGAACTTCACCTATTTTATGCGATTTACCGGTATAATATAAAATACGTTCGGTAGTTGTGGTTTTACCGGCATCAATGTGGGCACATATACCGATATTACGAATATGCTCAAGTTTATTTATTTTACTCATTATATACCCTACCTTATTTCATTTTTTTAGGGCTAAAATGAGAGAAAGCTTTATTAGCTTCAGCCATTTTATGAGTATCTTCTTTCTTCTTAATGGCGACGCCTCTATTATTAGAAGCTTCAAACAGCTCTTCAGCAAGTTTATCAATCATCATTTTTTCAGAACGTTTTGACGCAGCATTAATAATCCAACGGCTAGCAAGAGCATATCCTCTTCTTTCATCAACATGCGTCGGAACTTGATAATTAGCTCCTCCAACCCTAACCGAAGTTACTTCTAAATGCGGCTTCACGTTATGCATAGCATTATTAAAGGTTTGATACGGATCGACTCTATGCTTCTTTTCAATTTTATTAAAGGCTGAATAAACAATTTTCTCTGCAAGGGCTTTCTTCCCTTCTTTCATAATATTATTGATAAATCTTGACAGTAAAATACTGTTATATTTCATATCAGGTAAAATTACTCGCTTTTCGGCGGCGTGACGACGTGACATTTTATTTTTTCTCTCTAAACTAATAATTTATTTTTTTGTAACTGCAACTTGTTTACGAGGAGCACCATAACGTGAACGACCTTGCTTACGCCCTTTAACTCCGGCAATATCATATGCACCGAGTACGATATGATATTTCACCCCCGGAAGATCAGGAACCTGACCGCCTCTTACTAATACCCTATCATGCTCCTTTACACTATGCTTTTCACCGGGAATATATGCATTTACTGTTCTTTTATTACTTAAACGCACCGTTGCAATCTTACGAAGTGCAGAGTTAGGCTTTTTAGGGGTAACGGTTTTTACAACTAGGCAAACACCGCTTTTAAAAGGATTAGATTCTAAGGCAGGAGATTTGGTCTTACGAGTTTTTGACTTTCTCCCAAAACGTACTAATTGATTATATGTCGGCATTAAAAAAAATACTCCAAAAAAAACTTATATATACGATAATTAAAGGGTGAAAAAATACTTCCACCCTTTATTTTAAATCATTTCTAAATACAAATTATAAGAATTTGTAAATTACACTAAATTTAAATTATAATTACTTTTTCCATAAAAGCAAGTATGTTTTAATTAACAATCATTTTTTTCTCAATTATTTTTGCTATAAAGCTGATTAACATCACTAAAATATAATAACAGCACGCAGCAATAAGCATTGGAAAAAAATAATTATATGTTTCAATTGATACAATTTGTGCTCTACGCATTAAATCCATTTCTCCAAGCATAGAAATAATGGCTGATTCTTTAATCAAATTTACAAGCTCATTTACTAATGACGGAAAAATATTTTTAACTGCTTGCGGCAGAATTATATCTTTCATTATTAAAAACTTTGGAATAGCAAGAGCTTCAGCCGCTTCAAACTGCCCTTTATCAACTGCATTAATCCCCGCTCTGATTACTTCGGAAACATATGCTCCTGAATTAAGGGAAAAAGAAATAGCTCCCGCCATAAACACACTGAATTTAACACCTATAATATAAGGTGAAGCGAAATAAATAATACTTAATTGGATTAATAAAGGCGTTCCTCTAAAAATAGAAGTATAGAAATTTGCAAAAAGCCTTAAAGCACGATTCTTATTTACCTTACAAATAGCGAGCAACATCCCTATCACTAAACCGAATATAACGGCAATAACGCTATATTTTAAAGTTACCAAAGTCCCCTCTACAATAAAAAGGATTTTTGGATAAAATTTTATTAAATACTCAAACATAAATTATTATAGATTTATTCCTGCTTGGATCGGTGTTTTCGTCATTGCGAGGAGCGAAGCGACGTGGCAATCTCAGGAATTTTATAATACTTCATGAGATTGCTTCGTCAAAACTTACAGTTTTTCCTCGCAATGACGATTTTTTAATACACCCTCTTGGCCGGTGGAATTGCACTTATCTCATCGGTTAAAGTGGTTAGCGTTACAGGTTTATAATCAAGAACTACTTTACCTGCTTCATCGATAGAACTAAGAGTATGTTTCATCCAATCCCCATCATTACGATCAGGATAATCTTCTCTAGCATGAGCTCCTCTGCTTTCTTTTCTTGCAGCTGCTGAATATACCGTTACCAAAGCCTGATCAAGTAGATTATCTAGCTCTAAGGCTTCGACTAAATCACTATTCCAAATCAAAGACTTATCGTTAATTTTTATATCTTTATAGCCACTTCTTATCTCGCTAATCATTTCTGCTCCTTCATCTAGTACTTCTTGAGTTCTAAATACCGAAGCGTGGCTTTGCATAGTTCTTTGCATTTTAAGCCTTAAATCTGCAACTAAAATATTACCATTAGCGTGACGGACTTTATCAAATCTATTTATAATTTTTTCAAAGCTTTCTTCTTTTATAGGCTTATGGGGACTCGCTGGACTAATAAGCTCAGCTGCTTTTAAAGCACTACTTCTACCAAATACTACTAAATCAAGTAAAGAGTTTGACCCTAATCGATTAGCACCGTGTACAGATACGCAAGCCGCTTCACCGATTGCCATAAGTCCTTTTACTACACTATTGTGATTCGTACCATCTTTAATTATGACTTGACCGTGGTAATTAGTCGGTATCCCGCCCATATTGTAGTGAACCGTGGGAAGTACCGGTATCGGCTCTTTAGTAACATCAACACCGGCAAAAATTTTAGCCGTCTCAGAAATACCCGGCAAACGACTATGTAAAATCTCAGGCGATAAATGATTTAAATGCAGGAATACATGATCTTTATGCTCGCCGACTCCTCGCCCTTCACGAATCTCGATAGTCATCGCTCTTGAAACTACGTCTCTTGAAGCTAAATCTTTTGCAGCCGGAGCGTAACGCTCCATAAAACGCTCTCCGTTTGCATTAACGAGATATCCACCTTCACCTCTAGCTCCCTCGGTAATAAGACAGCCCGCCGAATATATGCCTGTCGGATGGAACTGTACAAACTCCATATCTTGCAGCGGCAAACCTGCTCTAATCGCCATACCGCCTCCATCACCCGTACAAGTATGAGCGGACGTTGCCGAAAAATAAGCACGCCCGTATCCGCCCGTTGCAAGCACTACATTATGAGCTCTAAAACAATGCAGACTACCGTCATCTAAATTCCACGCAACTACACCTCTACATTCACCGTCTTCCATCAATAAATCAATAGCAAAATACTCAACAAAAAACTGCACCTTATGTTTTAGTGACTGCTGATATAAAGTATGCAGTATGGCATGCCCCGTACGATCTGCCGCAGCACATGTACGCTGAGCTGCTTTTCCTTTACCATACTCCGTAGTCATACCGCCAAAAGGACGTTGATAAATTTTTCCTTCTTCGGTTCTTGAAAAAGGTACGCCGTAATGCTCAAGCTCTAAAATCGCATCGGGAGCGTTCTTGCACATATATTCGATAGCATCCTGATCACCTAACCAGTCTGAACCTTTCACGGTATCATACATATGCCAACGCCAATCATCTTCGCCCATATTCCCAAGTGCTGCACTAATTCCACCCTGAGCAGCCACAGTATGACTACGAGTTGGAAACAGCTTAGTTATACAGGCGGTATTTAGCCCTTCTTTAGCCATACCGAATGCAGAACGAAGCCCTGCTCCGCCGGCACCTACGACAACGACGTCAAATTTGTGATGAATGATATTATACGCTTTGGTCATTAAATTAATTTTTTATCTTGTATTTTGAAATGTTTTACGTCATTGCGAGGAGCGAAGCGACGTGGCAATCTCGCCAAATATCCTGAGATTGCTTCGTCAATTACTTACGTAATTTCCTCGCAATGACGGAAAACCGGTCCACACAGGTAATACCTGCTCGCAATGACGATATAGTTAATTTATTTTTTCATCATCAATCAAATCTAAAATTGATTTCTCACTAAATATATTATTTTCTGCTTGATATATTCCTATGCTTACAGCTTTCTGCAATAATTCTAATTTATCTAATAACATTTCACCCCCTATAAAACATTGCTACTATAAAAGCCACAATAGTCACAATACAAAATAATTGCACTATTATAATCAATATATTACGTAATTTGTGACAACTTACATAATCCTCAATCACTACACGCATACCAAGCATCGCATGATATAACGAAATAGCTACCGTAATTAATAATGCCACAACATTAAAAGGTTTTTTAAGCTCCCACATAATAATATTTATGTCATTATTTTTATTGGTTAACGTAAAATATATTAGCCACACGGAACATAAAGCTAATATAATTCCTGTTACTCTTTGTAATAACCAATGATGTGAACCGCTTTTAGCAGAACCGCTATTTTTTGCTTTTACAATTTCCGCTTTAAAATCATATACCATTAATTTTCTCTAAACATATTTTTTCTGTTATCTGTTTTAGCTTTTCAATTCTATCAATCAAATATAAAAGCTGTTCTTTAGTAATTTTATAATTTTTATCATATCTTGCATCAACATAGGCTTTTTCAAGAAGCTCAAAACATTTTTTTTGCTCTTCGGTTAATTGAGGAAATACAGTCCATAATTCATTATCATAATTTCCTACCATGCTACCTAATTTTTGTAAATTATGTAGTTTAGGTTTATAATTAGAGAACACTAATAAAATAGTACTGTAAAGACTTTCTGTAGCTTGGTGTAACAAGAAAGCAGCAACGGCATATCGATTTTTTTTAAATAGTAATCTACTCCATCTAAAAAATCTTTACCTTTATCAAACCATTCTTCGTAGTAATCTTTAGCAATTTCTTTCATCTCGCTCCAAGGTAAATCTTTAGCTTCGCTAAGTGTAAATTCACCGCTATCATATAAAAGAATACCTTCTTTCTTAATATCAGTGAAAAAATAACGTCCTTTTTCTAATTGCCTATTTACTTCATCTATTGACTCTAGAATTATCGATATTAGTGAATCATACGGGATAATTTGTTTAGGATTTATTACACCCGTCTTTTCTAATCTTTTATATATTTTATCTTCTAGCCTTAAAGTAGCATGCCCTTTATATTTACCTTTTTTTAGGATTATCAAAATATCGGTATCGCTATGGTAACCGTTCGGTAGATCACGTACCCAATCACCTCTAGCAAATGAACCATACAAGATAATCATGGCTATTTTATCTTGTGCAATATCTAAAATCTGCTGCACTATAAAATTAAGCCTTACTTCAATCTTTAAAGAACGTTCAGGTAAAGTGGTTTTCATTATTCTTATTTATATTTTTATACCCATAGCAATATAGTTAATAATATAGAACATATTACTACACACCAACCGGTGATATTAACTGCTTTTATAGAAAAGCCATAACCGATATCCCAAAATAAATGCCTAATGCCGTTACATAAATGATAAAACCAAGCGTAGCTCACTGCTACTAAGCATATTTTTATAATGCAGCAATTAGCAAGTTGTAAATAATTATTGTCATATTTGCTAAGAATCAACCACCACGCCAAAATCGATACTGCAAAAAATAGAGCTACGCCGGTCATACGATGCAAAATTGATAAAGTAGAACTAATTTGCGGCTTATATATAGTTAAATGCGGCGAAGTCGGACGCTTATTATAAATTTCTTGTTTGGTTTTAGTCATAATATTAATAATAAAAAACTTGTATAACGTCACGTCATTGCGAGGAAAAATTGAAATTTTGACGAAGCAATCCAGTAAAAAATTCTGTAAATCAGAATTTTTTTATTATTTTTTCTGGATTGCCACGTCGCTTCGCTCCTCGCAATGACGATTAGGTATGGAAAATCGGGCAACGACATCTATCTCTGTAACCAATGTCCTTCAGCGGGTGACAAATCATCTGCTACTGCTCTCCTATCATCAAAGACGAAACATTCACCTTGCCATAAATTATTCTTGTTTTGCGTATCTTCTAAATACTGCAATATACCACCCTTTAAATGATATACCTCTTCATAACCTATGCTTTTAAGTAGGCTGGTGGATTTTTCACACCTAATACCACCTGTACAAACCATAGCAATTTTCTTACCTTTGAGCAATTCTTGATTCTGCTGAACCCAAGCAGGAAACTGTTTAAATGTTTTAGTATTAGGATTAATTGCCGATTTAAATGTACCGACCTCAACTTCATAATCATTACGAGTATCTATTACTATAACATTTTGTTTGGTGATAAATTCATCCCAATCTTTCGGCTCTATATATTCGCCTTTAAATAAATCAACATTCAAATCATCGACATTCATCGCTACAATCTCTTTCTTAAGTCTAACTTTCAGCTTATGAAAAGGATGAACATCACTATAATTTATTTTAACGTTAACATCTTTGGGATAGGTTAGTTTTATTAGTTCTTCAAGTACAAGATTTACATTTTCATATGAGCCTGAAAAAGAACCGTTAAAACCTTCGTTAGCTAATAAAATAGTACCTCTAACATATTTTTTTTTACCGATAAGCAAAAGTTTCGGTATCAAATTCGCCGGTTCTTCTATATTAACAAAACTGTATGCACTTAAAATTGCTATTTTTTCATTCATAAATTATTTAGGTATTATTTTTGTATGGCTTGACTTTTTAACGTCATTGCGAAGCCACAACGTGGCTGAAGCAATCTCAGGACTTTTTTACTAGATTGCTTCGTCAATACTTCGTATTTCCTTGCAATGACGATAATCACTCTATATAACTTGTAACGGCACGAACATATTACCACTGTCCCTTTCAATCAAGAGCAAAATATTTTGCTTATTCAATTTTTTTGCATTTTCATATAATTCTTCTAGCTTACTTATATTGTCTATGCTTTCCTGATTAATATTGGTTATCAGATCGCCAATTTTGAAACTACTTTCTTCTTCATCAATATTGGTTATAACTATTCCCGCTTTATTGCTCGGAATATTATATTGTTGTCTTAATTCTTCAGTCAAATTACTAAAAGTAATATTATTTTTAGTAATAGATAAATTATTTTTTTCTTTGTTTGTTATTTCTTCTTTATTGGTCTCTTCTGTAGAATCCTTAGTAACTTCTTCATTATCTGAAGTAATTTTAATAGGTAATTCAAGCTCTTTTTTATCGCGAAGTATTTTTACTTTTACTTCCTGATCAATAGGAGCATCTGCAATAATTACACGCAATTTTTTAGTATTTTTAACCGGTATATCTGCAAACTCTATTATTATATCACCTGTTTTAATTCCTGCTTTATCACCTGGACCGTCTTCTTGTACTTTAGCTACTAACACCCCCCTAGTATCTTTAAGCCCTAACCCTTCAGAAATTTCCTCGGTTAAATCTTGTATTGTTACTCCAAGACGTCCTCTACTTACTTTTCCGTCTTTCTTAAGACGTTCGATTATAGGCTTTGCAGTATTTGAGGGAATAGCAAAACCAATACCTATATTTGTACCGAGCGGTGAAAAAATTGCCGTATTTACGCCAATTACTTTCTGATCCAAATTAAACATAGGACCGCCGGAATTACCGTTATTAATTGCAGCATCCGTTTGAATAAAATTATCGACTATATTATCAGTATCTATATCGATATCCCGCCCTTTCGAGGAGATAATACCACTTGTCACCGTACCCCCTAGATTACCGAACGGATTACCGATTGCAATAACCCAGTCTCCTACTCTTGCATCATTTGAATCTCCAAACTCAACAAACGGTAACGGTTCCTCACTATCTATTTTTAAGAGAGCTAAATCGGTTTTTGTATCGCTACCTATTAATTTAGCAGATAATTCGGTATTATCTGCAAGTTTTATATTAATTTTATCAACATTTGCAATTACATGATAGTTTGTCACTATTAAACCGTTAGGCTCAATAATAAACCCTGAACCAAGCGGAACGCTTTTAGGAGTTTGATCGACCTCTTCCAAATTCAGCGGTATATTAAGCTTTTCTAAAAAATCATTAATGAAGTCTAAAGGCTTTTTTTCTTGCAGCGGATCTTTCTCAGCGTTTTCCGACTTACTATTAACATATTCTATTGTCGAAATGTTAACAACTGCAGGAATTAACGGCTCAACTATATCGGCAAAGCTATAACGGGCAGCTTCACTTACTTTTAAAGGAGCAGAATTTATTGCAGTAAATTCATCCTCTTCTTGATCCGCTACTTTTAAAGATTTACTATTTTCTTTTGCTAGAACAACGTTACTTGATATTAAAACTATTATAACAAGAAATATTTTTAAATTAATCATATACTCCAAAGTAAAATAAACAATAAGTAGACGAAGTTTTATTTGGAAAAGAACAAGCCGTCTTGAAGCTGATAACCGCAGCGTACATACTAGTACGTGAGGATTATCAGCAAAAGACAACATAGCCAATTTTTCAAATAAACAAGTATACTACTTAGTTAAATTAAGGTATTTTAAAACTTCAGCCTCAGGTGAAATCACAAAATTAGTATCTTCTTTCTTTAAAGAATTTTTATATACTAAAAGTGATCTATAAAATTTATAAAATTCCGGATCGACGGAATAAGCAGAATTATATATTTTTGCTGCTTTCTCATCGCCGTCACCTTTGATAATTTGTGCATCTCGATAAGCTTTAGCAAGTATTATTTTACTTTCTTTATCTGCTTTTGAACGAATACGCACGCTTTCTTCCTGTCCTTCTGCTCTAATTTGGGTTGCTTCTTTTTCACGTGCCGTTTGCATACGGCGATAAATAGCCGCACTATTTTCTTTCGGTAAGTCTGCTCTTAAAATTCTAACATCTACAACGTCAATTCCAAAGCTTTTAGCTTCTCCGTCTACTTGATTTAAGATATTTAGCATTACATTACTACGCTCTTGACTTAAAAGACTACTTAGCGAAATTTTACCTATCACTTTACGCATTGACGATTCAAGATTACGAGTCAGCCTAATTTTCACACCTTGATAATCATGTACCGTTTTATAAAACATTACGGGATTATTGATTTGGAATTTAGCATAAGCATCGACAATAACTCGTTTACCATCAGCAGCCGTTAGTTCTTTTGCCTCAACCTCAACATCTAAAAGACGCTTATCAAAAAATTCAACATTTTGAATAAACGGAATTTTAATATTCAGCCCTGGATTTTCTATAGTTCTAACTGCTTCACCAAACTGGAATACTACAGCAGACTGGCGTTGGTCAACTGAAAATAAGGAGCTAAAAATCAGTATCAGCCCGAAAACAATTGTAAAAATTATATAATAAATCTTTTGTTGCATTTAATATTCCTTGTTGTTTAAATGTCATTCCGATAAAATGAAGAGTAGGACTCTTGGTATACGAAGATCAACTTCAAAAAGAGCAAGGAGTTCACAAGTCGAGGAACGCAGCGTATACTTAATACGTGAGTACCGCAGAACTTGTAGAACGACGTAGCCAATTTTTGAAGTTCTATCTTAGTATACCTATTTTATAGCCATATGCGGTAGTAGTGCATTATTAATAATCGTTTTATTTGAACCACTTAATATCTCTTCGACTACCTCTAAATATAACCTATCTCTAGTTACTTGCCTACCTATAGTATATTGTTTATAAATGGCATTAAATCTTTGGCTATCACCTTCTGCTTTTGATATAACTTCTTCTTTATAACCTTCTGCTTCTTGTATAATCTTTGCAGCCGCTCCTCTAGCTTCCGGCAAAATTTTATTATTATAGGCTTGAGCTTGATTTATTTCTTTCTCTTTATCTGCTTTTGAAGTTTGCACGTCTCTATAAGCGTCTATCACTTCCGCAGGCGGTTCAGCTTTCAATAATTGCACTTTCTCAATCATCACCCCGGCATTATAACTATCCAGTATCTTTTGTGCTAATTTTTCTATTTTATAAGTAATTTCCTGCTTTTGATCGGATAATACCCACGAAATAGGAGTATTGCCTATTACTTCTCTAACAGCACTTTCTACCGTTGCTTTTACTGTTTCTTCAGGTCTTTGTACGTTAAAAATAAAATCTTCGAGGTTATTAATATGCCACATTACGTCGCAATTTAAAGCAACGATATTTTCATCACCGGTAAGCATTATACTTTCACCGGCAATATTTTTAGTATTATCGCCACCGCTACGTGCCGAGCTATTTGTACGATAACCAATCTCAATTCGCCGTGATTGTTTAACTTTCTCAACTATTATCTTTTCAAAAGGAGTCGGTAAATGATAATTAAGCCCGGGATAGCCCTTACGCACAAAACGCCCAAATCTTATTACTGCCGCTTCTTCACCTTCTTTTATTTCATAAATACCCGAAGCAAACCATAAAGCAATCACTGCAACAACAGCTAAAATTATTGTTTTGCTATTAAAATTAAACTGGAATTGAAATTTATCAAAATTAAATTGATTTTTACGCGGTCTTGTGAATATGTTATCTTCTTTATCAGAATCAAAATCTTTCCATGGGGATTTTTTTAAAATCGAGCTATATTTTTTACTAAGCATTTGCTTTTTTATATTATTTTAAGGATTAAGTGATTATATATATTATAGCATATAACGTCAAGTTACGAACTTAAACAGCCTCAAAAAGGAAATTTAATTATGGCGGATTTACACCAAAAGCAAATTATTGATAAACTTCAGCATATTATATTTAAAGACGGTACTTTTTTAAATAAAGTTATATCGGATATTATAATTAAGGGTAATAATATAGGTTTTTCCATAGATATATCAGGTAAAAACAAGTTAGAAGCCGAAGAAATAAAAGCTAAAGCAATTGATAAACTTAATGAGATTTCGGAAATAAATAAAATAACAATTGTTTTCACCGAAAGTAAACCGATGGAGAAAAAAGCTCAAAAACCAAAACATTTTGTAGAAAACGTAAAAAAAATTATCTTAGTAGCCTCAGGCAAAGGCGGAGTCGGAAAATCTACAATATCGGCTCTTATTGCTCAGCAATTGAGCCTAGAAAATTACCAAGTAGGAATAGTAGATGCCGATATTTACGGTCCGTCAATTCCGCATATATTCGGCATTAACGAAGTGCCGAAAACAACAGATGGACGAATAATACCGATAACGACTAGAAATACTCAGATTATGTCTATAGGTTTTTTTATTAAAGACCATTCGGCAATTATTTGGCGCGGTCCTATGGCGAGTAAGACTATTTATCAATTATTATCGGTAACAAAATGGGATAATTTAGATTATTTAATTATCGATATGCCGCCGGGGACAGGTGATATTCATTTAAGCCTTTTAGAGAATTATCATTTAGACGGCGTAATAATCGTAACTGCACCGCAAAAAATATCGGAGATAGATGTAGTGCGTTCCATAGATTTATATCAAAAACTAAATTTACCTATTTTGGGGATAATTGAGAATATGAGTTATATGCTTAAAAATAACAGCGGCGGGCATTTATCGCAAAAATATAATATTCCTCTAATCGCTCAAATTCCGATTATGCCGAAAATAGCCGATGCTTGTGATAAATCACTACCTATAACAAACTTATTAACATTACCTTTAAAAGAATATTTATCATGAGAATATACTCCTATGAAATGAAGAGTTGTGATACGAAGTTCAACTTGGAAAAGAGCAAGGAGTCTGTAAGCCGAGGAGCGGAGCGTATAGTAATACGTGAGCATCCGAGGTCTTACAAAGACGACGTAGCCAATTTTTCAAGTTCAACGAGTATATACGTATTGGCAGATGATAGAACAGGAAACACGCATCAGGCTATTGCACTCGCAGAAAAATTAACAAAAGAATATACGATAATTAAATTGCAATATAATTGCTTAGCTAAGCTACCGAATTTTTTACTAAAATATTATCCTATTCATATAAAAAGTGAGTTATTGCAGGATATCATAGCAAAACCACTTCCCAACATAATAATAACTGCCGGGAGAAGAACGGCAGTACTAGCATTTTATTTAAAAAAGAAATTCAAAAATGTTACGTTAATACAAATAATGCAGCCCTCTTTGCCTTATAATTCATTTGATGCCGTTATTCTGCCTTATCATGATTGCCGTCGCTTGTCATCCCGTGGCTTGTCCACGGGATCCAGATTGTTTATTGATTTACTGGATACCGTGGACAAGCCACGGGATGACACCAAGAACAAAAACATCATCCCCATCAATGGGGCTATCAATAACGTAACCGAAAAGTTCGCCGCGGCGAACTTGGAACTACAAAACCATTATCCTAATCTTAAACAATTTATTGCAGTGATAATCGGCGGAAATAATAAAAAATTTAATTTCAATGAAAATGAAGCAAATTTATTTTCTTCATTATTAAATAAAATATATACTAATCAACAAATACCGTTTTTCATTAGTTTCAGCAGACGTACACCACAAGCCGTAAAATCAATTATTAAAAATAATATGCCGTCTTCTACAATTATTTATGACCCGAACGAAGACGCAGGCTATAATCCATATATAGCTATGCTTGCCAATGCAAAATATATAATCTCTACGGTCGACTCGATTTCAATGTGCAGTGAAGCAGCTTCAAGCGGCAAGCCCCTTTATATATTCTGCCCACCAAACTTTAATTCCTCAAAACATAAGATTTTTATAAAGCAGTTAGTAGAACAGAAAATAGCACGAACCTTTGATGAGTCCGTAACAATGCTGGAGGAATATAGCTACACACCTTTAAATGAAGCAGAAAGAGTAGCTAAAATTATTAGACCTTTGATAAAATAAATGCCTCTCATCAAGAATGATGTATTCCTAGCAGTATACGAAGATCAACTTCAAAAAGAGCAAGGAGTCCACAAGACGAGGAGCGGAGCGTATACTTAATACGTGAGCACCGCAGTACTTGTAGGACGACGTAGCCAATTTTTGAAGTTCATCGAGTATACAAAGACTTTATAATGCCTTGTAGCGTTTGAACTTCAGGAGTAGAGAGATTATTGATACGCGTAAATATGTTAGTGATATTTTGCTGCATAGCAGGCTTTTTGTCAGGAGCTTTAAAGAATCCGACTTTATCGAGTTTTCCAAATAAGTTTGTTAAGAAATGCTCTATTTCTTCTTTGGTAGCTAATTTTTGAATATTGTATATATCTTCTCTAGGCATAGAATTACGAAATAATTCATAGCATATAATAATAACCGCTTGAGCAATATTTAATGAGCTAAATTCGGTTGTATTAATAGTGATAATCTTATTGGCAAGTGAGATTTCTTCATTACTAAGCCCGTTATTTTCCCTCCCGAACATTATCCCGACTTTTGCAGAATTTGGATAATCTAAAGGCAAATTTTGTGAAAATACGTAATCTTTATTCATAGCCCTTTTAATGCAAGTAGTAGCATATAAATATTCGAGGTCTTTAATACAATCTTCAAGACTATCATAAACTTTTGCATTATCTATAATATTAACCGCTCCGACTGCATTACTACGTGCTTGCTCATTAGGCCAGCCGTCTCTTGGAGTTACGATTCTAAGCTCATTTAAGCCGAAATTCTTCATTGCTCTTGCGGTAGCACCGATATTCTCACCCATTTGCGGGGCAACTAATATTATAACCGGATTCATTTAAACTCTCATAACATGACAAGTATAAGCGATTGCAACTGCGTCAGCTTCATCAGAGTTGGTAATAGCAGAAGTTCCAGGCAGAAGTAACTTTATCATATGCAAAATTTGGTCTTTCTCTGCATGCCCATAACCGGTCACGGTTTTTTTTACCGTATTCGGCTTAAACTCCCGCATGTCCAAATTATACCTACCGATCAGCGACATTATCGCCCCTCTAGCATAGCCGAGCTTTAACGAAGTCACGCTATTAGTATTAACAAATGTTTCTTCAATCGCTGCCATATTCGGTTGATATTCTAATATTACTTTTTCTAACGTGCTATTGATAAAAGCAAGTCTATGATGAATTTCATCCTTACTATTTGTTTTAATAATACCACTAGCTAAATATTTCAATTTTGTCGATTGCCTTGCAACTATTGCCCATCCAAGGCTTCCAAGTGCCGGATCAATCCCAAGTACTATCATGATTATTTAATGTTATTTTTCTAAAATCGTCATTGCGAGCGACTAAAAGGAGCGTGGCAATCTCATAAAGTAGGACTCCTAAGATTGCTTCGTCAAAACTTATAGTTTTTCCTCGCAATGACGCTTAAATTTATTATATCTTCATATACTGATAAAAATCCGGGTTATTTTCCCACAGTTCACGCACCTTAACAAACAAAAATAAATGAACAGGAAAGCCGAAAAACCGCTCCATTTGCATTCGAGATTTTGCCCCTATCTCTTTGATTTTAGAGCCGTTTTTACCAAGTATTATAGTTTTATAGCTCTCTCTTGAAACTACTATAACCTGATTAATCTTTACGGATTTATCTTTGAGTTCTTCCCATTTTTCGGTTTGCACGGTTAATTTATACGGGAGTTCTTGCTGTAAATTTAAAAATAACTGCTCTCTTGTGATTTCTGCCGCAATAAAACGCATCGGTAAGTCCGTTATATCGTCTTCTGCATAAAGCCAAGGAGAAATCTTTGCCTTACTTGTTATATATTCAAGTAATCCATCAATATTTTTACCTGATAAAGCGGATATAGGAAAAAGCAAACTATCAGGATGATTTTTCGTTAAAAAAGCTTTAATGTCATCTAGATATTTTGATTCGATGTCTATTTTATTCAATAAAAATATCGGAACAATATTAAGTGAGCGAAGCTTATCTAAAATACTATGTGTTACATCATCAAACGGTTTTAAACTATCGATAATTAGCATAACGATATCGGCACTATGCAAACTAGACCAAGCACATCTTACCATTGCTTTCTCTAGGCTCCCTTTCGGCTCAAATATACCGGGCGTATCGTATAAAATTACCTGCGTATCTTTTAAGGTAATAATACCGGTAATAATTGACCTAGTAGTTTGAACTTTTGGGGTAACAATTGAAAGCTTCTCACCGATTATTCTATTTAGCAAAGTCGACTTCCCACTATTTGGTCGCCCTATTATACAGACAGATATAGTTTTTTGAGCTTGATTAATCATTTTTAAGTCTATGTAATAATTTCCTTGCTGCGTTTTTTTCGGCTTCTTTTATAGAATGCCCCGTGCCTGTTTGTTCATAATCTTTTACTTTCACAAGCACCGTAAAAGTTGATAAATGGGCTGCTCCTTCTCTTTTTATCA
Organism: Rickettsia tillamookensis; assembly: GCF_016743795.2. Taxonomy (NCBI): domain Bacteria; kingdom Pseudomonadati; phylum Pseudomonadota; class Alphaproteobacteria; order Rickettsiales; family Rickettsiaceae; genus Rickettsia; species Rickettsia tillamookensis. The sequence continues at coordinate 178,511 of NZ_CP060138.2, read as the reverse complement.
GACGGTATATAGGTAGGTGATGGCTACTCGCTTGAGCCCATTCTTGTAAAGCAGTTTTTGGGTCATAATCCGTTAAATTCTGAACTTTTATAAATTCTGCCCATAATTTCCCGATAATATTATGGGTTGTTTCAATATTGCTATCAAGATATATAGCTGCAATTAAAGCTTCCGTAGCATTTTCTATATTATTAGGATTATCACGCCCTCCTGCTACTTCTTCGCCATGAGTCATAATTATATAATCTTTTAAAGTGAGCTTGGTCCCAACCACACATATTGTTTCTTTGCAAACTAAATATGATCTAATTTTAGCTAAATTCCCCTCATTATAATTTGCAAAATTCCTAAATAAAATTTCTGTGATTACTAAATTTAATACGGCATCACCTAAAAACTCTAATCGTTCATAATCTTTATCATCCTTATATTCGTGGTGCTGTCTTAAAGACGGGTGACTCAACGCCTCTATTAAAAGCTCTTTATTTTTAAAACTATAGCCAAGCAGCTTTTCTAACTTTTCAAATGATTCCATTACTCATCCGTGTTATAAAGATTTCTGAAAATTCGATTTAACCTAACAGATTCAATCCATGGCTTTAATTTTAGTACTAGATTAATAACTCCTATATCATTATCCCACCAAGTTATTTTTGTTGAGAACCAAATAAATTGCGCTTTAGCAATAAAATTTTCAAACGGTACAAATCCAAGATTTACTCTACTATCATTTGACTGATCTCTATTATCCCCTAAAAAGAAATATTTCCCTTCAGGTACATAAAAAACATCCGTATTACCGTATCTATCATTATATATAACGCCCAAAATAGGAGCAAGCTTATAAGAAAAATATGTCCTACCGTTTGGCAAAGTTTCTTTAAACTTTAAATATTTTATCCCCTCTTCGCTTATATAAGTTCCAACTTCCGTGCGTTCTATTTTTTTATCATTAATATATATCACGTCATCGATCAATTGCACCTTATCACCCGGTAATCCTATCAAGCGTTTTATATATCTAAGGCTCATGTTATTAGGCGGACGGAAAACTACAATATCGCCACGCTCAGGCTCACGTGCAAATATTCGTCCTTTAAAAAGAGGAATAAAATCGAAAAAAGATAAAGAATAATTACTATAACCATAACTATATTTCGTAGAAAATATATAGTCATTCTCAAGTATGGTTGCTTTCATAGAACCGGTCGGAACGGTAAACGGCTCCATAATAAGTATTCTAATAAGTAAAGCGATACATATTACAAAAGCAAAAGACCCCCACTCTTGCTTAGCTGTTTTATTAGTGTTTGGTTTTGTATTATCTGTTTGCATAATCTCTTAATTATTTTAAATATTTGTTACGTGACTTTTAACTATGTCGTCAGAGTTTTTGATGTCATTCCCGCGTAGGCGGGAATCCAGTAAAACCTATAAAAACTTGTTTTTTATAGGTTTATTTCATCAAATATGTAACGTTCTTATAGATAAGATATTTGAAGTTATTTTTGGATTCCTGCTTTCGCAGGAATGACATCCTGAACATTTATATAGCCCTAAAAAGCCACGCTATAACTTCTTATCCTCTCCTCAATCTCACTTCTAAAATGGCGTATCAGCCCTTGGATCGGCCAAGCTGCCGCATCACCTAAGGCACAAATAGTATGCCCCTCTATTTCTTTTGTAACATTAAGAAGTTCATCTATCTCGGATTTTTGGGCATTACCTTTAACTAACCGCATCATAACTCGCCACATCCAGCCCGTACCTTCACGGCAAGGAGTACATTGCCCGCATGATTCATGCATGTAAAATTTACTAAGGCGTGCTATTGCATAAATAATATCGGTAGATTTATCCATAACTATAATACCGCCTGTACCAAGTCCGGAACCTGCGGTTCTTAAACTATCAAAATCCATATCCACTTCACATAATGACTTAGGAAGTAAAGGCACGGAAGAACCGCCCGGAATTATGGCTTTAAGATTATCCCAACCGCCTCGAACACCGCCAGCATATTTCTCAATCAATTCTTTTAACGAAATTCCCATTGCCTCTTCAACATTGCAAGGCTTATTAACATGCCCCGATATGCAGAAAATCTTAGTACCGGTATTGTTAGGCTTACCGATAGAAGCAAACCAACTAGCTCCTCGTCTTAAAATGGTCGGTACTACTGCAATAGACTCAACATTATTTATAGTAGTCGGGCAGCCATATAATCCAAAGCTAGCAGGAAAAGGCGGCTTTAAACGAGGCATGCCTTTTTTACCCTCTAAACTTTCAAGTAATGCCGTTTCCTCACCGCAAATATAAGCCCCCGCCCCACGATGTAAATAAATATTACAATCGAAGCTAGACCCGCAAGCATTCTTTCCTATCAACCCATCTTTATAAGCTTCATCTAAGGCACGCTGAATATTGGAAGCTTCATTATAAAACTCACCTCTAATATAGATATAGCAATCATTCGCTCCTATAGCAAAGCTTGCAAGCAAACAACCTTCTATCAATTTATGCGGCTCAAACCTTAATATATCACGGTCCTTACAAGTACCAGGCTCTGACTCATCGGCATTTACTACCAAATAGCAAGGCTTCTCTGAATTTTTGGGCATAAACGACCATTTCATACCGGTAGAAAATCCGGCACCGCCTCGCCCTCTAAGCCCTGATTTCTTGACTTCTTCAATAATAAAGTCTCTACCTTTATCAAGCAAAGCTTTAGTATTATCCCAATCGCCTCGCTTCTTGCTAGATTTCAAATCATGGCTTTGCTGTCCATGTAGGTTAGTAAAAATTTTGTCTTCTTCTTTTAGCATAAAAAATTTTTATAAGTCATAGTGTTAAATTAATAATCGTCATTGCGAGGAAAAATTGAAAATTTTGACGAAGCAATCTAGTAAAAAATTCTGTAAATCAGAATTTTTTTAATTATTTTTTCTGGATTGCAGCAAAGCTTCGCTCCTCGCAATGACGATTTGGCATCCACACAGGCGATACCAGTTCGCAATGACGATTTATTACCTTTCTATTACTTTTTTATTAAACTTCCTATTAGCAAACATTGTAAGTATCGGAGCAGAGATAAAAATTGACGAATAAGTACCGGCTATTATCCCAAAAAATACAAGTACGCTAAAACTACGGATTGCCTCACCGCCAAAAAGAATAAGGGCTAAATTGGCAAGTAGTGTAGTAATTACTGTTAAAATAGTTCTTGATAAAGTCTCATTGATACTTAAATTTATAATTTCCGTGATATTTTTTTTATGATATTTACGTAAATTTTCTCTAATCCTATCATATATTACTACCGAATCATTAACGGAATAACCTATAATAGTTAACACTGCGGCAATAGTGCTTAAGTTAAAATCAAGCTTTGTCATACTCATAAACCCAAGAGCGAGTATTACGTCATGCACTAAAGCGATAAGTATACCAAGACCGAAATACCACTCAAAACGCACCCAAATATAAACCATAATAGCTAAGAAAGAGAACAGCATCGCCATAGTCCCCGCTTCTATTAGCTGCCTACCGACTTGCGGACCGACAAAATCTACCTTACGATATTCAAACTTATACGGAAAATTACTTTGCAAAGATGCTTTAATTAACTCAATATTTTTCATGAGATTTTCTTCGCTACTACTACCGAATCTAATAGATAAATCACGCTCACTACCGAAATTCTGTAAGACCACCTCACCTATTCCAAGCTCACCTAGAACCCCCCGCATTTTTGGCAAATCAGGAGCTTGATCAAGCCTTACTTCAATAACTATACCGCCGGCAAAATCAATACCGAAATTAAATTTATATATACCGATCCAAATAAAGCTAATGAGTGATAAAATAATTGAGAAAGTGTAGCTGACTTTTTTAAAGTTCATAAAATCAAAATCGATTTTATTAGGTAAAAGTCTTAAAGGATAAATTTGCATTATTATATATTTTGTTGAATAAGGATTATATTTGTATTATATAGTAAATTCAAAAAGGTTAAATGATTTTTTATGTCAGAAGTAGTAGTAAAAGAACAATTAGAGCAATATATAAGCAAAATAGAAAGATTAGAACAAGAAAAAGCTGATTTATCTCAAGAAGTAAAAGACATTTTCCAAGATGCTTCTTCACATGGATTTGATGTTAAAGCTATGAAATCTATATTGAAACTAAAGAAATTGGATAAAGATAAACTTGCCGAGCAAGATGCTATGCTAGAACTTTATAGGGATACTTTAGGGATTTAAGTATATACTCTGCTGATTTCAAGAATTGCTCTTTGTTATCTTCATGGATTCACGTACTCACTTATTAAGTATAAGCTGCATGCGTTCACCATTTAATAACAAATTCAATTCTTGAAATCATTTGAGTATATATGCTCGTTGAACTTCAAAAATTGGCTACGTCGTTCTACAAGTACTGCGGTGCTCACGTATTAAGTAACTGCTGCCGCTCCTCGTCTTGTGAACTCCTTGCTCTTTTTGAAGTTGATCTTCGTCTACCTACTCTTCATTTTCTGTCATACCGTGATTTATTCACGGTATCCAGTCTTTTTTAATTATTTTTCTAGATCCCGTGGTCAAGCCACGGGATGACATCTCGCTTTTTTCTGGATTCCTGCTTTCGCAGGAATAACATCGCACTATGCAACAACGCCGGTAGACACCGCGAGCGTACTTAAGCTTTTGCTGCCTTAGTTTTAGCAATAGGGATATGTCTCTCTTTAATTCTAGCAGACTTACCGCTTCTATTTCTTAAATAATAAAGTTTAGCACGACGAACTACCCCGTATTTTACTACATCAATAGAGTGTACTATCGGCGAGTAAGTCATAAAACGTCTTTCGACACCTTCACCATGGCTAATTTTACGTACTAAGAAAGATGAAGTAATGCCGCGATTTCTTTTTGCGATAACTACACCTTCATAAGCTTGAAATCTTTCCGTTAATTTTTCCTTACCGTCTTTCTCAATCGATCTATCAATAATTTTAACGGTTACTTTAACTGTGTCACCGGCTTCAAAATCAGGAATCTTTTTATTTGCCGTAAGTTTTGAAATATTTTCTTGTTCAAAACTATCAATAATATTCATTTTTTTAACTCCATACTATAAATCTTTAAGTAACTCCGGACGGCGTAATTTAGTAATCATACGTGATTGCTCTTTTTTCCACTCATTAATTAGCCTGTGGTTACCGGATAATAAAACACTCGGTACAGCTCGATCACGCCAAATTTCAGGTCTTGTATATAGACCGCATTCAAGCCCGCCCTTAAATTCTCCGTCTTCTTCAAAAGACTCGGAAGATAAGGTATTTTGGTTTATTAAAACACCTGGCAGTAGTCTAATTAAGCAATCGAGAATGGTAAGGGTAGGTATTTCTCCGCCGGATAAAATGTAGTCGCCTACACTAATTTCTTTAACATTATACTCTTCAATTACACGTTCGTCAATCCCCTCGTAACGTCCACATAAGAATATAAGATTTATACTCGATGAACCCCCCAAATTGGCTACATCATCTTTGTAAGTCCTCGGATGCTCACGTACTTCTGTACGCTCCGCTCCTCGACTTACAGATTCCTTGCTCTTTTCCAAGTTATTCTTCGTATAACACTGTTCTATTTCACGAGAATATATATTCCGTAACATCTCTTTAGCAAGGCTTTGGGTAAAGACTCTACCGCGAGGTGAAGGATAGTAAATTTCAGCATTAGGATTTAAAGACAAAGCATGATCGATAGAACAACCGAGTACATCAGGACGCATTATAAGCCCGTCACCGCCGCCGTAAGCCTCATCATCGACATTTTTATGCTTAGTTAAACCGAAATCCCGAATATTAATAACATTATATGACCAAATATTTTTATGCAGGGCTTGCCCTGCTAAAGAATGTCCTAGAGTCCCAGGAAACATTTCAGGAAAAACGGTTAAGATTGTAGCGTGAAGTATAGACATACGTTTAAAATAGTAGACAGTACTAATTAACGCAATAAAATTATAATTTAATTATTTACCCCACCCACCTGTCCTATAATCTTCTTTTCTTTGTTTTTTAGCAGCAGCTGTTGCACCGCTCCTAAATGCTTCAGCTTTTTGTTGATTCGTTTTATGAGCTTGATCACTTTGAAATTTTTGAAATTCTGCTTTCTTAGTAGCTTCTATATAACGACTTTTTATTTTCTCTAAGCGTCTCATAGCATCTTTATCTAAACTAATACCTGCTTCTTTTGCTTGCTGCTCTATTTTTAATGCTGTCTTATAACCTGCTGCTGCGTTTTTAGCTATAACTTGCTTCTGCATAAAATTCACTCTAGAATCTTTCTTCATTGCATCATTATATGGATTTATCTTATTATTTTTAATATCCTTTATTTGTTTTTCTGCTTTCTTTTTTATCAAAATCTTCCGGCATAACTTCCCTCAAAATTTAAGTTAAAAATATATCTATAGTTGCATATATTTTATTTCAAAAAAAGTTAATAAAGAAAAATAGAGGTAGAAGTAATTAAAAATTAACCAATTTGTGTTATAAAAACTTCATCACTTCCTCAGCGATGATTAGCTCTTCGTTTGTCGGCACAGCAAAAACTTTAACCTTACTGCTTTCAGTACTTATTATAAGATATTTTTATGCAGTGCTTGACCTGCTAAAGAATGCCCCAGAGCCCTAGGGAACATTTCAGGAAAACTGTTAAGATTGTAGGGTGAAGTAGAGATATTATTTTTATCAGGTTATTTAAATAATTAAGTAGGCGTATCTATATTATCCCAATCTTCATTATAATTATTTAATACCCATTCTAAAGCATAGCGTCTTTCATATATAACGCTACTATCAAGTTTTGCTGGTGGTTTTTCATTTTTAATCCATGCATTTCTAACCGCCCAATGATATCTAAATGTTAAATCAGCTACATCAAGTATTTCAGAAACAGGTTTTAGCGTAGCTTCTTTTATAAATTTGTCTCTTTTTCTCTCTTTTATAATACTTACCGCCTCAGGAACATCGCAAATATCTTCAGGTCTTTTAAGTTCCTTAATATATCCAAGAACCCACAACAAAATCCACAAAGATTCGTAACGCCATAAAAAGTTAACTTTATCTTGAGGAGGAGAGTTTTCTTTATTTAAAAAAGTTAACTCTTTTGGGCTAAAATCATTTGTAATAGCTAATTCTTCTGCTATTTGCCATGCTTCTTGTTTATTTAATCCTTCTGCTCTTAATGCAATAACCATCAAACACAAGGCTCTAATAGAAATTTCTTCTTTTGTTCTTAATTTACATTTATCATAAGGAGGAAAAAATTCAAGATAAGGAACCCCTTCTTTTCTTAAAGTTTCTAAAGATTTCTTTTTTCTTTCTTTAGCTATATTGGATAACATAGTTATTATTTTATAATTAGATGATATTTTAAAATAACAATCACAAAAACTTCATCACTTCTTCAGCGATGATTAGCTCTTCGTTTGTCGGCACAGCAAAAACTTTAACCTCACTATCAGATGTACTTATTAGATGCTCGTTTTTTTGGTTTTTTGTATCATCTATTTTAATGCCTAGCCATAAAAGTTTTTCGGTAATCATTTCACGTATTACAGGAGAATTCTGTCCGACACCGGCAGTAAAAATTAGACACTCAAGCCCCTCAAGGGCAGCAATTAACTTACCTATTTCAAGTACAATGCGATACACGAATAAATCTATAGCAAATTTAGCATCAGGTGAGTTACTGGCAAGCAAGGTACGCATATCAGGGCTTTCACCGGACATACCAAGTAATCCTGATTTCTTATATAGTAACTCAGTTACTTCTTTCGTAGTCATTTTCTCATGGTCGATAAGATATAACACTACTCCAGGATCAAGGTTACCTGTCCTTGTACCCATCATAACACCGTCAAGTACGCTAAAGCCCATGGAACTTGTTAGACTAAGACCGTTTTTAATAGCACATAGACTACTACCGCTTCCTAAGTGAGCTATAATAGTCTTTGTAGGTAAATCTTCCTTTGTCATATCTTTAAAATGGCTGCTAACATATTTATATGATAACCCATGAAAACCGTAACGAATTATCCCTTTATCATAATATTTTTTCGGTAAACCGAAAGCTTTTGTAATAGGCGGATTGGTAAAATGAAATGACGTATCAAAACATGCTATATGTGAGATTTCTTTATATTTTTGAAGAAATAAATCTAGTACCTGCAAATTATAAGGTTGATGCAAAGGGCTTAGAGGTATTAATACTGTCAAATCTTCACTAACTTTTTCATTAACAATAACCGGTTTATTAAAATTTTTCCCGCCATGGACAATACGGTGGCCGGTTGCAATTAAATTGAGATTCTCTTGTTTTTTCCACCAATCTTCAAAAAGATCAATCATCATTTCAATAGCATCATCTTTAATATCGGTAGCAGATTCCTGTTTTTTATTTATATGAAATAATATTTTATTGTCGTTCTTTTCTAAAAAAATATTATAAATTTTATCCTTAACTTTTTTATTCTGAATTTCAAAAATAGAAATTTTTAAACTAGATGAGCCGGCATTAGCTATTAAAATAACATCTTTCATATTATTTACCTGCTTGGATATGTAGCTTCGCCTTAGCATGGTTATAAATAAATGAAGCAAGTACACAGGAAATAACACGCATATCCATGGGATCGGCTCTACTTGTTAAAATAATAGGCACACGGGCTCCAAGAACGATACCCGCCATAACCGCTTGACCCAAATATTTTAGCTGCTTTGCAAGCATATTGCCTGATTCAAGATCAGGTACTACTAATATATCAGCATTTCCTGAAACCGAAGAACTAATGCCTTTTGCTTCTGCAGCAAATAAAGATATAGCATTATCAAACGCAAGCGGCCCATCAACTATAGCATTCGTAATTTGCCCTCGATCTGCCATTTTCGATAAGGCGGCTGCATCAAGGGTGGTAGGGATTGCGGAGGTTACCGTCTCAACTGCTGATAATACCGCAACTCTAACCTGCTTGTCTTCTTTGATCATATGCATTAAATCAATAGCATTCTGCACTATATCACGCTTATCTTCTAGAGTAGGACGAATATTAATAGCAGCATCAGTAATAATAAAAGGCTTTGGGAAAGTCGCAACTGCCATTAAGAAAGCATGACTTATACGGCGTTCGGTACGTAGTCCATTCTCCTTATGAACCACCGCAGACATAAGCTCATCAGTATGAAGCGACCCTTTCATAATAGCCGCAACTTCTCTTTTCTTCGCAAGCTCTACGGCTTTTTTTGCTGCTTCGTGGCTATGCTCAACGTTAATTACTTGATAATCCTCAAGATCGACATTATTAACTTTTGCTACTGATTCAATTTTATGTTGCGGACCAATCAAGACCGGTTTTATTACATTAAATTGTGCCGCTCTAACTGCACCGAGTAATGATTCTTTATCGATTGGATGAACTACTGCAGTTTTAACAGGCTTAAAGCCGTCGGCTCTAAGTAATAGATCGATGAAATGCTTTGCTGCTTCATCAAAGTCAGGATCGTTGATTTCTTTTGGAGGAGTATAAGTAGTACCTAATTTCTTAGCTAGAATTGCATCTAAAAAAGTCTCGTTTATTATATGTTGTTTCTTCATAAACCCCTTAATAAATTAATCACTAACTTAATTAGATAATATATAAGTTAATTAATAAAAGGAAAACTAGTTATTGTTTTTAGTGGGAATTTCTTAAGTGCCATTAACGCAACAGTGTATATATTCGATGTCATCCCGTGGCTTGTCCACGGGATCCAGGAAAAAGCGAGATAAATCGAGCTTTAGTTTTAAAAATTTTCTATATTTGTATTTTTAAATTTTTAATTACTGGATCCCGTGGACAAGCCACGGGATGACAAAGGAGAACTTAACAAAATATCCATGAAAATGCTACGCTTCATTTATTAAATAATTTCCAATTTCGTTCTTGCGGTGGTGAATTCTCTCTTCCTTCAGGGAAAAAATCATCAGTGGGGTTTTCGCTTAGTTCTTTAAAGACTTCTTCCCAACTTTTTTGTGATTTTAAGCTTTTCTCTGATGATAAATATTTAAGTTCTTCAGAACCATTTTTAGTTTTATCGTTTATAAACATTTTATTTTTACATATTCTATATACTACAATCACTTAAAAAAAACAACCTAGTAAATGGATAATTGGTAGACGAAGCTCAATTTGAAAAAGAGCAAGGAGTCTGTACAAGGAGTCTGTAAGCCGAGGAGCGGAGCGTATACTAAATACGTGAGCATCCGAGGACTTACAAAAACGACGTAGCCAATTTTTCAAATTCAGCGAGTATACTACTTCATATTTCTTAAATGATCTTCTAATTTTCTTAGTTTTCTGCCTTCATTTACTATTGGTCTCACATATTTTTCCATTTTGGCATTTTCTCTATATTTATTAATCTGATCGATCTGAGCATTGACTTCATCGGTAATAGCTTGCTTTCTATCCTCTATTTTATTTAATACTTCAGTACTATATTCATAATTTTTAACATCAGCATTAAAGTTATTAAGCTCTTCCGTAATCTTTGCGTCTACTTCAGGTCCCTGCTCAGTATCTTTGATCTTTTGTGCTATTAATGCCGGCATTTCCTCAATGTTGATATCATCTCTTTTGAAATGATCTTTAAGCTCTTTATAAGTTTGTTCTAAATTTTCTTGAGCTTTTTCATGCACAATATCATAATGCTCTTGGCGACGAGTATATCGATCTCCCTCTATAAATTCTGCATGTTTTCTATGAGCGTTATCTATCATATCTCGCATCTGAGAATCAGTAGCTTTTTCACGCATAAACCTGTCACCCATCATTACCGGATCATCTTTCTCGAATAACCTACCACGTACCTCATGAATGAGCTTTCTTTGAGCTAATTCTTGATAATATTCCACATCGCTTTGTCTTCCTGCTTTCTCTAGTCTTGCTAGATATTCCGGTGATAATATATCTGCTTGAGCAGCTAATGTTTCCTTATTAATATGCATTTGGAGCTCTTCACGTTCTCGTGCTTTTTCATCATCTTTTAATTTTTCGCTATAAGTTCTAAGCCTTGGGTCGTTATATTCAAAATCATGCCATTCGGCACTGGTTAGATTACCCTCATAAGCATCACGTAAATCTTTACCGACTATCGCAGTTAAAGCTCCTCTTTTTATTCCTGTATAACCTGCATATATTTTTTCGCCTATACCTACACGCTTTTCTTCTTTTAATTTACGTTTTGTATCAACACGATGCTCCATTTCCTGCCAACTTCTGAGAGGTGCTATATTCTTACCGAACAGACCAACACCTCGTCCTGACATTTCTTGGTGAGCATATTTATAAGCATCTTGATAATCTTTAGTAAAACTCGCATCACTAGCGAGTTCGCGTAAGTTAGCATCTTTTAATGACTTATCAAGCTCTGTTTTTTGTTCTTTACTTAAAGCGGCGTAATCTTTCACTCCATATTTATTTGCAGCAATTTTATCTCGAAGCTGAGTAAATTTCATTTTCGATAGTTCTTTTGCTTTTAATTCATTCCCTTTAGGTAAATTCTTTAACAATCCTGAAATACCGTTTTCATAATCAGTAATAGCATTCATTTTTACATCTTTAGAATCTATGCCGTATTTTCTCTTAACCTCATTTTGTACAGCTTTGTTTGCTGAAGAACCGAGAGCTTGCTTTTCAAGCCTTCCCATCATCATACCTTCAAATTTCTCGGCAAAGAACATACTAGCTTGCTCTTTCCTTGCACTTACACGGCTAGTTACAGGTGCACTTACCGTCTTAGCTACATAACTTAGCGGTCTATTCATTTGCTTCGCTGCAGATTCATAAGATTGCTGATTAACTTTTTGTATGTCTGTTAAATTACCTGAAGTACCGGCAATAAATTGTGCCGTCGATATAGCAGTATCGTTAAATTTACTTAGCAAATAAATAGACACAAAAATTAGTAATATCCCATCAAGTTGGACAAATTTCCCGTTTATAAAATTACTAATCCTTTTTGCATCTTTAACTAAATCTAAAAACGGTAATTCAATATAGCGTTCATCTATACACTCATACGCAGCACAATGCTTACATTTATCAGGATCATTCTTACAAGAATCATCTACTATTATATGATCTTCGGGAACTAATATCTTTGCTTTGTGGAAATTATTTATACCTCCTTTCATTGGTACAGGGAACCACCAATAAAATATTGAATTTCCAAGGCTTGGATCTATATCCTCAAGAAAACTACCGAATATTTCATTTATCGGACCTAAATTAGGAAAATCATGTTTACATACCCCAAAACCGAGAGTTGAATATATTTCGGTTCTAATAATCATTGAAATAAAAGCGATACCGGCAAATAAAATTATAGGCTGTAATGCATATGATATTAATTGTCTTAACCAATTCTCAAATAACGAACGAGTTATATTAAACAACATGAAACAAATAAATATAGGTCCCATAATTATAATCATACCGATAGTTATAAGAGCGGTTAGATAGATAATAGTAGCTTTAAATATAAGAAAGAAAATAAAATATAGGGCTATTAAATATAAAATGATATATATAAAACCAAGCCAATCAACAAATAGTAAAGAAAATAATTTAGATAAAGTTTGAGGAGAAATAAGTAACCCCAGCAAACTTTGAGAACCGGGGCCGGTAGCCGCAGCTTCATTAATTATTTGCAGTATTTGCTGAACCCCGTCAATAAAAAATACGAATAAATAATCATGAAAAAATGTCCAAGCTTTATCCGTACTTAATAATATTGAGACTATACTAACTTTTAATATTCTAACTATAAGTTCGACATGAGTAAGGTTTATATTACCTATTAAAAAGGAAAAGCCCGTAAACATTATATATAGAGTTAAAATAGCCGAAACACTCATCCTATAACCCGGCGTATCAATTATTTGTTGATAAGTTTTCTTTATAATCCCATCCTTACCAAATAATACTCCTTTTATTAAATCCGTTAAAAATTGTAATGGATCGGGTCTTGTATCACTAACTCCGGACTTGATTACTAATCTATATTGCCCGCTATTATCATCATAAAATTTATCTATAATCTTAAAATAAAGAGGAGATTGAGCATATTTTGACTTATCCTCACCTTTATATTGATAATTTATACCGCCGGCTTTCAAGAATTGTCCTGTACTACTAATACTATAAAATTCATAGCCTACACTCGAAGTAAGCTCTCCTAAATGCTGAGTTATACCTTGCGGTTTACGCTGTGAGTCCGGTGAAATATTGGGATCAGTATTTTTAGCGGCAATAAGAAAATAAAGCCCGACACCGTCTGTCATTATACATGGAGGATTACTAATCATTGCGTCATTTTGATTTGCGGGATTAGGAGTACACATATCAAGTCTAGCATTATCCCAAAAAGTACACGGTTGTAGCTTAACGCAAAAAGCAGCCAAAGTAGTTGTGTTATTTTTCTGACCGTACCACGGACACCATGCAGATAACTGACCTGAAGTATTTTTATCACCAAGTATATAACTCCACGGTCTTACCATAACGGTTAAAGGATAACCATTTACTTTATAAGCACTATCACGCCATGGTGCTACCTGATCACCTTCCTGTCTTGAAGTAATTTCTTCTGGATTATATCTAGAAGAGACATTGAATTTGATAAAACCGAAATCATCAGGGTCAATACAAGTATCGCCGGTACAACCGGAAAGCAGCAATAGCGATATTAATAATGTAATAAAAATATTTTTGTTCATTTATTCTAAGTTATTTTTATATAACGTCATTGCGAGAAGAATTACGTAGTAATTCGACGAAGCAATCTAGTAAAAAATTCTGTAAATCAGAATTTTTTTAATTATTTTTTCTGGATTGCCACGTCGCTTCGCTCCTCGCAATGACGATTTTGCATCTACGCCGGCAATGCCTCGCAGGAATTATACTACTTCCTCTCTTCCTCTTTCTTTGGTACATCATTACGCTCGGCAAGGAATTTATTTGTAAATTCACCACCTCCTTCCGGTTTTCTAGCTTTATAATTTTGATCAATTACCTTGTCTTTGAAAACTCTAGCCGGAGCCATTGCAGCTTTTTTAATCGGTTTTGTTACCGAACCTATATCCTGCATAACGGCTCCCACAGGATCAGAACGTTCTTGATAATTTCCTGATATTCGTGCCGGTGTAACATTTGTAAGCATTCCGACTACTATATTTACGAAAGTTACTAAACCATATGACATCAAGCAATATGAATAAAATAATAAAGCCGTAGTAAATAATACTAAGAAAGTATTAGCGTTGTTCGTTAGAATATTCGAGCTACTAATTTCCGGTACATCAGGTACATAGAAAGGTATTCCTGGTAAGAACGGTAATGTAAAAGAGAAATTAATCGGGATACCAAGATTTGTTAAATCAAGCCCTATTTTTATTGGTATCAGAGTATCCCAACAAGCTCTAACTACCACTTTTAAAAGCTGCTCAGATAAAACCTGATCTATCAATAAAAAGAAAATCAATAATATTGTCGGCTGCACTACATAGCTAAGCAATGTCGATATCCAATTATCAAATAAACTTTTAGTTTTTTCAAATAACATTAATATTATGAAAAATGGTGCTAATGAAATCATAACAGTTAGCCCTATAAATGCAATAACATAGCCTATTATAACTTCTAAAATAGCTCTAAAATAAGTAATAAGTGAATAAATGGTTATAATAGCGATAAATGCTAAACCATTATGTATTTGTAATAATTCAATAAATAGTAATCCCCAAATCCTACCGTTAGTATATTTATCAAATATAGGATCAATAAAACCAAAAATATTAGATCTAGAGCTTGTAGCACCTACTACGTTAGTTACAAAGAAATCAATACCGTTAGTAAATGCACTAAAGAAGTATGTATTAAAAAAGCTCCAACTTTCTTCTCTAATTAAAAAAGCTACTATAGCTATTTTGCATATACGTGTTATTACTTCTACGGCAGTTAATTTTAATGCTCCCGCAACGAACATTAGCCCAAATATAGTAACATAAAGAGTTAATGCAGCTTTAGCTATATTCTG
Source organism: Rickettsia tillamookensis (assembly GCF_016743795.2). Classification (NCBI taxonomy): domain Bacteria; kingdom Pseudomonadati; phylum Pseudomonadota; class Alphaproteobacteria; order Rickettsiales; family Rickettsiaceae; genus Rickettsia; species Rickettsia tillamookensis. Next base: position 163,369 of record NZ_CP060138.2, on the reverse strand, counting down.
CACTGCAGAATTTTTAACTAACTTAATATAAAAGTTCTGACTAAAAGTTCTAAACTGATCGGTAATAGGTTTAATAGCACCGTTATATATTATATCAGAAAACCAAGTTGTACCGGTATAATTAGCATAATTTACACTAACCACCCCTTGTATATTACTATTAGGATTTACCACCCTTAACCATAAATATCCATCTTGCGGTGCATCAGCCGCAAAGTTATAATCTACCGGCGTACCACGAACAGATGGATCAGGTAACGTACCATCAGATGTTATTAAATATTCTAAACTTATATTTTGCTGTTCACCCGGACTAATTGAATTTGCCCCATTACCTATTTCAACAATCATCGAATAACGACCGAAATATAAAAAATTAGCTGACCAATCATTCTTATTTATATAATCTACAAAATTAGCATAATTTGAAAAATTTCGGCTCCAATCACTCATTAAAACCGAATTACTAAACATGTTATTAACTTGCCAATCGCTAGTAAAATCCATAGTACCACCGCTAGTGGCTTGATAATATATAAAGCTACTTTGAGTGCTGCCTGAATTTACAAAACTCTGATCTCGTCCCTTAATAACCTGCCCGCCTACTTTAATTATCATCCCTCTACCTTGATCGTAATAGCAAGCAGGGCTAGTATTTATACCGGCATTAGCAGGACAAGAATTAATTAAGCCCATGAAATTCTGTACCGCTCCCGTTATCATAGGTTTGCCGACTAATGCTTCGTTACTATTTATACTTTTATATTTTGTAGCTGAGCCAGTACCGCTACACCCACTTGGTTTATCAGGATCTCTTGAAGCATCTATAAGATCACATACCTCCTTTGCAGATGAGTAAATTATTCTATTATCAAAATTTCCAAGGTTACTTTGAGTATAAAGTGCAGACGCAGCAAATATTGAACTATCAAGTTCCTGCGTTAAAATATTATCTAGAGTATTAGGGCTAAAAAAATTATCTTTACCAACTAAACTAATATTTACTACATCGCCGGTCTTAACTTCAATTCTCGAATTACCGTTAGAATAGTTAAAATATTTAACAGAATCAGACATTTTAGTAAATGAAAGTGCATCAAGGTCTTTATCAGGCGGTATAGCCCCCGGTGTTGCACTGTTATTGTCCGTAACAAAACGAGGAAATCCTAAAGCTTCAAATTGTAATTTAGAATAATTATAAGTTTTAATGAAAACTTGCGGCGTACTAAATCTTGGATCAATTCTATATAATACTAGATATTTTCTAGGTTCAGGAGTAATACCTGAAGTAGACCAGTTTATTTTTAATAATTTACCTTTCTCAACAGTATTACCTGTTGATTGCCAAGTTCCAGCTGTAGATAAACTAATTCCTATATTACCCTCTTTAAAACTTGTAAATTCAGGCACTTCTAAACAACCGAATAAGCTTTTTAACCCACCAAAACTGGTTGACATCCATGAAAAAGCATCATCAGCTTTAGCTGGCATCGCCATAAACAAAACTAATAAAACTAAACTCTTAAGAATTTTCATAATTTTAAATTGTTATCCAACACGTCATACCGTGGTTTTTATTTTTTGTCATTGCGAACGATCAAAGGCACTGTTGCATTGCTCAGTTTTTTTGTTGTCATCCCGTGATTTATTCACGGGATCCAGTTAAAAATACTAATATTATTAGTATTTTTAGTTGTTTTACTGGATACCGTGGACAAGCCACGGTATGACACCTCCAACCCCCTATCTCCGTGCTTCAGGCTGCGGCGGTTCTTCATTTGTCTTCTCGCCCCCTTCTTTTGGGGTATTTTTCCTATTTTTCTCAGCCTGATCTAATGTCTTATTGCGTTGTTTTAATCGTGCCTCTGCTCTGCCGGTAATACCTTGTCTTGTTTTATCATCCATTCCTATTGGACTTAATGCTTTTTGTCCTGCATCATGAGACATTCTACCACCAAATTCAGTAGCCGAAGGTCCGGCAGCACTAGTTAATTTTGCTACCATACGCCCTGAAAATTCGACATAACCATACATACCATAAGCAATAATAACTAGAGCTACGATATTTTGCATATTTACTCCCATCATACCCGACATATAATCCATTCCCCAAGGGGCAAACCAATTAATACAGAAGATAGGCACATTCAGCAATGCAATAGGTAAAATAGTACCGATAAACGGAATTTTTATCGGTAAAGCACATTTCCAACAAACGCTATAACCTAAAACAAAATCTAGATAAATGGTAAATAGCTGGGTTAGCACTATAATACCTGCCATCATAACTACCGGTTCTATCATATAGCGGATCGTAAACCTCACCCAATTATCAAATAAATACCTAGTAAAATCAAATAATAAGAAACTAATAAATAAAGGGGCTATACCGATTAATATACAAGTTGCCATAAATGCCATAATATAAACGGCAACCGCTCTAAGTGCCGTAATAATTACTATACCAACCGCAATAAAAGTAATTATAAAATATATAATACCGCTAAGCCCAAGAGAAAGAAGTGAAAGTAATTGAGCGATAAAGGTTTGACTAAAAAATATTTTACTCATTACTGCATCTAAAAACATGAAAGGATTAGAAATTTTATTATTAGGATCAATAGAAGTAAACAAACTATATCCACTCATATTAGCAATAATTGCGTCTGAAAAATTGGTAATTGCATCAAAAAGATAGCTATTGAAGAACTCAAAGGTATTACCGTTCATAAGTCCGCTAACTACCCCGATTTTTGCTATTCTAGTTACTAGCTCTTTTTGGTTTATCTTAGCAAAGCCGAGCAAGAACATTGCTCCATAAGTCATCACATACAGAATTAAAATTGCTTTAATATAGGTAAAAAAGTTAGTACAGGACGAGCTATCATTAGCTTTATAACATACCATATTTTTAAAAATAGAAGTAGCAGCCCCTAGTACTTTAGTTTTAAATAACTGAAGTAATGGATTCATTACTTTAATAGTAAAACTTCCTACTTGCAAAGAGGTTGAGAAATGTACTTTATAGCTACCTTCACTATCTTTATAGTCCCTTAAATTATTACCAGGATCATTTAGAATTTTCATCCATATATAACCAGCCTCATTAGCGTTAAAGTTATATTTACCTTCACTATCAACGTTAATTCCTTGAGGTGAATAGGTTTTACCGCTAGTATTCGGATTTTCCGAAGGCTTTACTATTATGTATTGCACTCGTCCCCGATCATCAAAAGTATCGTTAAAACTATTACCGTTCTCTCTATAGCATTTAGTCTGTTTAATATTTAAAACATATCCTCCTGTATTCTTACTAGCAACTTGTGAAGTAGGAGACCAAAGCCTATATTGTAAATAGCTTTTTTCAGTATTGCTATTAAAAGGTATATTATATATAACTTTATATAAATATTTACCGTCTTTATCTTTATAGTCAGGCGGTTGATCTGAATCTGCAACAAACTTAGCAAATTCTAGCTTAGAAGGCAGAGCTTGACTTACAGAACCCGCATCATTCATTTGATATATTAATCCGGTTGGTCCTTTGCCTCCTTTGCCGTCCGCCGTATACCAAAATCTCCGATTTTTTTGAAAATCTCCGTCCTTACATATTCCTGAAGTACAATTTACACCTCCAATATAATCTTTATCTTTTGGGTTACGATCGCTAACACTATCAAGAAATCGATCACTTGGAGGAATATTAGCATTATTAGAACATTGAAGGGCTGAATAGTCAGTAAATAATTTACCTATGTCGTCAGACCACGAAAATGTAAAACTCCCATCATCTAGGTAGTTTTCTGGTGCTGGGCTAGTTATATTAGCCCAAGCCGCACATTTCTCTTTACATTCTGGTATCTTATCACAATTAGGATTACAGCCGAGTGCTCCCCAGTCGCAACCTATTTGTTCAAACCAGTTAGGACACCTCCATGTGACTTTACAATTCCAATACTTCTCTTTTAACTCGCAAGCACTGACATACTCACCGGAATAAATAGAATATTTTCCACAAATCGGATCGTAAGAAGTTTTACCTTGTGAACAATCTTTTGTAACCTTATCATCTTTAAAAGCATCCTCAACTGTCGCATCCGTATTGGCAAAATTAGGAGATACGGAAACTAAAACTCTATCATTAGCATATAATTCAGCAATATTACGCCATTCATTATTTTTTGCATCCATTATTAGAGAGACAGGCGGATTATTTGCATCATTAATACGAGGGATCGGAATCATGTTACCTTTATCATCTAAATTAGATTTACCAGGTCTTGTACTTTCAGTAAATTGTACATTATCCTTTGGTACATAAGCTAAACACAAACTAACCTGACCGACCACTTGTAAATTCACCGGTTGACTGTTTTCTACTAGTACCTGAGTATTTAACCATTCACCGTAACGATTGGGATCAGGAATAAGCTGAGTCGTGCCGTCGGGCAACATTTTAGAAGTATTTACATAATTAGCATTCGCATTAAGAGTTATAATACCCGTTATTGAATCTGAACCTCCTTTACCGTCCGGAGAATACCTCATATAGCAGCCGTCACCTACTTTTACTGCTCCTATCATACCAAGTGCTGCAAAAATAAAGCAAACGAGCGTAGCTACTATAGCGAGTACTCCTAAAACTTTTAATAAGTTACTCTGCATATTCTATCATTTACCTCCACCCGAACCGCTTGCTAAATCAGCTAATCCTCCGCCTGCACCGCTTTCTGAATCCCCGCCTTGCTGCTCTCCCTCTTTACGCTTACCTCCAACATCCGGCTTATCTCCTGCCGGCGGCTTACCTTGTGAAGCCATGGCCGCATCCTTAAGGAAAGCTGCTCCTTTCTTTACTAAATCAACGATTTTAGTTGGGCTTGCCGTTACTGCATCCATATTAGGACCATTAGTTAAATCAGAAGCAAATCGCCCTATAGATTTAGAGAAGTAATAAAAAATAACCGAAAATACTAATACGCACAAAAGTTCCGCTAAAATAGATACAACATCTCTAACAATTGATTTTATTGGGAAAAGTATCAATAAATGCTCTTCCCAACCTTCACCTGCATAATATTGTAACATTTTATATCCAAAACTTTCCTGACATTTATCTGCTCCACCGTTAGGTAGCCTTAACTCAAAAGTACTAAATCTAATATCCCCTTTTTCATAATCATATCTAAGAAATTCACAATTTTTAAATATTGCAGAATCATACATAGTTATTAATAAAGCTATAAAACCTGCTACTACTGCCGGTTGCAATGCACATGAAATACATACTTTTAACCACCCGTCAAAATAAGCTTTTGTACGAGTAAATAGAGCCATAGGAATGAATATAGGAGAAATATATGTCATAACGTAAATAGTAATCATGCAAACTAAATAATGCGTAATAAAATATAAAAGTATAGATAAAAATATTACAGAAAATACTAGACCTGCTGCAAGTATAATAACGTTTCCAGCCATAAAGAATCCAAACATAACAGCAAAAAATCTAAGTGCTCCTGCTTTACTTAAATCTTTCGGTCTGTCTTTTTTGCCGTCAGGATCAAAATTAGGTATAGGTGTATTATTACCAGGAGGACCATTGCCGACTGAATTCCCTAAAACTCCATTCTTATCTATATTATAAAGTAAATCCAAGCCAAGATAATAACCTATACGGCAATCAATTGCGTCCCATAAACCGTAAAATTTATAACCGTCCTTATACTTTGAATTATCAAATTGACATAATCCTCTAGAACCTGCTGCATTAAAGATCATCTGTGCAAAGTCCGGTGCTGCTCCCGTTAAAAGAGGTAATCCATATTTTAACATACCGTTTTCTTTTGTCGGCTGACCGCCACTAAAATCTAAAGGTCCAAGACCGATAGAAAAATAAACAACAAATAAGAACTTTATTACAAAAAGAGCTATTTTTTCAGTACTTGCATATTCTTTATTTAGAGCCATATTAAAGGCAAAAAACATAGTATAAAGAATTAGTGCAGCACCTATAATTCTCTTTAAATAACCTTGAAACGTAGAAAAAGCAGCAAGATTAGTTATTCTAGAATTTTGATCTTGAGAGCTACAACTATTTCCGGCAAAAAATATTTTATTAAGCGTTTCGCTCAAACACTGAACTGCAAGACCGGAAAAATTAATTAACGATTGACTATAATTTGCTCCCGTATAGCAACTTTTTCCTATATTACAATTTTCATCATCAGGCGGAGTAGGCGTCGGAGTAGCACTTAAAGATTTACATGCTACCGGCATCGGTCCTCTTGACGTCGGCATAACTAAACATAAATCATTATCCCATTTTTTAACCGTTAAAACGATATTCTTTAATACAGGATTTGCTCCAAGATCAGGATTATTATCAGTACTTAAATCACTAATTTTCTTAGAGTCCCCTTCATTTAAATTATATATGGTGCAAGGGCTACTACTACCTTCTATATTTTTAAAACAAAACGTTATACTAGACGCAGCTGAGTTACAATTACCTCTCGGATCTTTCATATCAATATTACGAATTATATAGCCATATGCCGTGTCCGTTTCTAAATACCCATCTGAAGTAGTCGGTAAACTAGAACATGATTCTCCAAAGCCGGCAAAGCTAGCTAAGCTTACAGACGCTATACAAACTATAATAAATATCTTTAAGGTTTTAAGAGTTTTCATTAGAACTATTATCTTTTTTTTCTGTTACTACGCCGCTTTTTACTAACTCATCCCATGTTTTTTCAGCATTTGCACGTCGTTCTGATACTTCTCCTCCTTCTTGTTCTCTTACTCTTCCTCCTCCGCTTGCTACTAGTTCATTCCATGCTGTTTCTACTTTTACACGTTTATCCCGAATCTCTGCATTTTCCCGTATCTGCTTCACTCCTGTCGGGTTTTCATGTTCCTTTAAGTTAAAACTATAATCAATTACTCCTGAACCCCTACTTGTACTGTCAACTTTTTCTTGCGGTGACGTAGTAGTATTATCTTCTTTTCTGTCATTTTCTATATTTTTATTTTCTTCTACCTTTGCTTTTTCTGACTTATTAAGTTCATCAGCTAATTTATCAAATTTATTAGTTACACTATTATCTCTTTCTCTTATCTCAGTTACTACACCGCTATCGATTAATTCATTCCATTTCTTTTCTGCATTCGCACGTCGCTCCGATGTTTCTTCACCTTGCTGATCTCTTATTCTTCCTCCGCCGCTTGCTACTAATTCGTTCCATGCTTTCTCTACTTCTGCACGTTTATCCCGAATCTCTGCATTTTCCCGTATTTGCTTTACTCCTGCCGGATTTTCATGTTCCTTTAAGTTAAAACTATAATCAATTACTCCTGTACCTTTACTTGTATTGTCAACTTTTTCTTGTGGAGCTGCATTATCAACTTTTTCCTGTGGAGGCGGAGTATTATCAATCTCTTTTTTACTTTCTTGATTATTATCTCTTATGATTTTTCCAACATTTTCAGTTTCAATATTACTTTGCGGTGCAGGTGTAGAAATAGAAGTTCTAATACTAGCAGGCGGTGGTGAAACAGCTTCTGGAGGAGCAGGAGGAGGAGTAACAACATCTGATCTTCCTGCACTACTTACAGTTTTTGGGCTAGAAGTTGCTACGGAAGACGAAGCTGTCGGTGTTGTTACCGTAGGTGCCGACGTACCTCCGCTTGCAGCAATATTATCACTTGTTCCTCCACCTTGAGCGGCTTTTAAATCACCAACTCCTCCTCTACTTGCTATCTGATCGACTCCCTTAGTTGCCGCACCCGCCGCAGCGAGCATTGCCATACCTGCCTTAAATATTGCTTGCGGTTTTATAGCAACATTATTAAGAGCTACTCCTTCCGTCATATCTGCAGCAAATTCAGCTAACTGACTACTAAAATTATACATCAAATACAATGTAAAACATGCCGTAACTAACGCAAGTAAAATATTTTTAATTTTCTCAAAAAGAACCTTTGGAGACATGAAAAACATTCCGGGTCCCAAAACTACTCCCGATAAAAACTGGAATTTAGCAAGAAATTTATCAGTAGGGGTATCTCCCGGTTTACTATCGACGATCTCACTTACACTATCTTTTGCAAAATTAAATGCCGTGGTAATCGGGTTATTTAACATATAACCTAAACTATTTTGACAGCTTTCTACGGCATCTTTATCAGGATATTGTGATATATCATCCCAATCATTATTAATATAAAATATCAAAACATCACGACTTGAAGTACCGCCGCTCTGTGCAAGATTTTCTATACTATTGTGAATTAACTTGCTCTTATATTGACATTTACCGTAGAAACCATAATCATATACCGAAAACATCGTAATCATAAAAGTAACTACCACCATAGGCTGTAGCAAGAACGAAATCATCAGCTTAACCCAGCTGTCAAAATAATTTCGTGTATATGTGAATAAAAACATAGGTACAAAAAGAGGAGCTAAAATACCGAGTATTACTATAGATATCATACACATAATCGTTGCATTAACCATAAAGGCAGCAACCGAAATCACAAGTAACGGATAAGAAAGAGCAAGCGACACCAACATCATATTACCGGAGATTATCGCCGGAATTAGCAAATAAATATATGGTGGAGCACTAAAACTAAAGAAATCAAAATTTAAAAAATCATGGCTTCGATAAGCATTTTCGACAAGTAACGTAGATAATATATCAAGTCCTAAATAATGAGCTACCCTACAATCTAACGCATCCCATAATGCAATATAAGAAACGGTACCGTCATAAGAAAGATCGTTAAATTTACATAAACCGGACGGAGCAGCATTCATAACCCAACTTGCTAAACCGTTTATACCGTCAAGTAAGAAAGGAAACGCCCACTGAATCATGCCGTCTAACCGGTCATACGGAGAGCCATTACCAGGAGTTATATTAATTCCTATTGAAAAATAAGTTACGAATATCATTTTCAATATAAAATTTATATACTCACTTTTTGGCGGTACTTCACCTGCAAGTAATAGTTTAAAGCCAAAAAACATAACATATAAAGTTAGAAAAGCCGTAACTATTTTATACATTCCTACTTGGAACTGAAATAATGCACTATCTTGCCTTGAAGCCAAATTAACCACTTGGCTTACATTATCAAAACTACAAACATCTTTACTAATTAGTAATCTAGCAATCATTTGCCTCATACATTCTATAAGAGGAGAAGTCATGACTACTGCAGTTTTTGAAGCATTATAAGCTTTTTGATAACATCCGTTGCCTGCTGCACTACAGGCAACTAAGGCTAAAGGATCGGTAGGCGTTTCCTTAGGATCTTCAACCTTATCTGCTACATCCATAAAGCTATTATACATGGACTTCGGAAACGGCTCTTTCATATATTTACAGCCGACGGGAACGTCTCCTGTAAACCCCTTTGTTGAAACACATATTCTATCTTTATCTTGAATAACTTTCCAATATATTACAGGGAATCCCACATCAAATGCAAAACCGTCATCACCAGGCTTACCACTATATGGAATATGATATTCCTTTTTTTTATTTTCCCACGCTTTCTTTATATCATTCCAAGGGTCGCCCCCTGTTAAGACGGCTTTAGCAATAGCAAGTGCTGATTCAGCAACAGATTTTGCCCGAGATACAATTAATTTAGCATTATTACATAAAGCAAAGCGTAATTCTGGATTTTTAGGATCAATTCTGTTTTCACGAGTACATTGACCTCCGGGGAAATTTCCAAAATTACTATCGTTAAATAAATCACTGTCGTTTATTTTAAGCTTTAAAAACGTATTCATGTATAAAACGGGAGAGACAAGATTCATTACCGCAAAAGTAAAGAACGGAGCAACAATACATGTATGAGAAAATTCAGTACGCAGCAAATCCCCTACGCCTTGGGTTTCGCAAGTTAAGCCACTCAAAATATCTACAATGCTATCAAGAGTATCCTTGGCATGGGTTTTAGTAACTAGCCCTAAATTTAGGGCAAAGCTTAATACTAATGTTATAAGTATACTACGAGGAAATAATTTCATGACTAGTTACTTGCCTCGTATGCTCTTATGTCATTCCCGCGTAGGCGGGAATCCAGTAAATAATATAAATAAAAACCTTTTAAAATATTCAAATAATGATAAACTCTTATATCTTTATAATTTTCAAAATCTTTTCTGGATTCCCGCCTACGCGGGAATGACATAAAAAGGTTAAGTGCTAACCATAATTCATTAAATCTATAATGTTTTAACTGCTTCATAAAATATAGGTAACCACTTATCCGGATCATTGCCGTATTTCTCTCTAATTTGATCGAGCAATATTACAGTCTCAACTCTGCCGGATAAAACACTAATTATATTATTCATACCGTCTAAGTTAACTTTAGCAACTACGGCATCTATTCCTTGTTTTATTAAAAAATAACGTGTAGTAGGGTCGGTAGTTTTAATTAAAATATATTCTCGCTGACTTAACATAAATGCACTACGATAAATATCCGTAGCTTTCAAATTAGGTAAAAAAATCTGCGTAGCTGTTTGTTGAATCAACGTATCACTAATTCTACTTTTTGCAGCATCTTCAACACTCTGCGTAGCAAATATAACAAAAGTATTTAATTTTCTCAACACTTTTAACCAATCTTTGATCTTAGGTGCAAATACCGGATTATCGATTAAAGCCCATGCTTCATCAAGTACTATCATAGTTTTCTGCCCATCTAAAGAGATATTAATGCGATGAAAAATATATAACAATACCGGTGCAAGACTTGTAGGATCTTTAAGTAATTCAGTCATATCAAAGCCGAATACTCTTGCCTTTTGTAAATCAATATCATCTATTTCATTGTCAAATATCTTAGCGTGTGAACCTTTACCGACCCACATCGCAATCCTACTTGCCAAACTATTTGGTGTATCAATACCAAGAAATGCTATAACATTACTAAGCCTTCTATCTTTTTTCTCTAATCTAAAATTGCCACTTACTGCTTGGGATAAGATTTTATTATCTTGTGCAGTTAAACTTTCACCGTTAGAAGTTACAAGCACACGAAGCCACTCTAAAATAAATGTTCTATTCTCACTAGTATCTTCAAGCTGCAAAGGGTTAAAGTTGCATTTTGCCCCCGGATCAATTACTGTATAAACTCCGTTTAAAGCACGTATAAATATTTCTGCTCCTCGATCTTTATCAAAAAAGAACATACGAGGTTTGAATTTTTGTGCTTCCGCACATAAAAAATTCATAAGAACTGTTTTACCGGCACCAGTTGGACCGATAATTAGAGTATGTCCAACATCCCTTACATGGAAATTAAAATAAAACGGCGTACCTGAAGTAGTATCAAGTACTGTGACATATTCTCCCCAATGGTTATCTCTAATTTTACCGAGCGGATAATTATGTTGTGAGGCAAAGCTAGCCATATTAAGAGTATTTATAGTGGATTTACGTACTATATAATCCATATTTCCAGGCAACTGTCCCCAATAGCTAGGTTCCATGTTAACTTTTTCTCTAACCGGCTGAATTCCTGAATTAGAAAGCTCAACTGCTGCCATTGATAATATATCTTCCAAAGCTTTAATATTATTTGCGGAACATAAAAGCGATAAATGATGCTCACCGAAACCAATATCACCGCTAGTGGCCATATCAAGGGCCGTATTAATTTCAGCAATTTGCGAAGTAGCTTTATCACCGGATTGTATCATTCTATTTTGCTGTAATTGCATTTTACCGATCGCTACGGTTCTATTAGCAAAGACAAAGCTTTGAGTCATGACAAATTCAAAAGGCATTTGCAGAAATCCGTCAAAAATTCCTGCCGAAGTATTAGGGCCGTATTCAAGTATACTGATCATTCCGGCATATTTTTTGCCAAGCGGACTTCTTGCTTCAATAGTACGAGAATCAAAAAATAAGCGATGAGTCGGTAAATATTCATCAATAGTACCACGCGGTACTGCTATAGGACCTGGTGAATCGCCGCAATTGATTAAAGATGAAAGGAATTCTAAAATTTCGCAATAACTACCTGACTGCGTTTGACGAACTCCAAGTAATCTTGCTCCGTAACTTCTGAATGTATTAACCACTCTAGTTGACATTTCTTGAAGATTTTCTTTCATCTCTTTCATGTCATTTTCCCAAGCGGTTTTATTAGATTTTTGTCTAAGCTTCTTTAGAAAATACTCAACTATAGCAGCACCGCCGGTATCAGGCTTATATAAAATACTAACATATAATTCGTTAAAAAATGACCTAGCCCCCGCATGTTTCTTACGCCATTCCGCACCTAAATAAGTAATAAAATCATTAGGGACTTTTACGGTAGGATCATAAGTAAATTCCGTATCGTCAAATATTACTGCTTTACGTCTTCTAATAGTATGGAAATACATAACGATATTTCCTGAAGCCATATTTTTAAGTAAGGCATTTCTGATATTCTTTTTAATGTCTAGATCTTCATCATCAGCAGTTTCAAAAGAAAATCCGTTTATTTTAATAACTTGTAATAAAGAATTATCTTTTGTTAAAATAGTATTACTATCCCAATGACATTTATAAGGAATAAAATGCGAAGTTGGTCTTTCTTGTTTAGACCTTAATTCTTTAGCTGCTCTAGTTCTAAATAACTTCATTACCTCACCTGATTTAACTATTTTGATTTATTTTGTCATTGCAAGAGGCATTGATTGCGTGGATGCTAAACCGTCATTGCGAGCATTCGTAGAATGCGTGGCAATCTCATGAAATAATAACAAATTCCTGAGATTGCTTCGTCGAATTACTACGTAATTCTTCTCGCAATGACGGATAAAATCGATCCACGCAGCCTACGGCTGCTCGCAATGACGGTTTAGCATCCACGCAGGAATGACATAAAACTCAAATATTATACGAATTTGCTCCGTAGTAAAATTTATTAGGACATTGGCTAGTTCTTGACATTTTATTTAAATATAGCTCTATGAATCTCGGTTCTTTAAAACATATAATATAAGCTACCAAATGCAAAGCAGCTGCAATGAATAAAATCATAATGCCGTTATTCCAAATAAATACTATCATAGTCATTATCATATTTAATGCAGCAAACTTAATACTTACTCCAAATATCATCGGCGGTCTAGTTAACCCTACAAATAAAAGATCGGATGCTAATGCTCCTGCCATAAAAAACCTCTATTAATTTATATTAATATCAAACATAGTTGACAATATTGAATTCGGCACTTCACTATTCACAAAATGTACGTAACCGTTATTATTTTCAAGTGCATTAACTGCTATCTTAATTAATTCTTCTTCGATAAAATTATTACTATCATCTAACATTGATTTCAATAAGTTAATATCTCGTATTTTTATATTATACGGAAATGTCTCGGATACCTGTAATATCTCATATGGCAATATTAAATGTTCCGCACTTAATGCAGAAGCAATTGTTGCTACCGTTAAGTTAACATTTAATAAATGCGTTTTTTCCTGATCATCATTAGCAAATGGTGCTATCACGGGTATAATATTATTATCTTCAAAATTTAATAAAATTTCCGGATTAATCATAATAGGTTCGCTTAAAAAGCCAATATTTATAACATCATGATTTACAATTTTTCGGTGAGATAATTTTGACTTTTTTGCTTGCAGTAAATTAGCATCCTTACCTGAAATACCAACTGCATAACAACCTATACTACTTAACTTTGTTACTATAAGCTTGTTAATGTAACTGGATAAAATTTCCATAATAATAGGATTATTTAGAGAACCATAGTCGCTTATTTTACTAATTTTCTGACTAAAATTTTCATCTATTTGTGATATTAAAGACGAACTTCGTAAATCAATATGATCATGTACTATATATATTTTAGCACCGCACATCTCAAGCAATCTAACAGATTCAATAAAAGCCGTAAATAATTTATTGTCAATAATAATAGTAGCAGGTAATTTTAGAACTATTGCTTGATTCTTCAACTCACTACTACACTTTATTATATTCTTAATTATAGCAATGTTATTTAATGAAGAAATACTATCTACCTCTTTACCTTTGAGGTTTGATGCATTTTGCCAAACTAGCTTTAAGTTCTCTTGCACCTTCTTTACTCCTACTACTTACATACATAACATTACATGAGTAGTTTAAAGTTGCAAGAAAATTCTGTGCTTCATCGTTAAGGTTTTTACGATCCGTAACTTTATCGGATTTTGTGAAAATAATTTGAAATTCTCTTTTATTTTCAAGTAATAGCTCAGCTACTTTCTTATCGTTTTCTTTTATACCTCTTCTTGAATCAATCAATAAGTTAACTAACCTTAAATTATAACTACTTCGTAAATAATAACTAATTAACACTTCCCACTGTTCTTTGACTAATATAGGAACATTAGCAAAACCATAACCGGGAAGGTCAACTATAATAAGTTTATCTGCAAGGTTAAAAAAATTGATTTGCCTAGTACGTCCCGGAGTATTAGAAACTTTAGCAAGATTTTTATTATTACATATCGTATTTATTAGGCTTGATTTGCCGACATTTGACTTACCGACAAAAGCAATTTCCGGTAATGAAAAATTGGGGATTTGATTTATATTCATAGCACCGGCTACAAATTTAGCTTGATGACGAAAAAGCTTACTGCTATCAGTCGATTTTGTAGGCACTATTTTCTGAGTAGTCATAATTTGCTTTCGTATTTGATGTAATTAGGCATTGCCCGCGTGAATACCGAGTCGTCATTGCGAGCAGCCATAGGCGTTGTTGCATGGCTCGAAAAACGCACTCGGTGTCATAACCGTGCAGGCGGGAATTCAGAAAAATAACTTCAAATATCGATATAGAAGTTACACATTTGGTAAAATAAACCTAAAAAAACAAGTTTTTTATAGGTTTTTACTTCCTTCCCGCCTCCGCGGGAATGACATAAAACGAGCCATGCAACAAGACCGCAGCCGTAGGCTACGTGGCAATCTAATCAAATCTCCTGAGATTGCTTCGTCGAATTACTATTTAATTCTTCTCTCAATGACGGAAAAATCGAGCTATGCAACAACATCGCTAAAAGCGGAAGTCCAGAAAAATAATTTTACTGAAAATATAAAAATATGGTAGCGGGGGCTGGATTTGAACCAACGATCTTCAGGTTATGAGCCTGACGAGCTACCGAGCTGCTCCACCCCGCAATAATTGAGAATTGACGATTTATCTGTGTTATATTGCGATTTAGTCCAATACTATGCGAATATTGCTAGTGTCATTCTTGCATAGATATCGAGTAGTCATTGCGAGCATCCGTAGGCTGCGTGGCAATCTCATGAAATAATAATAAATTCCTGAGATTGCGGGCGTACAATTGCTATGCAATTTCCATAGCTCAGACGACCTTCAGTATCCACAAACAAAGCTTAACTAGCTTCTTTCTTACCACCGAAAGAAAGACCTGAGAATCTTTTATTGAAATCACTAACACTTTTGTTCGATTGATTTACTACATTTCCGGAATCTTTATTCCATGCCGGATGCTTTCTAAAATCAACATCCATTAAAATTTCACCTGTAGGATGAGTAGACATTGTTTCAAAAACATCGCTTCCTACTTTAATCAAAAACTTTTTATATTCTGGATGTATACCGCTTTTCATAATGATTTTGCCGTTTTAGTCTGAATTATTTTTTTCTTAATAGCTCTAGCGTTACTTGATAAAACATTATCATCGGCTTTTAGAATATACGCATCAAAACCGCCGGCTTTTTCCACTGAACTAATACATCTAGCATTAACCGATAATCTATATTCTCCGGCTGTTATATCACTTGTAAACTTAACTGACCTTAAATTAGGCTCAAAACGTCTTCTAGTTTTACGTTGAGAATGTGATACATTGTTGCCGTATAAAACACCCACACCTGTGAGTTCGCACTTACGTGACATAAGCTAAATACCTTAAAACTTATAAATATACAATAGATAAAAAATATAAAGTAATACTCCCTTAGTGTCAAGAGATAATTATTTTGTAGCTAGGTATTAGCTAATGCTTGATTTTTATTAAATAACAGAGTTTTATATAAAAATATAAATTAATTAAACTATTATAAATCTATGCTTATTAATGGGAAGCCAGTTCAAGGTAATATCACCGGACTAATTAAAAAATTAGGAGAGTTACCTTCAAGTTTTCCTGAATATATTAGTAATCTTACTCCAAAACCATTAAATACGAAAGAACAAATTGATCATAACCAAGCAGCTTTTTTGTATAATGAAGGATTAAAATTATATAGCAAAGGCAATCATCCTGTTGCTCTTAAACAACTACAAAAAGCTGAACAAATTGCTATAGGTCAAACTGATAGTAATTTTCTTTCTTATATTAATACTATGATAGGACGTAGCTATCAACAACTAGGAATGTTTGATAATGCTATTCAAAAATTTCAAGATAGCATAGAAAATTCTTTTGAAGCAAAGCAATATTATAATGTAGAAAATTCATACAAAGAATTAGTAACTGCACATCAACAACAAGGAACATTAGATAAATTTATTAAAAAGCAAGAATCAATTTTAATAAAGAGCCAAGCTAATAATGATCAAACTAAAGAATTAATGGCAAGATTAGCTTTAGGAGCTGCTTATAAAACTCAAAACCGTAAAGAAAATTCAATAGAGCAGTATGCATATGCTTACTCGTTACAGCAAGGTATAGTTGATTATGAAGCTGTTCGTGTGGAACAGCATGAAGTTGGTTTTTCTGATAAAGAAAAGATAGGCACTGATAACATTCAACAATGCGTTGCTGTAATTTTACATGATCCATTAACTAAAAAAACTGCATTAGCCCATGTTGACAGATTTACTGATGCTAGTTCTTTAACACATGATGTAATAAGCAACTTTCCTCCTAATACTAAATTAGAAGCTTATTTAGTAGGAGGACGTGATAGATCTGCAGTATCAATTGCAGTATCAGATGGTAATATTCGTAAAGTAACATAAGAATTAAATAACCACTCTAACGTAAATATAAAATCTGCAGATATAGGAGACAAGGGAGCTCCATCAGGAATTATATTTGATCCAATAACAGGTAAATTAACGCATGCTGTTCCAGGTAGAGAGGATAAAACAACTGCTAGCAGGCAAGTACATTTAGGCATAGGAAGTAATACTCCTGCACTTTATAAAGCTTTTGATTTAACTAAAAATAAAAATATACCTAATCGCTCTTTAAATGAAATTCAACAAAAACATATTATTCAGCAATATTTATTAGGAGCTAATCAAAATCCTAATTCTATGGAAACATGGCAATCTAATCAAATATCAAGACCACTTACTAAAGTAGCAGAGGAAATTCAAAAAACTAATCCAAAATTAGTAAAAAATATAGTAACTAAAAATATTAGTAATCGAGTTCAAGAATTGAATCTAAATGATCAAGAAAAAACAAAAATTGTAAATAATTTAATAGCTAAAACTGATTATTTATTATCTAACAATTTAAATCCGTTGGAAAGTGTACGTTCAGAAATTAATAAAACATTAGCACTAACTCATTCTACCTACCAACAAGATAGTAATATTAAAAAATCATGGATACAAAAAAGTATACAAAAAATAAAAGATTTTTTCATAAATATTTTTAGTAGTAAAAATAATAAAAAGAATGAACCAGAATTAAACCTATCCAGCGATAAGGTATTAAAAAAGAATATAAGCCCTGAAGTAAAAATAGCCGCACCTAGCTATACTCCTCCTAATAAAAATACTTCTTTACAAAAAAATGATCAAAAAAGTAGATAAAATATGCAAATTGAAATTAACTCACAAGAATATAAAATTTTTGATATAAATGATGATTTAGTAATTTATACTAAAGATTTAAATGAAGAGATTGCCTGTAGTTTCTTTTCCGTAAAATTAAATAAAATAGCATTAGCTAGAAATATTAATTCACAACAGTTAGAGCAGTTAATTACTGACTTTAATCAAAATGAATTGATAGAACAAGATTTAATAAAAGTACGAATAATTGGAGGTAATGATTCACCTGAATCATCTAAATACTTAGAAGATATTCTCACTACTTTAAATGATATTGATAATAATACTAATATGATTAATATTATAGGTTTAGACGCATGTAAAAATATACACCCCAATTCTTTTGAATTAGATGGCTATCATGGGGGAGTTAGAGTTTTAGATTAATTGTAGAATATTAAATTAATACTGTTAGAAGAGAAAATAGATGAGGTGTGGGCATCACTAATAGCAATATTTATCTTTATGGTCCGTTTAGTGAAGAAATAAAGATAGGTACGATGTATTTATATGTGAAATAGGCACAAGCCAAGCCTAACATAGTACCGATAACGATTATACGAAATTTTGCAGGACTAAAAATTAAAATAACTATTCCAAGAATAATTACTATTTTTATTATATCATCTGTCGTATAAGAGCTAGAGTTTATAGCATAAACATTTAGGTTTATACCTAGAAATATTATTATACATAATAAGTTCTTAAACATTTTATACCTCTATAGGACCGGTAGTTAATCCATTTATAAATTGTTTTAAATAAGGATTATCACTATTACGCATTTCATCTTTACTACCGTACCATTTAATTTTTCCTTGATAAATCATAGCTACTTCTTTAGCTATTTTTTCGGCACTAATCATATCATGAGTTATAGTAATCGTAGTTGCCCCTAGCTCTTCTTGGATTTTTATAATTAATTCGTTAATAACATTTGCCATTATAGGATCAAGCCCTGTGGTCGGTTCATCAAGAAATAAAATCGACGGTGTACTACAAATAGCCCTAGCAAGGGCTACTCTTTTTTGCATTCCTCCCGATAATTCGGAAGGGTAAAGATCGAGTATTCTAGGGGACAAACCGACGGAATTAAGCTTTGCACCGGCAAGGTCGTTTTTTTCTTTCTTAGATAATTTTCTAGTCTCGAAAGTAATATTATCACGTATATTCAAGGAGTCAAATAATGCTCCACCTTGGAATAAAAAACCTATACCGTCCATAATCTCAAATTTTTGTTTACTTGAGATATCTTGGATTTCTACATTATCAATAAAAATTTTACCTTTATCAGGTTTAATCAGTCCTACTATATTTTTAATTAGAACCGATTTACCGCTACCGGAACCGCCTAAAATAACTAATGAACTGCCCTTTTTTACATCCAAATCTATTCCGTCTAATACCTTATGATTAGCAAATGATTTATATAATGACCGAATTTTAATTTTAAACTCTTCTTTTTTTGCCATGCTTATACTTTGAAAAATAATTCGGTTATTAGATAGTTGCTGATTAAGATAAGGATAGAAGAATTTACTACTGCCGAGGTAGTTGCTCTTCCAACTCCCTTAGCCCCTTTACCTGAATAATAGCCGCTATAGCAACTTATTATAGAAATAATAAACCCAAAAACTCCCGCTTTAACAAGACCGGAAATTACGTCAATCGGTTCTAAATACTGAAAAGTACTGGTTAAATAAGCTGCACTATTAAAATCAAGTTTATATACCCCTACCAAATAACCGCCCATAACACCAATTATATCGCCGATTAAAACAAGACAAGGCATTGTAATAATAGCTGCTATTACTCTTGGAAAAACTAAATATTTAATAGGATCGGTAGATAAAGTATATAAAGCATCTACCTGTTCCGTTACTCTCATCGTAGCTATTTCGGCGGCGATTGATGCCCCGACTCTTCCTGCTACCATTAGTCCGGCTAAGACAGGTCCAAGCTCTCTAGTCAGCGACAATACTACTACCGTTGCAATGGAACTTTCAGCTGAGAAACGGGAAAAACCGGTATAACTCTGTAATGCAAGTACCGCTCCTGAGAAAAAAGTCGTCATCGCAACAACCGGAAGCGAGTGAAATCCGATAAATAATAATTGTCTGATGATTAAACTCAAATATAAAGGCGGTCTTATGATACTGCTAACGGCAGCAAAGCTAAATAGAGAAAAACTACCTACACTTTGTGCAAACTTTATAGTACGTTTACCGACCGAATTAGCTATATTTAATAACATTTGTATATATATTTTAAAAGTTAATTGATAAACTCCGGTAATTTGAAACACCGGTATACGAAGATCAACTTCAAAAAGAGTAAGGAGTCCACAAGACGAGGAGCGGAGCGTATACTTAATACGTGAGCACCGTAGTACTTGTAGGACGACGTAGCCAATTTTTGAAGTTCATCGAGTATACACTCTCTTATACCTACTACCAAGACTAGTCAACACCTCATACCCGATAGTACCTATAATACTCGCTATTTTATCGGGCGTGCAATAATTTCCAATAATTTCTGCTTCCTGCCCTAGAAAAATATCAAGCGGTGGTAGATCGGTAACATCGATATTTATCAAATCCATCGATATTCGCCCTACTATAGGAACGCTGCGACCATTAATAAATACTTCGCCTTGATTGCTAAAATTACGACTAAACCCATCGGCATAACCAAGCGGTAATGTTGCAATGACACTATCACGCTTAGTTGTAAAAGTCATATTATAACCGATATGGCTATCTAGTGTCAAATTCTGTAAATGGATTATAGGAGCTTTTAAGGTTACAGGATTCTGTGTTAAAGGATTAAGCCCATATAAAGCAGCCCCTGGTCTTGCTAAATCAAAATGATAGTCCTGACCTAAAAATATGCCGCCGGAATTAGCAAGGCTTGCTTTTGTACTTGGGAAATATTGTAAATAAGTTTTAAATCTGTTTAATTGCTCTAGATTATAAGGATTATCTATTTCCTCGGATATAGCTAGATGGCTTATAATATATTGTAAATCTAGCCCTTTTAACAAATCACGATCATTAATTAGCTGCTCTATTTCATTATGAGTTAATCCAAGGCGGTTAATGCCTGTGTTGAAATGCAGATAACAAGGCAATAATCGGTTTTTCAAATTACCGAATTTTTGCCAAATTTCTATTTGTTTTAAGTTATTTAGAACAGGGACTAAATTGTATTCTATCAGCTCTAAAGCATCATGCTCAAAAACGCCGTTAAGCACTAAAATATTTACATCATTACCTAGGGCTTTTCGTAAATTCACTCCTTCTTCACTTGAAGCCACAAAAAAATGCTTACAATTTTCTTCTATTAAAGTTTTAGAAATTTGTACTGCTCCAAGACCGTAACCGTTAGCTTTAACGGCAGCACCGACTAATGAAGTTTTGCAAATATCTTGTAATAAAAGATAATTATTTTTTATTGCAGACAGATTGATTTCTAGAGTACACAAGCTCATAGTATATTTCTTAACTCTTTTACGATAATTGGCATTACCGGTATTATATGAAATTTTGTAGGTAAGTCACCTACTTCTATAGTATCAGTAACAAAAATCTTATCTACCCCCGAATTTTCAATTTTATCTTTAGAACCGGTAGCAAGCACAGCATGAGTTATAAAAGCACTAACCGATAAAGCCGAATGTTCTTTTAAAAATCTTGCTGCTTTTACGATTGTTTCACCGCTATCTATAATATCATCAATTAATATGCAATTTTTGCCCTCTACACTACCTATTATTGATATCATCTCGCAATTATTATTTATATCCCTTTCTTTGTTTATATAAGCTGAATCTATATTTAATAAATTACTAATTTTTTGAACTCGATTGATACTTCCTTTATCAGGTGCAACTATAACGAAATTGCTATAAGTTCTTAAAAACGGGATATATAAATTTATAGGTGCAAGATTAGAAATAGAAATATTAAAAAATTTCTCTATTTTATCGGAATGTAAATCAATAGTAATTACATGGTTTACTTCGAGCTTCTCCAAAAAATCTGCTATTAACTTAGCAGGAATTATATTTTGAGAATTTATATTATCTTGCCTTGCATAACCGAAATAAGGCATTACTAGAATTATTCAATTTGCTACCGCTTTTTTTGCTGCATCTACTAGCAAGAACAGTTCAATTAAGCGATCATTAACGGGCTTTGATGTGGATTGTACTATGATTACATCTTCATTATGAAATGATTCTTGAATTTCTACTTTTATTTCGGAATCATTGAAATAGGTAATTCTCGGCTCAATATATTTAATATTTAATGCTATAGCTAAACGAGATGCAAGTAACTTATTACTACTGCCTGCTAGGATTTTCATGTGAGTGATTTATGTTGTTTGACGCTATTAGCAAACGGACTTTGTTGCGTAGACACCTAATCGTCATTGCGAGCAGCCGTAGGCTGTGCGGCAATCTCATGAAGTAATACTCCTGAGATTGCTTCGTCAAAACTTACAGTTTTTCCTCGCAATGACGATTTTGGAAATGACAGCAACTTTAAGAACGACTTTCTAATTTTTGTATTAGTGCCTCAAAGCCTTGATTTTTTAAAGTATCGGTAAACTCGTCTTGTTGAGCCCCAATAAGACTTACACCTTCCGTAATTATATCAGAAACTTTAAAAACATCTTTTCCGTTCCCTTTCATTTCACGTACAAGATATTCTACTTTAATAGGGTCTTGCTCTTTATTACTAACGATATTCATAGCAACCATAAAATCGGTCGAACTTAAAGGACGAACTCCTACTATTTTAGGCTGTTCACCTTTATAATCTTTTATTAAATCAGTATAAGATTTAGTAACATATTTAGAGTAAACTTTGATGAATTCCTGAACCTGCCCACCTGATAAAGTTTTTATCCCGTTTCTGCCTAATGTATATTTAGCCATCCAATCAAAATCTAGGTTCTGAGACATTAACTCACGTGCTTTAGCAATTTTTACTCGCTCAGATAGCTTACTATCATTTAATATACTAGAAGCTTCATTTACTAAATTAGTAACGTAATCATTCAAACCAGCAGGCACTTTCTCGCTAGAATAAGCGGAAAACGTCATAACTAATAAAAATAAACCTGTAATAATTTTTTGCATATAATCCTCGTTAATTTAATTAATTCTTGGGTTTAGGACATTTAAAATTTTCAGGATATTGAACCGATGCTTCACGAGCACGATGTAATGCTGATCTAATAGCCACATAAGGATCGGTAGAATTCTTCATCACATAATCACTAAACGGTAATACAACATATCGATCGTTTATTTTACTAACTGCTAGTACTCCTAAGTCAAAATCATTATGAGTGTAGTACATTAATGGATTAAGAGCATAATTAGTAATTACCGAATCCGTCATATCTCTTGCGTTAGTAATACCGATTATCGGCAATACTAAATAAGGACCTGGGGCAACTCCATAATGTGCGAGGGTACTGCCGAAAGTTTGACGTTCAGACGGCAAACCTACTTTACCTGCTACGTCAAATAAACCTCCTATGCCAAGCGTCGTGTTAATGAGAAATCGCCAAACGCTTTTCATAGTTTTATTGTAATTTAACTGAAGCCCGTAATTTACCGCCGTAAGCGGTGTATCAACATTACTGACGAAACTATTAACACGTGCTTTTACGTAATCATTCGTGATATTCTTATAACCTATTGCTAAAGGACGCAATATTATATAATCTAGTACAGAATTAAATGCAAACACTTTACGGTTAAATTTTTCGTATGGATCGTAAACTTCCAAGCAACCGTTTTCATTTCTTCCACCATTATAGTTATATATGTCATTATCCACATATTCAAGATCAGCTCTTGCGAATAATGAGCATAGTATAATAGATAGTATAATTAAAATTCTCATTAATTTATGTTATTTTCTTACAAACAATAATACTATATTTATTGTTTTCCGCTAGTATTATTTCTTCCGAAGTTAATATAGTAAAATTATTTTTTTGTAAAATATTATTTATTTCATTCAAGTTAAAAATAAATTCTTTGCGTTTTACTGAGAATTGCGTCTTCGCAGCGTTCGGTAAACAAAGAGCAAAATACCCTTGTTCACTAAGAGATGAGTATATTAAATTAAAATATTCTATTAAATTGTTAGTAAACGGTAATCCGCAAAAACTAAAAATAATATCAAATTTATTAGAGTTTTGTTTTAAAAATTCATTGATAGAAGTATTATATATATGATCATAAATTTTAGTATTCGGGTAATATGTTCCTTGTAAATCATTCATTAAAGTAGAAATTTCTACACCGCTTAAGGTAAAACTTTCTGGAAAACGTTTTTGTATTTCATAACCTACAAGCCCTATATTACTTCCAAGCTCTAGAATAGAGTAATTATCAGGTAAATCAGATATTTGCTTAAGTGCTTCATTCACACACCTATACGGAAGATGAATATTTTTATCATTGTTAAAAATAGTAGGGTAATATTGCGCTGTTAAATCACGATATTTTCCCCAAATTTCCTCTGGAATCGCAGTAATATCCTTATAATTTTTTAAAAAATCTATAAATATTGCTTTATATTTTTCATTAGATTTTTCTAAAAATTCTATAGCTTGCTTATAATTATTTTTTAAAAAATAAACCCATCCTAGTTGATAATATACTTTAGAATCATTAGGGTTAAAAAATTTATCAACCAGTTTAAACCTAAGCAGCGCATCATTTAAATTACCTCTATATAAATGATCGAGTCCAAGCTGATAATTAGTTTCGGCTAAATGAGAGAATTTATATTTACAATCACTTATATAATTCTTAAATTCTAAAATTTTATTCTTAATAAAATTCGGTATATTTATTATAGTTAAGCAATAATATTTGATTTTGTCTTTTATTTTACCGAACATAGTTTAATTACTAAATTAATATTACTTACTATAATAAACATATCTTGATAAATTTTTAAATAAAATAATTTTATTGCGATTAAAATTGCTGTATTATCGCTTTTATAAATAAAACTTGTTGTGCGGATAAAAATGCTAAACGTCATTGCGAGGAAATTACAAAGTAATTGACGAAGCAATCTAGTAAAAAGTAAAAAATTCTGATTTACAGAATTTTTTTATTATTTTTTCTGGATTGCCACGCAATCAAAGATTGCTCGCAATGACGATTTGGTATCCACACAATAATACCTAATAAATACGGACTCCAATTATGTCAATTATTTCTACGAGACTAAATTCTATAAAGCCGTCACCGACTCTTGCAGTCGTAAAAAAAACTCTTGAGCTAAAAAGAGCCGGTATTGATATTATTGCCCTTGGTGCCGGTGAGCCTGATTTTGATACGCCTGATAATATTAAAGAAGCAGCAATCAAAGCCATTAAAGACGGCGTTACTAAATATACTAACGTTGAGGGGATGCCGCTTTTAAAGCAAGCAATAAAAGACAAATTCAAACGTGAAAATAATATAGATTACGAACTTGATGAAATAATAGTAAGCACCGGCGGTAAGCAAGTTATATATAATTTGTTTATGGCATCTTTGGACAAAGGATATGAGGTAATTATTCCGGCACCCTATTGGGTTTCATATCCTGATATGGTTGCACTTAGCACAGGAACGCCTGTTTTTGTAAATTGCGGAATTGAAAATAACTTTAAATTAAGTGCGGAAGCTTTAGAACGTTTAATTAACGATAAAACTAAATGGCTTATTATTAACTCACCTAGTAACCCGACAGGTGCAAGCTATAATTTTGAAGAACTAGAAAATATTGCTAAAGTTTTAAGAAAATATCCTCATGTGAATGTAATGTCCGATGATATTTACGAGCATATTACTTTTGATGATTTTAAATTTTATACATTAGCCCAAATAGCACCTGATTTAAAAGAGAGAATATTTACCGTAAACGGAGTATCTAAAGCTTATTCTATGACGGGTTGGCGTATAGGCTACGGTACAGGCTCTAAAGCTTTGATTAAAGCAATGACTATTATTCAGTCGCAAAGTACTTCAAACCCTTGTTCAATAAGTCAAATGGCTGCTATTGAAGCATTAAACGGTCCTCAAGATTATATAAAGCCTAATGCTTTAAATTTTCAAAAAAAGCGTGATCTTGCTTTATCAATTTTGAAAAGAGTAAAATATTTTGAGTGCTATAAGCCGGAAGGAGCGTTTTACTTATTTGTTAAATGTGATAAAATATTTGGGCATAAAACTAAATCAGGAAAAATTATTGCAAATAGTAATGATTTTGCCGAATATTTACTTGAAGAAGCGAAAGTTGCAGTAGTACCGGGTATTGCTTTCGGCTTAGAGGGATATTTTAGAATCTCTTATGCTACTTCTATGGAAGAGCTAGAAGAGGCTTGTATTAGGATTGAGAGAGCTTGTGATGCTTGAGTATGTCATTCCTGCGAAAGCGGGAATCCAAAAAAAATAATCCTTAATATTTAGTACAAAAATTATATATTCAACAAAATAAACCTATAAAAAACAAGTTTTTTATAGGTTATACTGGATTCCCGCTTTCGCGGGAATGACATTAAACCAACAAAAAAATAATGCGGAAAGTTTTTAAAAAATTTTTAAAAAATAATAAATACGTACTTAATATAATTACTATTTTACTATATTGGTATTTGCGTTTTGTTTATTTTACTTCAAGGCAGAAATTTATATTTTACGATAACGGCAATAAGGAAAAATTCTTAAACGAACAAGGAGTAATCTTTGCATTTTGGCATAATATGCTTGCCTTAAGTCCGGCTATGTTTATAGGACATAGAAATATCTATGCTTTAATATCACCGCATTTAGACGGGGAAATTTTAAACGATTTAGTAGGAAAATTCGGTTGCAAAGTGATAGTAGGTTCTACTAATAAAAATCCAATTGGAGCTTTACGTAATATTATAGGTAAGTTATCTCAAGGTGCAAATATAATAGTCACGCCGGACGGTCCTAAAGGACCGGTATATAAAGTAAATAGCGGCATTCCTGAAATTGCCTATAGATATAACAAAAAACTTATTCCTATAGTCAGCTCCACTTCTAGATGTTTCAGATTAAAGAGTTGGGATAAATTAATAATACCCCTACCGTTTGGTACCATTAAAATCATAGTTGGCTCACCTTTAGAACTCACAAATGATAAAATACAAAACCATATAAGCCTTGAAAGACAACTAGCAAGCTTAACAGAGAGCTTAAAGAAATGATGTTATTATATTATGCTTTAAGCTTTATATTATTACCTATTTATTTTATCATAATTCTTATACGTTTATTAATAGGTAAGGAAGATATAAGACGCATCCAAGAACGTTTTGCTATAGGTAAGTATCGACAAGACAACTCCTTCTTAATATGGATTCATGCAGCTAGCGTCGGCGAATCTATGGCAGCTTTAACTTTAATAAGCAACATAAGTAAACGCTATCCTGACATTCGTTTTTTAGTAACTTCTTGGACTAACAGCTCCGCTAAAATATTAACTGCCAAATTACCTCCTACCGCCACTCATCAGTTCTTGCCTATAGATAATATTATTTTCGCTCGAAAATTTTTAAGAAATTGGCAGCCTGATTTAGGTATTTTTATAGAATCGGAGTTATGGCCGTGTACTATTAATGAAGCAGCAAAGCAGTGTAAATTACTGCTAGTAAATGCTCGTATTTCCGATAAATCGTTTAAAGCTTGGCTAAAAAGAAAAAGCTTCTTTCAGCTTACCCTCAAAAATTTCAGTAAAATTATCGTGCAAAGCGAACGTGACTTACAAAAATTTAATGAACTTGGCATATCAGATGCAGTTAATTTAGGCAATATTAAATATGCTAACGAAAAACTTCCGGTCAATCAAGAAGAATTATCAAAATTAAGCTTACATTTAGATAATAGGCGAATCGTGGTATTTGCCAGCACTCACCCCGAAGATGAAGAGGTGATTTTGCCTATAATAAAAAACCTAAAAGAGCAGTTTTTAGATTGTTATATTATCCTAATTCCAAGACATCCTGAGCGAATTAAATCAATTATCGATAATTGTAAGTCACATAATTTATCTGCTACCGCTAAATCGCAAAATGATTTACCTGTTTTAAGCGATGACCTTTATATAGTTGATAGATTCGGTGAAATGGGATTGTTTTTTTCTGTAGCTACAATTTCTTTTATCGGTGGTTCTTTTAAACAAGGCGGGCATAATATTTTAGAAGCGGCATATTTCTCTAATTGTATTATATTCGGTCCCGATATGAGTAAAAACACCGATATTGCTAAAGGCGTACTGCAAAATGAAGCAGCTATCCAAATCAAAAACGGTGAAGATTTACTAATCAAACTAACATATCTACTTAGCCCTAATAATTCTCTAGAACTTAAAGCTTACCGCAGGAATGCTTTAAAATTTGTTGAGGACAACCAAAAAATCCTAGATGAATATTTGAAAGTAATTATGAAGTTTCTTCCATAACTAAGGCTAGTTAATAAAAGTAGAATTTTCAAAAATAAAATTTGACTTTTGATTGTAACATGATTAAATAAGCCTACTAAATCAGATAGGAGTATTTATTATGGGTAGAGATCAGGATTTGTATAGAAAAGCCGGTTATAATTATTATAATTATGGGGTATTAAAAAAGCAACAAGATAGAGAGCAAAAAGAAGCACGGGAAAAAGCAGAACGTAAGGAGGCAGATAGAAGAGGAGCTGAAAGGTGGGCTAGAATGACTCCGGAAGAAAGAGAAGCAGAGAACAAAAAGATAGAAGAAAACTTTAAAAACGATCCTATTATCAAAGGCATAACTTATGTAGGCAAAGGGATATATAATTTAGGCAAGGGAGCAGTAGAGGTAGGGAAAACTACGGGTAATACTTTGATAACTGCCTATAAAATAACTAACGGTAGTATTGAAGTGGTTAATACCGGCACAGATAGCAAAACTCAAGAAGCAGTAGAAAACTCTGAATCCACTAATACTACTACTTCAAATAGTAATTCTATGGTTACTACTACTACTAAACTCGCTAAGGGAGCAATAGAAGCAGGAAAAACTACAGCCACTACTTTAGTAAATGCATACAAAATTTCTACCGGTAGCAGTGAAATAGTTAATACTGATGCGAATGGTAAAACTCAAGTAGTGATCAAAAATTCTGAACCTAATACTGCTCCTTCAAATAATAATTCTACCACTACTACATCAACTACTACCATAAATACTACTTCCACTTCACATATTACGAGCAAAACTATTGAACTTAAAGATCCAATACATGGCATTGTAGTGAAATTGCAAGAAGAAACAATAAAAACTTCTTTAAAATTGAAATTAAATAAGAAAGATATAATGGAAATTAAAGAATATAGAGCAATTACTATTCCTGATACTGTAAAAGACATTATAGAGCTTCATCTAGAATTTGTTTTCTACAGATTAGACGGCTCAAAAGTGGGTGACCCACGCACTGCATTAGTACTTGATTATACTGATGATGGAAGAATAATTAAGCTATCTTTACCAAATTCTCCGGTTCTTTCTAGCAAGCCATTATACCCAGCGTGCATTATTTATCACGGTACATTATATACTTTACCGGTAAACAGCGGAGATTATAATCATTTAACTCAAGAAATTTACAAAAATGGAGGAGAGGTACTAATAGGTAAAACTGACCCTGCATATCATATAGAAGCTATGTATGGTTAGTATTTTTGGCTGGATATTGCAATCAAGTCAGCCTTGTTGCATGGCTCGGTTTTTTGTTGTCATCCCGTGATTTATTCACAGAATCCAGTTAAAAATACTAATATATTAGTATTTTTAGTTATTTTACTAGATACCGTGGACAAGCCACGGTATGACACTCAGCAGGTTTTCCGAGCCATGCAACAACGCCCGTAGGCGGGAATCCAGTAAAGCCTATAAAAAACTTGTTTTTTTAGGTTTATTTAGACTATTTTTTTGGATTCCTGCTTTCGCAGGAATGACATCGGTATCCACGCAATAGAATCCAATATTAACCCTGTGTGATGGCTGCTACTTCATCGGCAAAGTTTTTTTCTTCGTGTTCTATACCTTCGCCAAGTTCGTATCTAATAAATTTAGCGATTTTAATTTCTGCACCGAGTTCTTTTTCAGCATTTTTAATTACTTCCGCAACAGTAAGTTTAGGCTCAAATAAGAAATTTTGCTGAAGCAATACAACTTCAGAGAAGAATTTACGTATTCTACCTTCTACCATTTTTTCTATAATATTATCAGGCTTTCCTTCTTCTTTAGATTTCTCAAAAAATACTTTTCTCTCACGCTCTACGAGTGCTTGATCCAAGCTTGAATCATCTATACTTTGCGGGTTATTTCCTGCTACATGAACAGCAATTTGTTTAGCTAAAGCTTCTAGTTTTGCTTTATCTTTTACGTTAGACGCAAGACCTACTAATACGGAAATTTTTCCTAGATTCGGTACAACTTCATTATGTACGTAGGAACCGATTGCTCCTTCGGATATCTCTAATATATCCATACGACGTAATGTTAAATTTTCACCGATTGTAGCGATATTTTCTATAATCTCTTCTTCAACTGATTTACCGCTTTGCATTTTAGATGTTTTTAGCGTGTCTATAGTTTTTGCAATTACTGCAAGGTTTGCAATATCCTTAACTAGATCCTGAAATTGCTCATTTCTAGCAACAAAATCCGTTTCGGAATTTACTTCAACCACCACTCCGGTAAGCCCATCAACTTTTGCAGCCGTTAAACCTTCAGAAGCAATACGTCCGGCTTTTTTTGCTGCCGCAGCTAAGCCTTTCTTACGCAGAAAATCTATAGCTTCTTCAAAATTACCGCTGGTTTCTATTAATGCTTTTTTGCAGTCCATCATACCTGCACCGGTTTTTTCTCTTAATTCTTTAACCGCTGTAGCACTTATATTTATTTCACTCATACCTTACTTTCTCCTTAATTATTATATTTGGCTTGGGGTATATAGATACCTAATCGTCATTGCGAGCAGCCGTAGGCTGCGTGGCAATCTCATGAAATAATAACAAACTCTTGAGATTGCTTCGTCAATTACTGCGTAATTTCCTCGCAATGACGCCCCTAGTATCCACACAACAGCCCTTATACATTATCAGAATTTTTATTTTCATCGGCATCATTTAATGCTTGCTCAAATTCTGTATTTGTCTCTTCATCAATATTTTTCGTTTTAGAGAATTTTTTAGCTTGTTTTAATTTAGAAACATTTTTAGAAGTTAATGCCTTATCTGTATGCTCCTGCATAGCTCCCATATCAACCCCTGAAGCTTTCATTGATTCTTCAAGTCCTTGTAATGCCGCATCTGCAAATAAACTACAATAAAGTCTTATTGATCTTATAGAATCATCATTACCCGGAATCGGATAATCTACATTATCAGGATTAGAATTAGTATCGACTACTGCAACTATAGGAACATTAAGCTTTACCGCTTCATTAATTGCGATATGCTCTTTATTAGTGTCAATAACTACTAGAAGATCAGGTTTAGAATTAAGATTTCTAATACCGGCAAGAGATAGAAGTAACTTCTCTTTCTTACGGCTCATATCGAGTATCTCTTTCTTAGTATAACCCATAAGTGCTTCTTCGCTTTCTAAGGTTTTTTCTAACTTATTTAGTTTTTCTATTGAACCCGCAATAGTTTTCCAGTTAGTTAGCATACCGCCAAGCCATCTATGATTTACATAATATTGTCCGCATTTTTCGGCATATTCCGCTATAATATCACTAGCCTGTATTTTAGTACTTACAAATAATATTTTACCGTCTTTTTTTACGGTTTCATATATTGTATTCAAAGCAACACTCATTAAAGCGGCACTTTGTCTTAAATCGATTATATGAACATCATCACGTTCACCATATATATAAGATGCCATTTTAGGATTCCAACGTGAGGTCTTATGACCGAAATGCACGCCTGCATCCAATAATTCTTTAATGTTAACAGATGGTATTTTTGACATTTTTAAATTCTCCTAATTGTTAGTTTATACCTCTGTAAGATTATTGTGTATATTTGTCATCCCGTGGCTTGACCACGGGATCCAAAAACAACTTATTATCATATATTTACTGGATGCCATGATTAAGGAACTAGCATGACAGCTCTATACATGAACTAACATATATCTTACGTGTGAATTTTTTGCTTAAGTTTGGGAAAATCGTCATTGCGAGCAGGTTTTGTTGCATGGATCGGTTTTTCCGTCATTGCGAGAAGAATTACATAGTAATTCGACGAAGCAATCCAGTAAAAAATTCTAGTTTACAGAATTTTTTTATTATTTTTTCTGGATTGCCACGTCGCTTCGCTCCTCGCAATGACGATTTGGCATCCACGCAACAATATCTACTCGCAATGACGACTTACAAGCCTACAAACTATATACGCATATTGCATAATTTACAAGCTTTTATTAGACCTTTTCGGAAGCTCGCTTATAGGGAGGAATTTGAAGGAGACACGGAACGCAGCACCGCAGCGTACACTTTAGTACGTGAGGATGCGAGTACCGGATCGACGTACAAATTACCCCTAGAAGTAGAGCTTCCGAAAAGGTCTATTCTTTTCGCCAGATAGTAGTACCATCAGGTTTATCTTCTAGAATTATTTTTTTCTCTAATAACTGGTTACGAATTTGATCGGCTAATAACCAATTTTTTTGTTTTTTTGCTTCCAAACGCTTATTTACAAGCTCATTTATATAGAGTTCATCCACACCGCTATTAAACCACTCGTGTGGAGTCTTATTCATTAAACCAATAAAATTAGCACAAGTAATAATAGCAGAGGCGTTAAGCTGTCTTTCTTCTTCAGTTTTAGAAATAAAAACACCTTTAGCATAGTCATTAATTATTTTAACGGCAAGCGGCGTATTCATGTCATCAAGTAAGCTTTGCATGAAATTGTGAGGTAAATCTATTTTTTGTATATTAATATTTTCTATAGCTCTATACCAATAATCTAAAGTCTTTTTAGCATCTTCTATAGCTTTATCATTATAATCAAGTGGACGCCTATAGTGACTACTTAATAAAAATAACCTTACTACTTCTCCTTGAATTTGTTTATCCATTAAATCTCTTACAGTAATAAAATTACCAAGAGATTTACTCATTTTCTCACCGTTCACCGTTAGAAATCCATTATGTACCCAGTATCTAGCATAAGTGGAATCCGGAAAAGCACATCTACTTTGTGCAATTTCATTAGTATGATGCGGGAAGATTAAATCTGCTCCGCCACCGTGAATATCAAAATTCTCACCTAAATATTTGTAGCTCATGGCTGAACATTCAATATGCCATCCAGGGCGACCAAACCCCCAAGGACTTTCAAAATTCATATTTGCGGATTCATTTGGCTTTGCCGGTTTCCATAATACAAAATCCTGTGGATGCTTTTTGGTTTTGCTGTTTTCTATACGTACTCCCTCAAACATTTCCTCTAAATTTCGGTTAGATAATTCCGTATAATTTGGAGCTGATAAAACATCAAAATAAACATGATTATCAGCAATATATGCGTGATCTTTTGCTATTAAGCGTTCTATTATTTCGATCATTACATCAATATGCTCTGTAGCTTTCGGCTCAATACTCGGTAGCAGGCAACCTAAATATGCCATATTTGTATGAAACTCTTGTGTAACTTTATCAGTCAACTCATTAATAGTAATGCCAAGTAGTTCAGCTCTATCAATAATTTTATCGTCAACATCCGTAATGTTACGTACATATTTTACTGCTCTACTGCCGAATATTTTTATAAGCATACGATAAAGTAAATCATATACTACTACCGACCTACTATTACCTATATGCGGATTATCATAAACAGTTGGTCCACATACATACATTTTTACGTTAGCTTGATCTTGAGGGTTAAAAACCTCTTTAGTACGGCTAAGAGTGTTATATAAGTGAAATTGAATTTGCATATTTTATTTACCAAAAATTGAGATGCCATTAGTATGTGATGTATTAAGCACATTTTGGTTAAAAAATCTATTAGTTAACAAAAATTAGTAATTAATAGTTTACATAAGTTAATAAATATTATATAATTCGCCTCGTTTATATTTAAAAAAAATAATAACTGATCGAGGTTTGAATGAGCTTACAAAATTCCCACTCAAAAAAATATGTTTTAACTTTTTTCATGTCAACATGTTTGTTGACTAGTAGCTTTTTAAGTACAAGTGCTAGAGCGGCAAGCTTTAAAGATTTAGTTAGTAAAACCCCGACATGGGAAAAGCACAATTCAAAACAGCAACAAAATATTTGGAAAGGTTTTACTCCAAATGAAAAAATCAAAAAATGGCAAGAAGCAAACTTAGTTCCTAGTTTTACTCAAGCACAAGATGATCTAGGAATAAAGTATAAGGAAACAGATTTATCAAGTTTTTTAGATAATACTAGGCATAAAGCAAGACAAGCAAGAGCTGAAAATTTATTATACATCGAAAGAGTAAAACAACAGAACTTTGATACAAAGAAACAAGAATATATTAATCAAGGTGTAGCTCCTACAGATATAGAAGCAGCAACAAATCTTGGAATAAGTTATGACCCTAGCAAAATAGACAATAATGTAGAAAAAGATCAAAAGGTACGTCGTGCAGAAAAAGACAAAAAAGCGGTAATCGATCTATATATTAGCTCAATAAACAGAGATATTAAATACAAACATTATGTTGATAATGATATTATCCCTGAAATGAAAGAAGTAAAGACTGCTCTTAACATGGGTAAAGATGATGCAGAATCTTTTATTGTATCAATAAGAACTGAAATTATGGAAAACGCAAAGGGACAATATATAGCGGATAACCATATTCCTACAGAAAAAGAGTTAAAAAATAGATTTGGTATATCTCGTGATGATAATAGAGATGGCTATATTAAGTCAATAAGACTTAAAGTTATGGACAAAGAAAAGCCACAATATATAGCTGCTAATAGTATTCCTACAGAAAAAGAGCTAGAGCAGAAATTTGGTGCTGATAAAGGTGAGGCAACAAACTATATCGCATCAATAGCAACTCAGAAGATGCTTAATAAAAAAGCATATTATATAGATAATAATATTATCCCTACAATTGAAGAATTAAAGGAAGAATTTAAGATAGGGACAATAAAAGCAAATTCTTATATAAAGCAAATAACAGCCGGAATAAATGCAAACCAGCTTTTAAATAACAATGATACTACTAAACCGTCTGCTGGAGGTTCACAAAAAAAGAGCGGGACCAAAAGTGATAATTGGTATATGTCAAATCAAGGTACAAATACTACAGAAACATCTTCGGGAGTTCCCACGGGTAGAAAAGAGAAACAATCATATTCTTTTGATCCTATAAGTACTTTTAAAACTCACTTTAATAATAAAGAAAGTAAGGGTAATTTAACACAATCTCAACACAATATAAATAGAATAATACAACAAGAAGAAAATATTGAAGAATTTGAAAATCTTATTAAAACAGATCCTATAGCAGCATTAAATCTTAAAGTAGATAGTAGTTATAAAAAAGAAGCAGTAACTACTATATTAAGTGATTTTAATGATGATACTATTCAAAAGGTATTATTTAGCAACGATAGGGGACAATTAGATTTCAATACCAATATTGACGTTAAGAATAGACCTATTCTAAAAGAATTATTAGAAAATAGTTCTTCTGAAGAAAA
Source organism: Rickettsia tillamookensis (assembly GCF_016743795.2). Lineage (NCBI taxonomy): Bacteria > Pseudomonadati > Pseudomonadota > Alphaproteobacteria > Rickettsiales > Rickettsiaceae > Rickettsia > Rickettsia tillamookensis. The sequence goes on along the minus strand of NZ_CP060138.2, from coordinate 127,714 downwards.
AACTAAATTTGCTGAAAGAATTAAAGACTATGCGATGCGAAATATATCTAATAGTCAATTTGAAGAAAAGGCACGATTAGATCTTATCAAACTAGCAGCAAGTAAAGATAAGAGTTCAGTAGAAAAATTTTTAGCTCTGCAATTAGAGTTAAAAAATAAAATGCAATCACATATTGTAAAAAGCGAATATATTTTAACACCGGAAATAGTAGCAGAAATAAATATAGAACTAAAAAATAAAGGACTAATAATAGATAGTTTAACTAAAGACTATATGATTAAACTAGCCAAAGAAGTAAATAAACAAACATTAAATTCAGTAATTAAAGTAATATTATCCGATAGTAACGCACTAAACAATGAAACCAATAAAATTTTAGGATTAGCAGTAGGTAATAATGCAAATAATTTAGAACAAACACAAAGCGGCATTCCGAACCCACCCCCTTTACCACTAAATGGTGGTATTCCAAATCCACCGCCTCTACCGCTAAATGGGAGTATGCCACCACCACCTCCCTTAAATTCTCAAGGCTTTATTAGCAATTCTAACAATTTTGATTTAAATAAGTTACAAGCAGAATATCCTCACATACATTCATTATATACTCAGTTTACTCGTAATACTACTGTTCAACCAAAAGTGCCACTTCAACCTACAGCTTCTAGTGCAACCAGTACAGAAAGAAGCGAGCCAGAGACAGCTTATGCCAAACTATATGTAGAATATAGAGCTGAGACTAATTTAGATATTAAAACCAAAAAAACTAGCGAGAAAGCTAATGATTTACAAAGCCAAATAATAAAAAGAAAAGATGACATTACAAATGTTATACGTCAAATATTAACAGAATTATACGCCAACCAAGGAGCTGACGAGAAAACTCTTATAAATTTATTTAGTATTGCAACTCCTGAAGTCGAAGAAAAAGCTAAAGAAATTTTTAAGGAGCTTGTTCAAGACCCATATATGCAAGATATAATTGTAAATGGTAAGAAAGCAACAACAAGCGAAGACATAATTAAAAATCTTTTCAATGAAGACTCTGATGATGCAGCAGTACGTATCGTATTATCATCATGTAAAATATCTGAAGATATAAAGAAACCTATTAAACATGAATTAAATCAATTAAAATTGATTAGAGAAATTGATAACGAATCTACTCCATTCAAACAATTAGAAGCTGCTTATAAGAAGACGAGCATGCTTGACCAAGATATATTTACCAATAGAGTCGAAGAGTTAATCAACAACCCTAATATATTAACTATAGCACAACAAACTACTTTTTTAATAACAGAAGATACAAACTTAAGAAAAACAATTAGTTCTGATCAAGCACAGGCTAAACTTGATGATTTAAGAACAGCTATTTTAAGCACAATAAAATTTGAAGAATTAATTACAGCAAATTTACCTCAAAATGATTTTATAGCTATAGTAAAAGCAAAAGATCCTGCATTATTACAAGAGTTTTTAAAAGCTTCTGTTGTCAAACAAGAAAGTAGTAATAATTTAGATCAATTAAGATTAGCTTTACCTTCATTTTCAGGTGTGAGTGATCAACAAGTAAGAGCTCTTGCTAATAAATTAAATATGTCTGTAATATTAAAAGCTCTTAAAGACTGCTCTCAAGAAAAAGCTAAAAATCATACCCATACCGGAAATATGCCGCCACCACCACCACCGCCTGGCTTAGCTTATTTAAAAGATTTAGGATTTACTCAAGATTGGATAGATAGAATTACTAAAGTAAATGAAGATATTAAAACACCTATTTTCAAAACAACACCTCCAAAGGTTTATAATTTTAGCTCCGATATAGCACTAAGATATAATGAATTTGCTTTATCAGGAGAAAAATCAGCAGGATATAAAGGACAATACTCTGATACCGATTTGTTTAAAAAAGCCATAGTAGAATCAGTAGTACTTGAACATTCAAAAAATGTATCTAAAATCAATCAAAATAAAGAATATTTTGAAAAAATTCAAGAAGCAGTTAGCACTAAGCACTCTAGCTTTATAGGTCCTAGAACTGAAATAGGACAAGAAATACATAATATTTATACTTCTAAATTTTTGGAGTTAACAAAAGATAAAGACTTTATTAGATATGCTGAAGATAATATTAAACCTAGCAAAAAACGTAAAGATGAATTAACGGAGGCGTTTACTTCAGCTGACTCTGATTTTATAGGTCCTAGAACTGAAATAGGACAAGAAGTACATAATATTTATACACAGCAATTGACAAAATATCCAGAAGAAGCAGTAAAAGAGGCATTTAATACTGCTGACTCTGATTTTATAGGTCCTAGAACTGAAATAGGACAAGAAGTACATAATATTTATAAATCCAAACTTTTAGAGTTAGCAAAAGATAAAGAATTGTTTCTATTTGTTGAACAATTACTAGCAGAATCTACTGAACTAGAACAAAAATACGGTAGTGATGTTCAATCAGAAGATAATAACCAGGAAAAGAAAGTAGGACGTTTAGATATGAAACAATTCCAATCATTATTCCAACAAGAAAGCGAAGCTACAAATGACGAATCCTCAACAAAGGATGACACACAACCTGAAGATAGCAATAAAAAGTCAGAGAAATCTGATTCAACAACTGCTTTATCACCGAGATTATTGAGTTCTAACGATAGTGAAAATGATAAATCATCAGATGACAAAAAATCACTTCTAGCCTTAAGATCTAGTGACGAAGACGATAAAGGATATGAAACTGATGAAGAATTAGAAGAAAGTAATAATACAACTGAAGAAGAATCAAAAAAAGATATAGTTTTAGAAAGCGACGACGAAGCTATCGATGTGTCATTCAAAACTGAAGCAATTGCAGAACAAGATGAAGCGGCACAGAGACAACAGGTATCTGATGACACCAGTAGGAAAGTAGCAATATTAGTTAAGGCTACTTCAACTCTTCACAAACCTGTTCACTATAATATTTTAAGTGATAGATTAAAGGTTGCTGCAATAGGTGCAGGTGATGAAGAAGCTAGTATAAACAGAGGGGTATGGATTAGCGGCTTATACGGCATCAACAAACAAGGAACTTGGAAGAATATTCCAAAATATCAAGGTCGCACAACCGGTGTAACTATCGGGGCTGATGCTGAATTCATCAATAGTCATGATGTTATAGGAATAGCTTATAGCCGTTTAGAATCCCAAATTAAATATAATAAAAAACTAGGAAAAACAGCTGTTAACGGTCATCTTTTAAGCATTTACGGTCTAAAAGAACTAATTAAAGGCTTCTCGTTACAAGCTATAACATCTTACGGTCATAATTATATTAAGAACAAATCTAAAAGTATTAATAATATAATTGGAAAATATCAAAACAATAATTTAAGTTTTCAAACCTTATTAAATTATAAATATCATACAAAATACGATTTACATTTTATTCCTAATATCGGTTTTAAATATGATTATTCAAGAGCTGGCAACTATAAAGAATATAATGTAGATATAGAAAACTTAATGATTCAAAAGAAATCAAATCAAGCATTTGAAAGTAGTATTGGCGGTAAAATAGTGTTTAAGCCTATAGCGACCGTAAATAATATAGTATTAACACCAAGCTTGTACGGTAATATTGAGCGTCATTTCAATAATAAAAATACAAAAGTTAATGCAAAAGTGACTTTTAAAGGGCAAACATTACAAGAAACAATTATTATACCAAAACAACCTAAGCTTGGATATAATATCGGTAGTAATATACTTATGAGCAGAAAAAATATAAATGTTCTGCTTGAGTATAATTATTATACTCATAGAAAATATCAAAGCCATCAAGGACTTGTAAAACTAAAAATCAATTTGTAAAGCTATTACTCAACCACTATAAGATTTTAGCTTATTAGTGGTTGAGTATACTCCAAGCAAATGAAGAATAGTATACTTTGACATAAGTTGAAAAAGAGCAAGGAGTCTATAAGCCAAGGAACGGCAGCAGTTATTAAACATTCAGCATCTTAGGACTTACAAAAACATTGTAGCCAATTTTCCAAATTCTATCTTAGTATATTTTTCTCAATCTTCCTAACATATCTGCTAATTGATGCAACAATTATTTTTAATTTAACCAATAAGTTAATAAAAAATAATGTTTTTTCTTGATAAATATTAATAAATATTATATAATTCGCCTCGTTTATACATTAAAAAATAATCATTGAGGTTAAGTAATGAGTATAACAGGCAAATTAAAATCAGTATTGTTAACATACTCTTTCGTTATTAGTATATCAATAAATTTATTTACCACCGGTTCAGAAGCAGCCGGCGGTCCACCACCACCACCACCGCCGCCTCCACCGGGATGGGCATCTCAAGCAGCGTCATCAAACAATACTGCTAGTGGAGGTCAAACTACTCAACCAGGGGCATCAAAAAGCACTAGTAGCAGTAAAAAACCTTCCTCATCAATAAAAACACCACCTCCTCAATCGCTAGAAGTACCTACCCCTACTGGAGAATTTGGTAAAAAATACGCTAAATTAATTAATCCGGATGCTGCTCAAGTAATTTTAATGTCATCATTTCCAACGAAAATAATATCTCTTATACGCGACGAATTAACACTTAAAGATTTTGCCGCTGATGCAGACAAAATTCTTACTCTTTTTAGTAAAAAAAATGATGAAATTTTAGGTAAGGCAAAAGAAAAGTATAAAGAGCTTATAAAAGATCCTTATATAGCTCAGTTTGTAAATACAAAAAACGCAAACCAACAAACAGGAGATTTTTTAGATAGCAAGCTCTTCGATGAAAGTCAAGAAGAAGCAACATTGCGTCTTTTATCATTAGAGCAACTAGATGCACAAAGGAAACAAGAAATTTTAAGTAAACAAGGGGATATATTAGAACAATTAAAATTTATAAAGGAAAATTCTGAAATTCTAGGTGCATACGGTAAGACAGCATCAACAGATATATCAAAAAAATTACCTAAAGAACTACCTAAAATTTTAAGTCAACAGGGCGATATATTAGGACAATTAAGATTTATAAAGGAAAATTCTGAAATTTTAGGTGCGTACAGTAAGACTGCATCAACAGACATATCAAAAAAATTACCTAAAGAACTACCTAAAATTTTAAGTCAACAGGGCGATATATTAGGACAATTAAGATTTATAAAGGAAAATTCTGAAATTTTAGGTGCGTACAGTAAGACTGCATCAACAGACATATCAAAAAAATTACCTAAAGAACTACCTAAAATTTTAAGTCAACAGGGCGATATATTAGGACAATTAAAATTTATAAATAAAAATTCTGAAATTCTAGGTGAACACAGTAAGGCAACATTAAAAGATAAACTAAAAGAATTATCTAAGCAGTTAGATAAAATTTCAAGCAATCAATTAGTAGGTTTTATACTTGATGAAAATAAGATCAACACGAACTTAAAAAACGTTCCCTTTTCAAAAAAAGAAGTAAGAGAGCTAATAGATAGCTTAAATAATGAAATTTTAGAGAAAATTTTTCTCCAAGATGATGGTACGATAACTGAACAAGATTTAACTAGAATATTACAAAAATATAAAGAAACAGATTTAATAAAGAATTTAACTAAAGCTATAGTATATATTGATGGTAATGAAAGTAATGAAACTGTAAATAAAACTTTAGAAAAAGGTTTAGAAAACACTACTCCAGAACAACGAAGATTGATCGTAGATGTATTGACTAATAACACAAGGATACGAAAAGCTCTTATAACAAAAATAGACAGAGAGCGAAAACAAGAAGAGAATAAAAAATTAAAAGAAAACACAGAAGGTGATCCTTTATTAGAGGGACTAAAGAAAGCACTTGCACAAAGGAAATCTACAACCCAAGAAACAATAGATAAACAGATAGAAGAGAGTAAGCGAGAAAAAGAAACAGCATCAACAACAGGAAGTGAGAATGTGTGGGATAGATTAAAAAATATGAATAATCCAGATAACCAAAATGATAATCAAAACACACAGGATGAGAATAATAAAGGATGGAAAGAGGATAATCAAAATGCACAGGATGAGAATAATAACGATGTTGACAGAATAACAAAAGCAAAGCAGGAATTAGAGCAAGCAGTTAACGCTGCAACAAGAAAATTTAGTGAAATGAGCAGTCTTCTAAAAGACAATACAATAAAAAATGCAACAGCATGCCAAGGATATTTAAAAGGAGCTGAAGATCAACTAACCTTAGCAGAAGAAAAAGGAAAAGAGCTAATAGATAATGCAGCCCAAGCATTCGCAATAATACCTAAAAAATATCAAGATGATATGGATGAGAATTGGCAGAATTATTTATTACCAGAAGAAATAACAGAACTAACTACACTAGAGGCGGAGCTTAAGACATTAAAGAGCAAACAAAATAAATTCGGGAAATTTACATCAAAGACAGACTTATCAGAATTTAGAACAAAACAAGAAGAACTTCAAATATTATCTGAAAGATTAAGAGAAGGCGTAGTTACAAAACAAAAAAAACAACTTGTTCAAAACTACGTAGATGAAATGGTTACAAATGCTAAAAAGGCAGTAGAAAAAATAGAAACAACTTTAGAGGACTTAAACAAGAAGAAAGAAAATAAACACAATAATGCAGAATCTAGTCCACTAATTTCTAAGGAAATACTAGAGGCTCAAGAACTCCTAAAAGAAGCTGAAAAAACATTAGAACATATTCAATTCAAGCATAAAATTGCTCAACAGAGGCATGCGGATAGTTCTGACGAAGATTCTGATGATGATGATTGGGACAATGATACGGATAAAAAGGCAACAACACGAAAAGAAGAGCTAGAAAATAAACGAAAACAAGAGCTAGAAAATGCTAAAAAAGCAGTAGAACAAGCTCAAAAAGACTTAGAAAATGCTACAGCGAGAGATGCAGAGCGTAAACAACAAGAAGCAGAAGCAAAGCATCAAGAAGAACTGAAGCGTAAGCAGGACGAAGCAAACCGTAAAGCTGCAGAAGATGACGCAAAGCGTAAAGCAGAACAGGCAGAAACAGAATGTTTAGAAGATATGGTTTCAATGTTTAAAAATGCAGAAGATGAAGCTGAACAAAAAGAAGAAGCAGAGCGTCAACGTCAAGAAGAACTGAAGCGTAAACAGGACGAAGCAGAGCGTCAGCGTCAAGAAGAACTGAAGCGTAAACAGGACGAAGCAGAGCGTCAGCGTCAAGAAGAACTGAAGCGTAAACAGGACGAAGCAGAGCGTCAACGTCAAGAAGAACTGAAGCGTAAGCAAGACGAAGCAGAGCGTCAGCGTCAAGAAGAACTGAAGCGTAAGCAAGACGAAGCAGAGCGTCAGCGTCAAGAAGAACTGAAGCGTAAACAGGACGAAGCAGAGCATCAGCGTCAAGAAGAACTGAAGCGTAAGCAGGACGAAGCAGAGCGTCAACGTCAAGAAGAACTGAAGCGTAAACAGGACGAAGCAGAGCGTCAGCGTCAAGAAGAACTGAAGCGTAAACAGGACGAAGCAGAGCGTCAACGTCAAGAAGAACTGAAGCGTAAACAGGACGAAGCAGAGCATCAGCGTCAAGAAGAACTGAAGCGTAAGCAGGACGAAGCAGAGCGTCAACGTCAAGAAGAACTGAAGCGTAAACAGGACGAAGCAGAGCGTCAGCGTCAAGAAGAACTGAAGCGTAAACAGGACGAAGCAGAGCGTCAACGTCAAGAAGAACTGAAGCGTAAACAGGACGAAGCAGAGCGTCAGCGTCAAGAAGAACTGAAGCGTAAACAGGACGAAGCAGAGCGTCAGCGTCAAGAAGAACTGAAGCGTAAACAGGACGAAGCAGAGCGTCAACGTCAAGAAGAACTGAAGCGTAAACAGGACGAAGCAGAGCGTCAGCGTCAAGAAGAACTGAAGCGTAAACAGGACGAAGCAGAGCGTCAGCGTCAAGAAGAACTGAAGCGTAAACAGGACGAAGCAGAGCGTCAACGTCAAGAAGAACTGAAGCGTAAGCAAGACGAAGCAGAGCGTCAGCGTCAAGAAGAACTGAAGCGTCAACAGGACGAAGCAAACCGCAAAGCAGCAGAAGATGAGGCAAAACGTAAAGCAGAAAAGGCAGAAACCGAATGTCTAGAAGATATGGCTTTAATGTTTAAAAATGCAGAAGATGAGGCTGAACAAAAAGAAGAAGCAAAACGTCAGGGTCAAGAAGAGCAGAACCGTCAAGAGCAAGAACGTAAACGTCTAGCAGACGAAGAAGCTGAACAAAAAGAAAAGACCACACATACACAAGAAGAAACAGAGGAAAAAGAATCAAAAAAAGATATAGTTTTAGAAAGCGAAGACGAAGCTATCGATATGTCATTCAAAACTGAAGCAATCGCAGAGCAAGATGAAGCGACACAGAGACAACAGGTATCTGATGACACCAGTAGGAAAGTAGCAATATTAGTTAAGGCTACTTCAACTCTTCACAAACCTGTTCACTATAATATTTTAAGTGATAGATTAAAGGTTGCTGCAATAGGTGCAGGTGATGAAGAAGCTAGTATAAACAGAGGGGTATGGATTAGCGGCTTATACGGCATCAACAAACAAGGAACTTGGAAGAATATTCCAAAATATCAAGGTCGCACAACCGGTGTAACTATCGGGGCTGATGCTGAATTCATCAATAGTCATGATGTTATAGGAATAGCTTATAGCCGTTTAGAATCCCAAATTAAATATAATAAAAAACTAGGAAAAACAGCTGTTAACGGTCATCTTTTAAGCATTTACGGTCTAAAAGAACTAATTAAAGGCTTCTCGTTACAAGCTATAACATCTTACGGTTATAATTATATTAAGAACAAATCTAAAAGTATTAATAATATAATTGGAAAATATCAAAACAATAATTTAAGTTTTCAAACCTTATTAAATTATAAATATCATACAAAATACGATTTACATTTTATTCCTAATATCGGTTTTAAATATGATTATTCAAGAGCTGGCAACTATAAAGAATATAATGTAGATATAGAAAACTTAATGATTCAAAAGAAATCAAATCAAGCATTTGAAAGTAGTATTGGCGGTAAAATAGTGTTTAAGCCTATAGCGACCGTAAATAATATAGTATTAACACCAAGCTTGTACGGTAATATTGAGCGTCATTTCAATAATAAAAATACAAAAGTTAATGCAAAAGTGACTTTTAAAGGGCAAACATTACAAGAAACAATTATTATACCAAAACAACCTAAGCTTGGATATAATATCGGTAGTAATATACTTATGAGCAGAAAAAATATAAATGTTCTGCTTGAGTATAATTATTATACTCATAGAAAATATCAAAGCCATCAAGGACTTATTAAACTAAAAGTCAATTTATAAAATAGAACGGATAAGCTTTTCTTAATTAGGCATTGCTAACTAAAAGCGGATATCGTCATTGCGAGGAGCGAAGCGACGTGGCAATCCAGTAAAAATAATTATAAAAATTCTGTAAATCAGAATTTTTATACTGGATTGCTTCGTTAAAACTTACAGTTTTTCCTAGCAATGACGTTGATTTATTAACTAATCTATCTTTGGTTAGCAATGCCTCTAATTAACCAAACTGCCAAATAGAATATCGGCGTACTAAATACGGTAAAAAATAGTTTAAATGAATAGCTATTAAGTACAAGCTGACCTAATTGGTCAAAAGGAAAAATATTAAATAAGCTCATAATCCCAATTACAATAAAAGTATCAATAAATAAAGAAATTGCCGTACTAAAATTATTTCTTATCCATAAATATTTACCTTTAGTAATTTTACGTATCCATAAATAGATATTAATATCAACAAGTTGATGCTAAAAAGATATATGGTATGAACCAAAGACTTTATGAAAAGTTATGTTGTCAACATTAGACCAATTAGTAGCTTCCAATTTATCCATGAGACTTATTATTAAAACTACTATTATATTAAAAATAATAGCAAGTTTTACACAAAAATTGGCTCTTTCTTTACCGTAAAACTCAGCTATTAAATCCGTTAATAAAAAAGTTAACGGGTAAAAAATTGCTCCTATGGATAATTCAAGAATATAAAAATTAAAAATATTAAGGTAAACAAATTTTTGATATATTAAGTTTCCTACTATAATAAGGACTGTAAAAAACGTACATAAAATGATATAAATTTTTTCTTTTATATTAAATTCTATAGACATTTCTAAAATTATTTTGTGAATTATTGTCACACGGCTTTGTTGCATGGTCCGATTTTTTCGTCATTGCGAGAAGAAATTGTAAGTTTCAACGAAGCAAGGAAGAAAAAAAATTCTGTAAATCAGAATTTTTTTAATTATTTTTTTGGATTGCCACATCGCTTTGCTCCTAGCAATGACTGTCCGGGTATCCATATAACAATGCCAACAAAGGTAGACAATGACAAGTATGAGAGATATTACTAGATAAAGCTGTAACTATTTAGCTATAGGTAAACTATTTTCTGCTTGATTTTCTTCAATTTCATTAATTTTAGAAACTAAATCTGATTTCTTTTTTGAGGAAAGGTTAGCAAGTACTATTGCGTTTATTAAAAATAATGTTGTAAGTATTATAGTACTTTTAGTAAGAAAATTACCGACTGTTTTAGCACTGACTACTCCCATATTATTACCGCCGCTTATACTACTAATTCCATCCGAGCCGCTACGCTGCATCAGAATAACTATAATTAGCAATATTGCAATAGTAATATGTACAAAAAGAAGGATATCTATCATATAATAAAATAATCATTACCGTATTTTAAATGTAAATCATACATTAGTTTTATATTATTTGCAACTTAGCTTTATAAAATAAACGTAATACTATAATAGTATCTGACAGAAACTAGACTAAAATCAGCGTATGAATTTTTCAAGAAAGGTTAAAAATTCACAAAACTTAGGATGTATAGTGGTGCTACTAGGGGGAATTGAACCCCCGACCTCTTCATTACCAATGAAGTGCTCTACCCCTAAGCTATAGTAGCAAGATTATTTCAAACTCTTTTTGCCACATATTTGCTATTAAATCAAGAAGAATTTTAGAAATTCGTTTACTATATTACTAAAAAGCTCTTATTCTAGCTTTTCATTCTCTCCACTTATATGTACCTCATCAGAAGATGCTACTGTAGCTTCATTAGCATGCATCCCAAATTCTTTATGTAAATAATCACTTAAAATCTTTAGTGTTTTTTCTTTGGTTTGGCATGCTAATATCATTTTATTATCTTGTACTAATTTTTGTAATTGGGCTATCTCTTTTGCAGAAGCAGGTCTCATTTCTAAAGAGCCGCTTTCTTCTTGTCTTAGTCGGTCAGTCGTTACAGTCGTAGTAACTCTATGGCACGCACCGAATAAGTCTATATCTATCCTTGAAATTGCCTCGTTACTAGTTATTTTTTCAACAGTTTTGGAGTGATTTATGCTATCCTGTGAGATACTAGCAAAAACTAATCCTTTTTTAGTTATTTTGTGTTCGTAAGCATTGCCATAGTAAGAACTCTTAGGTGTCAAGACTACAATTTTATCATTAAATTCAACTAGGTTTGCAGGTTTTGTAATTTTTTTCATATTTTATCTAAACTTCTATTTTTGTAAAAAGATAGGGCTATTAATGCGAGGAGACAGCTTAATATGACATAATAAACTGCCGAGGTTACATGCCCTGTTTTCTGTACTAAATATTCAAAGACAAGAGGCGTAGTACCTCCGAAAATACTTGTAGCAGTGTTATACGAAATAGATAGTGCGGTGTTACGTATATTTGTAGGATAAAACTCTGCTTGTAATGCCGGTTCAGGACCGATATAGCTAGCTGCAAGTATAGCGAGTATGAATTGTGAAATAATGACACTTGTGAAGTCGCCGTTCTCAAAATTATTAAGTAAAAACGGCGTTGTTATAATAATTATTATCAGGTTAATTACAAAAATTTTTCTACGACCTATAATATCGGATAAATAACCGCTTAATAAAGTTATGGCTATCATAATCACGTAACATACGCTAGCGAGGCTATTTACTTCATTTTCAGTAAAGTTACGGCTGATTTTTAAAAACGATACCAAGTAAATTGTAGTTAAATAGAATATTATCGAACCGGGAGCATTGATAAAAATCGAGATTAATATATCAAACCAATGATTGGTAATAACTTTTTTTAACGGTGATTGTAAAATCTTTTTCTGCTCTCTTAAATTTTTAAAATTCGGTGTTTCGTGTGTATTTTTTTTAATATAAAATGCTGCAAAAAGAATAAAAAAACCAAGTAAAAAAGGTATTCTCCAGCCAAAACTATCAAATTGTGAAGCTGTTAGGATATTCTTAACGATATAAGAAACAAAAGAACCAAGCAATAAACCTGAGCATATACTAGACATTGAAATACTACCGGTAAAGCCTCGGTGTTTATGGCTAGTATGTTCAATAACAAAAGAAATAGAACCGGTCAAAGCTCCTCCCATTGATAATCCTTGTAGAATTCGTACACAAATCATTAATATAGTCGCAGTTATACCTATAGTATGGTAAGTTGGTAATATCCCTATTAATACGGTTGGGGCAGACATGCAAAATAACGCACTAGTTAAGGCTACTTTGCGTCCAAATCTATCACCAATAACACCAAAAAATATGCCGCCGAGTGGTCTTGCCAAATAACCTATAGCAAATACTAAAAAAGCTTGCAGTAAAGAAGTATTAGCATCATCATTCGGAAAAAATTTTGCTCCTATTATGGGTGCAAAATAACCGAATAATACATAATCATACCATTCAAAAGTGTTAGCGATACCGCTTGAAAATACTAGCTTACTGCGATTCATGTTTTCTACTCATAGCTTTTTTTTCGGAGTATATTATAAATAAGGTAGCAGGAATTATTATTATTGCTCCATGAAGTGTGCTTTTATCGGGAAACTCATTAAATATGAAATATGCCGCTATTGCCGAAATCACCAGCTCTAAATATCTATAAGGAGCGGTAGCGGTTGCATCTACCATGGAAAAAGCTTTAAGCAGGAAGAATAATATTAAGCTTCCGCTACTACCGAGTACAAATAATAAAGCTAATTCAAAACTACTAGGAGTTAGCCAATATTGCGAGGCTACAGGTAGCGACACTATAGCAGTTACTATTGCCGAATAAAATAGCATGCTAATCATCGATTCTTTTATTACGAATTTTTTATTAATAATATCAAGCATAGCAAATGAAATAGCCGCTAATACAAAATACAAAATTTCGGGGTTAAAATCCTCGGCATGCGGTTTAAGCGTAACAACAAGCCCTATAAATCCTACTACGGTAACTACCCATCTTTGCCAAATAATATTTTCGTTAAGAAAAAATACGGCAAGTATTAAAGTAAACAAAGGGATAGAAAAACTTACAACGGTTGCGGTAGTAACGGGAGCTATGGTAAGACCGTAAGTCCAGGAAGTCATACCGAAAAACAATAATAATCCTCTTAATATATGTACAAAAGGACGACTTGTTTTTAAGGTATTTTTACCATAATAAAAAACAAAAGGTAGTAAAACTATGCTACTGAAAAAGAAGCGGAAAAAAGCTACTTCAAAGCTATGTAAACGAGTCCCAAGATATTTAGACATTACATCATTGGCACTACTACTTACTAAACTAAGTAAAAACCAACCTATACCGGTTAAATATGTTTTTAATGCATCATTCATTAATATGCTCCAATAATTTCTATAATTTTACTTAAATGTCTTGACTTTTAGTATAAAAGAATTCTATCTTTTATGACAATAGTATTAGTATACGAAGATCAACTTCAAAAAGAGCAAGGAGTCTATAAGGTGAGGAGCGGCAGCAGTTAATAATACGTGAACACCGCAGATCTTATAAGACGACGTAGCCAATTTTTGAAGTTCATTGAGTTATATATAAACAAAAATTTTATATAATAATACGGTAATCAATTTTAAGCAAGTAAAGGTTATAATTATATGTTAAGAATAGTGAAAAAATTAGGGATAATTTTGTTTGTATCCAGCATAAGTATTAATAGTTTTGCTAAAAGCATGTATGATGATATAGATTCTGCTCCTGACTATGATAGTACACCATATTACGAAAACGAAGGAAGTTTAGTTTTCAAGATGCGTCTAGGAGGTGTTTTTTCAAGTGCTAAGCAAAAAGGATTACCTACTCCTACCTCTCCTCAACCTGTTCCAGTAGGAGAAGTTGCAAAAAACGGTTATGGGGGTGATGCATCCACTACTATATTCTTTAACAATTATTTAGCTACTGAATTATCGCTTGGCTTTAATGTTTTACGCACTAAATATACATCCCTTGCAGCCGTTGCTCATAATTATGGCGTTGATAATGTCAAACTAGGAAAAAACAAACCTATTTATATGATTCCTGCAACGGTTACCGGACAATTTCATATAGCTCCTTACGGTGGGATAAGACCGTATATAGGCATAGGTTATCACGGTTCTTATATGCTTACGCAAGCTACCGGTCTTAAAATTAGAAATGGACACGGTGCCGTAGGACAAATAGGTGTAGATTTTTATGCTAAAGATGATACTTTAATCAATATTGACGTAAGGCAATTTTTCTTAAATCCTAAACTTGAGTATAAACCGAATTTAGTAGGTAATAAAACCGTGACCTCTAAAGTTAAACTTAATCCTTTAATAGTTTCTGTAGGTATAGGATTTACTTTTTAGTATTGGTGTCATACCGTGGCTTGACCACGGTATCCAGTCTTTTTTTATTTTTTTCTGGACTCCGTGGTCAAGCCACGGGGTGACAATGAAAAAAACCTATTAATGTAATAATACCTCACGGAAATGACATTAAAAAAGTAATTCCCCTATGTCCCTACAAATTATCCAGTTATTATACTTAGTTGCGGCTGTTTGTTTTATTCTGTCGCTAAAGTTTTTATCCTCACAGAAACAAGCACGTTTAGGTAGTACCATAGGTATCTTGGGAATGGCGATAGCAGTCGGCGTTACTTTTTTCCTCCCGGATTTTACTCATAAATTACCCATTATAGCAACCATATTATTAGGCGGTATAATCGGAGGGATTATTGCACTTAAAATCTCCATGACGGCAATGCCTCAATTAGTTGCTGGATTTCACTCTTTTGTTGGTCTTGCTGCGGTATTTGTAGCTTACGCTACGATACTTGCTCCTGAAAATTTTTCTATAGGAATAGCAGGAAGTTTACCGATTAATTCATTAATAGAAATATCAGTAGGCGTCTCTATCGGTGCTTTAACTTTTAGCGGTTCGGTTATAGCTTTTCTAAAACTACAAGGCTTAATGAAAAGTAGCCCGCTAAAATTCTACGGTCAGCAATATATATGCTTATTAACGGCAATAATATTGGTTATTCTAGTAATATCTTTTATTCGTTCAGAAAATATATTTTTATTTAATCTAATAGTCTTTTTATCGCTGTTCATTGGAGTATTACTAATAATACCGGTGGGTGGTGCAGATATGCCTGTTATAGTATCAATGCTAAATTCTTATTCAGGTTTTGCAGCAGCAGGTATAGGCTTTACGCTTAGCAATAGTCTACTCATTATTACCGGAGCATTAGTTGGTAGTAGCGGAGCTATACTTAGCTATATAATGTGCAAAGCGATGAATCGTTCATTAATCAAGGTTATTTTTGGAGCATTTTTACCTACCCCTACCGGAATTAATAAGGATATAGATGACGATAAAGTAGCAAAAACAAGCTGCCCTGAAGATGCGGCACATTTACTACTTAATGCATCATCGGTGATAATTGTTCCCGGTTACGGTATGGCAGTAGCCCAGTCTCAGCATATCATAAAAGAGATGGTTGATATATTAGAACGTTCAGATATTAATGTACGTTTTGCTGTACATCCGGTAGCAGGTAGAATGCCGGGGCATATGAATGTTTTACTTGCAGAAGCTAATATAGATTATGAGAAAGTACTTGAGCTTGAAGAAATTAATAGAGATTTCGCTACCACTGACGTAGTGCTTGTGATTGGGGCAAATGACGTAACTAACCCTGCTGCCAAAAATGATCCGAACAGTCCAATTTACGGTATGCCGGTACTCGATGTCGAAAAAGCACGTACGATTTTGTTTATTAAACGCTCTATGGCATCAGGATATGCAGGTATAGAAAATGAGCTATTTTATCACGATAATACTTTTATGTTATTCGGTGATGCTAAGAAAGTAGTTGAGGAAATAGTTAAGTTTTTAAATGAAGATTAGACCTCTTGCATAACTTGCTTCTAAAGGTAATTTATACGTCAATCCGGTACCCGCATCCTCACGTTACTTGCATGTACGCTGCGGTGGCAAGCATTTCCGTGTCTCTTTCAAATTCCTCTTTATTAGCTTCGCTATGCAAGAGGTCTATTGACTTAAATAACTCTATTTGTTATAACTTCTTAAATTAAGCCAAAAAACAATTATCATGAATTCGCAAAAAACATTACCGCTTCTGCCAAAAGCCACGGCTATGTGGTTAATTGAAAATACTTCTTTAACTTTTAAACAAATTGCCGATTTTTGTGGTATTCATGAATTTGAAATAAAAGGTATGGCTGACGGTGAAGTAGCACAATCTATAAAAGGTTTAAATCCAATTGCAAACGGTCAGTTAACTTTAGAGGAAATTGAGCGTTGCAGTAAAGATCCTAATGCTAATTTACAAATTTCATATAGCCCTGCTGATGAATTGATGAAAAATCAGAAAAAACAGCGTGCTAAATACACTCCTATAGCAAGACGTCAAGATAAACCTGATGCTATATATTGGTTATTGTCTAATTATTCGAATATCCAAGACCATCAAATAATTAAATTAATAGGAACTACTAAAACTACTATAGATGCTATTAGAACTCGTAGCCATTGGAATATGAATTCTATTCGTCCTCGTGATCCCGTATTACTGGGGATCTGTAGTCAAATAGACCTGAATAAAATAGTAGAAAGCCTAAAGCCTACACAAAATCCTACAAAAGAATCATAAAATTATACTAACTTCTATCCTGCGAAAAGCTTGCTTACGTGAATTATTCTTTGATTTTGATCCCGCCTATTGCGTGGATAGCAAATCGTCATTGTGCGGAGGCATTGTTGCGTAGACCGGTAAAATCCACTGTGTCACCCCGTGGTTTGCTAACTAGGTCCATAAAAACAATAAAAAATACTAATAATTTTAACTGGATACCGTGGTCAAGCCACGGTATGACATCGAATGGATTTTTCTATGGATTAGAAAAGTGATTATTGCCTAATAAATCGTTTATCGCTAGGTAAAGTATAACTTTTGTCGGTAGAACGATAGGGACAAATATCAATTCCTCCACGCCTAGTATATACTATATAAATAGAAAGAAAATCAGGATTTATAGCGTTTTTAATGTCTGTAAAAATACGCTCAGCACACTGTTCTGCAAACTCATTACAATTTCTAAAAGATATTAGATATTTCAGGAAAGAATCATGTTTTAACTTTTTTCCTTTATATTTTATAACGATTGTACCCCAATCCGGTTGACCGGTTACTAAGCAATTTGATTTTAGTAAATTAGAATTAATCTCTTCTTCTACTAAAACATCTTCATACTCAATTAAGCTATTATCGGGCGGACCGTAATTATTGCATACTATATCTAAATCATCGATATTTTTACCGCTTGGAATACCAAATTCTATTTTTGTATTTATAGGAAATATACGTCCTGTTATTTTAGCGTGTGTAACATTACTTAGATCCTGCAAGATGATTCTTTCTAGTTCCTCTATTGATTCAACAACAAAGTTATTAAAAGAATTTAGATATAATTTAAATGATTTTGATTCTACTATATTTTCAGAATCCGTCGGTATATAAAAAGTGCCTACTCCAACCCATGGCTTACCGTTCTTATTAAGACAAGATAGCTCATATGTATTCCAAATATCTACACCGTAAAACGGAAGATTATTACTATTTATTCTAAGTTCATTTCGATTATTTATACGTGGAATTTTAAATAATAAAGTCGCATCATAACTATCTTTATAAGTACTTTTTTTACCAAGTAAAGAAGTAGATAAAGGCATTAATTATGCTCCTTGTGCTAAAATTTCTTTTTGTTGTAATTCATCATATTCTTTTAGCATATAACCACGTCCCCATACAGTGTCGATATAATCTCTACCGCCAGCAGCATCACTTAACTTTTTACGAAGTTTACAAATAAATACGTCAATAATTTTCATTTCCGGCTCGTCAACACTACTATATAAGTGATTTAAGAACATTTCTTTAGTTAAAATAGTTCCTCTTCGAAGTATTAATAGCTCTAAAATAGCATATTCTTTGTTCGTCAAATGTACTTTTTTGCCGTCAACTTCTACAGTTCTAGTGTCTAGGTTTACGCTAACCTTATCAAACCTAAATACTGATGCTGCATGACCTTTAGAACGTCTAACTATAGCTTTAATTCTAGCAATTAATTCCTCTCTTACAAACGGCTTGGTTAAATAATCATCGGCTCCGGAAGAGAAACCGGTAATCTTTTGATCCGTATCCGTTAAGCTAGATAAAATTAAGATTGGGGTTTTTATTTTTGCAGCACGCAATCTTAATAATATCTCAAAACCATTAATATCCGGTAACATAAGGTCTAAAATCACCAGATCATAACCACCGACTTTGCCAAGTCTTAAACCTTCCACACCAACTGAAGCTTTATCGCAAACTATCCCTTCTGAAGCTAAAGTTAGCTCAATTAAGTTAGCCATTTCTGGCTCGTCTTCAATTAACAAAACTCTCATTATTTTTCTCCATAAAATTCAATTTTTATATTGTGCTATAATTTAATTACAGTTAATTATTGTTAACTAAATTATAATTTTTTATCTAGTGCTTTATACATTCATTAATTACATAAGTAAAGAATATTTAATCAAATTGATAAAATTTTTACTATTAAGCTCTATCTGTGATTTAAAAACCATGGTGTTTAAAACGAAATTTATTAAATAATTAAATGATTTTCTTAGTTTTGATGCTCTGACATTTTCTTATGATATAAGGCACCAAAATCTATAGGATCAATCATTAAAGGCTGGAATCCTGCATCTTGAGTACAGCTAGCTATAATTTTTCTAGCAAATGGAAATATCATTGCCGGACAATGAACAGATAATAAAATCGGATGTTGTTCAGAATCAATATTAATTAAATTAAATACTCCGGCATATTTTAATTCTATCTGAAATAATTTATATTTTTCATTTCTTGCAATTGCTTCGATATTTAACTCTACTTCATAGAAATTTTCTTCCGATAAATTAGTAATATTTATATCTAGAGATAAATCAATTTGAGGACGTTGATCTAAAGCCGCAAGAGAAGAGGGGGCAGAAGGGTTCTCAAGAGATAAATCTTTTATATATTGTGCATTAACGGAAATATGCGGCATTGCCTCATTAGTATCGGTGTTTATTGTACTCATAAAAATCCTTATTAAAAATTTAATATAATTTTTTAGCGCCTATTCACGATTTTATTTTGATTGATAATTAAAGAGGTTTTTAAGCGAAAATTAATAAGGTTTTTGTAGGAATAGTATTCTTATTTCAAAAAAATCTTATAATTTGCGGCTAAAAAGATTTTAATTAGCTTTAAAATTAAGATCGTGAGCAGGTTCTGACATAAAAAAGTTATGTTAACGGTAAAGTTACCCCTAACTGTTTCATATATTTTCCTTGGCGATCGGCATATGAAGTATCACAAATTTGATCACCTTTTAAAAATAAAAACTGACAAGCTCCTTCATTTGCATATATTTTAGCAGGTAATGGAGTAGTATTAGAAAACTCTAAAGTTACATGTCCTTCCCACTCCGGTTCTAACGGAGTCACATTTACTATTATACCGCATCTTGCATAAGTGGACTTGCCGACACAAATAACTAATACATCACGCGGTATTTTAAAATATTCTATAGTTCTGCCAAGAGCAAAACTATTAGGTGGAATAATACACACATCTACTTCTCTATCAACTAAATTATATTCACTGAAATTTTTTGGATCAACCGTAGTAGAATTTATATTGGTGAATATTTTAAATTCATTAGATACTCTAGCATCATAGCCGTAAGAAGATAAGCCGTAAGAAATAATCTTTTCTTTATTATGAATTCTTACCTGCTTTTCCGCAAAGGGCCTTATCATACTTTGATTTATAACAGCTTCCTTTATCCACTTATCTGACATTATAGCCATAATCAAAACTTAATTTAATTAATAAACTAATGATTATAACTCATAATTATTTACAATACAAAATTTTTCTTTAAAACTATAAGTCTGAGACTACTTGAATAATGATAGTGATAATAATACAACATTATATACTTTAAATTAAATTATTACAAATTAAAATCGTTTTTTATTGTCAATTCTGAAAAGTATTATTATATTCTAGCGTAGTTGATTTATATTTATTAATACTAAAAATTTTATTATTTAAGTTTATAGGGACTTTATTAAAGTGAAAAAATTATTATTAGCTGCAAGTATTATTTGCCTTGCATCGGCTGGTTTTGCCGAAGAAAATCCAACACCTGTTATTTCTAATTCTGATACTGAAATAAAATTAGAAGGATTCTATTTATTTGAAAGCGGTTATATTAAACAGGATCATTTAATTTTATTTGATAAAAATGTAACTGATAACAGGAAAAAGCTAGGGTTTTACACGGAAGCAGCGTTTGCGGCAACTATTTCTAAAACTATCAATGATGTAATAGCAGGTGCTAAAATAGTGCTTCAGCCTACTACAAGAGCAAAAACCTCCGCAAGTTATAATGGATCACATATCTTTATTGAAACTAGTTATGGTAAAGTAGAATTAGGCTCTCCTGTCGATGCAAGTGCTAAATTGCGTGTTACCGGCTCTCAAGTAACCGCAGGTACCGGAGGATGGTATAGATATGCTCTACTTGATGGTCAATATATGAGGTATAACGGTTTAAAGCCGGATTTCGATACTAGTGCTAGCTTTTATCTTGAATCATACTCAAACTCTTTTGATCAAATCAATGAAAAAACTGAAAAAGCTAGAAGACTCAACTTTTTCACACCTAAAATGAAAGGCTTCCAGGCAGGTATCTCTTATACTCCCGATACTGCTAATACGGGCGGTAACAAAGATATAAATAATTTAACGCTTGAAAGCTCAGGAAGAAACGGAGTTAGTGTTTCTAGAACCGGAATAAAGACGATTTCCTTAGGAAACGGCGAAACTATGACTATAAATCAGAATATTAGAGATGCTTTTTCTGCCGGCTTAACTTATGAACATGAAATTAGCGAAGATGCAGACTTAAAATTATCCGCTACCGGAGAGTATGGTAAGCCTGCTCGTCGTCTTGTTCATGCTAAAATGGACGGAACTAAGGTAATAGAAGTGTTGAACACCTATAAGCTTTCTAATTTAAAAGCATATAATCTTGGAGCCGTATTTACTTATGGTAATTTCTCTTGTGGGGCTTCTTACGGTAATTTAGGTAAAAGCTTAACTGCTAAGGAATACTATAAAGTCGGTCGTGATACCTATTATTACAATGGAGCAGTTGCTTATGGACAAGGACCTATAAAGACAAGTCTTGAATATCTTAAAACTTCAAGATATAAAAACACTGTCGATACTGTAAGCCTCGCTACTGAATATAAGATCATGCCTGGTTTATTACCATATGCTGAAATTTCTCATTTCCAAGCTAAAGGCAAACCTGTATATTACCCTGAAGCACCTAGTAAAACAACACGAGGTACTGTTGGTCTTATAGGTACAAAACTTAAGTTTTAATTATTTACAAGTTCCATCACTATTATAATCAAGGCTTAGAGCAATCTTATGCCTTGATTATTTCATTTTCTTAATTGAATTATCAATAAATTTTATAGTTCCATTGTTGTAATAATCTTGTCTTCTCTTCTGCTAATCTTTAAACCATTCTATTAGCTTACAGCTCTCTAATTCTTTGTGCTTCATTTACTTACAAAAGCTAGCAGCCAAGATGAATTTAAAGTTGGTCTGCACAGCATAAATTACATAAGTATCTGCGAATCCTGAAAAATTCGTACTATACTGCCTTTTGATTAAATAAAATTATATATTTTACTTTTTTATTTTTAGATATTGACTTTCTTTAATTACCATATATTGTGATGCAACCATAATATATGGTAATCATGTGATATATGATTTTTATTATTTTAAAACAGGAGTAACACTATGAATCATGCTCAATTTACAAACTCAGGATATTCCTTTGTAAATGGATTAAAAGCAGTTACAAGATATGCAACCGCTTCTAAATTATTATTTAAAGATGCGTATAACTTTGTTTCTAGTTCCAACTTAAAAAAAAATATCTACAATATTACATGCTTTAAATATTCAGAAAGTCTATACAAAAGACGGGGATTTTGAGGCAGCATTGAAGTTTTTTAATATGAAACAGGATAATTCTATCAAGATAAAGATAGATGTAACTCAGAACATAGAAAAACCAACGTCAGAAGACAGTGAAAATTTTTTCTCTCCTATATTAAATGTATTTAAAAACGTGATGGAAACAAGTAATATTATAGATAAATATATTACTGCAATCCCTCATTTAATAAGTATAGGTTTTACCTTAAAAAAAATTTCAAGCCCCAACCATGTTATAAGCAAATTTGATGCAATAAAGGTACCAGCACTTATGGCGGCTGCTACCGCTATCGGAAAACCTTTAATAGATACAATTAGAGAGGATTGTTCTACTATAATTCAATTTTTTAAAGATAGTAATAAACTCTTAACCGGGGTTTATAATCTTTTCAGTAATAATAATGAAGGTTTTACATATTATCAGTTAGAGGAAGGTCATCAGGATAATCAGGTTGATATTATAGGAGTAGGAGATAGTAACATCTATTAATTTAAAAACCTATAAAAACTTTTAACAACAGAACGGTACAAGCGAATTTGTAAATAATTCGCTTGTACAATATGCTGTTTTTTTGTATACACTCAATCTTTATTATAATTATGATGAAAATCTATTATTTTTTGGGAAGCCCATAGGAGGTAACTTACCAGTGCTACCTCTTTTTCCTAAAAATGCAATAATGTTTTTCTCAAGTTTTACTTTTCCATTGTTATTCCAGCCTAAGCCGTCTTCTTTATTGAATATTTTAATATCTAGAAGCCTAGCATTCTTAAATTTTTGCAGAGTTACGCCTTGTCCTTTTTTCATTTCCGGTATCTCGTCTATGTTAAATACCAATAATTTACGACTCTCGCCAATACAAGCAACAACGTCACCCGCTACAGGTAAACACGCTATACATGTGTGACCATCAGGCACGTTCATAATTTGCTTTCCTGTTTTTGTTTGAGCCATTACTTCGTTTGAATTAACTAAAAACCCCTTACCTACACTACTTGCAAGTAATAAAAGCTGATCAGGTTTATGGACTAAAATATTAGTAATATCGTTATTGCCTATATCCACAAGTAGCTTTATAGATTCGCCGGTTCCTTTACCTTTAGAAATATTATCGGCAAGCAAAGTAAAAAACCTACCCTCCGAACTTACTATTAGTATCTTATCGGTCGTGTAAGCCTCTATAATAAACTTCTCTGCATCACCTTCTTTATATTTAATAGTTGATAAATCGGTGCTATGACCTTTTAAAGAACGCACCCACCCCATTTTTGAGCAGATAATAGTAATAGGCTCTTTAGTAATAAACGCTGTTATATCAACTACCTGATTTGTAAGCGTTACTTCTTCAAAGCTTGTACGTCTAGCCCCTATTACTGTATTTAACCCAAATTTCGTTTGTACTGCTTTTATTTCTTTTTTAACTATTTTCCACAGTTCTTTAGGATTATTTAAAATCTCTTCTAATATAGCTTGCTGCTTCTGCAAATTACTATGCTCATTAATAATTTCTTGCTCTTCAAGCTTGCGTAGCGAGCGAAGACGGGTATTTAATATCGCTTCTACCTGTATTTCAGTTAGTTTGAACCGCTCCATCATTATAGCTTTCGGCTCATCTTCTTCACGTATAATTTTAATTATCTCATCAAGATTTAAGTAAGCTATTCTAAGCCCTTCTAAAATTTCTAAACGATGCTTGATTTTGTTTAAAAGATAAGTTGACCTACGAGTAACAATATTTTGTCTATGAGCTAAAAACTCTTGTAGAACCTCTAAAATATTCATTACTCTTGGCACGTTATTACTGCCGATCACATTCATATTTAGCTGAATGCGGCTTTCTAAATTTGTTAGCTTGAATAGAGATTCCATAACTATCTGCGGATCACAACTACGATCTCTTGGTTCTATAATCAACCTAATAATGTCTGTTGATTCATCTCTAATATTGCTAACAAGCGGGATTTTTTTATCCTTTAGTAATATTGCTATTTGTTCTATAAGTTTTGATTTCTGAACTTGGTAAGGTATCT
Organism: Rickettsia tillamookensis; assembly: GCF_016743795.2. Classification (NCBI taxonomy): domain Bacteria; kingdom Pseudomonadati; phylum Pseudomonadota; class Alphaproteobacteria; order Rickettsiales; family Rickettsiaceae; genus Rickettsia; species Rickettsia tillamookensis. The sequence continues at coordinate 103,152 of NZ_CP060138.2, read as the reverse complement.
CGGTTACAACTATCTGATATGTACCGTAACTTAGCTCCTCTTTTTCCCATCTGCTTCTTACTCTAAAACTACCACGTCCGGTAGTATATGCAGCATTAATAACTTCAGCTTTATCAATAATTATGCCGCCGGTTGGGAAATCAGGACCTTTGATAAAATTCATTACATCATTAATTTCAGCTTTCGGATGGTCGATTAAATATATTAGAGCATCACATAACTCATGTAAATTATGCGGCGGTATATTGGTTGCCATACCGACTGCTATACCTTCCGAACCGTTAGCTAGTAAGTTTGGAAAACTTGCCGGCATTATTATCGGTTCTAAATCTGAATCGTCATATGTAGGGCGAAAATCTACCGTATCTTTATCAATATCCACCATTAATAAAGTACATATTTCCGTCATACGTGATTCGGTATAACGCATAGCCGCTGCATTATCGCCGTCGATAGAGCCGAAATTACCCTGCCCGTCAATTAAAGGATACCGTAATGAAAAATGTTGAGCAAGGCGTACCAAAGTATCATACACTGCCACATCACCGTGCGGATGATATTTACCGATTACGTCACCAACTACTCTTGCACATTTCTTATAACCGGAATTCGGCTCAAGCCTTAGCTGTAGCATTGCGTATAATAACCTACGATGTACAGGCTTAAGTCCGTCACGTACGTCAGGAAGCGAACGTGACATAATCGTTGATAACGCATAAGCAAGATAACGCTCCGATAACGCATTCCCAAAATCAATATTTTCTATTTTAGCTTCTTTCATAAATTATTTAATTTTTATTTATCGTCATTACAAGCAGTTGTTGTTGCATGGTTCTTTATGTCATTCCTGCGAAAGCAGGAATCCAAAAAAGTATAAACACAGCGAATGCTTGAAATTAAAAACTCGATTTACCTCGCTTTATGCTGGATTCCCGCTTTCGCGGGAATGACATAGAGCATATAAATATCACTTCAACACACAACTCTGCTTGTTATAAGCCAGTTTCTTACAAACCGCTTTAGCTTGACTAAGGCTACCATAATCACCAACTAAGATTAAATAGAAAAATTTGCCGTCGTCATATTTAACCTTTTTGGTTGTGATAACAACATTTTTAAGAATTTTTGGGAATTTCTTTTTTATTCTTTCCCCTTCTTTTATCGCTTCTGCTTCAGATTTTACCGAACCAAGCTGTATTTTATAACTCTTATAATTATTACAGCTCTTAATATTATTAGCTTTACTTCCTTTTTCAAGCTTTATTATATTTAAATCCGTTTCATTTCTGGAATTATTACTTGGCTCTATTAATGCAATAAGGTTAGATATTTCGTCAGAAGATTCATCGCTTTGACTTTGATTGCGAGAATCTATATCCATAGGCTTCTCAGGGTCAGGAAGCAATTTTACGGTTTTAATATTTGTATCTTTAGCAATAAGATTTTCATATATCGTACTATGTACCTCTGCTATTTGGCTATTTTCTATTATAGACGGTTTTATTTTTGTAGGCAGCTCATCAGGATAAATAATAATTACCGGCTTACTATTCTGATAATATTGATAACCAAAATAAATAGCGGATATACATATTAAGCATCCTAGAACTATTTTAACAAAAATATTATTGATCATATCTAGTAAACGAAAAATTAGTAGACGAAGATCAATTTCAAAAAGAGCAAGGAGTTCACAAGGCGAGGACCGCAGCGTATACTTAATACGTGAGAACCGCAGCTCTTGTAGAACGACGTAGCCAATTTTTGAAATTCATCGAGTATACAATTACATCTTGTTCATCGGTTTTACACCTATCACTTCAAGGCCGCTAGCTATAACTTTCTGTATGGCACTTGCAAGAGCAAGACGTGCTAGAGTTAATTCTTTATTGCTCTCAATTACGAATCTATAATCGCTATTTTCTTTACCGAAATTCCACATAGAATGAAATTTTGAAGCTAAGTTTATTAAATAAAATGCGATGCGGTGCGGTTCAAAATATTTTGCAGATGCTTCTAATGTTCTTGTCCAGGCGGCTAAAAGTTTTATGATTTCAATTTCTTCTTCTGACGATAGTAAAGATAAATCATACTTGCCTTCTTCAAAGTCATTATAAGATTCAGGCATTAGTTCCATAGCTTTCGATAAAATCGATATTGTTCTTACATGTGCATATTGTACGTAGAAGATGGGGTTTTCTCTTGATTGTTCTTTTACTTTTACTAAATCAAAATCTAGCGGCTTATCATTTTGCCTTGTTAACATCATAAACCTTATGATATCTTTCCCTACCTCATGATTTACATCTTGTACACTAGCAAAGTTCCCAAGACGTTTTGACATTTTAACCGGCACACCATTTTCAACAAAATTGACCAATTGACAGATTTTAACGTCTACTTTAACCTGCTCTTTGCCTAAAGCCTTAACTATTGCCTCAATTCTTTTAACATATCCGCTATGATCCGCACCAAGTACATAAATTAAGTGACTCGCTCCTCTATCTATTTTATCCTTAGCATATGCAAGATCGGAAGCAAAATAAGACCAACTTCCATCAGCTTTTTCTATAGGACGATCTTGACTATCACCATAGTCGGTAGATTTAAACAATTTTTGAACTCTGTTATCCCATTCCTCATGAACTTTACCTTTAGGAGCAGGAAGTGTTCCTTCATAAATTAACCCCATACCGGTAAGTAATTTCACCGTTTCCTCTATTTCGCCTTTATCATGCAATGACTGCTCAGAGAAAAATATATCATGTTTAATACCAAGATCCGCTAAATCTTTTCTATTTAAATCAAGCATTTTTTCTACGGCAAAATTTTTGATTATTTTGAACCTTTCATTCTCGTTCATCGTTAATAATTTATTACCGTATTCTTTCGCTAAAATTTGCCCAAGCGGAATTAAATACTCTCCTGGATATAAACCGGCAGGAATAGTAATTTTCTCGCCTAAAGCTTCTCTATAACGTAATAATACCGTACTAACTAAATCATTTATTTGTGAGCCTGCATCATTAACATAATATTCTTTTGTAACGGAGTAACCTACCTTTTGCAAAATTCTAGCTAGCACATCACCATATACCGCACCCCTAGCATGCCCTATATGCATTGGACCCGTCGGATTTGCCGAAACATACTCGATGTTAATATTTCTGCTTTTATCTATATCAATTTCAAAAAATTTTTCTTCGTGCTGTAGAATATCTTTAATTGCTATCTGCCAAGTATCAGCTTTTATAGTAAAGTTAATAAAGCCCGGTCCTGCTATTTCTATACTTGCAATATAAGGTAATGTTATAAGGATTTCTTTAAACTTTAAAGCCACTTCCCTAGGAGCAATATTTTCTTTAGCAGCAATAATCATTGCAATATTACTTGATAAATCCCCGTTAAAACTATCTTTCGGAGTTTCAATAGTAGCATTATTTACTATTTCTTGATTATTATATAATTGCTTACTTGCCGCAATTATATCTTGTTTCAATTGATTAAATATATTCATAATTATTAAATGTTATTAAAATTCAGAGAGCAAAGCTGATTATATTCCTGAATGGCAAAACGGTCGGTCATGCCTGCTATATAATCGGCAATAACTCTAGCTTTACTATATGTTTCATTAGAGTCTATTAGCATTTTCCAATTAACCGGTAATAAATTAATATCATCCATATAAACCTTAAACAGACCTTGAACAATTTTAGTACATTTAAGGCTGATGGCCGTAATTTTATTACTTTTATAAACTCTCTCATGCAGAAACTTTTTAGTTTCCATAATACGTTCATTAGTTTTTTCGGTAAAATCCACTATCTGATAATTTAAGTTACGTATCTCGTTTATATTAGTAATTTTTTCTTTATTTAAATTTTCTTTTGTTTGCTGTAATAAATCGGTAATCAATTCATGTATTAGCTTACGTACTACCTCATAAATCAGACAGGAGGAGCTAATATTTTTAAATTTTGACTTGAGTGCAAAAACGTAGTTGTCAATATATTTAAGCTCAGCAAGACTATTAAAATCGATAATTTTAGCACCGATACTATCTTCCAAATCATGCGAAATATAGCTAATATCATCGGCAAGTGCTGCTATTTGTGCCTCCGCCGACGCATAAGTACTAAGCTCTAAATCATTTTGTTTATTATACTCCGCTATATATTCATTTATTTCACCGGTTATAGGACCATTATGTTTTACGATTCCTTCTAAAACTTCCCATGTTAAATTTACTCCGTTATAAGCGGCATATCTCTTCTCAAGTAGTGTTAATATTTTCAAAGATTGAGCATTATGGGAAAAGCCGTTATATTCTTTCATACATTCATTTAAAGCCCGCTCTCCTGCATGACCGAAAGGTGTATGACCAAGATCATGTGCAAGTGCTATTGTTTCGGCTAAATCACTTGATAAATTTAAAGTATTAGCAACCGAACGTGCAACAGTCGAAACCTCTAGGGAATGAGTTAGCCTATTTCTGTAATGGTCTCCCTCATGATTAATAAAAACCTGAGTTTTATATTGCAAACGCCTAAATGCATTGGTATGAATAATGCGATCACGATCACGTTCAAACTCGTTTCTATAAGAGGTCGGAATTTCTTTATATAATCTTCCTCTACTTTTAAGAGGATCGGAAGCGTATGAAGCAAGCATCGTTATCCTTTATTTTGAAAGGCGTTGCTTGTGTGACTACTAAGCCGTCATTGCGAGCAGCCATAGGCTGCGTGGCAATCTCATGAAATAATAACAAACTCCTGAGATTGCTTCGTCAATTGCTATGCAATTTCCTCGCAATGACGGCTTAGTAGTCACACAAGCAACGCCAGCTTGAAAAAATATTCATTATACTATATAATTTACAAGACTTTTACAAGGTAATTTTGGTGACGATAATAATTACGGATAGAGCTTTTGAACGGGTTTGCGAGTTAATAGAGCTAGAAAAAGATAAGAATTTAGTACTGCGAGTTTCGGTTGATAGCGGCGGTTGCTCAGGACTTATGTATAATTATGAACTAGTCTCAAAAGATACTATAGAACAAGATGATTATGTCATCACTAAACATAATGCTACAATTATTGTTGACCCTATCTCTCAAAAATTTATGCTGGAATGTACTTTAGATTTTATAGAGGAACTCGGCAGTTCATATTTCAACGTTAGTAATCCACAAGCTAAAGCAAAATGCGGCTGCGGTAATTCTTTTTCGGTGTAACATGTCATCCCGTGGTCAAGTCAGCGTTGTTGTATGGCTCAACTTCACTCTTGTCATCCCGCGACTTGATCGCGGTATCCAGCTTAAAATACTAAATTATTAATATTTTTTATTGTTTTTATGGACCCCGTGGTCAAGCCACGGGGTGACATAGTGGGGGTTACCGAGCCATGCAACAACGCCGATCAAGTCGCGGTATGACAACTGAAAAATCGATCCATGCAACAACGCCAGTCAAGCCACGGGATGACAAAATAGATTCCTGCTTTCGCGGGAATGACATTGCAATATCAAACTTTTAATGTTGATCATTAATTTGAAGACCATCCCCAAGCCCATCAACTTCACCATTATCACCGTAAGGAGGGCGGGCTACTTCATTACTATTACCGTTATTATCTTCGTCATCTGAAATGTTACTATCTAGGTTAATATAAACATGTCGTTCTTGATCTTGTTGAACTATTAAACTTTGTTTTAATGTTTCAGCTTGAGATTTTCTTAAATTTATTCCTTGTCCTTTACATTGCTCCGTAGTGAGAATTTCAAGACCTTCAGATTGTCTTGTTAAATTATCGCATATAAAAACTCCGTAGTCTGAAGTATTTTCTTGTTGTGGAATTCCTAAATCTCTTATTTCTGCATTAGGACAAATCTCAGTAATAAGGGTCACTAAGTCAGGACGATCATTTAACTCCCTACCTAGAGGATCATTATACTTAAATATTACCTTATTTGTATTAGTATCTTTACTAATCGCCATACTTACCCAATGCCCATGCCCTGTATTAATAGCCATAAGTACAATTTTATTATTTTTAATTAAATCCTCATGCACTCTTTCTCTAAGTGCATCTCTTACTTGTTCAGGGTGTGCTAAATCAACATGGATAACTATAGAGAATTTATTTTTGTCTATATTTGCTTCTAATATATTTTTTATATCATCTTCAGTATACCAGTAATCCGGTTTTTGTATATTTTCTATAGTATGAAGAGGGCTGTTTTCCTGTGGCTGCGGCGGTGGTTGATGCTGTTGTGTTTGCTGCGGCTGCACTAAAGCTTTCTCTTGTTTTTGAGGCTGTGCATCCTCATTCTGTTTGGTTAATTCTTTTTGACCATTAATCAATTGCTCATCTTGATTTTGTTGTACTTTTGGCCACTCATTGGCTTGCTGCTCCGGCAGTGGTATAAAATCATTTACTAGGGTCTGTGTATCGCTGAAAAATTTTGTTCTATAAGCCTCCTTGGTAAACATACTAAGATCTTCTATTTTGCCTTTTTCAAGCATTGCACGTATAAAAGCAGTATTTTTTGCTATATCCGTATCAAAAGCTTTTAACGCCTTTGATACTAACCCTTGTTTTTCTTTATCATTTTTGTCGACTCTACTTGCAGCTCTCAAATATTCAAGCCCTGCTTTTTGTATTAAATTTAATTGAAATAAAAATTCTGCTACAGATATATGAAGATCTTTTTCTAAAGATATACAAAGTACTTTTGTTTCTCTTTTATTTTTTAAAATACTAAAAATTTCATGCAGAATATTACTACTCTCCTCAATATCGGCTATACTTAAACTTACTTTAAAATATTTCATTGCTTCATGAATTAACTTGATAGCACTTACATTTTCATTCTTACTTTTATACCATTTCCCGAGTGCTAAAAATAAGTCACCTATTTTTTTACAAATATTGCTAGAAATGTACGGAATCGTATCATGACCATAGAGAAAGTTAAAATCTTTATCAACTTCTAGGGCTTTAATATATTCTCTTATTGCTACAAACCAATCTAATTGTGATTCGCTATTTTCATAAATCATTCCTAAATAATAATGAGCATTGGCCTTTATTTCATTCACAGCTATAACAACAACTTCAACTTGCGGTCCTGTAAGTTTATCAAGCCATTCTAAAGCTTCGATATAATACTCTGTTGTCCCGTTATTTTTTAATCTTATATCTAATATAGCTTGATCTAATAAATTCTCTTCAATTAAGATTTTTTTTGCTTCGTCAACTACCTCTGTCAGTGGCTGCCATTTTTGCGATTGCGGATAAAGTTTTTTACAAAAAGATACAAATTTCGATTGCTTATTTAAGAAATATACATAATTACCTAATATTTCTTGAAAATGAGTTGTAGCACTTATATCTTTCGACTCATAAAACTTTCTTATAATTTCTAAAAATGAAGCAATCATATTTAGATGATCATCAGAATATTTAATATATATTTCATTAAGCTCTTCTATTTCTTTTAAAGCAGGGAAAAAAGTTTTTTCCAGTTTTTGTACCGATGATTTATTTAATATTTTTTTTGGCAAATAAGGTTGAATTAACGAGTAATTGTTTAAGAACGTGTCTGAATCTAATTCTTGATGTAAATTAAGATTATCAGAAGAAATAAATGGGCTTATTATATTATGTTTATTGACTTGAAAGAAATTTATAATAATTTTACCTAACGTTAAAATATTTTCCTTGACTTGATTAGATAAAACTTGTGATAAAATTGGCTTCTGTGTTTCTGATTTTTGCGGTTTTATATATATTTCTTTTATTGTAGCCCATTTACTTTGGTTTGAGTCCTTGGCTTGATTTAAGTCCTTAATATTAAGCGTATCCGAAAAAGGTTTTACACATAGGGGCATCAATTTTCTTACTTGTTCAATAATAAGCGGCTCATATAAGTTTTTTTTACTCAAAATATCTTGTAGCTCAAATTTCAATTCGATAGTCTTGATATTTTTCTGTTCCTCAGCAGTTATAGTAGAATTTGTATCGGAAGCAGAATTAGATAGAATGTCTCCTATATCTTTGGAAGAAGAAAGTATATCCAAATCAGGATGTTTATGCCCATCTATTACAGTAATGTTAGTATTTTTTTCTGCTTCATTCTTACTCTGAGAAATAACCTCTATAGTTGTAGAAAGATTTGAATCGGAAACAGAATTAGGTAGAGCAGCTTCTTTATCTTTGGAAGAGGCAAATATATTCAAAATATTACGTTGCTGTTCATCTATTAGAGCAATATTAGCATTTTTTTCTTCTACAGTTTCACTTTGAAAAATCGCCCCAATATAAGAAAAGATTTTTTTCCTCTCTTCTTGTATTTCATTATTTTTGATTGTTCTAATTAATAACGAAATAGCATCTATAACAATAAAAAAAGATTTAGTATCAAGTGTTTCTAGAAAAGATTTAGTATCCCCGTTAGGTTTTCTAAATAAATTTATAGATTTTCCTAGCTCTGTAATTATAAATTTTTGTCCTTCATCTAAGCTTTTATTCTTCAAAAGCTTACCGAGTTTACTCTTTTCTTCCTTAATCTTAGTATTTTTCTCTTCTTCATTTTTATAATCAGCAACAGAAATTATATAAGATACAGCATCTTTTAATTGTTCTTTAATTTCCGGAGTTAACTGACCATTACTATCTCTAAAAATATTAGCAAATTGTTTATATGTAGAATCAAAGACCTCCTTTACACTATTATCTCTAATTACGACTGAAAATTTAACTTTTTCGGCTAATTCTAATATTTGCCACAAAATATATAAATTAAGAATTGTTTGAATAGAGTTTATAGGTTGATTATGAATCCCTGGACATTCTATAATATTAATTCCACCTTCATCATCAGGTATAAAGAAATTATTAACAAGCTTATATCCATTGTCTACTTCATGATGTATTTTTTCATTATATTCCGGTTCTTTTGCATATAAAGAGCGGTCTTCATCTTCTTCTAATTTTTGTCCGCTTAAAAAACAGCCAAGAGTAGTGGTTCCTACTCCGTTCATCCCTATCATCGCAATTAGTTTATTTATACTATCTCCTGTTTTGGTAATTTCATTATGACTTTCTGCTATTAATTTTAAAAGCTTATTACCGTTCTTTATGAACGGTCTTTCTAACTTATGGTACTTTTCAAGAGGTTGTAAATTTTTATTTTCAATTTTACTATCAATGTTTTGAGCTGTTGTTTTCTTTAAATATGTATTTACAGAATTTTTATTTAAAATATCTATTTCGGAAATGAGCTGAAATTCTGAATTATCATTAAAATTAGGAGAGATTTCTAATTCTGCTAGCTTATATTGATTATTATGTTTTATCTTTAATAAAGTTTTTATTCCGATATTAGTTATTGCTTTATTACTTACTAAAGAAAGTTTAGTTATTGTCTTGTTAAGTCTAAATATTTCGGCTAAAATTTTTACTTGCTTATCATTTATACCGCAATTATCCAAAAATACTCGCTCGATAGTCTTATTATTCCTTAAATAATCTGCTATACATTGTATATCTTCTTTTATAAAGGGGTAGTTACTAAAATTCAAAGCGGTTATATGGATAAACTCGGCAAGTCCGCTATTTGGTTTTACTAATGTTTCATTAAATATAGAACGAGTATTATTAGAGAACCAAGCTATAATATCTTTAGGTTTATACTCAGATATAAAGCTTGCGTTTGGAGTTAATATATCTTTAATATTAATATTACTTAACTTCATTAATATATTAGCTTCTTCAAGAGCAGTTAAGTTTGGAGTGTTTTTTTGTTCCAAAATATTATTAAAATACTCTGTCAAAAAATCATTTATATTTTTTAAACCTCGTTCCTGTTTGGGACTACCAAGCAATGTACTACCAACTGCTTTTATTTGATTCCACATAATAATAATTATTATACCTATTAAATTATTTGCATTTATACAAATGAAAACATTTTTGCTCCATAAGTTGAATTAATAATTATTAACACTACTTAAAAAATTTTTTTGAATAAGTAAATTTACAACAAGGATTTAAATATGAATTGGTGCAATTCTGAGGATAAGAAAGTTCTATTTTTTATATTATAAAAAATTATCACTTCTATTTTAAAATTGAATTAGTAAGGGGATATTTAATATATATTTTGAAAGGTAAAGTTTAAGAGGCTGCCTATAAATAAATGTTAACCAAAAATTTAATTCTTTTTTGCTGCAAATTATAAGATTTTTTTGAAATAGGAACCTGCTATTTCTGTAAAAATCTTATTAACTTTCGCTAAAAAAACTCTTTAATTACTAATTAACATTTATTTACAGATAACCTCTAAGATTATTTTTCTTTTGTAATTTTATCATATTTTTTTAGTTTGATAAGAATGGATTCTAGATTATCCAACTTAATCATACATGGACCATCACTTGGAGCGTTATCAGGATCTTGATGTACTTCCATATACATACCGGCGATACCTACAGAAGTTGCTGCTTTTGCAAGTAGCTCTACATATTTTCTTTCCCCTCCAGTACTACCTCCTAGCCCTCCAGGCTGCTGAACGGAATGCGTCGCATCAAAAACTACAGGTACATTTAACTCCGCCATTATTGCAAGACTACGCATATCAGATACCAAATTATTATAACCAAAACATGCACCACGCTCTGTAAATAATATATCCTTTACTCCAAAAGCTTCTAGTTTTGTTTGTACATTTTTCATATCCCACGGAGCTAGAAACTGTCCTTTTTTTACTTTTACTATTTTACCTGTTTTTGCGGCAGCTTGAAGCAAGTCAGTTTGTCTACATAGAAACGCCGGAATTTGTAAAATATCTGCTACTTCAGCTGTTTCAGTACATTGACTCTCTGAATGGACATCAGTAACAATAGAACAATCGAATTCAGATTTTACTTTTGATAAAATTTCTAAACCTTTCTCAATACCAAGTCCTCTAATCCCATTTACGGAAGTTCTATTAGCTTTATCAAAAGAAGATTTATAAATAAATGGAATCTCAAGCTTGCTAGTTAATTTAACAAGTTTTTCTGCCATAAATAAGGCATGATCTTTTCCTTCAATCTGACAAGGTCCTGCAATTAGAACAAACGGTAAATCATTTCCTATTTTGATATTGTTAAGTTTTACTACTTTTTGCATAATTCTTAGATTTAATTAATTAAGTGAGGCACGGATTAGTGTTTCTCTGTTATATCATGTACTGATTCATTTTCTATTAAGTCATTATTAATTATTAGCGTATAATATTTTTCTTTTATTGTCGTTAAATCATAATTACCATGATAATAACCTTCTAGGTTAATAATTTTTTTTAAATAAAAATTTATCTGCTCTGTTTCTAACGACTCATCTATATTTTTTATAATAGACGACTTAATATTAATTAAATACGCTTTTATTTTTTTAAATTCTTTAATAATTATAAAAATATCATGCGGTTTTGTTACCAATATTCCTACAAACAAAATTAATAATATTTGTGTTAAAGACATATTTATATTAATTTCTTATGTTTATATTTTGGATTTAAAACACTTTCCCCATTAGTACTTAGCATATATTCATGGTAATCTTGATAATTTCCTTCAAACCATGTAGCATTATTTTCTTTATCATATGATATAATATGAGTGGCTATTCTATCTAAAAACCACCTATCATGACTAATCACTAATACACAACCTGCAAAATCTAAAATAGCATCTTCAAGTGCTCTTAACGTATCAATATCTAAATCATTAGACGGCTCATCTAATAATATAACATTTGCTCCTTCTTTTAGTAATTTTGCCAAATGTACTCTGTTACGTTCTCCACCTGAAAGTTGTCCAACTTTTTTTTGTTGATCACCGCCTCTAAAATTAAAAGCTGCACAATAAGCTCTACTTTTAATTATTCTATTACCAAGTTGTAATTCATCTAGACCTTCTGAAATTTCTTCCCATATAGTCTTATTATCATCTAAATGATCCCGTGATTGATCAACGTAACCTAATTTTACCGTTTGACCAATTTTAATAGAACCACTATCCGGTGTTATTTTACCTGTAATAATATTAAATAAAGTAGATTTACCTGCTCCATTCGGTCCAATAATTCCTACAATAGCTCCACGTGGAACTTTAAAACTAAAATCTGATAATAATATTTTATTATTAAATTCTTTAGCTATATGTTCTGCTTCAATGACAAGATCTCCTAAACGAGGTCCATTAGGTATAATTATTTGAGTAGGATCAGTTTTTTGTTCTTGTTGTTTATTTAATAATTCTTGATATGCTGTAATACGTGCTTTATTTTTTGATTGTCTAGCTTTTGGTGTTTGACGAATCCATTCAAGTTCACGATTCAATTGTTTTTTTCTATCATCGTCTTCTTTACTTTCTAAAGCTAATTTTTTTTGCTTCTGTTCAAGCCAAGAACTATAATTTGATTCCCACGGTATACAATTTCCACGATCTATTTCTAATATCCATTCTGTAACATTATCTAAAAAATAACGATCATGGGTAATTACTATTACGGTACCTTCATAATGCTTTAAATAACCTTCAAGCCAAGAAACTGATTCTGCATCCAAATGATTTGTAGGTTCATCAAGTAACAACATATCAGGCTTCTCTAAAAGCAATTTACATAAAGCCACTCTTCTTTTTTCTCCACCGGAAATTTTTGTAATATCTGCTTCTTTTGGTGGGCAACGTAAAGCAAGCATTGCGATCTCTATTTCACGTTCTAGATTCCATCCATCACAATTGTCTATTTTTTCTTGCAATTCTGCTTGTTTATCAAAAAGCTTTTGCATTTCTTCATCAGTGATTTCAGCAGCAAATTTGTTACTTATATAATTAAATTCATCAATAAGTTTTTTCTTTTCATGAAGACCTTCCATGATATTATCAAAAACATTTTTACTAGCATCAAGATACGGTTCTTGAGGTAAATATCCTATTTTTATACCGATTTTAGCTGTTGCTTTACCTTCAAACTCTTTATCGATACCTGCCATTATTTTTAATAAAGTCGATTTGCCTGCTCCATTTGGACCTATTATACCGATTTTAGCTTTTGGTAAAAATGATAAATTTGTTTCTTTTAAAATTCGTTTACCATTTATAATTTTGCTTAAACCAACCATTTCATAAACATATTGATATGACATAAATTACTTATTTCCTTATATTATTATTTTCCACCGATAAATATATTTACTACTGCATTGTATGAATTTATTGCTCTATGATCATATAATTCAAAATTAGACATTGTAATTTCTATCATTATTTTTCTATATATATTTTAATTTTAACAGGTTTTTTAACTTAATTTTAATAATATCAAGTCTAATTCTTCTAAATTTTTATAATGAAATATTAATTTTCCTCCTAAAGGATAATTTTCTATTGTTATTTTTATACCAAATTTTTCTGATAAAACTTTTACTAATGATTCAAAATCATTATCAGTAGCATTGTCCTTTAAAAAACGCTTTCCTACTTTGCCACTATTGTTAGGAGATTTCGTATATTCATTTTTATACCATTGTCTTACTAGCTCTTCTGTTTGACGTACATTTAAATCATTACTTATAATATGTTCGGCCATTACTTCTGCATGTTCATGATTTATTAAACATCGAGCTTGTCCCATGCTTAATATATTCTCATTTACTTTATCTTGAATAGATTGTGGCAAATTATTAAGCCTCAACAAATTAGCTATATGACTACGACTTTTGCCAAGCCTTTCAGCTAATTTTTCTGTCGTATAATTAAAATTTTCTACCAAATATTTAAAGCCACGAGCTTCTTCCATAACTGTTAAATCAGTTCTTTGTATGTTCTCAATTAATGCTATTTCCATACTCTCTCTAGCATCTAAATTTTTTATAATTACTGGTATCTCTAAAACTTTTGCTAATTTACATGCACGCCAGCGTCGCTCTCCTGCTATAATTTGGAAATTATTATCGACGATAATAGGCTGCAATAAACCATTATTCAATATAGAATCTGCTAATTCTTTTATTTTATCATATTCAAAGTTTTTTCTAGGCTGATTCTCATTCGGCCTTATTTTATCAATATTTATTATTTGTATTATTTCTGATTCTATAGAAATAACTTCTTCCCCAAGTAATGAAGATAACCCTCTTCCTAGTCCTTTATTTTTCGCCATATCTTTCTAAGATTTCTTTTGTAAGTTCTATATATGCAACTGCTCCCGAACATTTATAATCATATATAATAGCCGGTTTTCCGTATGAAGGGGCTTCAGATAATTTAATATTTCTTGGGATAACGGTTTTAAATACTAATTCCCCTAAGCATTTTCTAACATCCTCTTCTACTTGCTCAGTTAAACGATTACGCTTATCATACATTGTAAATAATATACCTGCAATCTTTATCTTAGGATTTAATTTTTTCTCTACAATTTCAATTGTTTTTAGCAAGTGACTTAATCCTTCTAATGAATAAAAATCACATTGCATTGGAATCAACACTTCATCGCTTGCAACTAAAGCGTTTACTGTTAATAAATTTAATGAAGGAGGGCAATCAATAATTATATAATCATATAATATCTTTATTTCTTCCAATAGCTTCATTAAAATATATTCTCGGTCCTTTAATTTTGTTAAATCTAATTCAGCAGCAGATAGATTAGTGTTTGAAGTAATTATTTCTAAATTTGGTATGTCTGTAGAAATTATTGCATCTTTCAATTTTATTAAATTTGTTAATACTTGATATATAGTATTTTTGCGTTGTTGCTGGTTAATTCCAAAACCAGTACTACTATTCCCTTGAGGATCAAGATCTATAACTAAAATTTTTTTATTTACAGCAGCAAAAGCTGTAGCTAAATTTACAGTAGTTGTAGTTTTAGCCACCCCTCCTTTTTGATTAACAATAGCAATTACTTTCATATAATTTTTGTTAAATTACTAACTTCTAGAATTTTCCCTTCTTCACAAGTAATACTTTGATGTATTAAATAATCAAATAACCACATCTCTTTAGCTTCTACTATTTCAGTTAAATAATTTTTTCCTTTTAATAATAAAAATTTTTCTTGTACCGAAATATTTTTTATACAATTAAATATTGTATTTAATTTAGAGAAAGCTCTACAAGTCAATATACTACAATCTATTTCTACTTTTTCTATTCTTTGATTGATTATTTGTATGTTATTATTTGATATCTTTGATGCTTTTTCTAAAAATATACATTTACGTAAATCAGCTTCTATTAAACTTACTTTCGCTACCCCTGCTATAGATAATACTATACCGGGAAAACCAGCTCCACTTCCTATATCAACCAAGTGTATTTCTTTATTATCAATATATCGCATTAATTGTAATGAGTCTAATATATGACGCTGCCAAAAATTAGGTATAGTATTATCCGATACAAGATTGATTGATTTATTCCATTTTTTAACTAACTTTTGAAAAATTTCTAACTTTTCAATTATTTCACGTGGAACTTCCATCACTATATTTAGTTTTTAAATAAATTATAATAGCCGTAATTGCTGCAGGTGTAATCCCTGGGATTCGACGTGCTACACCAATAGTAGTAGGTTTATGGGAAGAAAGTTTTTCCTGTATCTCTAATGATATACTTGATATTTTAAAATAGTCAATATTTTTAGGTATTAACTGTACCTCTTCACTTTGAAATAAATTAATATCTGCGTGTTGTCTAGTTAAATATGAAGAATATTTTGCTTCAATATATAGTAATTGCAAAATATTATTATTTTGTGTTTCTTCAAGCATAGGAAAAATTTTGATAGCTTGTTCAACATTAAAACTAGGTATTTTAAATAAGTCTAATACTGTTTTATATGTACCATCCTGTGCAACCTGTATACCCATTTTAGCAAGTTTACTAGTAGTTAAAGACAAAGTATTTAATAATGATTTTGTTTTTTCTATATCTTCACATTTTTTTGTAAATATTTTTTTACGTTTTTCTGATACAACACCAATGTTTATCCCTAATTCCGTTAAACGTAAATCAGCGTTATCTGCTCTTAAAGATAATCTATATTCTGAGCGAGAAGTAAACATACGATAAGGTTCTATAGTACCAAATGTTGTTAAATCGTCAATCATTACTCCAATATAACTGTTTGCTCTTGTTAACATAAACGGTGCTTGATCTTTTACTGCTAAAGCAGCATTTATACCAGCTATTATACCTTGCCCTGCGGCTTCCTCATATCCTGTAGTACCGTTAATTTGCCCAGCAAAATACAATCCAGCTATTTTTTTTGTCTCTAGCGTAACACTTATTTCACGTGGATCAACATAATCATATTCTATAGCATAACCTGGACGTAAAACCTTTACATTTTCTAATCCTGGTATTGTTTTGATTAATTTATGTTGTACATCTTCAGGCAAAGAAGTAGAAATACCGTTTGGATAAATCGTATAATTATCTAACCCTTCAGGTTCTAAAAATATACGATGTTCTGATTTTGTACTAAATCTGACTATTTTATCTTCAATAGAAGGACAATATCGCGGTCCTATTCCTTCTATTTGCCCTGAATACATTGCAGATTTATTAAGGTTCTCACGTATAATATCATGAGTTTCTGAGGTTGTTTTTGTAATAAAACAATTTATCTGAGGAACATTGACAACATTTGTTAATTCAGAAAAAGGACGAGGAGTTTTATCGCCGGGTTGTAAAATTGTTTTACTATAATCAATAGTACGCCCGTCAATTCTTGGTGGTGTACCTGTTTTTAAACGGGCAATCTTAAATCCTACTCTTTTTAATGTATTTGATAATCCATACGAAGGCTCTTCATCTACTCTACCGGCAGGAATTTTTGTCGAGCCTATATGAATAAGACCTGATAGAAAAGTACCCGTAGTTAATATAATTTTTTGACAAGGAATTTTGCTATTGTTATTTAAAATAACCGCTTCAACTTTAGAAGATTTAATTTCTATATCTTCCACTTTTCCATATAATATATCTAGATTAGGGTAATTTGTTAATATTTGATACATCGCTTTTTTATAAAGCTTTCGATCAGCTTGAGCTCTAGGGCCCCAAACTGCCGGTCCTCTAGTCTCATTCAGCATTTTATAATGTATACCGGCTTGGTCTATAACATAACCCATTAACCCATCAAGTGCATCGATTTCTTTAACTAATGTGCCTTTTGCAATTCCACCGATTGCTGGATTGCAAGACATTTCGCCTAAATTTTCCGGTTTTAACGTAATTAGGAGAGTAGAAGCTCCAAGACGTGCAGAAGCGGCGGCTGCTTCTACGCCTGCATGTCCACCGCCTATAACTATTACGTCATATTTTAGCATTAATTATTCTATAATTTCAGATTTGTTAAAGAAAAATTCGATTTCTCTTTTTGCACTGTTTTCACTATCTGAACCATGAATACTATTAGCCTCAATTGATTCTCCTAAATCCTTTCTAATGGTTCCCGCTTCAGCTTCATCAGGATTAGTTGCCCCCATAATGGTACGGTTTAAAATTATAGCATCTTCCCCCTTAAGAACTTGAAGTACTACCGCTCCTGAAGTAATATATTCAACTAAGCTATTAAAAAACGGTCTTGCTCTATGTTCGTCATAGAAACATTCAGCTTCATATTTAGTTAAAAATTTCATTTTCTGAGCTACTATCTTTAAGCCTGCATTTTCTAAATAAGTATTAACTTGTCCTATTTTATTCCTCTTGATAGCATCAGGCTTAATCATTGAAAAAGTATATTGTATTGTCATTTTGTAACCTATTTATATAATTGTTAAATTTATTTTTTAGCTGAACGATTCCATGTCAAAGCAAATAATCCTCCTCCTAAAAGAGCAGAAATACTGAAAAATATAAATACCCCATTCCAACCGTAATTATCGCTAATCCATCCTACGCCGACTCCCGCAATAGCCGCTCCTAAATAACCAAATAACCCTGATAATCCATTAGCCGTACCGACAGCTTGACGAGTACTGAAATCAGCAGCTGCTATACCTACAAGGAGCTGAGGTCCTGAAACAAAAAAGCCTATTAAAGAAAGAATTACTATACTTAATAATTCACTTTGAATAGGAATTTTCCAAAACAAGACTAACAATAAGCTAAGCAATACCATACATATGGATGCAACGGGACCTCGACGACCTTGAAATAGTTTATCAGATAAAACACCTGCTATTAATGCCCCTGGGATACCTATCATTTCATATAAACCGATTTGTAAGCCTGCATTTGCAAGGCTTATATTACGTAAATCTTTTAAAAATGTTGGAGCCCAATAAATTACTCCGGAACGTATTATATAAACAAACATGTTTGCTAAACAAACATACCATATTAGCTTATTACAAAAGACCATTTTAAGTAATTGGGGAGTTAATAGCTTCTCATAATCCCCTATAGCTTCAGGCGGATATTCTTTATATTCCTCTACGGTAGATAAACCTACTTCTTTTGGAGAATTACGAAGCCTATTATATAAAAAAAGCGATACTACACAAGCAACTACACCGGGAACGAAAAAAGCAGCTCTCCAATCAAATTTATCGATTAAATAACCGCAGCTTATCATAGCAAGGGCACCGCCTATTTGATTAGAAGTTGCACCCATAGCCCATTTAGTTCCAAGTTCTTTTGAAGCGAACCAGTGAGTAAGCATTTTTGTTGCAGGAGGCCAACCCATAGATTGAAACCAGTTACTAGCTATCCATAAAATTCCTATAAGCCATAAAGAATCTGCAAAACCTATTAGAATAGTAATGACCCCGACAAATAAAAGACCCAAAACCATAAATATCCGAGCGTTAACTTTATCGCTAATAAACCCGTTACACGCTTTACTAACTCCATACATAATAGATGAAGCAGTTAATATCCAACCAATTTGTGTTTTAGTAACCCCAAAATATTCTCTTATAGCAGGCGTTGCTATATTAAAATTCTGACGACAAAAATAAAAAGTCGCATAACCTATAATAATAGAATACAAAATCCTTATTCGCCAACTGTTATATTTTTTTACATATGGCGATCTTGGAGTTTTAATTTTGGGTTTTGTATCTGTCATATTATAAACTCTCCGACTATAAAAAAAGCAAGTTTCTAAGAAACTTGCTTTTTTATTTTAACAAACTCTATTTTTCAGTTTTATTTACCAAAACTTGATACTCTTTATTTAAACCTTTAACGGCATATATCCATAATATTACTATTACAAAGAATATAGAAGCAAAATATGGTGTTGCCTCAACAAAACCGAATGCAGGAAATAAAATAAAGAATGTGGATTGAATAATAGCACCACCCGATTTACCGAATCTTCCTCCGATAACTTCAACAGCAGCCTGTCCTTTTACTCGTAAATCCTTATCAAGCGGAATATATGCCATGTTTT
Source organism: Rickettsia tillamookensis (assembly GCF_016743795.2). Lineage (NCBI taxonomy): Bacteria > Pseudomonadati > Pseudomonadota > Alphaproteobacteria > Rickettsiales > Rickettsiaceae > Rickettsia > Rickettsia tillamookensis. The sequence continues at coordinate 83,684 of NZ_CP060138.2, read as the reverse complement.
TAGTGGCATCAAATAAAGAATATTTTACACCTTTACTTAAAACATTTTGAATCATACCGATCATAACAGCAAGTGCTAAAGGACCTGAAGCAAGAATACCTGTTAAATGCATAGCAATAACACTATCAAAAAAGATAAATGCAAAAAACGCTGCACCGGTAATTAACATCATTAATGGAGTTATCATAGCTGCAGCTAACCATGATACTTTTCTTAAAATATTACTACCTATAAGCATGAAAGCAATTGCAACCCAACCCTGATAAAATTGGAACTTACCCATATATATAGTATAAGCCTCTTTCGTCGGATACAATTCTTTTACTTTGGATTTCCAAACGCCTTCAACTAAGTTTACTGAAATACCATAAGCAATAAGTAACAATGCAATATAACCTACATACTTAGAGGTAAAGATCATTTTAAAACTGTCTATTAATGACATTTTAGCTTTAGCTTTCTTTTCTTTTACTAATGCCGGGTCATAAAGTCTAGGATCGGTTAGAACGTTTCTATTCATCCATCTATATGTTAATATTACCAAAAAGCTACTTGTTATCATTATAACAAATAAAGGCACAAATTTTAGATGTTCTGCAACTATTTGAGTTTTTTCATGCAAGAAATATCCAATAATCACGGATGTTACAGGCAATGCTAAATTAGCAAGTAAACCAAACATTGAGTAAAAACGTTTAGCTTCATCGGTTTTAGTAATTTGGTTAGCAAATTGCCAAAATAATAAACTAAGCATCATTGTTCCCCAAAGCTCTGCCATAGTATAAAAAGATGCAAAGCTCCATTTCCCAACTATTCTTATAAACCATTTAAAATTAGGGTAAGCTAAACTTAAAGATTCTATGGTTTCAGGATCAGGATGAACTAAATCAGGGTAGGGGTAAAGAACAAATGCAAATAATGCAAAATACCCTAAGAAAAATGAAGTAATAACATAAAATACGTTTTCTTGCTTTAAAATATCGCAAAGTTTAACGTAAATTACCATAGCGATTACGGCAGAAGGTAGTACTATATATGTTTTTAAGAAACTTATTGCTTCTGCTCCTATATCCGTTACTACAAATCCGTCTTTAATTGAACGAAGTGTTGAGTAGTTTAATAAAATACAGAACATCATAAATGCCATAGGCAAAAACTTCTTATTTTCGTATTTTTCTATGGGCCAAATTACTTTTCTTAGTTCTGAGAGATAATTATCACTTTTGGGAGTACTCATAAATTAAATTTTTCTATTTATTTTGAAGATAGATATTATACTAAAATATGTTAGAAAAGTCAAATCTATTGATTTTTACTCAAAGGAAATCAAATAAATTATTGACTACGAGATAAGTAAACGAAGTGAAAATACCTGATATTAAAAATATGATAATTTATTCACTTGATTTTAATTTTTATCTATAGTTTTCTATTTATAATTATAATAATAAATTATGAAATCACTATGGGATATTTCTTGGTCAAAATATAGCTGGGAAGAAATACGGCAAATTATAAGAGCTTATAAACGAACAACTTATGACTATATAATACCAAAGCCTTTTAATAATAACATTCTGTATATAGCAGTTGAAAGTCATGATATATATCTTTTAAGAAAAATATTAGAGACAGAAAAAGATATCGATATAAACGAACAAGATGCTAACGGTTGGACGGTTTTACATTTAGCTTCATATTTTTTTCTATTAAATATGGTTCGGTTTTTAATAGAGGATCAAGGAGCCGATTATAAAATTACCACTAATAACGGAGAGTCACCGATATATCTATCTGCTAATAATCGGGATGTATGTATGACTCAATATTATTTAGAGTTAGGCGAAGAAATGCCCAAAATTCTACCGAAATTACGTGATAATACTGACATAGCAATTTTTTTTAAACTATTATGTAGGGAGTTAAGAGGTACGGTTGCACAACATCCCGACAATATAACATATCAAAATCTCTCTGCTAAGCTATCCAAGGAGCAGAAGAAATATCTTGTATATACTTCAAATACTAATGATCTAAAAGGTGCTATTATAGAGACATATAGTAATGACGAAGAAATTATCGTTGAATATACAAATATTATGAATTTAATAGGAGAGGACAATATATGAAATCACTATGGAACATTTCTTGGTCACAATATAGTTGGCGAGAAACATGGCAAATTTTTAAGGCATATAGCTCCATAATTGTTGATGATACAGGACCAACAAGTTTTAATAGTAATATTCTTCACATAGCTGCAAAAAGCTGTAATCTAGAACTTCTTAAGAAAATATTAGATATCGAAAATGGCATAGATATAAATGAACAAGACAAAATGGTTGGACAGCCTTGCATATAGCATCTCGCTTAGGTTCAATTGAAATGATAAAGTTTTTAATTGACCAGAAAGGAGCTGATTTTAGAATTACTACTAACAATAAGGAATCATCGCTATATTTTTGTGTCAGGAATTTAAATTTTGAAACGACTAAATATTACTTAGAATTAGGCGAAGAAATACCTTTAACTGCATGCAGTGCGGTAGGAGCTAGAACTAACAATTTTTTACAAAAGTTAGGAGAATATTTTCAAACTAAGCTTAATCAGGAGTCTGATAACATAAAATATCAAGATATTCTAGTTCAAATTCAAGAAAGACAAAAAGAAAATATTATATATATTTCAAATAACTCTGATGAGCTTACAAATATTACTGTAAACGAACAAAATAAGGATACAACTAATTTAATAGGAGAAGAAAATGCTTAAAAAATATATCACAAATTTTTTCCTTGTTATAGTTCTCTCTGCTACTATGTATAGCAGTGAAGGAAATGTAACACTAAAAGAGTTGCTAGAAGTAGCACCACAAATAGCGAGTAGCACCTCATCATCTTTCGTTAATCCACAAATTTGCGGTCAAAAAGTTACTATTAACGGTATTAATTATGAGATTAGATATTTCAGCTTTGAGGATACTAGTAAAAAACTACCGAAAAATATGACTTTCAAAGAATATGCTGGAAAGAATAATTTATTAGATCTGAAAAGCTCTCACTCAAATCCTTTACCTAGCATAGATTTTGAATCCTTTGATTTCCGTAGCGTTAACCTTGGCGATGGTGTATATTTCAGCATGGCATTAAGGAAGATTAAGTAATAGTATGCAAAAATTAAAAATAACTTTTCTATTATTTAGTATAATTTTTATAACAGGTTGTAAAAGTAATATGAAAAATGAAAACAATATTTCACTACCGGAATATATAACCTTAAACTTAGAGACTCTAAATAATTCTGAGGCTAAAACTATTAGAATCAAGGCAAAAACGTTAAACTTCCCTTTATCTGCAGAAGACTTACGTGATGTATCTATATTAGAGAAGAAATATGATCAAGAAGAAAATTGTGCAGGGCTTGCTGCACCGCAAATAGGCATATCAAAATGTATCATAATATTTGCAGTACATGAAAATGAAGAGCTAAAGAAATGGCGTCCTGACCTTACGGATACTATGCCTAAAACTATATGGATTAACCCCTCATACAAAGCGATAGGAGCTGAAAAACACGAAGATTACGAAGGATGCTTTTCTGTTGAAAATGCTACAGGACCGGTAGCAAGATTCAAAAAGATTCATTATCAGGCATATGATATAAACGGAAATCAAATTCAAGGTATCGCAGAAGGATTTTTAGCAAGAGTTATACAGCATGAAATCGATCATCTAAATGGAAAAGTATTTTTAGATTATGTCGCTCCCGAAAAAAGAATGAGCAAGGAAGAATATCTAGACATGCGTAAAAAAACTATGCAACAGCAGGCTACAAATATAAAATCTTAGAATTTTCTAGGTTTCTAAGCTTACCAAATTGGCTTTTGCATAACTTAATCAAAAAGAGTGGTATAACAAATAATGAAAATTATTGACGATGTTATAGATGTAGTATAATAATATTTAAATAGTAAAAATATTTGAATAATTTTAACAATTAATACAGGGAAATAAAAAGATATGAGAACTATAGATAATGATGGAACTGGAAATAATGATGGTTCGTTTTCACTTGTTGGTGGTGCAGCAATAGTTGGAGGTCCTATTTCTGACTATTTTGATTTTAGAGTTACTAGTTTTACCAAACATAGTGAACCAGGCATGACGCATATGCTAGGGTTTACAAAACCAATTAGTGAAGGAAATGATATAATAAATAATTCTGCTACCTTGGAAGAAGAGCTTCAAGAGAATGAAACAATTAAAGTTTCAGAAGGCACAAGTATTAAAATTGATCATATTAACACCAAAATCAATAAAAAATTACTGTTAGAACCTGATAGTAAGGTAGTAATAGTAGATGCTAGATTAATATATGAAAATTTATCAAATACATCTATCACAATAGATTTACCCCGTGATTTAGACGACCGAGTTAATACATTAGGAAGCAAAGACGGAGAAATAATAGCTTTTTATGATATTCAGTAAACTTGTTATTCTTAAGTTTAAGGTTGCAATGTCATTCCCAAGTAGCATTGTTACGTTGACCCGCTTTTCCGTCATTGCGAGGAGGCATTGTTGCGTGGATCAATTCCACCGCTGTCATTCCGTGATTTATTCACGGAATCCAGTTAAAAATACTAATATTATTAGTATTTTTTATTGTTTTTCTGGACCCCGTGGTCAAGCCACGGGGTGACACAGTGGGTTTTACCGGTCCACGCAACAATGCCTTGCGAGGAGCGAAGCGACGTGGCAATCCAGAAAAAATAATAAAAAAATTCTGATTTACAGAATTTTTAACTGGATTGCTTCGTCGAATTACTACGTAATTCTTCTCGCAATGACGGAAAACCAATCCACGCTGACAATACCTTCCTACGTAGGCGAGAACGACATCGAGTAGGTTTTACCGATTCATGCAACAACGCCTGTTTCTTTAATATCTAGGCTTATATATTTTGGTAAAATATGGCAGTTTTGATTCCACTTTAAAAAACTTTTTCAGGCAATCTACAGATTTGAAATCTGTTATATCGTAACGAGCATATTTTGTTTTTTGATTTTGCCATGTCATATTTTCACCGGAATAATCAATCTCATGCCACTGTCTTCCTATAATGTGAGAAGTATTATTGTCAAACGCTGTAACATTTTGAAAATTATAAAACCCTACTAACTCCTGTAGATATTTTGCCATTAAATCAGCTTTTTTTATATCTAAACCCCTTTCATTGATAGCTATTAATAACTCCAAGGTAGTTTTTGGCAAGTCATTTTGTAAAATAGGTAAATATACAAAATTATAATCGGTAGAATTTAAAAATTGCTCTAAAATTTCTGCATTCGATTCTTGTAATTTCATTTTCTTAATAGTTTGCTCTACTCGTGATTCTAAAATAGGGCAAAGTTTTTGCCACTCCTTTGGCATAGAGCATTCTCTTGCTAACACTGTCTGTGATAAAAGTAAGCTTATAACTACAATCAGAAAACGTAACATAAATTCAATCTATATTAATTTGGTATAATGACTATGGCATCGGATACGGGGCGTATTGTATGTTCTCCTAAAGCTTCATCTTCGTCGCCTGTAACATTATTTATAATTTTTCCGTCCATAAATAACGTAGAAGAACCGCCGCCGTCTAAATTGATTGCCGATTCACATCCAAGGCTTAACATATATTCTGCAAGCTCGAGCTTAGTTAGCCCTATCACTGTATCATTAACGAGATGTTTTTCTAGAATTTTTAAAGCTTCAGGTAGCGTTAATTTCTCAAAAACTACACCTTTTTCTTTTTGTAGAATTGATCTAACTTGTTCAAGCTTAATGTCTTTTATATGCTGTTTATATATCTGTTCTACTACAACTATCACTATAGTACCGTCATTACGCACTCCTAGAGCGGTACGAGCATGAGCCGGATCATTTTGCTTTGGATTATCTATAACATTTTTACCGTTTTGAACCAACAAGGGAATACCAGTTACTACTGAAGCATTTTTACTTAAATTCATAGATTTACCGTCTTTATCGATAAATTCTAAATTCAGTTTTACAGAATCATTTGTATTTACTGCCGGCAAGCTTGATTCTTGTGGAAAAGATAATACAAAACCTTTTTGCGGAATTTGATTATCCCCATGCTTACTTATTTCAGTAACAACAAAGTTCTGGTCAATCAAGATTTCTTTATTAGTATACGGCGTTAATGTAGTAGACGCCCAAACATCATTATAGAAAGTAACATCCTTTGGATTTGAAAAATAATTAACTTGATTTGGAATAATCGACTTATCCCCTATTTCTACTAAAATTTTTGCGTTAGCTTTGGTAATTTGAATATTATTTTGATCTATAATTAATAAGCTCTGCATCTTATTTCTAAGCCCAAATAGTTTACCGTCAATCATTAAAGTAAGGCTTGGTCTACCGTCATCGCTACCAGCAATCTCAAAGAATCCGGCATTAATAGCAGCAACTGCATTAGTGCGGCGTGCTATAGCATCTACTGTTTCTCTGCCTATAACCTGATTATGAGCTTTAACTAGTTTTAGCCCAAAATTCTTAGGATCAATAGTTAATACATGAATCACATGCTTATCTTTTTCATAACGATTATAAGTTAAACCCTTATGTTCTATTGCATATATTTTAAAACTGAGTATTAAAGCAAGAAATAAGTAAACTAATCTAATCATAGTTTTTACTTTTTTTGACAATGAAATTTAACCATAATGCTTCCTTACTTGGAGAGAATCTCTTACTCTTTTCCGTCCATATTTTAACTACCTCAAAAAGCCCATTAAAATAAAGTTTTATTGTATCCTCATTCATATTGTAAAAATCGCGATCATCATTTTGTATAATATCTGAACCATATCCGTAAGAAGCATAAAAAATTCCTTCCGGCTTTAATGCAGCGTGAATTTTTTTATAAACATCTTTTGTTTCATCATAAGGTACATGAAGGAGAGTTGCTTGAGCCCAAACACCATCAAATAACTCCTTAAAATTCATATCTTGAAAAGTTGAGTGCAGTACATTTATTCCGGTTTCTTTTGATGCTAATCTGACCATTTCGGTTGAACCGTCAAAAGCAGTAACTTGATATCTTTGGCTTAAAAAATATTTTGTATCACGCCCGACTCCGCAACCTGCATCTAAAATGTGAGCATTTTTAGGTAAATAGCTTATGAATTTTTTATAATTATCGGATAAATCCGCATTAATCGTTCTATCATAAAATAATTGTGCATTATTATCGTAATATTGTATATTTTTTGTTATCATACTTTATTGTGTCCAACCGTTAGTATAGTTATACTAACTAGGTAATAAAACACAAGTAGAAAATAGGGATATTTTACATTGACTATTAGACTTAAAAATGGTCTACTTATTAAGAATAAGGCTTAAGGTTTATATGATAAAAAAAATAATATTTGGAATAGCTATTTTACTTAGTACAAGCTGCTTTGCAGATAGTATAACTTCTGACGACTCTAAAAAAGACGGTGCAAAAGCTAATGATGTTACAACACAAAAAATTATAGATGATTTTTCTGCTTACGCCGGTACTATCAAACCGGAAGTACGCAAGGAAATACAAGAATATAGAGTAAAAATAGTCGATATTAATAAGAAGAAACGCGAACTATATAACAGCCTTTCCAAAGAGGCTCAAAATTTCTTAGCAGAGCAGCAAAAATATAAACAAAAACTATCCATCTCTAAACTACCTACAAAAGACGACTCTCCAAATAATACCGCTAATTCTAAAGATAATAAGGATACAGATACAAAATAAATTATTTTCTTGGGGTTGTCCGCATGGATCATTTTCAATGTCATTGCGAGGAAAATTACGAAGTAATTGACGAAGCAATCTCAGGAATTTGGGATTATTTCATGAGATTGCCGCACTCCCTACGGTCGCGTAGCTCATGACGATTAGGTACCCATGCCATAAAACTGCTTTTAGTTAGGAATGGTTTTTTCATAAATCTGCTCTACTACACCGTCAACACCCATTAAGAAAGTATAAACTTTTAACTGTGGGAATTTTTCTTTGATTAGGCTACGTGCTTTATTTAAGATTATTGTATGTTCTGCCGTTTCTTTTTCCTTGGTGTTTAGCTGTTCCTGACCTATAAGCATCTTATAAGCTCCACAATCTCTATGGTCAAGGAACACAATTTGCTTAATATTATGTAACTGTTGTAAAATTCCTATCGTATCTTCTATTGTCTTCCCCCAATAAGTATATCTTTCATTAACAAGGGCTAGTGATGCACCAGGCAGTGATACTTTATCAAAATTATCTTCTAATCCTAACTGTTTCATTAATTTATCAGTTTCATCTATTAGCCTGAAATCTACACAACTAATTAAAAGCGTTGAAGCTTCGTTTAATGTTTTTAAATGCTCTTTACTTACTTCTATTTTTATAATTTCCTTATCGGCAATTATATCATTGTTAGCAGCGTAAAGACTTAAACTAGACACCATAATAAACCCTAAAATTATATATTTTACATATATCATAAAATTCTCCTATTTAAAAATATTAAAGACTTAAACTAGACACCATAATAAACCCTAAAATTATATATTTTACATATATCATAAAATTCTCCTATTTAAAAATATTTCTTACATGCTTTAAAATAAGAATAACCTGTAATGATTGTTAAAAAAGCGGCAATCCATAAAATTATTTCCCCTACTATATCTAAATAAATAATTCCTGAACCTTTTGAGCCTAGTATTAATATAGATAGGGCAAACATTTGTAAGAACGTTTTTACCTTGGCGAGTCTCGATACAGGCACACTAACCTTTACTAGAGCTAAAAACTCCCGAAGACCGCTAACTAAAAATTCTCGTGCTAAAATTAATAGACAAGGTATCTCATCTACGTTATCTTTTTTTAGTAGCATTATAATAACGCAACCTACTAGTAGCTTATCTGCTATAGGGTCAAACATCTTGCCAAAGCTCGTAACTAAATTATATTTTCTTGCAATATAACCGTCAAAAAAATCCGTAATACTAGCTAAAACAAATAATAATGCTCCAAGTTTACGTGCAAGTGAATTATTTATATAAAATGCCAGTATAATAACCGGAATTACCATTATTCGAGCAATAGTTAGATAATTAGGTAAATTTTTATCTATTCTCATTAATTAATTAAATTTATTAATATAATATTGTTGAATTATGGATAGAATATTATTCCAAGACCAATATATTAAAAGTCCCACAGGAAAACTACTAAACATAAATAAAAAAATTAGCGGCATAAATTTCATTACTTGAGCTTGCATCGGATCTGCAGGTTCAGGACTCATTTTTTGCTGTAAGAACATAGTAATAGCCATTAAAATAGGCCATGCTCCAATCATTAAAAATGATGGAGGCGAGAACGGTAATAAGCCGAATAAATTAAAAATAGTAGTAGGATCAGGGGCAGATAAGTCTTTAATCCAGCCGTAAAACGGTGCTTGCCGCATTTCAATAGTTACATACAATACTTTATAGATAGAGAAAAATACCGGAATTTGAACAAGTATAGGTAAACAACCAGCTACCGGATTTACTTTTTCTTTTTTATATAAAGCCATTATTTCTTGATTTAAACGTGCCTTATCATCACTGTATAAATTTTTTATCCTATCGATTTCCGGCTGTAAATTTTTCATTTTTTTCATCGAACGATAAGACTTATTGGCTAAAGTAAACATTAATAGCTTAATTATAACCGTAACAATTAATATACTAACACCGAAATTACCGACATAGCCATAGAAAAAATTCATGGCGTAGAAAACCGGTTTGGTAATTATATAAAACCAGCCGAAATCAATAGCTCTATCAAATAATTTAATATCATATTGCTTTTCATATTTATCAAGCAAATCTACTTTTTTTGCTCCTGCAAAAATTCTGCTTTTAATGGAAAAATTTTCGCCGGGCTTTATTATTTGTACCGGTGAAATAAAATCTACCTGATATCTTTCAGTCCCTTGCTTAAGAGCATAATTAAAATTCGAGCTGTAATTACTTGATTTATCCGGAATCAAGGAAGATAACCAATATTTATCGGTAATTCCTATCCAGTCAACCTTACTTGCTGCAAATTTTTCACTTTTCTTATCTTTAATATCATCATACGAATATTCTTTAAGATTCTCGTCTATACACCCGATAGGTCCTTGATGTAATATATTCACTGCTTTCTCTACGGCAATATATTTACGGTTTATTAAACCATAAGATTGCACAGGAAGTTCTTTATCACTATTATTAACGATGGTTTGCTCTATAGTAAATAAATAGTTTTCATCGACAGTAATAGTAACTAAAAATTTAACTCCGTCTTCATTAACCCAAAATAAATTAACGGGTTTTTCAGGGCTTAATATTTCACTATCACTATTCCATATAGTATCGTTGTTAGGGAGTTTTACACTAGATAAATTACTAACTAAACCAATTTCAGCAAAATAGGCATTTTCTGTATTAGCCGGTGAAAATAATCTCACTTCAGGACTATTGTTAGATAAATCTTGCTTATATTTCTTTAATATTAAATCGTCAAATCTAAGTCCTTTTAATGAAATAGAACCGGTGAGTGATTCAGATTCTATTTTAATACGCTGTACCCCGCTTTCTTCTTGAACAACAATATCAGTTGCAGGTTCTACTAAAGCTTTTAACTGTTGTTTCTTTAAATTTTCTGCTTTCTGCACTGCTATTTGCTGTTGCTGTTTTTTTTGTTCAGGTTTTACAACAAAATATTGCCAACCGAAAATTATACTTAAAGACAGTATAATAGCGGCTATTAGATTAATTATATTATTATTCATTCCTAGGTCTTAAATTTTCATATTTTTAAAGCTTTAAGTTTTAAAGCATTTAGAGAAAATAATCAAGTAGTATATATACTTCTTTTCTTTCAAAAGTAGTGAATATCCAAGATGAAAGGCAGCTTCCATCTTGGATGCAAATTTAACTTCAGATATATTATACCACTCCTACATTCTGAAATATTTTTAATTTAAATTCAGGAAGTATAGAAATTAAATGTTCAGAAATATTATCCTGTATATTTTCATAACCTACTAAATTCACTTCTTTAACAAAGATATATATTTCTATAGGCAGCCCATTAATCGTAGGTTCAAGCTGTCTTACTAGAAAAGTAAACCCTTCGGTATAAACTGCTGGATTATTTTTTAGATATTCCTGAATATACAATTTGAATAGTTTAATGTTGGTTAAATCTTTCTCTTCTTTATCAAGAGTTATTTTATCTATTACATCCTTTGATATATAAGGAGATTTTTTTAGTTCTTTTAAAATAGTAGCATCACAGAAGTTAATAGTTGCCATATTAATATTAAATACTCTCTTTACCCTTCTTGCTCCTGATTCACTAATTCCTCTATAATTAGTTACATTAGAATTTAAAATACTGTAAGTAGGAACTGTAGAAATAGATTGGTCAAAATTCCTAATTGTTACTACGGAAATAGTAATTTTTTCAACTGTTCCTTCAATTTCGCCTATACGTACCCAGTCTCCAATATTAATAATTTCTTGAGTAGTTAGTTGCAAGCTTGCAAGTAATCCTAAAACGGTATCTTTGAAAACAAATGTTAAAAGAGCTGCGGCTGCACCTAAACTTGTTAAGAATGTACTAAGCGAAATATTTAATATATATGAAATAGTTACCATTGCTGCAATAACTATGACAATAATTTTTAATATTTGAAAATATAAGCTAAGCGGTGCATTTTTTGTAACGGCCTTGATCCTATTGTTATACAAATCTGCAAAAGCATCTATAAGCGTTAATAATAACATCGTCACGGATATACTAGTATATAAGATTACTATAGTATCTTTGATTCCCAGTAATACATGTGCTTTAAAAGAAGTAGGATGAAAAACATTTCCCCAACCTATAAAGTAAAGTGCTAATAAAGTGTGTAATAAATAACGAAATATAGGAGATTTTTTTAGTATCCTTTCATAATCATCATAATGATGTCTAGTTAAATAATTTTTTACAGGAATAAAAATTAATCTTTTAATTAGAAATATCACCGGTATAAGAGATACTAACATAACAAACAATAATACTAACTCAGTACTTGAGGTATGATATAAATCCATTAAATATTGCATATTTTACCTATCATTATTATTATAAAATATAAATCTTTTTTATTATTACTAAGAATTTTATTTTTATCAATAATTTTAACTCAAAAGAACTTGGTATTGCTAACCAAATATAGATACTGTCATTGCGAAGCCACGAAGTGGCTGTGGCAATCCATAAAAATAATAAAAAACCGGATTGCGTACGTACAATTACTTACGTAATTTTCCGTAACTCAGACGTTAAATGAATTAAATAACTTATTATGACATTTCCTAATATCAATCCAATTATTTTCTCTATAGGTCCCCTTGCTGTCTCTTGGTATTCTCTTTCATATGTAGTAGGAATTTTGCTAGGTTGGTTCTATGCAAACAAAATTATAGAAAAATTTAAGCCTCAAATTACTAAAAAAAATCTAGAAGATTTCATTACTTATGCCGTTATAGGCATAATAGTCGGAGGCAGGCTAGGATTTGTTTTATTATATAACCCTTCTAGATATTTTTCAAATCCAATAGATATCTTAAAAACTTATGAAGGCGGTATGTCTTTCCATGGCGGAGCTTTAGGGGTGATTATTGCTGCTTATTTATTTTGTCGAAAATATAAAGTTAATTTTTTAAGTCTCACAGATATAATAGCCCCCGTAGTACCTATCGGATTGTTTTTAGGCAGAATTGCTAATTTTATTAACGGCGAATTATACGGACGTATTACAGACTCTTCATTCGGTATAATTTTTCCAAATAGTGATTTGATGCCAAGACATCCTAGTCAATTATATGAAGCTTTTTTTGAAGGTTTAGTATTATTTTGTATCTTAGCGTATGCAACATTTAAGCACAAAACTCTTAAAAAGTGCGGTTTAAACTCAGGAATATTTTTAATATTTTACGCTCTTTTCCGAATCGCTATTGAAATATTTAGAGAACCAGACATACAAATCGGGTTTATTTTAGATAGCTTAACTATGGGACAAATCTTATCTGTACCTATGTTACTTTTAGGAAGTTATTTAATATGTCAATCGAATCCAAAATAAGACAATCAATTGAACAAAACGGCTATATTACTTGCGATGTTCTCATGCAGGAAGTATTACAATCAAATCCTACTTCCTATTATCAGCAAGTAAAATCGTTGGCTAGCGAAGGTGACTTTGTTACAGCTCCTGAAATTTCGCAGCTATTCGGTGAAATTATCGGCTTATGGTGTATCAAGGAGTGGCAAAGAATCGGTTGCCCAAAAAGTCTTAGTTTGGTTGAGCTTGGTCCCGGTCGAGGTCTATTAATGCGTGATTTACTACGCACTGCAAAATTAGTACCGGAATTTTACAAAGCTTTATCAATTGAACTAATAGAAATTAATCAAAATTTTATTGCTTATCAAAAGGCTAATTTACAAGATATTAATTTACCGATTAGCCATCGATCATTTGTAGAAGATATACCCAAAAAACCTACTATAATAATAGCTAATGAATTCTTTGATGCTATGCCGATAAAGCAATATATTAAAGTCAAGGAATTATGGTATGAAAGAATATTTGTAGTGCAACCGGTAGACGGCAGAATTAAATACGATAAAATAAGCGTTAATAAGCAATTACAAGAATATTTGCTGCGTACTCATATTGAAGCAAAAGACGGAGCAGTACTTGAAGAATCTTATAACTCAATAGAAATTATAAAATTTATAGCACAGCATCTAAAAAAACTAAGCGGCAGCTGCTTAATAATAGATTACGGCTATGATCTAGCTCCGGGTAACAGAACTAGATATCAGTATAATCCAACATTACAAGCGGTTAAAAACCATAAATATTGCCCCATCCTTGAAAATCTTGGAGAAGCTGATTTATCGGCACATGTGGATTTTTATACATTAAAAACAGTAGCTAAAAATAGTAAAATAAATGTAATAGATACAATATCGCAACGAGATTTTTTAATAGAAAACGGAATCTTATTACGCAAACAAACATTGCAAGATAAGCTTAGCAAGGAGCAAGCAGGGATAATAGAAAAACAAGTAGAGAGGCTAATATCCCCAAAACAAATGGGAACATTATTTAAAGTGCTACAAATAATGAATTAATTTAGGTTTTGAGTTTTGATTATAAAAGGACAACTTAAGTCGCCTTCTTCACATTTCAGCATGGCTTCAAATTCTTTTATACGCTCTTCGGTTTTTTCTGTAAGACACATAAGCAGTATCATTGGATATACGGAACCGCCATAAACCCCAGAACTCCGAAATTCACAATCAGCATCTCGGTACTTAATCCATAAATTTTGGGATTTTTTAAGTAAATTAACTTTTTCTTGCTCGTCTGAAATATGCTTTAATATTTCTTTATATATTTGATTTAGTTTCTTATCAACTTTCTTATATTCTTCGCCAGCACAATAATTCATATCACCTTGTGTCATGGCATTATTACAATCAACAGCAAAAGCACAAGATATCGAACTAAGAAATAGCCAACAGAAAATAATTAATTAAGAATCATACGCCATGACGTTCTGCAATTAAACTTTTTATTTTACCGATAGCTTTAGCAGGATTTAAGCCTTTCGGGCAGGTCTTAGTACAGTTCATAATCGTATGACAACGATAAAGCTTGAACGGATCTTCTAAAGCTTCAAGACGTTCGCCGGTATGATCATCCCTTGAATCGGCAATCCATCGATAAGCCTGCAATAAAATCGCAGGACCCAAATATTTATCACCGTTCCACCAATAGCTAGGACAGGAAGTAGAACAGCAAGCACATAATATACACTCATATAAACCGTCAAGCTTTTCTCGGTCTTTAATCGACTGTAACCTTTCAGAGTTTGAAGGGGTAGGGCTATCGGTTTTGAGCCAAGGTTCTATAGATTCGTATTGTGCATAAAAATGCGACATATCCGGTACTAAGTCTTTCACTACTTTCATATGAGGAAGCGGATAGATTTTGATATCGCCCGATATATCTTCTATAGGTTTTATGCAAGCTAAAGTATTTGTGCCGTCAATATTCATGGAACAACTACCACAAATTCCTTCTCGACAAGAACGTCTAAATGTTAGAGTCGAATCGATTTCATTTTTGATTTTAATTAAAGCATCTAAAACCATTGGTCCGGTTTTACTTAAATCTATCTCAAAACTGTCAATAGTAGGATTCTCATCAAGGTCAGGGTCATACCTATAAATTTTTACCTTTCTAGGTTTAAGCATTTCCTCGTGCTCTTTATGCTCTTTTCCTTTTTTTACTACTGAATTTGGCGGTAATCTTAACTCTGCCATTTAAGTACTCTCTTAAAATTTGTTTTTAGGACTATACAAAATAATTAGCTAATTCACAATCTTTCATACCATTAACAAAATCTTTGATTTTTAATTTTAGTTGAATGTTATTACCGGGATGTCTAATTGAATCTTTAGGGATTGTTTTACTTAAAGAGCCATTGCCACCTTTTCGTTGAATTACAATATAATTACCTATTATAATATTACCCTTATTTGTAAAAATAATATCATAATTTAGAGCTTTTAGAACATCTTTCATTACATATATACGCATTAGTTTTTCTTCTCTTTGATATAAAACTAATAACTCTCTTGCAGTTTCATTTGAGAATGACCATTTTACCATTTTTTCTGCAATAGGCTGAAAAATTGATAATACTTTTTCTTGCTCTTCAAGTGGAATTAAATTTGATTTAACATTTCTTGATTTACTAATTATCAAGTTTTGTAAATAATCTAAACAATTTAAGTTAAATGTTTTACAAAAATTACTTATAGATGCTCTTGTAAGCTGATTATATGCTATTGCTTGCTTATATGCTTTTATACTAACATCTAAATTATAGCTACAGCTAAAGCTCATTTTGACGTCAGCTTTTTCTGCGTATATTCCTGTATTAATAGCGTGTAAAAAATCGCCTTCTATTTTAAAAATATCTTTAATTTTATCTATTATATCAATACGTTCACTTATACTATTTTTAAAAAGGATTTCTACATTTTTACCTATATATGCGTTTCCATTATCCATTAAACTGCTCTTATTGAGTCATATATATTTGCTATTATTTGTGGAATTACTGAATTGCCTAATTGCCTATAACCTTTTAACCCATCTGCAACATAATGACCTTGAGGAAACCCCATTAAATGCTTACATTCATTAATTGATAATCTTCTAATTTTATCATTTATGTAATAAAGACCGGTTCTAGCACCGATACCGCCACCAAAAGCCGATAAAGTTATTGAATGACCATAAGGGCTGTAAATCCTTTCACCTTGCCCCCCTTTATTAACTTGACCAATTCTAATTGGTTTTAATTGCTTTTCAACCGGTGTTTTATCTAAAACAATATCATCTCTATTAATATATAAGCTTTTATCAACATCCTTTTCTAAAATATCATCAAGAAAAATCCTTTCATAAGATTCTTTTGGTTTTACGTAGTTAAGTGTATATTCGCTGCTAAAATCTTTTCGTAAGCAAACAAAATAAACTCTTTCTCTTGCTTGCGGTACTCCAAATAATGAAGCATTCAATATATTTCTATATACTTTATAGCCAATCTCATCTAATTTTTGATCTATAGTTTCAATTACACTGCCATTATTAATATTTAAAATATTTTTAACATTCTCAAGTAATAATATGTATGGTTTGTGGTATTGTGCTATTCTGATTATTTCATAAAAGAGCCTACCGTTATTATCATCTATACCAAGTCTTTTACCTGAAATACTAAAAGACTGACAAGGAAAACCGGCACATAAAATATCATGCTTAGGAATTTTATTTTCAGATATTTCAGTGATATCACCGTATGGCTTATCACCGAAATTTCTTTTGTATGCTTCTTGTACATCTTTGTCTATATCGGAAGAAAACACGCATTCTAGACCTTTCTCCTCAAGAGCTTTTCTAAAACCACCGATGCCGCAAAATAAATCTATAAACTTATACATAAAGCAAGTTATTTAACAAATTAAACTATACACTAGAATTGTCTTTTTTAGCTTTAGCTGTTTTTGTTTTCTCAGGTGATTTTTCTTTATCTATTTTTATAGTAGATGAATCATTAAAAGGAAACTTATTCTCCTCTTCTGAATCTAAAGCTCTACCGCTAAGTAAATTTTTAATTTGCTGACCGGACAATGTCTCATATTCAATTAAAGCATTAGCTAAAGTATGAAGTTGATCTATATGTTTTGTTAAAATATCTTTTGCAAATTCATATCCTTGCGTAATAATTTTTTTAACTTCGGCATCAATTAACTCGGCAGTAGCTTCCGAGGTTTCATTACTCGGTTGTCTACCATACATATCATCGCCGCTTGAACCGTGAAATATCGGTCCTATTAAATCGCTTAAACCGGCTTTTGTAACCATCGCCCTTGCAATATTAGTTGCACCTTTTATATCCGATGAAGCTCCTGAGGTAACTTTATTTCTACCGAAAATAATTTCCTCTGCTACTCTTCCCGCCATATAAACTGCTATAGATGATTCCATCTGTTCACGATTCTGAGAATATTCATCAGTTTCAGGAAGTCTTTGCACCATCCCAAGAGCATTACCGCGCGGTATAATCGTAGCTTTATGAATAGGCGATGCTGCAGGGCAATAAAGCCCAACTAAGGCATGGCCTCCTTCATGATATGCAGTTAACCTTTTTTCTTTCTCCGACATTGCAATAGAGCGACGTGCAACTCCCATCAGCACTTTATCTTTTGCCTCTTCCATATCGTGCATATCAACTTCTTTCTTACCAAGCCTTGCAGCAATAAGAGCAGCTTCATTAACTAAGTTAGCAAGTTCAGCACCGGAAAAGCCCGGGGTACCACGAGCAATAATTCGTGCTAGTACCGTACTATTATATTTAATTTTCTTTAAATGTACTTTTAGAATTTGCTCACGGCCATTTATATCAGGGTTTGCAACGGCAATTTGACGATCAAATCTACCGGGACGTAGCAATGCACGATCAAGAACATCAGGACGGTTTGTAGCTGCAATAATCACAACTCCCTCATTTGCTTCAAACCCGTCCATTTCGACTAACATTTGGTTTAATGTTTGCTCACGTTCATCATTGCCACCGCCCATACCGATACCTCTATGACGACCTACCGCATCAATTTCATCGATAAAGATAATACAAGGAGCATTACGTTTACCTTGTTCAAACATATCACGCACACGGCTTGCACCAACACCTACAAACATTTCAACAAAATCAGAGCCGGATATGCTAAAAAACGGAACATTAGCCTCACCTGCGATTGCTTTAGCAAGAAGCGTTTTACCTGTTCCAGGAGGACCAATAAGTAAGCAGCCTTTCGGTATTTTACCGCCAAGCTTTTGGAATTTACTTGGATCTCTTAAAAAATCTACTATTTCAGTTAATTCTTCTTTTGCTTCATCGATACCTGCTACATCTTTAAAGGTAATTTTTGGTCCTTTATCTGATAGCAACCTAGCTTTAGATTTTCCAAACCCCATGGCTTTCCCGCCTCCATGCATTTGACGCATGAAAAAAACCCAAACACCTATCAATAAAAGCATAGGAAACCAAGAAATTAAAAAGCCTAAAAAGGTATTCATTCTTGTTTCAAGAGGCATCACTTCAATATTAACGTCATTACTAGTAAGACGATTTACTAAATCAGGATAATCAGGAGCATAAGTGTTAAAAGTAGAGCCGTCATTTGAAGTGCCTTCAATTACTCTACCTTGAATTTTTACCGAATTAACGGTCTTTTCATCAACTCGTGTTAAAAAATCCGAGAAAGTTATATTATTTCTTCCGCCCAGTAAACCATCAGATTGGAAAACATTAAAAAGTAATATTACAAAAACAAAAAGTGCTGCCCAAGCTAAAATACTTCTACCTTGATTATTCATCGATATAAAACCTAATAAAAATTTTTATCGGTATTAGAGGCGTTGTTGCATGGATCGTTTTTTTCATCATTACGAGGAAAAACTGCAAGTTTTGACGAAGCAATCCAGTAAAAAACACTAATTTATAGCATTTTTTTAATTTTTTATGGATTGCCGCACAGCCTACAGCTGCTCGCAATGACGATTTGGTATCCATGCAACAAAGCTAAATACCGGTGTTAGCAAAAATGGGTGAAACGAGATACAAAATTTGGAGCAAAAGATACTTCAAAGTTCCACATGTCGTTATCATAATATGATATATGTGGTATTGCTATAACTTTTTCAAGTATTTTAATGATAGGTAAGGTAAATAAAATTGCATTGTGGTTTTTGCAGGATAGATTTTTCAAAGGTTCTAGATCTAATTGTTTCTTTATCATTTTATAATCTTCTAACGATAGATTAGTTACAATACAATTTGGAGTTTCTTGATTTCTTGTGATGCAAAATCTATTATCCCAAATAACGGATTTATCTAGTAATATTTTACTTTCAGGCAATTTTTTACCGAATTCCCTGTATATAAGTAACTCGTTTTGTATACGCTTAATTATACAGCCATGAAGGGTATTTTTAAAGTTTACGTCTTGAGTAATTAATTTCAGAATAGGTTCTACCGAATAAAAACGGGCTGTTCTAGATTGTCCACTAATCATTATCAGTAAAAAATTAATTAGCTGTACTTTTACCTCATTTGAAAACTTATCAAATTTAACTAAATCAAGAAAAGCAAAGCCATATTCAAAAATTTTGACTGCTTCAGCTATCGCCGATATTAATTCAGGCTTAAACTCGTTTTCTATAAGTTTGTTGGTTTTGAGTTGTTGTAAGATTATCTCGGCTTTAGACATCTTCCCAAACTTCGTTTCTAGAGGTAATTTAGACGTCAAGCCTAGACTCGCATCCTCCGTTACTTGCGTGTACGCTGCGGTGGCAAGCACTTCCGTGTCTTCTTTAAATTCCTCTCTATAAGCCGGTTTGGAAATATGTCTAATATAATCTTCGACTTTAGCTAATTTTTGCCTAATAACATTTCGTCTATATTTATCAGATGAATTTGACTCATCTTCAAACCATTTTATATTATGACTGACTAAATACTCTACTAATTCACTTTTTGGAATATTATATAGCGGTCTAATTATTTGTATATTGTTATACCAATTAATATTACTGCTACTAAGTCCAAATATACCGCTATTACGTTCTAATCTTAAACAAAAATTTTCTACGTAATCATCTTCATGGTGAGCAGTTAAAAGTACTAATATATCGAGTTCTAGACATAGATTTGTCATCAAATCATAGCGTCCTTCTCTTGCTCTTTCTTGTAAATTGGAAAAATTATTTTGATGATCAAAAGATAAACTATAATGCTTGCGATTTAGACTATTACTGATATTTTGGATATAATGGGTCTCTTGCTTCGACTGTTCCCGTAAGTTATGATCAACCGATATAACAGATAATTCTATATTATTTTTTTCTGCCCAAATATTAGCAAGATAAAGAAGTGCTACCGAATCACTCCCACCGGAGACTGCAATCGCTATTTTAGATAAGCCAAAATTATCTATTAGATTATTGATATTATACTCAAATTTTTCATATAGCATGGTTGAAAAATATTAGTATTGTTGAAAGTTATTTTTAAGGATATTGTAGTTAATTCGGTAGTATACGAATTATGTTATTCCCGCATAGGTGGGACGTTGTTGTATGGACACCGAACCGTCATTGTGAGGAGCGAAGCATTGTTGCAATCCAGAAAAATAATTAAAAAAATTCTGTAAATCAGAATTTTTAACTAGATTGCCGCACTCACTTCGTTCGTTTGCAATGACGATAGAAAAAATTTATGCTGACTCAGCTAAATCTTCTGAAGTTTCAGTCTTTTGTTCGCGTAAATAATCTTGTGCTTCTGATTCTGATCTTGCAACAATAACCGTAACTATAGCATTAAGCTCCGCATGGAGTCTTATTTCAACTGTATAAATTCCGGTAGATTTAATTTGTTTATCAAGAATAATATTTGAATGAGAGATATTATAAGATACATTTTCAGATAATTTATCGGCTATTTCTTTGTTAGTAACCGAACCGAAAAGTTTACCTTCATCTGATGTTTGACGGATAAAAACTAATTTTTGATCTTTAATAAGAGCATTAATTTTTTCTACTTCTTCTCTTATTTGCTTATCTTTTGCTTCAAATTCGTGTTTTTGTTTAACTATTAGCTCTTTATTAGGCTCAGTAGCTCTAATAGCTAATTTTTGCGGTAAAAGATAATTACGACCAAATCCGTCTGCTACTTTGAGCATGTCGCCAATTTTACCTAATTTTCTTACGGGTTTTATTAATATAATTTCCATGTATTATGCCTTTATTTAGCTTGAAATACAAAAGGTAATAACGCTAAAATTCTTGCAATTTTAATAGCATTATTTAGCTTTCTTTGTTTCTTTGCACAAACATTTGTGATCCTGCTTGGTAGCATTCTACCGCCTTCAGAGACAAATTTTATTAAAAGCTCAGGATTTTTATAATCAATAACAGGTGCGTTAGGCACAGAAAGAGGGCATCCTTTACGTCTTCTAAAAAACACTTTTTTAGCAGTTTTATCTCCTACCTTGCGAGTAGCTGTTTCACTAGCATTATTACTTTTTAACATTCTTTAACCTTAATTCTTACAAATTTAATTATTAATCGTTACATCAATTACCGGAGTATTCTCTGTACTCTGATTTTTTAATATCGGTGAAGGTTCACTACTAATTGAATCTGCTTTAATTGTAAGAAATCTAATGATATTTTCGTTAAGCTTCATTTTTCTTTCTAGCTCTTCTTTTACATTACCAGTAATATCTAGACCTAAAAAATAATAATGTCCTTTTTTGTTATTACCGATTTTGTAAGCTAAAGTTCTTAACCCCCAATATTCTTTTTTTATGATAGTGCCATTATTATCTTTAATAATTTTAGCAAAATCATCAACGATTTTATCTATATCGTTTAATGATACGTCTTGGCGTATAATAAAAACTGATTCATAAAAGCTCATGATATATAAGAATCTCCAACAAACAAACTTTAAAATAAAGCTATTTATAGCAACTAAAACTATTAAATTCAAGTATTATCTTTAAAAAAATTATTATTTCTTTGTTTCTTTTTATAAAAAGTTTGCTATAAACCCTAATAAATCAGAAAATTATTACAAAAGTTTTTAATTATTTACTAAATATTAATGGAGATTAATTCAGTGTTTGATAAGCTATTACCTGAAGTTTTAATTATAGAAGAAAAAAATAAAAAAAGTGTTAATATTTCTTTAAGTAATGATATAGAGAGAGCAGGGTTTAATATAATTAGGGCTTCAACTCTAGAAAAAGCATTAACTTATTTTTTTAGTCAGCCGCTTGCTATCATGATTATTAGTGCAGAATTACAAGAAAATATTTTAATAACAATAAATAATGTTAGAAAAATTAATAAATTTTCTAAAACACCCATAATATTTTTATTACCAAACAAACAATCAAATTTAACAGAAATAGACGATAACGTACTATTTTTTTATAAACCTTTCTTATCTGAACAAATAGTAGGTACTTTAAAGAGCTTATTGAGACGTTCTAAGTCAGTTTTACAAGATAATATTATTAAATTTAAGAATATAAATATTGATTTAAATACTGAAAAAGTATACAAAGATGGACTGAATATTCGTCTAGGTCCTACTGAGTTTAAAATTTTGCGACTTTTTTTTCAGTTTCCAAATGAAGTGTTTTCGCGTCAAGAAATAATAAAATATTTATGGGAAAGTGAAGAGACCTTTAATGAACGCCTTATAGATGTTCATATAAATAGAATTAGAGACGCCTTAGGGAAAGACAATTTAATTATTAAAACCGTTCGTTTTATCGGTTATTGTTTAAATAAGGAGAATGATTAGGCTCTGGGAAAGAGAATTAATCTATTTTTTACTGTAAATCATAAGATTTTTTTGAGATAGGAACACCTAATTACTGCAAAAATCTTATTAATTTTTGCTAAAAAATACCTAAAAATATAAATAATTTAATTCTCTTTCACAGAATCTAGAATTTTGTTGTCAAAATTTTCTTTGTATTTATGCATTAAGTATGTTAATATCTATTAATTATATTTATGTATACTATTTATTCGTTGCCAATTTATATATTTTATAACTAAAAACTGTAAATTTTATGTTAAGTAAACTAAATAAGCCTGCTTTATTTGCTTTAATATTTTATCCTATTTTTATTATATCTCTTGTAGTTAAATATTCGTTTGATTATGGGATAGGACTAACTGAAGTTATTTTTATAATTGCTAGTTATTATATTAATAATATTACCGTTGGGATTGGTTTGCATAGATTGTGGTCTCATAATGCCTATAAAATAAATAAATATGCCGAGTTTGTCTTAATTATGCTGTCTGCAGGAACATTACAAGGACCGGCTTTATCTTGGGCATCGAATCATTATAAACATCATAGATATACGGATCAAGACCAAGATCCGCATACTTCTTTAAAATTTGACAATAAATTTTTAGGCTTTATGTGGTCTCATATAGGATGGATGCTAGTCGGAAGCGGTAGCTATAAGTCTATTGATCGCATTACTTGGGCTAAGCACGGGAAAAACAATTTATTAAAATGGCAGCTAAAATATTATTGGCAAATAGCAGCTTTTATGAATATTGTCGTGCCTTTATTTATCGGTTACTTAGTAGGCGGTACTATACAATCGGCATATGCAGGATTTTTATTTATGGGACTTGGTAGATTCCTACAGCAGCAAGCAACTTTCTGTGTTAATTCTTTATGCCACTTTGCCGGTAGTAAGCAATATTACAAAGGCACGGCCGGAGATATTTGGTGGATGGCATTATTCTTACTCGGTGAAAATTGGCACAATTACCATCATGCTTTCCCTTCAGATTATCGTAACGGTGCAAAATGGTATCATTTTGACGTTCACAAATGGATAATATTTTTAATGAGCAAAATAGGTTTAGCTTCAGAACTTGAACGTACTACAAAAGTACGTATACAGGCAAAAATGCAAGAAACTTTAAGCTATCTTAGTGAAAAACAAAAGCAAAAATTGACTTTAATGCAAACTAAAATAGATCATTTATTAGAAAATCTATGCTTAAAAATTAAAGAGCTTGAAGAATCATCTATTACTATTAAAGAACAATTTAAAAAATCTTTTGTAGAAATACAAGAATCACTTAAAAATTTAGCAGAGCAAGTAAGTTCTGCAACGCAAATAACAGAAAAACCTTCGGAAAAATTACTAAAAATAGTTAATAAAAAAATTATTGATGCCGAACAATCTATTTATAAGCTGTATAATCAATTAAATACTTTAAAGGTATAGTTTATTTTGATTTCATTCTCGCTTGACATTGCCTGCGTGGACCAGTTGTCTCGTCATTGCAAGGAGGCATTGTTATGTGGATACGAGTTGTCATTGCGAGCAGACTGCGTGGCAATCTCGTTAAATATCCTGAGATTGCTTCGTTAAAACTTGCAGTTTTTCCTCGCAATGACGGAAACGGTCTACGCAACAATGATGATTTGGTATTCATGCAACAACACCACTTTTTTAGCCAATACCGGTTTCAATATTAAATGATAAAAATTTTAGGTATAGAATCAAGCTGTGACGATACAGCTGTTTCTATAATCACCGAAAATCGAGAAATCTTATCTAATATAATCATTTCACAAAATACAGAACATGCAGTTTTTAGAGGGGTAGTACCTGAAATTGCTGCACGTTCTCACTTATCGAATCTAGATAAAGCATTAAAAAATGTTTTAAAAGAGAGCAACACTAAATTAACGGAAATTAATGCAATTGCCGCAACTTCCGGTCCAGGTTTAATCGGCGGTGTTATAGTCGGCTCAATGTTTGCAAGGTCGCTAAGCAGTGCTTTAAAAAAACCATTTATTGCAATTAATCATTTAGAAGGTCATGCCTTAACCGCAAGGCTAACCGATAATATCCCTTATCCTTATTTACTCTTGTTAGCTTCGGGTGGACATTGCCAATTTGTAGCAGTTTTAGGACTCGGAAAATATAAAATTCTAGGATCTACTATAGATGATGCCGTAGGCGAAGCCTTTGACAAAGTAGCAAAAATGCTAAACTTAGCCTTTCCTGGAGGACCTGAAATTGAGAAAAGAGCAAAACTTGGCAATCCTCATAAATATAAATTTCCAAAACCTATAATTAACAGCGGTAATTGCAATATGTCCTTTTCAGGACTTAAAACTGCCGTGCGTACTTTTATAATGAGTTTACAAGAAATTAATTATAAAGACCGTCATCATTTAGAAAGTTTTAGACAAGATGAATTTAAGGAAGAGCCTGTGCAGCGTACAAAAGTACGTGAGCACAGGCGAAAGCCGCAAAATTCGCTTGAATCAAGCTTTCTAAATGATGACGTAATTAATGATATAGCAGCAAGTTTTCAATTCACTATAGGGGAAATTCTAAGTAGTAAGGTACAGGATGCTATTAGAGCATATGAACAAATAACAAATAATTTTGATAAGAAGAATATAGTTATTGCCGGCGGTGTTGCTGCTAATAAATATTTACAAGAAATATTAAGTAATTGTGCTAAAACATATGGTTATCAGCTTATTTATCCACCTATCCGTTTATGTACCGATAATGCTGCAATGATTGCATATGCAGGACTTGAGCGTTACAATAATAAGCTATTTACTCCTTTGAACTTCTGTCCAAAAGCTAGGTGGAGTTTAGAGGATATCAGTAAATAAATTTTAATATTGACACTTCTTAATTTAGTAGTATGATATGTAATTACCATGAAACATGGTAATTATCTATATAAAAAAGAGGTAAGTTTATGAGAAATAACAATTATGAAAACATATACAAAGCATTTAATTGTTTTTCAGAAGCAACCAATTCTGCCTATTCAGCCGTAAATAATTTTTTAGAACTACCTAATGTATTTAATAAATATCCTACTGTTATTTCTTTAATTTTTTCTAAAACAGCAAAATTAGACTCTAATATAACCAATATAATTAAAAACGGTGTTATTATATATGAGATATCAACAACCTTAATAGGTGCCGTAAATACTTTTTATAAAGATAAAAAACTAGTCGATAAAATATTAAAAGACGGACAGAATGCTATTAATAAGCTTATTGAAACAACAACTTATTTATCGCCAATAGTTACAGATATTACAAATTCTTACTTAGTTGATCCGTATAAAGAAGAAAAAATACTATTATTTGACTTACAAATTCCTAACTCTACTAGTAATGATTGTTATAAATTATCAGGTACTGAAAGTATAACATTAGCTGAAATTGAATGTTATTAACTCTAAATTGACCCGAATTATGGATAAATCTTCATCCATAATTCGGTAAGTAATATTTCTTTTTTATATCAAGTTATGATATCAATTTGTGAAGCATCGGATCCTAATGTATAAGTTTCCACGCTTATATCGGTATTTGTGGATACTAATTGCTCTAGGTTAGAAAGCCATAGATCAAAATTACTTTTCCATGTATTATATATGATTGGCTTGTTTTTCATACTAATACATAGGGTATGATCATCCTCGTGCTTAACATTAGTTATTTCAAATTTAGTATTTGGCAATACTACTATTTCCTTTTCTCCATCGTTTAATATAGAAGAAATATCGGCACCTACTAGAGGGGAATTCATTTCAATTTCATATTCAATATTAATTTGATGTGGTTTTAATTCATCTGACATATGATTATTAATAATACTCTGCTCAGAAGTTGTAGACATAAACCGCTCTGTAGAATATTCATTTCCTATGTTAAATATACCCACCTCTGATTTTTCTCTTGTTTCTCCACGCCAAATAGTAAGATTTTCAACTTGTCCTTGACTCCTTTGGTATTGATCATTAGTTAGTATTACTAAAGCACGTTGCATTTCATAGGATTCTTTTGTTTTATCATACAACCTCATATAGCCGGTTTCTTTGAAATCTTTCAATGCAAAAAATTCTCTAAAAGTTATACTGTTATTATCATCTAATTCTGCTTCATTGTAAGCATCCACATATTCTTCAAGTTCTACTCCATCTTGTTTTTTAATTCTTCCAGTTCATTTAAGGAGTAGATTTCTTTCAATATCTCTTCTGCTGTTTCGTAATCTATTTCATCGTCATTATACATAATGCTTCACACCTCCGTTCATTAGATTTTTATTGTATCTAACTTACTTATTTATCAAAGTTAGAAAGGTGGTTATAACAAAGTAATAGACTAGGCTCAAGAAAAAATTAGTGAAAATTATGAGTTATGCAATAATTTAGTTTTCGTACGCAGAGCTTAATCAATTATCTTTATACTTAGCTCTTCCTTTTCTCTGGCAACTGTATAGCTCCAGGGTATATTGCAACGGAAATGGTAGGAGCAGTACCTGAAGACGTACTTGCCCCAAAAAAAGACTAGGACAACCTGAAGAAATAGCTAGAGCCGTGGCATTTTTAGTTGATAAAAATGCCGGCTTTATAACAGGTGAGACTATTTCTATCAACGGCGGCCATAATATGATTTAAACAATTAACTAATATAGATTAGAATATGAAAGAGATAGTAGACCAATTAGTCTCTGAAGGAAGAGAATTTTTAAGTACAAAAGAATATGAAAAAGCACTTAATATATTTACTTTAATTAAACAATATAAAGGTTTTCTACATGCCTATTATTATTATGAAGGCGTAACTTACTTATGTTGGGGAGAGTATACTAATAATATAACTGAGCAACAAACCCTTTACTCTAAGGCAGTAAATTCATTACGACAAGCAGCTAAATATAAATCTAAGCCTAAAGATACTGATTTTTTATTAGGAAAAGCTTTTTCTAAAGTAGGTAAATTAAAGGAAGCTGGTACTGTGCTTGAAAAATATACACCTTCCCAAGAAAACGAGAAAGAATTTCAAGAAATTCTCAAAGAAATAGCTCAACAATCTAATACTAATATTAGTTTATCACAGATATTACCGAGAGAAAATGATTTATCTAATAGCCAATTAAGTAAGGTTAGTAAAAGCAACAATAATGAAGAGTTGGCGAAATCAGTAGTAATGCTAGCAAGCAGAGTAACTACACTTGAACACAAGGTTACAGACATAGAGCTAACTATTGCAGACATGAAAAAAATGTTAGCATCTGCAAATATCTCGCTTATTGCAGATATAAACAACCAAATTAAAGAATTGCAAGTCCTTAATCCTAAATTAGAAGAATATTATAAACATTTTAATATGGCTTTACACAATGTATGTATTGCTGCTAGTGCCGTAAGTAGCGGCTTAGTAGTTCCTGATTCTGGACATTTGGAACGTATAAGTGCCTCTTCTTGGGTGAAATGGGTTTGTTATCTTGGCGACATAGCAGCGTCCGGTTTTTTAAGTCCTATTGCCACTGCTTTAATAGCAGTTCTGCATGATGCCGGGGATAATATATTTAACTCTAAGGAAGAAAAAAAGCTAGTAGATGTGCTTACTAAATTTTGTAAAATGATTAATAAGCAATCTAATATGACCGTATCTATAGAACAAGATTTACAGAGATTAGCTTTATTTTTTGCTAATTTAAGGAGTGCAGAAATCAAAAAAACTAATGGGACAGATTTCAGTAATTTCTTTACGACTAAACTGCCGTTGCAAGGTAATTTTTTTCGTTATGATACTAATAATACCGACGAAATGAATAGTAATCCTATGGAAAAATTAGCACTTCAAGATGCTATTTCTTTGATTGGTTATATGTATCATAATGCAGAGAATATATTAAAGAATTCTAAATCATTGTTAAACCAAATTATAACTACTGCAAAAGAGGGATTAAGTACATCATGGGAGGAGATAAGAAAAACTACTCCCGGTACTGTAGAAAATGATTTATGGCAAATGGAAAAGCAAATACCTGAATCTGAAATAATAACTGAGAAAGTAAAAAGCGGACAATTGAAAAGTGTAGATATATCTTACTTTTCACTTGATCTTTCAAAACCGCTTTTTCAAAAACTGGTGATTTCTTCAACGGGTATTAGAAGAGGAATTGAATATTTTTTTAATAAAAATTTTACTGATAAATTTACTGAAGAAGAACAAGGTTGTTTTGCCTTATTCTTGGCATATAAAATATTTAGATATGGTAATGAGAAATGTCTCGCATATTTTGGCGAGCAACAGAGCCCGAGCTAATTACAAAAATTTTCAATGATTATCCTCATTTATTTTTTAGGAGAGAGGCAATTAACACATGTATTAAAAATGAAGATGATAGACAAAAAGCACTAGATGCAATAAAATTAACATCATCGGATAAATTTTTTATAGGCTGCTTTGACAAAGTATTCTCTAAGGTAGATGTTGTTGTAGACCTTAGAGTCGCAGAAGAATCTAAACCCGTACCTGCACCTGAAGTTGTACTTGACTTATTAACGCTACCTTTAAATATGGATGAAAATTATGATGTACTACCAATAGGTATTGTAGAAGATAACACCACTAAACTTTAAAAATAGACTTCTTCAGAAACGAGGATTTAGGGAGGAATTTGAAGAAGACACGATAGCACTGAACCGCAGCGTACACTTTAGTACGTGAGGATTCGAGTACCGGATCATTGTCCCAATTACCCCTAGAAGTAGAGTTTCTGAAGAGGTCTAATGACTAGCATATACCACATTCTTGACAATGTTCCTGCTATTTATAAGCAGGACATGGAAATAGAGTATGAGCATTTGGCGATGCAATTAATCAAATCCGGTAAATTACGGATAGATACCGATGATTGCTGCAATTTTGCAAGATTTACCGAACCTGCTCTTAATATCAGTTTGATGGTTAGTAAAGAAGAGCTAACAAGCCCGCATTTAATTCCTGAAACTACCAAGCTTTTTCAAAATTTATACAGAAACTCTGCTTCAGATCAGAAAATAAAATCAATCTTTGATAACTTAAAAAAACAAATACACAAGCTACAGCCGGTTAAGAAAGAAGTAACCGAAATGCTAGCACGTATTTTTGTTCAGTCGGCTCATCCGATCGTAATAAGATGGCTTCTTCTTAATAAGACGGAAGTATTTCTCACCTATTCACATAATATAGGCGATATGATGGATATGGTTAGCTGGCAACGAGTAGGCGGTAATAGCGGTATGCAAAGCACTAACGGCAAGGACGTAGCTATTTTTGTTTCATGCGGCGGTAATCCTTTTGCTGAAAACAATAAAGATCATCCGACTTACGGCAACGGCTTTGCTGCGGTAGCAAGGCTTCAGATTATCGCAGCCCAAGAGCTAGGGCATTTTGCCGATATAAAAAGAGATGATAGAGGTCGGCAAATAACTCGCCATTCGGCTAATTTTTCCGGTACTAAAGCTACCGATAAAGTACGAATTGCTAGAAAAAATGATATCATACATTGTCATAATTTGCTGGGTAAGCTCCTTAAAGCAGGTATGAAAAAGCAATTAGATTATGAAACGAAACTTAAATTTTATAATGCAAATAAGGTTAGCGGCTTAAAAGTTTATGCTATAAAATTCATGATTTTTATATATAAATTTCGTCTTTTAAATTATAGCAGTAGGAATAACCTAATATTTGTAAAAAAATTTAAAACCGATAAATATATGGCATTAATGATTGAGGCTATGTTTAAAGATATGCAAGCTAATTTATCGCCAAATGCTGAAGTGTATAAAAATAAAAACCCTGAAATTGAAGAAGCTGTAGCCTGTATTGAGGCACTCGCTAGAGTACCACAACAAGCCGTAAAATGGGGATATTTAACTACCAAAGAAACTATGCGTGACCTTTATAAAATATATTATAACGAGGTTATACCTTCTTTAATTACTAGTTATAATGCTGTCACCGGTGAAAATTATAAACGTGATTTTAAAAAATCAAAAAGCAGCTTCTTTTCTAAAACCAATATCTTCAGGAATAAGAAGCTAGTATTAAAACCAGTTAGAGAATTGTAAGTATACTGATGTGAAATGAAAAGTAGTATACGAAGGTCAACTTCAAAAAGAGCAAGGAATTCACAAAGCGAGAAGCGGAGCGTATACTTAATACGTGAGTACCGCAGCTCTTGTAGAATGACATAGCCAATTTTTGAAGTTGACCTAGTATATATTGCTTTTTTAAGAATTTAGTATTATATTTAATATAAAATTATATATAAAAAATGATATGACAAGCTTATCTATTACTCTACCCGATAATATAGCTAAAGCTAGTAATGAAATTGCTAAAAAGCTAGGATTATCTAGAACAGCATTTATTCGTCAAGCCATTATACATGAACTCAATAATCTTCAGTCTCAATTTGAACAAGACGATATTATAAAAAGCTTTAATGCAATGAAAAAATCTAAAAAATATCTAGAAGAAATGACAGAAATCACTGAAAACTTAAATTCAGAATTACTAAAAGAAAAGGAAAAATGGTGGAGCAAAAAGAAATATTAACACGGGGCGGTATTTATTTGGCTAGGCTTGATCCTGCTAAAATAAATGAAGTTGGAAAAATACGTCCCGTAATAATATTAAATTCACAAACAATATTAGATTCTATTCCTCCTATAATTTTTATTTGTCCTCTTGCAGCCAATCACAACCGGAATTTAGCAATCTTCATTTTGAACTAGATGTACGAGATAATTTAGAGGTAAAAAGTTATGCACTAATAGAACATTGCAGGTCAATAAGCATAACAAGAATTATCTATCCAAGATTAGCACAGGCTACTTCTTATGAAGTAAATCGTATTTTACGTATTCTACAACAATTGGTTGGTGTATAAAACTATGGTATCGAACAATTTTTTTTAATGTCATTTCTGCAAAAGCAGAAATCTAGAAAAATAACTTCAATATTGATATAGAAGTTACATATTTTGATAAAATAAACAGATAAAAAACAAGTTTTTTATCTGCTTTATTAGATTCTCACCATTGTTGCGTGGGTCAATTTCACCTCTGTCATCCCATGGCTTGACCACGGGATCCAGTTAAAATACTAAAATTATTAGTATTTGTTTATTATTTTTATGGACCTAGTTAGCAAGCGAACTAGGTGACACAGTGGGTTTTACCGGTCCGTGCAACAATCCCGGACAAGCCACGATATGACACTAATGCTATTAGAACAATATCTTTAACTTTAATGAACCTTGATGGCTAGTATATTTGCTGCGTAAATTACAGTTATACGTTGCAAGTAGCTCAATATTCTTATGAGCCGTAAGTAAACTTGCACCTACATTATAGCCGACTTTCGGCGTGCTACTACTTGTAGTGTTCTCAAAGTAATTATCTGCCCAAATAAATCTAGCTTTCACTTTAGGTTGCTTATTGCTAAAGCTATTTTCTACGGAAGCATGCAATCCCGGTACTATTTGAGTATCGTTTGATAATCTCTTAGGAGCGGTTAATTTTATGCCTGCAATCCCTGTAGTTAAGTTACCGGATTTACCTGCAACATACATATTATTCACGCCTGTACCGCTTTCAGTATAAGCATTATCTTTATATGTATTATACCTAATACCGATATTAGGCATTAAATTTATACCGTCAACAGCAGAGAATTGATAACCGACATTACCCTCAAAACCGTAAGCTTTGCTTGTATATTTACCGCTAGCCGTTTTATAGCTATTAGGTCCGACCGGTCTTAAATCCTTCTTATTGATTTTACTGTTACTTGCTGAAAATATTTCTTGTAATATAAGACCATTACTAAATTGTTGCTGACCGTATAGAGAAATAATATCGCTTTCTGCTGATAATTTATCACCGGTACTTGACCCTTTAAACTTAAAGTCAGAGTTCATACGGCTATATGCAAGACCTACAAGACTATTTTCCCCGATGTAAAGATCACCACCGATAGTACCGCCTGATACCGTGCCTTTATAGCTAGGATTACCTTTATATGCGTTTTGATTACTTGAACCGAAAGTACCTGCAACCCATAATCCTTTTTTAGTAATTATAGGGGTTTCTTCATCACCTGCCGCAACAGCTACCATAGTACCACCTGATAGGTGATTATTAATATTAGCAGTTACTGCTTCAGCCGTAACATTTGCTACACTAACCGATCTTGTTCCTTGCTCGGTTAAATGCTCTACTACTTTTTTTGCATTATCAGGTGCAACTTGAGCTAAGTTTGCTACGAATAATAAAGATTGCTCTTGTTTTGTTTTACTCACTACAACAGTATCATCATTAGCTACTTTAGCCACTTCTTTAAGCTCAGCTTTATTATTTACTAATTCCTTAGCAAGCTCTACTGCATGCTTTTCAGGATTCTGCATAACAAACGCAGATTTCTCTTTGATTACTTCTTTTTGTGCTTCCGTTACAAAAGTATTTTCCGCATGGGCAACGATAGTATTATTGATTGCCTCAGCTAGTTTTTGCGGCTCAGGTTTGTTAACATATTCCCTTATTTCGTTAGCTTGACGTTGCTGATTCTCGGCTTGCAGTCTTTGCTCTTCTATTCTTCTGTTATTTTCTTCGGCTATTGCTCTTTCGTTATCTTCACGTTGAACTTGTTGTTGCTGGTTCTGTTCAACTTGCTGCTGCTGGTTCTGCTGAACTTGTTGCGGTTGTTGCTGCTGATTATTCTGCTGCTGATTCTGTTGAACTTGCTGTTGCTGTTGCTGATTATTCTGCTGCTGGTTCTGTTCAACTTGCTGCTGCTGTTGCTGCACTTGAGCTCCTCCAAGTCCTGGTAAAATTAAAGTAGCTGTACCCACATCATAACGAGAACCCACAGGAGGGAATACAACTCCTCCAACGTTTATGTGTAAAACAGCTAATGCTGCTGCTTCATTAGCAGGAGGTGCTCCGTTAATATTAAAAGTAATATTTGTGCCTGCATTATTTACAGTCGGGGCATGATTTTGAAAAACCACTCTATTTCCGGCTGAATTTATTCTAATATTATTAGACAATTCTACATTACCGGTAAAAATTAAGTCATATCTAAGGTCAAATGTCGAGCCATTAATATTAGCATTTCCATCAATTGTAATAGGATTAGTATGAATATTATAAGTTCCCGCATCAAATTCAGTTCGTGCTGCATGTATATTCTTATGCAAATTATGAGGATGGTTACCTGTAAATACTAATTTTTCAATCCTTTTATTTAATGCACCGACGCCGTAAATATTAGGAGTATTTACATAAGTTACTTCACCCACATTAATTTTAGAGGTAGTTATATCGCCGGTAAAATCTTTATGGAATTTTACTTTACCGTAATTCGTAAATTCTAAATTACCTATATGTACTCCTCCATTACGACGTTGCATATCAAGCTTTTCGTGAAACTCAACATCATTAGCTGCTACTTTAATGTTCTTAGCATATACATCACTTTTAAATTCAGTTTTCTTACCTCTAGCAATATCTATTTCAGCAACTCTTTCATCTATTCCCCCTATATCATTATAAAAAGTTATAGCATTCTTTGTATTACTTTTTATTTGAATTCTACCGGTGTCATCATTCATATTTCCAAAAAGATCGGTTGCAATGCCTGTCCTTACTGTAATATTTTGTTTAGAAGCGTCTATAATTAATTTTGAATTTGCTTTTAACTCAATATCTGAAGCATAAATATCAGATTTTAATGTAACTGTTTTATTATCTTCTATAAGTAGTCCCGTAATACTATGATTTTGGCCACCGCTAAACCCTATAGTTTTGTTAAAAACAGTATCATTCTTTGCTTCTATATACCCGGCATTATTAGTCCGAGCATATATTTCAGCATCCACCGTAATAGGATTTTGAAAAACTATTTTACTCTGACCACCGCCTAATATAATGGAATCAACAGCACTAATATCATTACCGTTAATAATTAATGTAGCATTGTTTGCCCCCTGTCCCACTACTCCTACTTCTCGAAGCTCAAGCTGTATTGTTGCATTTGCATTACCATATGCTAATGGTCGACTAGAGCATCTCTACCGGCATTTCTATAGAGAACGCCATTATCATTAATAATATTGTTTATACTCACTGCACGATCTACTCCAATATAAGGAGCAATTGCAATATTGCTTCTATAACCAAAGTTATTAATATCTCCTAAATTAATATCGTTATTAATCTCAATATTATGTGGACCTGATAAAATAATGTTATCGCCACCTCGTGGATTATATAAGTTACCATTATTACTACGCCAAAGATTTATATTTGCAGTAAAAGCAGTATTACGGTTTAAAGGTAAAGGATCATGTATGTTAGGAACAGGCACAGTATTCGCCGCTGAGCTTTCCATGCTTACAAGTAATCCGATACTACTGGTTGCTAGTAAAAGTTTATTTAAAAAAGTTTTTTTCATATTAGTCATAATTTCCCCTATAACTTGTTGTTTTAATGATTTTACCACTTAACTTATCGGTCATTATACACTATTTATTTACGACGCACAATAATTAATTAATAAATTTACTATTGGTTAATATTTATTAATTAATTACGATAGAGTGATTTATGAAATTTAAGGGAAATAGTCTGGTTTAATGAAAGGTAGAGGTTATGGTGTTTGTTTGGTGGACGATTGTTATTGTGAGTAGGTATAACGAATCGTCATTGCGAGAAGAATTACATAGTAATTCGACGAAGCAATCTCAGGACATTTAACGAGATTGCCGCACTCCCACGGTCGCTCGCAATGACGATTTGGTATCCGTGCAATAACGTTAAAATAACAGCTTACTCATCATCTATATTAGAAAGCTCATCTTGTAATTCTTGAGAAAATACATCCTCATCATCGTTAGAATCATTCGATTTCTTAAGGGAGTTTTTGAAATTATTTAAGTCTTTATTTTCAAATATTTCAATAGATTTTAAAGTCTCGTTTGGAATTATAACTATAATATTTTTACTTAATTCATCTAAATAATCAGTGGTGACGGAAACTTTCAGCACTCCTCCATATTTGCTCTGTTTGCTACTTACTACAAAATCTTTTAAAGATTTACTTTTAAAATAGTTTTCAGAAGTAAAAATCATTGTTATAAAAAATAGTACTAACGAGATAGTAGTACCTACGGCAAATCCCGCTAATAGCCCTAAGAATCTGTCGATAAAACCGTTTCTCATAAAGGAAATTATAGCAAGAAATTTATAAACTATAAAAACACATAAAATTAAAGAAATAACATAAGATATAACACCGGCAATAATTATTCTTATAACCTCATTATCCATATATTTCCCGATTAGCTCAGAAATATACGGATATAAGAAATATCCTAACATTATAGAAGTAATAAAACCGAGTATTCTAGTTGAAAACCCGATTATGCCTTGATATAAGCCGAAAAATGAGAAAAGAGTAATAATAGCAAAAATAGTAATATCAAAAAATGTGATCATTATTGTTAACTTCTATTGAATAATTGGATTTAAATCTTATATACTTTAGTAATATTATAACAAAGTTTTATTTATGGGCGATAAAATTTTTCATAACTTATCCGGTAAAACACTCGTTGCTACACCGCATGTAATTACAAAAGGCATTTACCATAAATCCTTAATTTATATGTTATCACACACGGAAGAAGGAGCAATAGGATTAATATTTAACCGCTTAGTAAATCATATAGATTTAAAATCGTTTTTTAAAATAAAAAATGACGAAATAACAACCCCTGTTATGGTTCCTATATATCTTGGCGGACCCGTAGAACATGAAAAAGGGTTTTTTCTTCATTCTAGCGATTATAATAAAAATTTGTTATTGGATTTCCAGAATGATTTAGCAGTAAGCTCTAATTTAGAAATTTCAGAAGATATAGCTTTCGGGAAAGGACCTAAAAATAGCTTATTCATTGTCGGTTATACCGCATGGAAACCAGGGCAGCTTGAAGAAGAATTAGAAAAAAACCTATGGCTGGTTATGGATTGTAATAAAGAATTTATTTTTGCCGATAATCCTGAAAGTAAATGGCATAATGCATTAAAACACTTAGGCATTGATGAAATACATTTCTCATCACAAATAGGAAATGCTTAATCAGTGTGAACGTTCACTGGTTCTGTACTGTCACCCCGTGGCTTGACCACGGGGTCCAGAAAAACAATTTTAAATATTAATATTATTAGTAATTTAAGCTGGATCCCGTGAATAAATCACGGGATGACAGAGAGGGATAATAAGTCTCGCAACACCCGCAAACGGTCACTAATCATTTTTCGGTAAGCCTAAGCAATAATGCTTTAAAAATTTTCCCTGGCTGCTAATTAAATACACGAAATTAGAATGTTGTAATTCATATTCGTTTGTTTTTACATCAAATATTTTGGATGTATAGAAGACCTTAAATTGATCTGCTAATTGTTCAATATCTTGTACTCTCCCCGTTAAACCTATAAAATTATTATCTATTTTTTCTAAATATTTTTTTAATACCTCACTTGTATCATGCTCAGGATCTAGAGTAATAAAAACTACTTGTACTACAATATTCTCTTTCTTCAAAATCTTAATAATATCTTCTACTCTTTTTAGTGCTTGGTTGTCATACAAGGAATAGGTAGTACCAAAATAAATCAAGCTTAAATGACCTTGCAAATGGGTACTATCAAATTTCTTTCCTTCTTGATCTATAAGAGTAAACTTAATTTTAGGCAAATCGTCCATATTGCTAGTTTTTGCACCAATCTTAAGCTTAGACGGAGTTAATGAAGAATAAAATAAACATATAAAAGTTCTTATTTGGATGCTGCTAATTCATCCTCTGAATCTACTATTGATAAATTTTTTCTACAAAAAATTCTAAGTACGACTCCTACTAAATTTATATTAGCAATAAAAAATATTGAAACCAAAAACTCTAACTCTTCCCTTGTCAAAGCCAATCTAGAAAAACTTGTCGGTATATTTGAACAATTTACTAAATTATTGAGATATATTGATATAAATGAAGGTAATTTATCTATAGTAGTGACCGATAGCCCAGCAAGCAATAATAATACTCGTATATCTAAAATTATTGATGACACTATAAAACTCGGTAATTTTAGCGATGAGCAAAAGATTATTATTAATAAAATAAAAGATTCTATTTATTTATTACCTCAAGCTAGCGAACAAGCAAAAGACTATAAAGATCTATTAAATATTATAGATGAGAATTATATCATTCCAGATGAATATAAT
Organism: Rickettsia tillamookensis; assembly: GCF_016743795.2. NCBI lineage: Bacteria > Pseudomonadati > Pseudomonadota > Alphaproteobacteria > Rickettsiales > Rickettsiaceae > Rickettsia > Rickettsia tillamookensis. Next base: position 45,230 of record NZ_CP060138.2, on the reverse strand, counting down.
AAAATAACAATCGACGGTGAAAATTTAACATATATTTTAAATGCTATAAATGTAATTGATAAAGAAATACTAATTAGTATCAATGAGTTTAAAACATATATAGAAAAAAAATGGAAACAAAATATAGAAAGTAATTTAAGTTTTGAAGATATTTCGGCTAAAACAGACAAATTGAAACAATTAATAGATATAGTAAATTGTTATAAACAGTTAGAAAACAATGCCAAAACTATAGGAAGTTTCTTAGAAACCGTTAAAAAATTAAATCAGCTTTTAGAAACACCGAAATCAGAAAATAAATTAGAGAACCTTCTAAATTACCTTAAATATTTATCTGACATCAAATTTTCTGAAAAAGAAAATTTAGTTACAATTAATTCTGCAAAATGGTTTAACGATTTATTTAGTAACCTTGGGGCATATAATATAAAAGAAAAGTTATTAGAATCATTTAAGCATACAATATGCAAAGATAAAGATTCATTCTATAACAAATTAAATGAGACTATTGAAAAATTTTATGAAGATATCAAAAATAACGATATTTTAGATTTAAAAGCAATCAATAATATATATAACTTAAAAAACTTTTTACAGCATATTAACAATTCTAGCCCTGATATTGAAAATCTAGATAATATTAAATTATTTTTAACAAAGAGCTTTAAGAATTTTAATAATATATTAGGTATAACTATAAATAATAGCATTAGTAATTTAGAAAAACTAATAGGCTCAGTCAGCAAGCAAGAAGCTAAGTCTCTTTGGAAGTATATTACCGCCTCTAAATCTATTACAGAAATATCTAGAAATCTTGATGAAGTAATATATGATAAGCTTTTACATAAGCCTGTGTTACCGGATCAAGAGCTACCTATTTACAATTTATTAGAAAAATTACTAAAAGAAACTCATAAATCTATTAATGATTGTTATAAAAACGAAAACTTATATAAACATCAATTAGCAGAAATTTATTGTGGGCAAGCACAAATCTATACAGCTAATGGCTCAACAAAACTATCTAAAGAATCAATAGAATTGTATGAAAACGCTGCTAATCTTGGTTCTGAAGAGGCAAATATAAAACTTGGGAAGATTGAATTTAAGAGCGGAAATTATGTAAAAGCTTTAGAATATTTTAAAACTACTACTCATATATCTTATGCAAAAGAAGCTTTTAATAAATTATTACATCTCAAAGAATCAGAACTAAAAAAGAAAATACAGCAAAAGAACCCGCAAGATATAGCTAAATTAACATCAGAGATAATTGAATTATATTCAAGCCAAGGTGATTTTTATAACCAATATAATCTAGATATATCAGAAAAAAGTCTGCAAGATTCACTAAAAGTATTTTGTCTTAATACGAAAGCTCTCATAGAAGAACAAGGAAGACCTAAACCTTACGGAATATTATATGATTTGTCTAAAGAGTTAACATCAATGATTTCTGCACCTTGTAGTCAACTTAAATTTATACAAAAAACTGAAAAATACAAAAATTTAGCAGAAAAATTTAAAGAAGAAAAACTAGAAACTGATTATACGAATATTACGGCAAGCCGGTCACATGATTCATATTTTAAAGAACCTTTACTTAAATTCGATGATTTAAACCCTAATACTTCATTTAAAACATATTATGATAATAATGAAGATTCTAGCAATATGTTAGGTGCTTATTATAATTCCTCAGAGTATCCGCAATGAGAAAAATTTAATATCTCTTAATACAATTTTTATAGACAAGTAGAAATGTGGTGCTAGTATAAAAATAGCTATATTTAACGATGAATTAGATTATGACAAATAATCAATTTTCCGAAGATACCAAAAAAATCGCTGATCAAATAAAAGATGCATTAATGGGTATTAGTGACGATCTTATACTTGAGAGTAAAGAGGTAGAGGAAATTTTTGAAGAATTAAGCCAAAATGAAGAGTTTGAGTATGAGATAGAGCGAATATTTGCTATCTTAAACGAACAAACTATGGATTTAACTCAACTGCAAAGCCGAATTATCTTATTAATCCGTAAGTATTTAGGTAAAACTAAAAACTTAAAGCTTAAAATGCTTAAAATGGATGAGAAGCTCATTAACAAGAACGTTGCCGAAGTCAGTAATTATTTAATGCATCAACGTTCTAAAATCGTTAGAGATGCTAATAAAAACCTTGCAAACCCAAAAGATAAATTGCAAGGTATAACCAAACAAGCTAGAATGGACTTAAAGCGTTTAATAAAGAGCTTTGCCGTTTATCAAGTTTATATGTTTATGAATCCAAAAAGAATAGCAGGCGAAACGAAAGTAATGAATTTTGCCTATAATATGATCAGAGGCGGCATGAAACTCGCTAAAAAATATGAAGGCGGCAAGGAAAAAGACATTAAATCATATTCACCTAGACTTATTAAAAAACTTGAAAAAGCTCATGCCGGCTTTAAAAAAAGTGGCGGTATATCAATTTAACTATTGTATCTTTTCATAAAGAGCTTATACTAAACTAATATTAATCTTATGATAGGTATGAAGCTTTCAACTTAAATTATTCATGTGAACTTAATATTTTAGAACTAATAACTTGGGTACATCTTGGTTGTAGTACTCAAGAAAAACACCACGCTCAACCTGTAAAAATTAACATAAAACTCCTTCTATCAACTCCTCCTCCTGCTACTATAACGGATAATATAAACGATACTGTTTGTTATGCAGAAATCGTACGGCTAGTACAAAAACTTTCTCAAGAAAATCACTTTAATCTTATCGAGTATTTAGCTGCACAAATATATGATATTATTTATCAAAATTTTATCGAATCTAAATTAGAAAAGATTTTTCTAAACGTAACCGTTACTAAATTAAAATCATCGGTTTCAGGAGTGCATGGCGGAGTTTCTTTTTCTTATTCAGGAAAAGATATACAAAGTTTAATTTGGAAAAGAGCAAGGAATCAACAAGACGAGGAACGGAGCGTATAATAATACGTGAGTACCGCAGTACTTGTAGAATTACGCAGCCAATTTTTCAAATTAAACGAGTATATTATGATTTATATTTCTATAGGCAGTAATTTAGGTAATAGACTTTTAAATATTAAAAAAGCTCTAAATTTACTAAAAAACTGTGATTTTACATTGCTTAAGCAATCTATTATTTTTGAAACACAAGTCATTCTACCACCTAATGCGGATAAAGCTTGGAATAAGTCATATTTAAATATGGTGGTGCAGGGTAAAAGTACTTTAACGCCTAGTAAAATTCTAACTGAGCTTAAAAAGATTGAAAAACAACTAGGTCGAGCAAACTCTTACGATAAATGGTCTCCAAGAGTTATTGACTTAGATATCCTACTTTGGAATAATTTCCATATAGATTTGCCTGATTTAAAAATACCGCATCCTGAATTATTAAACAGACCGTTTCTTATTCATCTAATTGCAGGTTTAAGCTTGGAATGTCGTTATTCATGTCTGACTAATAATTTTTACCACAATAAAACCTTTGCAGAAATAGCACATTTAATTGAAAATCAAGGAGTTATACGCTCTCTTGTTTTAAATCCTCAATTTGTCGGTATTTTAAATATTACTCCTGATTCTTTTTCTGATGGGGGCTTAAGTTTTCATAAAGAAGATGCCGTTAGAAATTTTGTACGCTTGATAAATGAAGTGGCTACAATAATTGAGCTTGGATCACAATCAACACGTCCTTCTGCTTTAATTATTAATGAAGATGAAGAATATGCAAGGCTTGAGAATGTTCTTGAAGAGCTTAGGGAAGTTATAAAGGAAAAAGAAGTTATAGTCAGTATTGATAGTTTTACTCCTGAAGTAATTAAAAATGTTTTAAAAAAATACCCTATTTCCTGTATAAACTTGGTTAAAAATAATCTAGATGACTATACATTACAATTAATTGCCGATTATAATTGTAAAATTATTACTATGCACTCATTAATCGTTCCACCGCAAAAACAAGAATGTCTTGATTTCGATAACTCTCCGCTTGCTAGCTTAAATATATGGGCAGAGCAAGAAATAACAAGATTAGAAAAATGTGGATTTGATAGAAAAAATATCATTCTTGATCCTGGAATTGGTTTTGGAAAATCCGTTTATCAAAATTTATATATATTACAACATATTAAAAAATTTAAAAATCTAGGATGTGAGATATTGGTAGGACACTCTCGAAAATCTTATATTTCTGCTTTTTATAATTCCAAAGCATCAGAAAGAGATTTAGAAACAATAGCAATATCAAAATATTTAACAGATCATGGAGCAGATTATTTACGAGTGCATAATGTTATAGAGCATCAAAGATTTTTTGTAGCAAACCATATGATTAAATATTCATCTCATGAAAAATAGAAAAATCACCGGTATAATGGCATGTGACCCACAAGGGGTGATAGGTAATAAAGGTCAGATGCCTTGGTCTTATACTAAGGAGTTTGAATATTTTTATCAGACGGTAAAAAATAATATTATAGTCATGGGACGGAAAACCTTTGACTCTATACCTACAAAGATTCTAAAAAATTGTATTTGTATTGTTTTTTCAAGAAATACACCATTACAATCTTATAATAATATATTTTTTATTAAATCTTTAGATGATTTTTGGCGGGTAATAAAACCTTTTACTGATAAGAAAATTTTTATGGTTGGAGGGGCAGAAATAGCGACTCTTTTCCTAGAGCAAAATGTTATTGATGAATTTTTACTTACAAAAATAAATAAAAATTATGATGGAGATACTTTTTTTCCTATTGATTCTCTAGCAGGATGGCATTCGGTAATAATAGACAAAACAAATAATTATCAAATTTACAAATTCATTAAAAAAGAGGTAAGATGAAATTTTTAGAACAGCTTAATATAGATCTTGAACAATATAATCTTTTAAATCATCCATTTTATCAATTATGGAGTATGGGAAAACTTACTCATTCTACTTTACAAATTTATGCAAAAGAATATTATCATCACGTTACATCTTTCCCGCGTTATATAAGTGCAATACATTCCAAATGTAGTGATCAAGCTAGGCAAATATTACTTGGTAATCTTATAGAAGAAGAGCAAGGTGAAGAAAATCACCCGGAACTATGGAAACGTTTTGCTGAAGGGCTTGGATGTTTAAGAAGCCAGCTTACTTCAGAACTTAAATTAAACTCAACTCAAAAACTTGTTCAAGGTTATTTTAACTTAACAGATAAATCTTTTTCTGTAGGTCTTGGAGCACTTTATGCTTATGAGCGTCAAACTCCTGAAGTATCTGACTCTAAAATTCAAGGATTACAAAAATTTTATGGAATTTCAGATTACAGAACTTTACAATTTTTCATTGTTCATAGTAAAGTTGATCAATGGCATACACAAGAATGTGCAAATTTGATTAATAATTTAAGCTCAAAAGAACAAAAATTAGTATATCAAGGAGCGATAAAAGGTGCAAAACTACTATGGCAATTTCTAGACGGTATATATACTCGGTGAATTTCAAAAATTGGCTACGTCGTTCTACAAGATCTGCGGTACTCACGTATTAAGTATACGCTGCGTTCCTCGCCTTGTGAACTCCTTGCTCTTTTTGAAATTGACCTTCGTATACCAACTCTTCATTTACTCGAAGTATAAATACAACGCATCATTAACTATTATTCTCTTTCATAAAATGAAAAATATCTTCCTACATTCCTTAACTCTTGAAAATTATCGTAATTTTAAAAACCTTGAACTAAAAACAGATAATACCCCAATAATTTTAATAGGTGAAAACGGTAGCGGTAAAACTAATATTTTAGAAGCTATATCACTATTTTATCCAGGCAGAGGCTTGCGATCAGCAAAACTTGCCGATATATGCAAAGCTTCAGAAGATCAGTGTCTAGTTAAAGCTCTATTGCAAAGCAAATTAGGGCTTGCAGAATTTACCACACAATTTAAACGTAGCTCTAATAGAAGAATAACTGAGTATAACGAAAGTAAAATAGCCAATAATGAGTTAAGTAAATTTACCAGCATGGTATGGCTGACTCCGCAAATGGAAGGTATCTTTACAAGCGGTAGTAGTGATAGAAGAAAATTTCTTGATAGAATAGTTTATAATTTTGATTCAAAGCATGCAGAATTAGTTAGTAAATATGAATATTACATGTATGAGAGAAATAAAATTCTAGCAGAAGATATAAGAGATGATAATTGGCTAAAAGTTATCGAAGAAAAAATGGCTGATATGTCTAGTCATATTGCTAATAATCGCTTAAAAACCTTAGAATTTATGCAGCAAGCAATAGATGAACTTGAAAATGAATTTCCAAAAGCCGATTTATCGATTGACGGCATTGTTGAACAAAAAATATTAGACGGCGAAGAAAATATTATTAATTTTATTACTGCAGAACTTTATCAAACAAGAAGCAAAGATAAACTACTTGGTCGCACTAGTTTTGGAGTTCATAAAAGCGACTTTTTAGTAAAGCATCAAAAGAAAAATATCTTAGCCAAATTCTGTTCTACCGGTGAACAAAAAGCTATATTAATTGCAATAATCCTTGCTGAAATGAATTATGCTATAAAGCTAACTAAAATAGCACCGATTTTACTTTTAGATGAGGTCTTTGTGCATCTAGACGACAAAAGACGAGGGTATTTAATAGAATTTTTTACCGGTTTAAACATGCAGCTATGGGTTACCGCTACCGATCTAGAGGGAATAGAAAATTTTGCAAGTAAAGCACAATTGATTAAATTATAGTTTAGTTTGTACAAGAATGTCATTCCCAATCAGATTCACAAGAAAAATTTACTATATCATCATTAATTTTAACAGTGCTTCTTAAACAACCAAAATAACTTTTTTTATTTTCTTTAGTATCAATCTCTAGAGGTACTATCTTATCGACCGGCAATTTTCTTTTGGTTGTAATAAAAGAAGTATGTTTATTTTTGGTAGAAGATATTTGAACATTACTATTTTTCATAATATGAATAAAATTAATATTTACCTTAATTATTAGTATGACCACTAAAATAAGTTATATAGTAATTTAAAAGTTTTTGTATGTAAAATCTATTGCTTAATCTTTTAAAACTCCTTAGAATTATTTTTTTATTTAAGAAAAATATATGACAAAACAAGCTAATAAAATATCCTATGATGAAGTACCTTACTCTCCATTTACTTTCAGTTATACCTCCCCACCATATTTAAGAACTATCGGTAAGCTATTTGGACTAAACCCTCCGCCTCTTGAAACTGCTAAAGTACTTGATATCGGTTGTGGAGTGGGTGTTAATCTGCTTAACTTTGCTGAAACATATCCTAAATCACAATCTCTAGGTGTTGACTTATCCAAAACACAAATAGAATTAGGTAAAAAAATTATCAGCGATTTGAAAATAAAAAATGCCAAGCTAAAGGCATTATCTATATTAGATCTCGATGAGTCATATGGTAAGTTTGATTACATAGTTTGTCATGGAGTATATTCATGGGTGCCTAAAGAAGTACAAGATAAAATACTCGAAGTCTGTAATAAGCTGCTAAATCCGAACGGCATAGCTTTTGTAAGCTATAATACGCTCCCAGGCTGGAATATGCAGAGAACAATACGTGAAATGATGATGTTCCATTCAGAGCTATTTAATACTAGCCACGATAAATTACAACAAGCTAGATTACTTTTAAAGTTCATCAATGACTCATTAGAAAGCTCCTCAACGCCTTATTCTAATTTCTTACGAGATGAAGCAAAATTATTATCTGCATATACGGACTCATATGTATTACATGAATATTTAGGCGAAATTAATACAGGTACATATTTTCACCAATTCATAGAAAAAGCTCAAAAAAATCATTTAAATTACTTAGGTGATACGTCGCTTACTGCAATGTTTCTAGGTAATTTACCTGCTAAAGCGTCCGAAAAGTTACAAGCTGTTAATGATATTGTTCGTACGGAACAATATATGGATTTTATCACTAATAGAAAGTTCCGCTCGACATTATTATGTCATCAAAACATAGCTATAAACAGAAAAATTGAATTTAATAATTTAAAAAAGTTTTTTACTAGCCTTAATATTAGACCGGTAACTCCAGAAAAAGACGTTGATTTAACTAACGAACAGGAAAATGTTAGCTTCTATTACGAAAATTTACCTGATCCTTTTATTTCAACCACTTCACCGATTATGAAAGCTATTTTATATGTATATGCTGAAAATATTAGCAATCCGATAAGCTTAGAACAAGTAGCAAAAGAAGCTTTTAAAAAGCTTGGTAAATATCAATTACAAGATTTCTTAGCAGCATTAGAACAGCATTTTATCACATTCATTTTTCAAGGTTATCTCAAAATATTTGAGACCAAGCCGCATGCTATAGCAACTATCACCGGAAAACCTAAAACTAGCGAATTTGCAAGATACCAAGCAAAACAAGCACATTTTAATAATGTAACTAGCGTGTTTAGCGTCACTAATAGACTTAATGATATGGTAGGTATACCGATACATGAAAAATATATTTTAGAAATACTAGACGGTACGCATAGCATTGATGATATTAAAAAAGTAGTTCTTGAAAAAATTAATTCAAAACTTTTAACTACTCGTGACGATAAAGGACAGGAAGTAACTGATCCAAAACTGTTAAAAGAATTTGTTGACTATGTAGTTACTGTATCTCTTGAGAAATTCCGAATGAACTATCTATTAGTAGGGTAGTTTAGGGCTTTGTGGATATTGTTGCGTGGTTCAGCTTTTCCGTTATTGCTAGTAGTCGTAGACTGCGTGGCAATCTATGAAAAATATACTCCGAGTAAATATAAAGAGTAGCTATACGAAGTTCAACTTGAAAAAGAGCAAGGAGTATGTAAGCCGAGGAGCGGAGCGTATACTAAATACGTGAGCATCCGAGGACTTACAAAGACGACGTAGCTAATTTTTCAAGTTCAACGAGTATAGTTATGCTACTAATTTTTCACGTAATACTTCAACTAACTTATTAATTGCTTCGGTTGGGTGGATGTTTTCAAGGATAGCAAGCTCGCCTGCGAGTCTATTTAAAGCTGATTCGTAGAGTGTTCTTTCACTGTAAGAACGATCATTATCAACATTTTTATGTAAGTCCCGTAATACTTCGGCTATGGCTACAATATTACCTGAGTTAATTTTGCCTTCATATTCTTGGGCTCTTCTACTCCACATTCTATTTCCTTGTTTTGGTTTACCTTGAAGAGTTGAATATATGACATCTAAATCTTTTCTGCTTGCAACCGCTCTAAGACCAACAACCGCAGCTCTACTAACAGGCACTTTTAATGTCATTTTATCTTGCGAAAAGGAAATTACATATACTTTAATTTCAGTACCTGCAATAGTATGATATTCAATATTTGTTATTTCACCCACTCCATGTGCAGGATAGACAATTCTCTGCCCTATTTTAAACTCGGATTTTTGTTCGGTTTTATTTTCGGATTGTGTTGTATTTGCCATTATTAATTCCTCCGTAGTGGTTTTAGTGCCTAAGAACTTAATGTTAGACTATTATTTTCTATAGCATAGCACATTTTGCTTCTATTATAAAGTAGATATTTTTATTGAAATAAAATTGATACGCTTTTATTGTAGAGAAGGTTAATAGTTAAGGAAAAATTATGCGAAGTATTTTTATCGTACCGATATTTTTATTATTTTTGAGTAGTTGTTCAGAAGAAAAAGCACAAAATAAGGAACAAAAAGAGAAGCCAATAATAGAGCAGGAAACTCTACAAAACAATGAAACTTCTCAAGAAATAAATCAAGAAGCAGCAAATTCTGAAAATGCAGCTGAATCGATAGTACCTGCTAATGATAATAATCAGACTGATGAAGTATCAACGCCGGATTCACAAGAACAAAAAAATCCTGAAATAAAACCTGTTAAAGTTACTTTTAAAGTTGATGATAATGATATGGTTCTCGGTAACAAAAAATCAAATGTTATAGTAGTCGAGTATTTTTCTCCTACCTGTCCGCATTGTGCTTATTATCATCAAACAATTTTTCCGGAACTTAAGAAAAAATATATCGATACTAATAAAATTGCATATGTGGTTCGTGAATTTATTGCTACAAAACAAGATTTAGACGCTGCAATTTTAGCCCGCTGCAAGGGTGATATAAATAGTTTTGTACAGTTTCATAATATCATATTACAACAACAAGATAAATGGGCATATAGCAATAAATACAGAGAATTATTAACTGATATAGGTCAGCTTGGCGGTGTTCCTCCGGAAGAATATAAGCAATGTTTAAATAGTGATAAAATTACTGAAACGCTAATTGCTAATACTAACTTTGTAGCAAAAGCACCAAAATTTATAGGCACTCCTTCTTTCTTTGTTAACGGAGTACAAACCGGAAGTTATAGTATAGATAATATTTCCACAGCTGTTGATAAAGCTTTAGAGGAGCAGAAAGAAAAGGCAAAAAATGAGATGAATTTGTAATTGTCATACCGACAGTAGATCGTCATTGCGAGCGACTAAAAGGAGCGTGGCAATCTCATGAATAATAACAAACTCCTGAGATTGCTTCGTCGACGCCTATGGCGTCTCCTCGCAATGATGCGGAAATAAACTAATGAATACGGAAAAACTAAAAGATATCAAAGCAAGAATTAAAGACTTAAAAACTCCTAAGTTTTCTAATCCTAAAATTCAGCAAGAAATTAGCCCGTTCACTATCGCTGTAGATTTAGTTTCAGGTACAATGGTAGGTGTCGTAATTGGAATATTTACGGATAAGTTTTTTAATTCTAAACCTTTATTTCTTATTATATTTACAATAATAGGAATGATTGCCGGCTTTAATATTATAAGGCAAAAAGTAAAAAAGTAAGGAAATGACTCATAGCCCTTTAGCACAATTTGATATCAAAAAATTGATAGAAGTCAAAATTCTTGGCTTTGACGTCAGCTTTACTAATTCAAGTATCTATATGTTACTTGCTAGCACCTTAGCTCTAACTTATTTTTACTTAGCTTTTTATAACCGGAAATTAGTACCTTCTAGATTACAAGTAAGTGCTGAAATAGTTTATAATCTTGTAGCTGATATGTTAAATCAGAATATAGGAGTAAAAGGACGCAAATTTATTCCGTTAGTTTTTAGTTTATTTATTTTTATTTTATTCTGTAATTTACTTGGTATGACACCTTATAGCTTTACTGCTACTAGTCATATTATCGTTACTTTTACTTTGGCAATTTTAGTATTTTTAACGGTCACTATAGTCGGTTTCGTAAAACACGGCTTACGTTTTTTAACTCTTTTTTTACCACACGGTACTCCTTTATGGTTAGCACCGTTAATGATAGTAATTGAACTGTTTACATATTTAGCAAGACCGGTTAGTTTATCATTGCGACTCGCCGCTAATATGATGGCGGGACATGTTTTATTAAAAGTAATAGCCGGTTTTACCGTTTCATTAATGATTTACTTGAAATTTCTGCCAATCCCTCTTATGGTGATACTAATTGGGTTTGAAATTTTTGTTGCAATACTTCAAGCTTATATTTTTACTATTTTATCTTGTATGTATCTTAATGATGCTATTAATTTACACTAATTGTTATTTTGATTAATTAAAAGTTAGGTTTTTTATGGACATGGTTTCTTTAAAATTTATTGGTATAGGGCTTATGGCTATCGGCATGTACGGGGCGGCTCTAGGCGTTAGTAATATATTTAGCTCTCTACTTAGTTCAATAGCACGAAACCCTTCAGCTGCAGAAAACTTACAAAGAATGGCTCTGATAGGTGCAGGTCTTGCTGAAGCAATGGGGCTTTTTTCCTTTGTAATTGCTATGTTACTTATTTTTTCTTAAAATTCACTTTTAAATAAGATGCCTCAATTTGATATTGCTACCTATTATTCACAAATTTTTTGGCTTATCGTTACTTTCGGCTTATTGTATATCTTTGTTTATAAATTTATCACGCCAAAAGCCGAAGAAATTTTTAATAATAGACAGACAAATATTCAAGATAATATTACGCAAGCCGATACGCTAACCCAAGAAGTAGAAAAGCTAAACAAATATTATAACGAGGAAATAGATAAAACAAATACAGAAATAGATAGGCTAAAAAAAGAAAAAATAGACTCTTTAGAATCAGAATTTTTAATTAAAAAAAAGAATCTAGAGCAGGATTTAAAAAACTCTATAAGTCAAAATATTGAAGATATAAATTTAGCTGCTAAGCAATTTAGAGCTAATAAAAGCGAAGCAATAATAAAGCTTGCAGTTAATATTATTGAAAAAATAGCCGGAACTAAAGCAGATATAGATTTACTCAAAAACATAAAAATAAAATAATGAATTTTCTAGATGAGAGCTTTTGGCTTGCCGTTAGTTTTGTAATTTTTGTATATTTAATTTATAGACCGGCAAAAAAAGCCATTTTAAATTCTTTAGATGCTAAGATTTTAGAAGTCCAAGAAAAAGTTCTAAAAGCTGAAAAGTTAAAAGAAGATGCGGCTTTACTCTTTGAACAAACCAACGCACAAATACAAAAATTAGAAACTTTACGCTCTCAAATGATAGAAGAAAGCAATGAAGTTACCAAGAAAATCATTCAAGAAAAAACTAAAGAAATTGAAGAATTTTTAGAGCATAAAAAATCTGATGCTATACAGTTAATTCAAAACCAAAAATTAACCGCAACTAAAGAGCTACAAGATGAATTTTGTGATGAGGTGATAAAACTTGTTTCCGAATATTTTCAATCAGCTAAATTTTCAGAAAGCAGCATTGCTAAAAATCTAATGGATAAATCTGATTCTCCTCATGATGAAGATAAAGTTACATAGCCACATTAGCCACTGCCTAGCAGTTTGTTTAAAACTGCTTCGTTATCAACACATATTCGTAATATCGAGCCGTCAATAAAATACTCCGGATGTTCGTTTGTTATCTTATTTATTAATTCAGGATAGGCTCTAGTGAATTCTTTTACACAAGTGAAATTTTTATTAGGATTATAAATAGCTATTAAACAAATTGCTTCAAAACATAACATTTTTGCTATTTCTATATTTTTAACATTTGCTAAAGCTCCTAGTTGTTTTGCTAAATATCTATCGCCTAAATAGCCTTTCACCCCCCAATTTCCTAAGATTGAACACTTACTACTCCATTTATATTTAGCGGCATTAATAAATATTTTATTTAAAACTTCTTTTTGTAATTTTTGCTTAATTTCTAATGTAACTTCCTTAAAATCGCCTCTTTGTAATATAAACTCCCTAGTTTCGTTATTTTTTATAAATTCTGGGGCAATTTTTTCTAGGTAACTTTTTAATTCCTTATCAGGATGAGCTGCCCCTAAAGTTTGTACACGCATTAAGTAAGCTTGTTTGTAAAGCTCTATGGCTTTATAAGCATCGTCTAATTTATGATAAGCCAAACCTATATTAGTAAGAAATCCAGCAATATCAGGATGATTACCTTGATGTAATTCTTGAAACATCTTTAGTCCTGATTCAAAATATTTCAAACTTACAAAAATATATCCTAATTTATCATAAGCTGTTCCTACATTATTGAGAGAAGTAGCGATTGCAACGTGATTGCCTTGATATAATTTTTGTTGCATAGTTAGAGCTTCTTTTTTATATCCTAGTCCTCTCGATATATCTCCTAACTTCTCATATATCACTCCGATATTACTCAGAGAATCCGCAATACTAGGATGATTGCCTTGATATAATTTTTGTCTCATCTTTAGTGCCAGCCAAAAATATCTTAACCCTTCTTTTACTTTACCTAAGTTACCTTGAGCTATACCGACATTATTAAGAGAAGTAGCAATGTTAGGGTGACTACCCTGATATAATTCTTGATACATTTTTAGTGCTTGTTCTTTAACTTCAACTCTTCTTTAATATTGCCTAATTTTCCATAAGCCACACCAACATTATTAAGGGAGCTAGCAATATCAGGGTGATTTCCCTTATATAAAGCTAGATATAGCTCTAAAGCTAATTCTTGATATTTTAGCCCATCAGAAATCTTGCCTAAATTTTGATAAGCCAAACCAACGCTATTAAGACAGAGAGCAATATCGTGGTAATTGCTTTGATATTGTTCTTTTAACATATTTAATGCTTGTTTTTTATACTTCAACTCTTCTTTAGTATTTCCTAATTTTCCATAAGCCACACCAACATTATTAAGAGAAAGTGCAATAGAATGATGGTTACCTTGATATAATGCTTTTAGCATCTTTAGTGCTGCTTCTTGGTATTTCAGCCCTTCGGAAATCTTGCCTAAATTTTGATAAGCCCCACCAACATCATTAAGAGAGTTAGCAACATTAGGGTGACTGCCTTGGAGTTCTTGAAATATTTTTAAAGCTTCTTTGTAATATTTTAATGAGTATTTAAATTTACATAATATGTATTCATTATAATTCCCTAATTTTTGATATAAATTTGCTTTTTTAAAGTTATCAATCTTAATATTATCATTTAATATTTTTATTATATGAGGATAAAATATTTTAGCACTCTCCCAATATTCATTTGGAATATCTGTTAATAGTGGAAATAAATTATCTAATACTTCTACTAATCTTATATAAATCTCTTTTTCATCTATTGCATGCTCCTTGTATTTATTTATATATTGCTTTGTTATAGTCTGTACTAACCTATGTAATTGTAAACCTGCCTGTCCATTTTGATATGTTAAATTCATTAATGATAGTGCTTCTAACCTTTTTATAGGTTCTTGTAGCTTTTCTTCGTCTACTAGAAATAATTCTTTAAAAATATCTATACTGATAAAGTCAGGATCTAAATGTGCAGAACATTGCAATATCAGCCAAGCTAAAGGCGATTTTTCTAGTAGTTGTAGTAATAAAACGGTTTCTATGTGATCATCTTTGCTATTTTTAAAGTAATTAATATAATCATCCACTCTAAGGAGTTTATTTTCTTTTAAATACGCTACTGCTTTAGATAAGCTATACGGCAATATAAAAGCATCTTCACTACTAAGTTCTGCTAATAAATTACTAATATCTTGTTTATTCAACCTATCTTTTAAAGATTCAACTAAATATAAAATTGCTTCTTCTCTATTAAAAGGTTTTAACTTAATATTTGTTATATCCTCACTTAATTTATTATTTCTAGTAGTAATTATAACTTGCGTCTTATCGTTAGGCATATTCATTATACCGTTAAGATAAGACTCGATATCTTTGTATTTTTCGACATTATCAAAAATAAATAACGTAGACGGCTTTAAATTAGCAATCCTCTCATGGACTAATCTTATTATATCTTCTTCCTTTTCGCCTATTGTATAAATAGCAACCTCTTTAGCGAGTTGCCTATATGCTTCAAAGATTTTGTCTGCAGAATCTGCATTAATAAAACGTACTATTTTCTTTGCTTCATCTCTTTGTTTACTGCCATATTCTATAGCTATTGTACTCTTACCTGTTCCAGCGAAAGCACTAACTGTTATAAATCGTTTTTCGTTTAAAGTTTCTTCTATTTCTTGTAATATTTCATTACGGACAATCAGATTATAAGTTGATAAAGGTGGTAAATTGCTAATTATATTTTCTGTAACTTTAATTGATTCATTAGTAGTATAAGCATTGCTATCTTCTAATACTTCCTTTGCTTCTTCACTAACTTCAATTAACCTGAAAATTTGCTCTCTTAAGTCATCTACTTTAACATTCGGTGAATTTGTGAATATATAATATTTGCCATATTGAGGTTTTATTTCATATAGTTCTTTTATTACTTTTAACTGTTGTTTTATTAAATTCGGTATTTCTTTTTTATCTATGCTTAATTTACTCAACTGGGCTAGATACCAATCACTACTGCTCTTACTATTTGTATTTGCTACATCGATAGACAAATTTACTTCTTCTATGCGGTAATGACCTTTATAAGAAAGTTCAAATTTTCCTTCAGAGGTTATGATCTCTTTTGATGGGTATCCTTGTGCGGCATTATTTTCTAAATGCTTATAAATTTCTAAAAATTGCTCACTTGCAATATTACCGCTTACAAGCTGATCGATTATCTCTAAGAAGCTTCCCAATGTTGTTGCTGTAATATTTCTATGTATTAATTTACTTGCCAAATCTTTAATCGTACTACCAACAGGTATAAAATTAAGCACCTTATCTATTGCTTTCTTACCTAATGTGTCATCTTTAGGATCATATTCTATGCAAGGCCAATCTAATATTTTCTCAGATCTTATAGGCTTACCTGTTGCGAGATCAAAACTATCTAGCATTGAATCAAGTAAATCACCATTTAATGATAGTAAAGTAATATAGCTTTTAATAGGTACAGCTTTATTTAATGTGTTTATTATTTTACTGTTATATTCAGCTGCCGTAATTTTAGGAAATAATCTATATGCTTTATGTATATGCGGGTTGCAAACATTTACAAAATTCGGAGCTGATAAATAAGTTGTTATATTTAAATTTTTTACGTCAAAGGTAGTTTCATGGCTAAGAATATTTGGTTTAAAGCTATCCATAATTTTTGCAGAACCAGGGCTATCGAATGTGATTGCCTTTGCTTTTGGATAATGAAAATCTCTATGAGCAAAATATAAACTAAGCTCTGCAAACCATGCACCTATAGAATAACCTGTAAAAGATAAATTATAATTATTCTCATTAGCATATTTGGTAACTTCCCCTGTAGCCTCATATGCTGCTGCTTGCTGTGCAACTATCTGCCCACCTAAAATACTTTTCAAATGAGCTTTAAGAGGTGAATTAGCTTTGAGCAAATCCAATTTTTCAAATGTAGTACCTCGATAAGCAAGTACCATTTGCTTTGTTCTTTCATTTATATATGAGACTGCGTAATATCTACCTATTTCAGGCTTGTTAAATATTTTAAATATTCTCCAATCCTCTAACTGTTCATTTCGGATTTTTATCTTTTTGTCATTTTCTTTTTCTACAGCAAACTTTACAATATCATTTTCTTTAGAGTCTATATAAGCGTGCAAACTAAATAAACCATGCACAAAATCATTAGGGTGATGCTTATAGTTTTGATTATTTAAGATAATTTTACTTTCGATTTTTTGTATAAGTTCATCACAAGAATTAGGTACTATCCCCCAACTTACATTACCGATAAAATTGTTATTTTGGATTTTAGCGGCTATTTCCTCTAACTGTGGAAGCGTTAAATGTAGATTGCTAAAATCTAGATGAATAAAGGAAGGAACGTTCTGTTCTAGACACGCTATAATTGTTTGATAATCACTTGTATTAACTGAACTTTTTGAAGAAAACATACCTGCCTGCTTTCATAAATATACTTCATAAAATTTTATCGGTTGTACAGCATCAATTGAACTAAATTTTGCGTTTTCAATCAAACTTCTTGAAGAATTAATAATTAAAAGTTATTACTTTCAATTATTATTTTTATTCTGAATTTAAAATTAGATTATCGAGATATGAATTTATAGAAAAATATAGGATGGTGAGAGACATGGTACATTATTAGAACCTTTAACCAGTATAGATTAGACTTAATTAGGGCTTTTGTTAAGCCTAGTTATGCCTTAATATCGGCTTAATTCTCTACTTTATGCAACAAAATTTACAAGCAGCATAAAAATTTAAAGGGTGGTTTTATTTATTATCTAACATTCTGTTAATCTGCTGACGGTGTTTGATCATTTTCTAAGCTCATTAATCCAGTTAAAACAAGCCGATCGTCATTGTTATTAATATTATTGTTTTCTGCGACCTCTTGGGACAGAGCCACATCTTGTAGTTGTATATTTTGTTCTACAAATTTATTTTCAACTAATATATCAAACTGTTTATCCGATATTGAAGCTTTGGTACTTAAGTTTTTTATTAATTGTGCTGTTTCATCCGAATCATTATTTTTTAAATCTTTTTTTATCACTTCATCTTTTGTATGTTCTTCTACTTTATTTACTATAATACTTTGATTTAGTTTGGTTTGTTGTTCTTTATATTTCTTTTCTGCATTTTTTTTGTTTTCCTCATATAATTTCCTTTTCTTATCCTCTATTGTAATTTCTATTGCTGATTTATATTCTTCTATGGCTTCGCTATATTTTGCTTGAGAAAATAAATCATTACCTGCAGCATTTAAGCCTTCTGCTTTATTATTCGCTATGATTTGATTTCTTTCTATATATTCGTTAATTATTTCTAATATTGAATTATCACTTATTTGGTTGTGTTCAAGGTCAAGCATAATAAGCGAAGTATTATATTTAAGTGCTTCAGAGAAAGCTTTAGCTCCTGCATCACTTATTTTGTTAAATCTAAGGTCAAGGTAAGTAATAGAATTATTATTTATTATGCTTTCAGCCAAAGCTATAGCTCCAACATCTTCTATTTGATTACTAGACAAATCAAGATAAGTAATAAAATTGTTGTTCTTTATAACTTTAGCTAAAGCTATAGCCCCAATATTTCCTATTTGATTCATCAAAATATCAAGATCAGTGATAGAACTGTTGTGTGTAATGGCTTTAGCTAAAACTTCTACTCCATCATCTCCTATTTGATTATCTCTAAGATCAAGGTAGGCGATAAAATTATTGTTTGTAATGACATTAGCTAAAGCTATAACTCCAAAATTCCCCATTTGGTTATGACCAAGAACAAGTCCGCTAATAGGGCTGTCTGCAATCGCCTCAGCTAAAGCTAGAACATCAGTATCTCCTATTTTACACCACCAAAGATCAAGCTCAGTACGACCATTTCTTAAACTATCGGCTTGTTTCTTTAATCCTCTTTCCTCTAGAAATTTTATTAGTTCTTTCATATATTTATCCTTATTAAATTCTATATATTTTAATGTTTTGTTAAAAATGAGCTATAAATAGAATCATAATAAGGAGTTTTAAGAATGCAATAGAAATTTAATTAGAAGTATGAACTAATGAGTTGAGATTGATTTAAGGAGTATATAAGTTAGTTTTTTGATAATATTTAAAATTTGGAACTTAAAAGAGATTTAATACAAAAATTAGATCTTTTGGAACATAAAAGGAGCATTCAAAGTTTTTGGTAAATTTCAAAAAGCCGTGAAACCCTTTATACATGTGGTGACCCCTACGGGACTCGAACCCGTGTTCCCACCGTGAAAGGGTGGTGTCCTAACCGCTAGACGAAGGGGCCTTTAAAGTAGGCAAATAGATATATTAGTCATACCGTGGCTACGACCGGCTCAGTTTTTTTGTTGTCATTCCGTGATTTATTCACGGAATCCAGTTAAAAATACTAATATTAGTATTTTTAGTTTTTTTCTGGATACCGTGGACAAGCCACGGTATGACAGTGATGGAATTAATCTACGGCATGACAGTAAGTTAGAAGTTTTATACAACAACTTTGCAAATATTGCAAGTATAAAAATTATAGGTTTACCTTAAGCTTAACACTACCTTGATGGCTTCTATAATGTTTATTTAGATAATAATTATAATCCAAAGAAATAGTAGTATTCTTGATATTGCCTATAATACCCGTTCCCAAATTATAGGATGTTTTCGGTTGTTTCGGTATTGCATAATTTTGCTTAAATTCAGTATCAAATATTTTAACAACTCTATTTATTCTTTGGGTTTTCTCTTTAAAATTATGTTCTACCGCTCCTTGGAATGTTAGCCCTAAATTATTAAATTTTAGAACATCTTTTAAAGGTACTTTGACTTTAGTACCGACAATTCCGGACAATATATTATTCTCTTTCATTGTAAGAGCTATTTCTTGTACGTTAATACCGGTTTCATTATATACTCCATCTCGTGACTTCCCATATCTCAAGCCAATATTTGGGGTAATAACGAGCTTGTTTTGCAAAAGATAATTATAATTCAGTAATGCTTCTGCATTATAACTATGATTACGATGTTTTACATTACTTCTAATTTTATTATCACCGTATGAATAAGTCGTCTTATCTTTAATAAAGTTTTTAGAAGCAGATACTAAAGCTTGTAGTACAAAATTCCTCGGTAATTCTTTTTGTCTGTAAATAGAAACCACATGACTATCAATAAGTTCTTTATCATTATTTTTACTATTTTTAAATTTAAATACTGAATGAACATTACTATAAGCTATACCTAGAATATTATTGTCGATTTCAACGTCAAACCCAATAGTAGCACCTTTGTTAGTACCTCTATAACCGGTCATATTTTCTACGCGTCCATGATTATTAGTGCCGTACATACCACGCATCCATAAACCTCTTTTTATACGAGATTCTTCATCATCACCGGCTCCTACCGCTACCATATTATTAGACATATTCATAGATGCATCTAATCTATTACGAATCATATTATTTACAATAGTATTAACAACTTTCGCTTGATTTAAAGTAGGAGCATTTTCTGAAATTTGCGTTTGCATTTCTTTTTTTGCTTTCTGTTCAAGAGGAACAGCCGTATCAACTTCCGTTATTTTAAGGTTACCCCCATCGGAATCGGATAATTGCTCTATTATTTCTTCTTCCTCTTCAAATCCTGAATCATAACTTTCTTCATCTTCGCTACCATCGCCTAATGCTAAACATTCCTTTTCTCTACCGTCACTTAATGCTAATGTACAATCATTACTTGATACAGGTAGTGCAAGTAACCCTTTATCCCCTGCTTTTTGAATCCCGGATTCTGTTACTTCTGTGTCTTCTTGTTCTTCATTGCCTGCAGGTAAGGTAGATTCTGATTTACCATCCGACACTGACATTTTATCCATTTCACGATTGAATTTTTCAACCTCCTCATCTAAACTACTGACTAAAATCGCAATATCTTCGTCTGAATTATATTGTGGATCCAAGGATATAGGGATTTCTGCATCGTATTTCTTAAGCTCCTTATTTATTTCTTCAAAAGAAAAAGCTTGATCAAATGCTAACGGGTCTTTTTCAGCTCTACTCAAAACCTTACTTACAAGTTCTTCTTCTTCTCTCAGCACTTCAATCTGCTGAACGATTTGAGCAGCTTCTGAGCTTGTACTTGGCAATTGTTCCAGTTCTTGCCTTTTAACTATTACTGCCATTTGATATGTCCGTAGAAGAGCTAATTTAGTTTCACTTGAATTTTTATCACTACTATTGGCTATCTTTGAGCTTGACTGGTCCGGAGTTGGACAGCTATCCTCAGCTCCATATCTATGACCTACTCCTATATCTCCTGTATTATCCCCTGATAAATCTTCATTACTACCAAATATGTTTAAGCTACTAGCTGAAGATGAACGTGAAAATACCGGCTTACTCTCAGTTACCTTAGGCTTAGATTCCGTATTTAGATGCTTTATCTCCCCTTCTAACCAAATCTTTTCTTTTGACATCTCAAATACTTCGAGCATTAACTTCTTAAATTTTGGATCATCGTGATTTAAAGTATCTAACTCCAATTCCTTAGCCTTATAATCATTGGCTATTTTTTCATGTTCAGATTTTAATTTCCCTAATTTCATAACATTAGAACCGCTTAAATCCTCTAAGCCGTTAATTGAAGGGGAACGGGATAGATTTGATTCTGTATTACTAAGTAAATCGCTTATGTCGCCAGCTGAATAGGAACGTGATGATGATACATCTGTGCTTGAATACCCTTCATTTAAAGAAAATGCTGCTTCTATGGCTTTCCTTTTTTCTTTTAATTGTGATTCTTTTGAAGATAAGTCTAGAGCTTCTATAGCTAACCGCTTAAATTCTAGGTTTTCTGGATCTTGATATTGATTCAATATGGCAATAGCTTGCTTTTCCTTAACTCTTCTATCTTCCTCTACTTTTAGTAGTTTATCTCCTAAATCTAAATAATCTAATTTCTTATCAAGCTCAGCACTGAATAATGGTGTTTTAGCTAATTTTCGTTTACCAGTATTCTTACAACTTATAGATGATTTAGGTTGCTCTCTATTATATATTGTTTCTGATGCTAAATTCTCATAACTAACCGGCTCATATATAGTAGATAAATTAGATAATGGCTGTGTACCTTTAATAGTACTATCAACTAAATTTAGCCTACCTTGTGATCTATCAAGTAAAGCTTCAGCTTCTCTTAGTACTTCAGGGGTAGCAGTATTATATAGTGAAGCATATACACCTGTAAGTTCTCTTACTTCTAATTCTCCTAGTTGTTTAAGTTTGCTTAATAAATAACCCCGTGTATTTATATCATGAACTCTATCAACTCTTAATACTACTTCTTGATATTGATCATTATCTAAATAAGGTAAAGATTTGATTATTGTCGGATCTATTGATTCCTTAGGTACTCCTGAAGAGCTTAGGGAGTTTATAGCATTTATTATAGCAGTTTTATGATTTTCTCGAAACTGTTGAGCTTGCGGAGAGTTATATAGTGACCTTACATTTATAGGTGGGGTTACAGCTAAATTTTTCGGTAAGCTATTCATATTAGCAGTCGGCATAAAATACCCATTCCCCCAATTTGGATTAAATCCAACATCTGCATCTGTTTCTATAGCTAACGTATCAGGTTGTTTTGATTTCTGAGCAAATGCGTCGCCAGCTAAACCTAAATATTCTAATCCTTTTTTGTCAAGCTCTGAACTTAAAGAATATAGTGCAGGATTTTTCCAATTTTTGTCAGATCTCGAGCTTTCATCTGTAGTCGTTATTTGTAATAAGTTAGCTTGCTGAATTTTATATACTTTCGAGACCAAACCTTCATATGCCTTTATACCGACAAGAGGTGCAATCTCACTTAATTTTTGATTAAATTGATCCACACTTAACTTTCTCATTTCTGTCACTAAACTATCTATTACACTATCTATTTGAGCTTGATTTGACTGATTTGGCTGTATGCTATTCAAATAATTAATGTATTGTGAAACCTTAGCCTCGTAAATATCTTTTGGATGGCTTGGAAGCTGTCCAGATACTTTTGAACGATTTTCTTGTATTTGCTGCTGCAGTATAGCTAACATCGGATTACTTTCTAGCGAACTATTCGTTTGCATATGCGGCACATTTTCCCAACCTAGATTAAATTCGGTATCTTCATCTGTTTCTTTACCTGAAATACCGCTTGGTAAGCTTCCCAAGCCTGAATCCATACTTTTAGCTTCTGCTACTTCTTGATTCAGCATATAAGTTTGCGGCTGAGCTTGGTTTGGCACTAAGTACCCATCTTCATCCTCCGGCAAAGTTCTTTGAAGCTCATGACTTAATTGCATGGTTGACTTTGCTGTTAGCGACTGCTTAGAAATAGTAGCAGAAGAAGTTGTTGACGGAGTAAGAGCTAGTCCCTCTAGTTTTTTTATATTTTCTTCAATCTTATCATTTGTTACCATTGCAACATGATTGTCCATTTGCTCTTGCAGTTTTTTTAGCTTTGTTCTACTTGCTTCCTTTTTTGCATCATTCAATATTTTTTGAGCTTCATCTGCCGCCGCTTTTATAGCTTTTTCTTGCTTCTTTATTTTCGATAATTGTTTTTGTGCTTCTTGTCTTTGCTTTTTATCCTCTATAGCTCCTACTTTTAATTCTAATTCTTGCAACCTGTTTGATGTTGTATTAGCATTTGATATTTGTTGCATTTTTTTTGTAATATCTTCCCTGATTCTTACTATATCTCTTGCTTTTTCTTTTTGATGATTTTCTTCTTTTCTTTTCTTTTTTCTTTCAGTTCTTTGCTTATCCTCCGCTTGTTGCTGTTTTTTTGTTTTTTCTACAGCAATATGTCGTTGATTTTGTTCTAATTGAACTTCCTCTCTTTCACTTATTAGATCTTTGTATTCTGCACTATTTCTTTTTACTTCATTTGCTTCCGCTCTCTTTTTTTTATCGACTACAGCTTGTCTAGCAGCATTGACTTTCTGCTGTTGAGTAAGCACCTCTAGTTGTTGCTGCTGATTTAAGAATGACCAAGCCGGCGGCATCTCTGTAACCGGAGCTTTTACTTGAGGTTTTATTAAAACTACCTTATTTACTGAAATATCTATTTCTTCAGATAACCTATTTGCTTCGGTGTTTTTATTTATTAACTTTTGTTCAAGTTCATCTATTTTTTTATTATTTTCTTTTAATTTTACACTATCTTTATCCAATTCACGCTTATTTTTTACTCCTCCTGTCTTTTTGTTCCAACTGGCTAGACTCTTATTTTCTTCATCTAATGCTTTTATTTTTATTCCTATCTCTGCAGCTTCTAACTTTAGTGCTTTTGTTTTTTTCTGTGATGAAACTATCTGTTTTTGTAGCTGTTGTAACGGTTTTTTATTTTTTTTACCTTGGGTATTTTTAATTGTCGATTCTACGTCAGCTAACTTGCTTCCTAGCTTCTCATTAACTCGTAATATATTATCTACCATTTTCTTTGCAACTTCGGCACTGCTCAACAGAGGTTTTGGAGGAACCGGAGGTTTAGCCTGTGTACTAGATTGTACTGTCTGTTGTGGCTCGCTACTAAATAATAGTTTTCGTACCACCTTTGAGTTTGTGTTTGGCGGTGTCTTAGCTCCCAAATTATCATTTGGTTTAGAATCTGGAATAGGCTGATACGGAGTCGCCGGTGTTGATGGAGTACCAGGTGCCGTAGTATAATGTTCCGGTGATGTCAGAGTAGTATTTGGTGTATTAGGTGCAGTGACAAAGCCATTTGAAGCTGGGCTAACAGTAGGCGAAGACGCTGTTATTATAATCTCTGGTTTTTGAGGCGTTTGCTCTGTCGGTTCAGGAGTATAATTATTTTGATTTTGCTCTACTTTTTCAGCACCTACAAATGTTTTGCTTCTAGTAGGTGGTCGTACTTTTCTCGCTTTTCCGACATCAGACTTACTACGTGCTACCTTTTTATAATGATCCTCTATAGGAATATCTTTTAATGGATTAGATGGATTAAATGCTTTAGATTGCTTAGATATTTCCATTTCTCTTATTTCAGATGAAGTATATGTGTTTCTTTCCGGTTCCGGTACAATCACTGTTCCTATCTGCTGCGGTGTATTTGTCGTATCTCTATTTCCGTTTGATTGTGACAATCTGAGCGATAATTTCTTTTCGAGTGCGTCACGAAATAATGCTTTTTGATTGCTGCTCGCCATACCCTCAAATGGTATTGCAATTATTGCTCCTACTGAAATAGAGGCCAGAAGAGAATATTTTAAAAATCTTGATTTTTTTAGTAAATTTTGTTCTGTTAACTTATTCATTACAAATATCTCAATTTAAATTAAAATTTTATATACATAAACGTTGGGCATTATAATAAATAAGTTAATAAAAAGCAATATATAAGTTAATTTATCTTAACTTATAATTACGAGAGAATTTTATTCTAATTATTGAAAATATAATAGATATAACGTATAATACGTTTTTAACTTTTAATTGAAAATGCTACAATATTTTAAAATAACTTTGGAAGCAGAGTATAATAATTTAAATATTTGGTATTTTGTTAGTTTTATTTGCGGTATTATTGTTTATTTTTCGCTTGATTTTGAGCTTTCATTTAAAACAATTTTTTTCATTTTTTGTGTTTGCCTAATATTAACCTTTACTAGAAATTCTAATATATTTTTACAGTTTACTTATTGGATGATTATTGCTTTTATTTTTGGCGTATTTATCTCTAAATATCGTGTGACAAATTTACACGGCGAAACACTTCATAAACCAATAATAACAAAAATTAGCGGCAATATAGAATCGATAAAACCGACTATTATAGGAGGACAAATAGTATTAAACAACATTAAGATTGAAAAAATTAAACGTAATTTACAAAAAGTTAAAATTAGTATACCGAGAAAGTATCTATACTCGAGTGAAATGCAGAATGATTATACGAAGATCAACTTGGAAAAGAGCAAGGAGTCTGTAAGCCGAGGAGCGGAGCGTACAGAAGTACGTGAGCATCCGAGGACTTACAAAGACGACGTAGCCAATTTTTCAAGTTCATCGAGTATAAAAGAAATTAGGGTAAATGACAGAATTACCTTGCTTGCTAAACTCTATAAGCCGCAAAATAGTATATTACCAGGGGGTTATGATTTCGGGTTTTATGCTTATCTATCGGATATTGGAGCAAACGGCTATGCAATGTCGCAGCCGCAAATCATAGAACGTAACGAAACAAATTTTGATAGTTTGGTCTACAAAATACGCATTCATATTTATAATAATTTAATAGAAAAATTAGGAAAAGATAAAGGGAATTTTGCAGCTGCGATATTACTCGGCGAGACGAAAGGTTTAAATAGACAAATCATGCAGGATATGAGGCAAAGCGGTATATCACACGTGCTTTGCGTTTCAGGTTTGCATTTATCTTTAGTCGTGATGATTATTTTCCTTACTACAAGATTTTTATTAAATCTCTCAAATTATTTGGCATATAATTTCAATATAAAATTAATCTCTGCTTATTGTTCGCTAATAGGAAGCTTTGGTTATTTAGAGCTAAGCGGTATGCAAATTGCAGCAACTAGAGCTTTTATAACTGCTGCAATCTTTATTTACGGTATTATTATCGGACGTTCTTGCTTTCCTCTTCGTTCACTTGCAATTGCGGCTTTTATAATATTATCGTTAAATCCCGAATATATTTTTCATCCAAGTTTCCAATTATCTTTTATCGCCGTATTATCACTTGTTACAGGTTTCGAGTTTTACTTAAAAAATTCGTGGTTAATTGGGGAAAATAAAGGCATTTTTGGAGCAGTAAAATTTTATATGGCTTCAAATATTTATTCAAGCTTCTTAGCAAGTATTATAACCGCTCCGGTGGTAATTAATCAATTCTTCATATTTTCCACTTACTCAGTACCGGCTAACCTCATCGTTGTTCCGATAACATCATTTTTTCTTATGCCGCTTGCTTTGCTATCTCTGCCTTTTACTATGATTGGGTTTGATAGCTATATATTAATGATCATGGGATTTTTTATTGAAATAATCATAAAATCAGCTGCCTATTTTAATAGCTTACCGGGAGCTGTATGGTATTTCGGTTATATCACCAATTTCAGCATATTACTTTTTTTATTCGGTTTTTTTTGGATTTGTATATGGAAAACCTCGTGGCGTTTGCTTGGTCTTGTAATTATGATAATATCTTTTATATTTATGTTCTACTCTCCAAAGCCGGAATTAATATTTGATGCAAATCATATGGCGGTAGGCATCAAAGACAAAGACGACAAGCTTATAATTTATGCCGATAAAATGCCTGCATTTAATAGAACTTACTGGGCTAATTGGTTTGGACAAAAAGATAGTATGGTGTTACCTTTAGAGAATAATATTTTTTTAACTAATTACGGACAGAAAATTGTTATTAATAAAAATAATCATTGTGAAAAAGCCGAAATTCATATCAATCTCAATTACAAAACTAAATGCCGCGGAAGCTTAATAACGATTAATCACGATTTTTTTAAAAAAAGCCCTGTTATACTTATCTTTTGCAATAAAAAGGAATGTACGGTAAAATCAAATAATGCAAGTTATACATAAAACATTAAAAATCCCTTCAAAAGGATATAAGAAAATCCTAGGTCTTTTAAATGAAAAAGGACAAGCAAGACTTATAGGCGGCTGCGTACGGGATGCACTGCTCGGCAAAGATAGCTATGATATAGATATAGCTACTGATTTGATACCGGATGAAGTAATAAATATTTTATCGAAAGCTAAGATAAAAACTATCCCAACCGGTTTGAAATTCGGTACGATTACGGCTATTTTAAACGAGGAAAAATTTGAGATTACAACTCTCAGAAAAGATATCGAATGTAACGGTAGGCATGCCAAAGTAGTATTTACCAATGATTTTGCCAAAGATGCCGCAAGACGAGATTTTACTATTAATGCTTTAAGCTATTGCTCCTTTAAGAACGAGATATATGATTATTTTGAAGGATTTAAGGATTTACAGCAGGAAAAAGTCGTATTTATAGGGGAAGCTCTAGATAGAATTAAAGAAGATTATTTACGAATCCTACGCTTTTTTCGGTTTTCTAGCTATTATGCGAATCAACTTGATGATGGCAGCTTCAAAGCATGTAAAGCTTTAAAAGACGGCTTAAAAACTTTATCACGAGAGCGAATTAAAAGCGAAATGGATAAAATTATCGTTTCAAAAAGAGCGGCACAAATTTTAGAAGCTATGTTTGAAATAGGAATATTAGAACTAATATTCTCTATCCAAAATTATGAGATAAAATTTTTTGAGCAGGCTAAAGAATTAGAATTAGCAACTAATTATGCTTTATTACTATATAATTTAAAAAATATAAATTCAAAGCTTCTTCTCGATTGGAAATTCTCAAGACAGGAAGCAATGCAAATATTACCTATAACGAACTTTCTGAATGATTCTGAAGCTAACATAAAAAAAATTTGGTTTGAAAAAAAGAACTACAAGGAATATTTATTAGCAGCCTGTATAATCGGTAAACTAGACCATTCACAAGTAAAAGAATTTATTTATAAATATGATACATTATTACGTCCGAAATTCCAAGTAAACGGTAATGACTTATTAAATATGAATATAGAGAAAAAAGAGATAGGTACAAAACTAGAATATCTAAAAAATTTTTGGATAGAGCAGGATTTCAAACCTAGTAAATTGGAGTTGTTAGAAAAGTTATGAAGATTAAGATTTATAATATACTTCTAATGTCATCCCGCGAGCTTGTAGCGGGATCCAAAAAAATGGATACCGTGGTCAAGCCACGGTATGACACCGGAAAGATTCTAACTTTACTATTCCTTACATTCTTCAACCTTACTAGCTACGCTAAGCCGAAGATAGTTACAAGTATCACGCCAATCAGTAGTATTGTTTCGATGCTTGTTAAGGATAAAGCGGATATCGAGAGCTTAGCTATTAGTAGCGGCTGTCCTCATCATTATAATTTAAAACCTAGTGATTTAGTAAAAGTCAAAAATGCCGATATAGCAATTTATATTAATGAAAAATTTGACGATTTTGCCGAGAAATTAATTGATAATCATAGCAAAAACATTATTAAAATTAGCGATATTAAATCTTTAACCACTATAAAAGATAATTGGCATATTTGGCTTGACCTTGATAATGTAAGAATTTTACTACAGGAATTTGCACGAATATTTAGTGAAAATTTTCCTGAGCTACAAGAAGATATTAATAATAACCTTTCAGCCGCACTTAAAGAATTAAACAAGCTACAAGAAATTAAAAATAACGAGCTTAGGGCGATAAAAGACATAATTTTATTAAGTGACAGTAGCGAGTATTTTTTTGTTAACACTAATATTAAAACTACAAAATTATATAGCGAAAGTCAAAAAAGCCTACGATATATAAGCAAGCTAAAAGATTTAATTAAAGAGTCTAATAACAAATGTCTTGTTTTAAGTAGCGAACAAAATTCACGATTATACGACAAATTAAACGCTAAAATAATAATATTAAATAGCGAAAACTGGAATGTGAAAAACATCAATTCAAGTACTTTTCAGAACCAATATTTACAAATGATTAATCAAGTTAAAAAATGCTTATATTAAATAACAAAGAAGAGACAAAGAAGCTTGCAAAACTTTTAGCACAAAGCTTAAAACCAAATGATATAGTTTTACTTAACGGTGACCTTGGAGCCGGTAAAACATTTTTTTGCCGTGAAATTATTAAACATTTTTGCGGTGAAAATACAAACATTATAAGCCCGACTTTTAACTTACTGCAAACATATAAAGCATCTAACTTCACTATTTACCACTACGACCTGTATCGTCTAAAATCAGCCGAAGAAATTTACGAACTTGGATTTGAAGAGGCATTAAACGGTAATTTAGTTTTAATAGAATGGTCTGAAATTATTAAGCACCTACTTCCTTCTAATTTAATTGAGATAAACCTAGAGGTATTAGACGAAAACAAACGCCTGTGTAATATTATAACAAAAGAATCTTCCCTTATTGATTTTTTACAAGATTCTCCACTATTCGGTGCAAAACTTGATATTCAAAGAGATAAAAGCCCTACTAGAAAAGTTAAGTTATAAGTATGAACTATTTTATTTTTCTTTTAAATAATTTATAAACTTCCCCATCATTTCTTTTTCCTATAAGAAAAATACATGTTTTAATTTTATCTTTTTGATAAATTATTCTAAATTCTCCGACATCAACTCTATAGTATTGTTCTGTTAAACCTTTTAAAAGCTTATTATCATTAGGATGGCTTATTAATTCAAACAATTCTTTAATCTTAATTGCTACTTGCCGTGCTTGTTTTGCATCTAACTTTTCAATAAACTTTTGCGAACTTTTTGATAATATTAAAGTCATATCTATTCCTTTAATATCTTATTTAAAAAATCCTTACTTTCTTTCTCTGATAAAAAACCATTTTTACTTGCATTTTTTGCTTGCGTTGCCCAATACATATCTTCAAGCTGATTAAATTTCTCATATTCTTCATGTGATATAAGAACCACTGTGGGTTTACCGTATTTATTTATAATTACCGGCGATTTTATTGCTTGATTCATTAAATCCCCAAAATGATTTTGGGCTTCTTTACTACTAATACTTTTCATATTGTTACTTTATTTAGTTTGTATAATTATTATATTACCTATCATAGCTATTATCAATATAATAACTACTAATTATTAATATCTAACTAATTAATTGTCATATAATAAAAACGCTTTTTCAATAGGAAGTAACTTTAATTCCGGTAACATAGGCATAATTAAATCTATTCCGGCTTTTTCGTTACTATTACCGTGTACTAATATAAAAGAGCCATCTTGAATTTTTTCGCCTTTAGCAAGCCATGCATTGCTGCCAAGCGGAATAAATCCTAAATCTTTTAGCTTTTCTATTAATGTTTGATCAGAAACTAATCCAGGGAAACGAAAGAAAGGCGACGGAGCAATATTATAACTTACTAATATTTTCCCTGCTTCTAATACTTCATTTTCAAAATCATCTTTATTGGAAAGAAGGAAATTATCTTCAAGAGGTTTATCTTTAAAATAAGGATGACTAAATGAATGATTAACCCATGTTATTTGTAAATGACCGTTTTCTTGTTGCTTTAATAACCATAAGAACTCTTCCGTATGCTTATTAATCCATAAGCCTGAAACACATATAGCAATCGGAATAGGTTTATTTAGTTTACTCGATAATTCTACGAGCTTTTTAAAAAAATCTTCTTCAAAATTTTTAGAAGACGGACACATATCAATTGTAAGAAATTGACCTTTTACTTTGCTACTCGTAGCACCGTAATTTTGTAATATATAAGGTGCAGAGCTATATTTATTTAAAGCTTTAATATATGGAGTTTTATTTAATTTTTTTAGAAGATTTGCTGTTTCTGTTTCATTTGCAGGTAAAATTACTGACTCTTGTAAGACTAACTCAGTTTTAAAAGAATTCGGATCTACTAAAACAAAATATGATTTCTCATTATTTAAATAAGAACGAATAGCAATTTTTATTTTTTTATTTTCAGCAATTACAGGCAAAAATACCGGTTTATAATCAGTTATAATTGCTGCTTTTTCATCCGCATAACTTAAATTAAAAAACAATATTATAAAAATAAAACTTAAAATATTTCTCATTACTACCTATTCAATCATTGCCTGCATGGCTCGGTTATCCGTCATTGCGAGAAGAATTACGTAGTAATCAGGGCGAAGCAATCCAGTTAAAAATTCTGTAAATCAGAATTTTTTTATTATTTTTTACTTCCTTGCCACGTCGCTTCGCTCCTCGCAATGACGCCCTTGTATCTACTCAACAACGCTTACCCCTGCATAACATTATTATAAAATTCTGCAATTTTCTCTTTTACCTCTGCGGGGTCGTTCATCAAATTAACGGCACCTCTAAACTCTGCTGAACTCGGCAAACTGCTACTATACCAACCAATATGCTTACGAGCAATAGGTACGCCCACAGATTCACCATAATAATCAAGTATTGCGTTATAATGCTCAGTTACTATATCTAGCTGCTCTGCTATAGAGGGGGCAGGTTTTTCTTCACCGGTTTTAAGGTAATGATCAATTTGTGAAATAATCCAAGGTTTGCCATATGCTCCTCTACCGACCATAATACCGTCTGCACCGGATTTTTGCAGTGCTTCTTTTGCTTTGGCAAAGTTAGTGATATCCCCGTTAGCAATAACCGGAATTTTTACCGTTTCTTTAACTGAGCGTATAAAATCCCAATCGGCATTACCGGAATAAAACTGGCATCTCGTTCTACCGTGAACGGTGACCATTTGAATCCCTGAGTTTTCAGCAATTTTAGCTAAACTCGGAGCGTTTTTCGTATTATCATCCCAGCCCATACGCATTTTAACCGTTATCGGAATCTTCACCGCTTTAACCGTCGCCTCAAAAATCTTAGCCGCAAGCTGCTCATCTCTCATTAGAGCCGAACCTGCATAACCGCCTACTACTTTTTTTGCCGGACAGCCGAAATTAAGATCGATAATTTTTGCTCCCATATCCTCGTTCATTTTAGCAGCTTCTGCTATTACATTCGGCTCACAACCGGCTAGCTGTACGCAAGCACTTGTCGGATCGTCAGGCATAATAGCACATTTTTGCATAGACTGCCTAGATTTCACAACCATTGCTCTACTTGCTATCATTTCGGAAATTACAAGCCCCGCACCGAATCTTTTTACCAATTTTCTAAATTCTAAATCCGTAATATCCGACATTGGAGCAAGAATTACATTTGAAGAAAGTTCTATATTGCCGATTTTGATCATAAAAAACCGTTATAAAAATAAACGCTCATAATATCATAATTAAGTATTTTTGTCTAATATTACTAATTAAGAATAGACAAAAGCCGATTAATCTATTATAAGCTTAAGTTATATTTGATTTTTCCGTCATTGCGAGTAGGCATTGTTGCGTGGATACCAAATCGTCATTGCGAGGAGCGAAGCGACGTGGCAATCCAAAAAAATAATAAAAAAATTCTGTAAATCAGAATTTTTTACTGGATTGCTTCGTCGAATTACTACGTAATTCTTCTCGCAATGACGGAAAACCGATCCACACAACAATGCCTACTCGCAATGACAATTTAGGCATACTCTGAGACATTGCAGCCAATTTTTCAAATAATTAGCTAGGTAGACGAAGTTTTATTTGGAAAAGAGCAAGGAGTCTGTAAGCCGAGGAGCGGAACGTATATTAATACGTGAGCACCAAGGTCTTACAAAGACGACGCAGCCAATTTTTCAAATAAAACGAGTATACATGGCCACGTAGCTCAGTCGGTAGAGCAAAGGACTGAAAATCCTTGTGTCGTTGGTTCAATTCCAACCGTGGCCACCATTTCTTATTTAAATCCCACTTTTTTTATATCTTCGATTAAATATCTATTGTATTTCTAAACTTATTTTAATAGTATTAATTAACTTTAGGTTAATAAGGCAACAAAATTTAATAAACGGTAAATTATGCTTACAGCTATTTTTGGTGAATCTGATGAAGTGTTATATGGTAAATTAATAAAAGCAATAAAAGATGAAAATACGCTAGAAGCCGAAAGATTAATTGATAAAATAAAAAATACTGATTTATTTAATCAATCTGATAAGAATGATAATACAGCTTTAATTTTAGCAGCTGATACAAAATTACCGATAGTTTGTAAAAAGCTTATCTCGAAAATGTCTAATGAAGCAATTAATATTATTGAGAATAAACACAAGGATTCTGCACTAAGAAAGGCTATAAGGAATGATTTAGATGACGTTGCTCAAGAGCTTATTCCTAGAACGTTTAAGGATAATATTAATGTTATTGATAGGTATCCCGGAAATACATTATTAATTTTAGCAGCCAAGAAAGGTATGAATAAAGTTTGTATAATGCTTATTTCACGAATGTCTGATGATCTTGAGCTTATTAATCACATTAACAAAGAAGGAGATACGGCTGTAAGTGTTGCGGCTGCAAGTGTAGCAAGTAGAGACACAAACTTTAAAGAAGCATTTAAGTTATTGCAACAAAAACAAGAGGAGTTTTTAAAAACAATAACCATAACAAAACAAAATGTTGAAAACTCACTAAAAGCAACGAGTTTTAACCTAGAAAGTGCTTTTAATGCTAATAAGAAAACACTGAATGATTTACTTGAGAAGAAAGAAAAGCTAGGAGACGATAAAGCTACTTTACTAAGGATAAATGTAAAAATAGAAAATATTCTAAATAATAATACCATTAATAAAAAATTAACTGATTTAGATAACTATATTAATTACCTAGTTGATAGTCAAAAGCCACAAGAAGTTGATACTTCTGAAATATTAGGTGGTGTAAAGGGGCTACATTTGGAATAAATTTATTTTTTATGTGCTTTACTGGATTCCCGCTTTCGCGGGAATGACATAAACGAGCCATACAACAACACCCCACTTTTGCGGGAATAACATCGTTCCATGCGTACAATACTGAGCTGGGAATGACATCGAACGTGTTTTCAATTACTCCCAATTAATAAGTTTTTTAAAGTAATTAATTTTATATAATAAAAAATAATTTTCGTTACTTTTTAAAGCTCGTATATTCAATACAAAATCATTCTTATCATAGATAAAAATTTTAACTAAGTTTAGATATAATAAAGTGCCGAGAATAATTGAACGAAATAAGCCAAAAGATGCTTTTAAAAGTTGTTTATCGATTATAAGTACAATTTTTCGGTATGGTAATTTGAATAAATTTCTGATTAATTTGTAGTAAGAATATGATGTGTAAGGTTTTTTAGCTAAAATAAGCTCTATTTTTAATTCCTTATTTATGCCATTCGGATAAATTTCATGTAATAAGTCTTTGTCTTTAATTATAAAATCTAGATACGGCTCAATAATGGCTATTCTTTCTTTTGCTGTTTTAGTGTTCATAACGGCTTGTACTCCTGATTAAACTTAAATAATTCAAATTTGATCACCAAGAAGCCAATTCAAAGCCCGATTGGTGATCAGGGAGTTAGAAACACCGTCAACAAGAACAGCTGAGTAGTTTTTAGGCTTAAAGTTATACTCTAAGCCCTGAACATGACTACTACCTCCCCGACCGTAAAATATCGAGGAATAAACCAATTTAACGGTGGTTTTACCGCCTGTTGATGGAGGTTTCTACACTCCAGAACAACCTTAGCTGTTCCAAGATGATTCTAAGCAAAACTCTAAACAAGTCAATATGATTATTAATTTCAGAAATTTTTTCATTGGCTAGGTAGATCAGTTTTATCCGTCATTGCGAGCGACCGTAGGGAGTGCGGCAATCCAGAAAAACAATAAAAAAATTCTGTAAATCAGAATTTTTTACTGGATTGCTTCGTCGAATTACTATGTAATTCTTCTCGCAATGACGAAAAACCAGTCCACGCAGGCAATACCTCGCAGGGATCATATTAAGCGTTGACTATTGGTACTTCATGTGGTACTATTTACTTAGTATTTAATTAAATAAATTTATGACATATTTAATTGCCAGTGAAGCTAGAAAAAGTCTATACAAATTAATTGATGAATTAGCTATAAGCCATGAACCTACGTTAATAAAAGGTAAGAGAAATGCTGCAGTTTTAATTTCGGCTGAGGATTGGGAAGATATACAAGAAACAATATTTGTAGCTTCTAATAAAGAATTAAGCGACTCAATTATTAAGGGGCTAAATACTCCTATTAAAGAATGTAGTATCTTAAGATTAAAGTAAGTATGTACACTTTATACCTTACTGAAGCTGCACGTAAAGATTATAAATTAGTAAGCAAATCTATTTATAACGATAAGATTCAAAATCTATTACGTATTATTCAAAATAATCCCTTTCAAAACCCCCCTCCTTATAAAAAATTAGTAGGTGCTTATAATAGACCTTTTCGGAAACTCGCTTATAGGGAGGAATTTGAAGGAGACACGGAACGCAGAACCGCAGCGTACACACTAGTACGTGAGGATTCGAGTACCGGATCGACGTACAAATTACCCCTAGAAGTAGAGTTTCCGAAAAGGTCTAACGGAGCTTATTCAAGAAGGATTAGCATACAACATAGATTATTTTATCAAGTATATGAAGAAACCAAAGAAATAAAAATTTTGCGTATGTGGGGTCATTATGGGGATAATTAAGTGGCTGCCCTCATGGATTGATTCTTCTTCCTGTCATCCCGTGATTTATTCACGGGATCCAGCTTAAAATACTACTAGTAGTATTTTAAATTGTTTTTATGGATACCGTGGACAAGCCACGGTATGACACCGAGCAGGCTTTTCGAGCCATGCAACAAAACCGGATAATTAGCACAATGCTAATTATAAATTTTATTGCATAAAAAAACTATCACTTATATACTGTCGCTAATGATTAATTTGCTTAAAGTTTCATATGGTAAGTAGTAATTTTTATAAAAATCTAGGACCGAGAAAACTAACGGCAATTATTGATTTTTTACACGATATTATAGAACCTCCTAAGATTCATGAAGATATATCTATTCATGATATTAAAATTCTGCAGGAAGCATCACCAAATGATATTAGCTTTTTAAGCAATCCTAAATACTCCGAATTTTTAAAAACTACTAAAGCTGCCGCTTGTATTGTGCCGAAAAATTTTACAGGGGGAGCAAATCCAAATACTGTTTTAATACATGCCGAGAATTCATATTTTGCTTACGGCAAATTAATAGATTTTTTCTATGCTCCTATTAAATCATACCCTGCTAAAATAATGAAATCCGCTATTGTTGCAGATTCAGCGACTATTGGAAAAAATTGTTATATAGGTCACAATGTAGTTATTGAAGACGATGTTATAATAGGTGATAATAGTATTATAGAAACCGGAAGTTTTATAGGTAGAGGCGTGACTATCGGCAGAAACGCTAGAATAGAACAACATGTTTCAATAAATTATGCAATTATAGGTGATGAGGTAGTAATACTTGCAGGTGCAAAAATCGGACAGGACGGGTTTGGGTTTTCTACCGAAAAAGGCGTACATCATAAAATATTCCATATAGGTATAGTTAAAATCGGCAATAATGTTGAAATTGGTAGCAATACTACTATTGATAGAGGTTCGCTTCAAGATACTATTATAGAAGATTTATGCCGCATAGATAATTTAGTACAAATAGGGCATGGCGTAAAAATAGGTAAAGGCTCTATTATCGTAGCACAAGCAGGTATAGCAGGAAGTAGTACGATCGGGAAATATTGTGCTCTTGGAGGGCAAGTAGGAATCGCTGGACATCTAAATATAGGCGACGGGGCACAGGTAGCGGCACAAGGCGGTGTAGCACAAAATATAGAGGCAGGTAAAATTGTCGGCGGTAGCCCTGCAGTTCCTATCATGGATTGGCATAGACAATCCATTATTATGAAACAATTAGTAAAGACCTCTAATAACAAATTAAAAAAGTAGCTTGCTATTGAAAAAGGCTTTGTTGTGTGGATACCAACTCGTCATTGCGAGGAGCGAAGCGACGTGGCAATCCATGCAATAAATAAAATATTAAAAGAGACCTAAATAAATGATCATAGATATTACCGAAATCATGGATTTAATACCTCATCGCTATCCATTTTTATTAGTAGATAGGGTACTTGAAATTGATCTTAACAAATCAATAAAAGGTATTAAAAACGTTACTGTTAACGAACCACAATTTACAGGACATTTTCCGGCAAGACCTGTTATGCCGGGCGTTCTAATGGTTGAGGCTATGGCACAACTTGCTGCTATATTAGTTGCTAAATCGTTAGGCTCTACTAAGAATAAAGAAGTGTTTTTAATGGCTATCGAAAATGCAAAATTTCGGAGAATCGTTCAGCCTGGGGATACTATGTATATCCACGCTACTATTGACCAACAAAGAGCTAACGTATGGAAATTTTCAAGTACGGTTACGGTTGAGGGTGAAACGGCTGCAGAAAGTAAATTTACCGCAATGATTAAAGATAAATAGGGACATAGTGTCAAATTCCAATATACATCCGACTAGTTTAATCGCAGAAGGGGCAAAGCTCGGTAAAAACGTAAAAATCGGTCCATATTGTATTATAGGTCCTGAAGTTGTGTTTCATGACAATGTTGAGCTAAAATCTCATGTGGTAATTGAAGGGATTACTGAAATCGGTGAAAACACTGTAATCTACCCTTTTGCCTCAATCGGTCAACCTCCGCAAATCTTAAAATATGCTAATGAGAGATCAAGCACGATTATCGGCTCTAATAATACTATTAGAGAATATGTTACGGTACAAGCAGGAAGCCAAGGCGGCGGAATGGTGACAAGAGTAGGAAATAATAATTTATTTATGGTCGGCGTTCATATCGGTCATGATTGTAAAATTGGCAATAATGTAGTATTTGCTAATTACGTAAGCCTAGCAGGTCATATTGAGGTAGGTGATTACGCAATAATCGGCGGGCTATCTGCCGTACATCAATATGCTAGAATCGGTGAATATTCGATGATTGGCGGGCTATCGCCGGTCGGAGCAGACGTAATACCGTTTGGGCTTGTAAGCAGTAAACGAGCGGTGCTTGAGGGCTTAAATCTAATCGGTATGAATAGAAAAGGGTTTGATAAAGCAGATTCTTTAAGTGCTTTAAAAGCTATCGAAGAAATTTTCTCAGGAGAAGGTAATTTTGCTGAACGTATTAAACAAGTTGCCGAGAAATATAAAAATAATTCTATAGTAATGCAAATTATCGATTTTCTTAATCAAGATAGTAGTAGAGCATTTTGTCGTTTTGAGAAGTGAATTTATATTATAAATAAAATTCCTTTATGCAATTAGAAAACTTAGAATTAGCCAAAGAAGCTAGACGTCAATCCTTATTAGCTAGTAAAGAAAATAATCCTAATGCTGATTTATGGTTAAAACACAATGAAGAAAGTTGGCTAGATGAATGGAAATAATAAAATAATTTTAAAGCTACTTAAAGCTATTAAATCATGGATTAATTAACCACTAATTTTCTCATTTTTTCTTGTAAAGAATTTTGGCGTAAACGAGTTTTTAAGCTCTTAAAATCAACTATTTCTGCTTTTTGATTTTGACAAATACATGCAAAAATATATTTCTGCTCTCCTTTAACCTTTTGTATACATTGTCCGCAGATTCCTTTCATCATACATTGCATCGATGAATTAACGCTAACTATTAGCTCCGTATTTTCACCGAATATTTCATTTTTTAGACTTTGTAATTCTTCTATTATATCAGGAGAAGCATTAATTATTACTATATCTATTGAAACTAATTTACGGATTTTTATATCAGGATAGGTAACAAATATAACTTCATTATTATTTTCTTTTAGAACTTTTAATAAGCCTATATTACCTACTTCGGAATCAACAATAACTATTTTTTTATTTTGAGGTATTTCTAGCGGCGAGCCTGTCGGTCCCATTAAAACTACTTTCTCATTTTCAGATAATGTTTTACATAAGCTAGTTGATTTACCGACTTCAAAAACTATGAAGCTAATTAAACCTTTTTCTACATCAATATCTGTAGGGCTTAAGGCTACCGGCTCTATTAACTTAGAAGCATCTTCAGAATAATTTTGTAAGCGAAAAAACTGTCCGAACTTAAAATTTTTAGCTGCAAGCGGTGAGTGAATTATAAGTTCAAAAGTTTTATTATCTAAAATATTTATTTTATTAACTCTAGAAGTCAGCAAATAATCAAGCTGTGTACAAAAATCTTTATAACTATTTTTAAAGCTAGGGGCATTATTTATAAGTCTTTTATTAATAGCCTCATACCCTTCTTTGCTACTAGCAAGAGCTTTCACTACACTTCCCGAATATTTAGGATTACAATCACCGAAATAACTATATTTATTCTCATCAAATTGAGTGTTATTTTCTATACCGATTGCCATAATCACGGTTTTGGCTTTGATTAAGCCAGTGTCATCCCGTGGCTTGACCACGGGATCCATAATATTATCATGGTATTTTTTCTGGATTCCGTGGCGGGGCCACGGGATGACACTGAATTCCACAGATTCCACATGACCGTATTTATCAACATTAATCCTTAAAGGTTGCATATTTTCTTTAAAATCAACACCGAGTGCTAATGTATATATTAGCTCTTCGTGATTTAATTTATATGCCGGCGAATCTTGCAATCTTCCACGATAATAAATAGTAGCCCCGCCAAGCTTGTTAAAAACCTTTCTTAATTCTTCATTACTCTTAGCTTCTTTAAATAATCTTGCATGAGCAATAAATTCTTCAGCTATTTCTTTATCTTCATCCGTTAAGTCTTTTTCTATATAATTTTCAGCAAATTCCTCTACTTGTTTTTTATAGTAATATAAACTTTCCGTTGCTGCATCTAAGGAAGTAAGACCGCCGCCTATTACCACAATCGGCATCCTAATTACCATATTAGTATTAGAATTTTTCAAAAATGCTCCTCCGCTTTGCAAAGTCATTAAGAAATCAGAAGCCGTTTTTACGCCCTTAGCTTCAAAATTTTCTATATCCAAAATTTTCGGCTGACCTGCTCCAATACAAAAAGCTATATGGTCAAAACCCAAATCGAAAGCCTGTTCTTTCGTTATATTAAAATCTAAAGCTACTCCATCATAATATTTGAAATTGTTATTTCTCTCTAATATTAGCCGCAATATATCAAGATTGTTTTTATCCCACCGAACGGTAATCCCATATTCCGCTACTCCTCCAAATCCTCTCGGTATTCTTTCCGATAACAAATTTTTATATTCATGCCAAAATTTTATAGGTTTATGAACGTCAAAAGGTAAAGGAGTAATTTTTAAGCCGTCAATAGCTGTGACATTGTGACCTGACCGTAATAAATAATAGCTAAGACTAAAACCTGCAGGGCCAAGGCCGGTAACCAAGATATTATAATTAGTAGGTTCTTTTGGCAGCGGTGCATAAATATTAAGCGGATTCCAGCGGGTAAGAAGTAGATATATCTCTAAACCGTAAGGTAATTTAAGCGTTTCTTCTAAAATATTTGATTCTATTAACGGGATATTTACCGGATCTTGCTTTTGGTAAATACAAGCTTTAGAGCAATCATTACAAATCCTATGACCCGTTGCCGCAACCATCGGGTTATCAATAACAATGATCGCAAGGGCACTTAGGTTAAAACCTTGTGCCTTAACATAGTTCATTTCGGAAATTTTTTGCTTTAAGGGACAGCCTTGTTTTAAATCCGTCATTGCGAGCGACTGCAAGGAGCGTGGCAATCCCGTTAAACCTCCTGAGATTGTAACAAAGCTTCGCTCCTCGCAATGACGATTTTGAGGTTGTAACAATCCTTTAGAGCAAGAATCCTTATCCTGCTTATGGCAATAAATACAATAATGAGAATCGTTTAAAGCTTCATCTAAATTTAAAAAAGAATCTGTATAGTTAAAATCTATTCTCTCATTTTTTTGATATTTTAATATTTTTTTATCATCTATTAGATTTTCTTTATCTAGTTTTTGTGGGAGGTTGAATAGGATGTCATCCTGTGGCTTGGTACCCTCACACGAATAAACCTTACACGCAGCATACTTAGCTGCTATGTCTAATTCTGTGGCAAAATTCTCTTCGTCCTGTTGCCATATAACTATTTGTTTGGCAAATTCTCTAGAGGTAAAATTCGTACCTATTAAATCAATTAGCTTTAAATATACATCTTCAAAATCAATATCTTTTATACTCTTCTGCTCCCCAGAATTGTTTTTGCAAAACTTCGGAGGACTCGCATGCTCACCTATTAAGTATAGGCTGTGCGTGCTCGCTCCTCGTTTTACATTCCAATTCTCCAAATCATTTGAGTATAATTTTTCCGGTGGATATTTTTTTACAGCAACACGCTGAACAAATTTTCTTTTACATTCATAAATAATATCAAAATCTTTATGTTTTAACCTTGATATCGTTACTTCTTTTGAAATACAAAATAACTCTGCTAAAAAATCGTCTAAATGAGGGGAAATTTTTAGCAAAAATTCGGAATAATCTTTTGGAATAATGGAGAGAGGAGTCGATCTAAATAACATTAAATCTTTATGCAGAGATTTATCGGCTTTAAAGAGATAATCTAAAAATATTTGATCTAATTTTTTAAGTCCGGTTAAATCTAATTCATTAAAATCTAGATTAAAACCAAGTTTCATAAATAATAAATAACTCTTTTAGAAAATTGTCTATAAATTAAATAACTGATACAAACAGTAATAAATGCGACTATAACAGACTTAAATATCAGCATCATATCCGGTAATGTTCCGTCAATCACTAATGCTTGTGCAGGTCTTATAACTAAAAAGAACGGATTAAATTCAAAATATATTTTTTTAGATTCCGGAATTAGTGAATAAGGATAAACTATCGGTATACTCCAATAAATAACTCCAAGAATAACACTCAACATTTGCGGAATATCTCGAATATACGGAGTTAAAAATGCTACTGCTATAGAGCCGCTAATCACGCATATTATTAAGGGTAGCATTAATATTGGCATAAATATTATTTGCCAAGAAAATTTTTCTGGAAATAATAAAATAAAAGCAAAATACATTGCCGAAAATGAACAAATTAAAGTATATAACTGCCCTAAGCTATCAGCAACCGGAAAGAAAGTCTTAGAAATTCTAACTTTTTTTATTATTTGATCACGTGTAACTAAAGAACTTGAACAAATCGTTAAGCTGCTTACTATAAAACTCCATAAAGGAATACCGCCGACTAAGTTCATTACCATAAATTCTCTCGGTTGTCTTAATAAAAAACCGAAAAAATATGAAATTACCATTATGTGAATAAAAGGCTGAATTAAACTCCATAAAGAACCTAAAAAAGAATCTTTATTTTGCCTAATTATAGAAGCTTTAACTAATAATGCTATTGCCCGCCAGTATTTTTTAGAAAAAAAATACTTTATCATTTATGAATTTCCTTGTTGTTGGTTATAGATTTTAAACATTTCCGATGGGGTTCCATCGCCTATAATATTACCGTCTTTTAATAAAACACATCTATCGCAATTATCTTTTATAATTTCTTCTTGATGGCTTACTATTATTGAAATAGGAGTATTTTTAAATTTATTTTTCATTAAACTAAGAGATTTTTCTATAAAATAGCTATCGCCTGCCGCAAAAACTTCATCAAGTAATAGGATCTGCGGATTTTGAAATATCGACACGGAAAAAGCAAGGCGTGATAACATACCGGAGCTATAAATTTTTATCGGTAAATCAATTTTACTACCAAGTTCTGAAAAATCTATAATTTCTTTTTCAATTTTTTTGCTATATTTATCAAGCATATTATTATATAGCATTAACATTTTTATATTTTCACGACCGGTTTGCTCAGGCTCAAAACCGACTCCCATATCTATAATTGCCGCAATATCTCCATGAACTTTAACTGTACCGGATTTTAACGGATATATTCCGGCGATTAGCTTTAGAAGTGAACTTTTTCCTGAACCGTTACTCCCTATAAAAGCTATTTTTTCTCCCTCATAACAAGAAAAATTAATATTATTTAATATAGGTATATTTGGAGAAAGAGAAACTCCTTTTTTCAAGAAGAAATGCTTTAAACCTTGAGCTCTTTTATGAGTATCTATGCCTTCTACATAACCATCGGTTATCTCTATAAATACTTTTGAATGGTTAAGTGACATAAAATAAATATTAAATAGATTTATTAATCCAATCTAAAAGAGAATTTTTTTGTTGCAAACCTATTTTAGTATCTTTTTGTTCACCGTTTTTAAATAACATTATCGTTGGAATACTACGAATACCGTATTCTGAAGGAGTATTAGGATTTTCATCAATATTCATTTTAAATACTTTTACTTTGCCTTGTAATTCTTTACTTAGTTCTTCAATTATCGGTGTTAACATTTTGCATGGTCCACACCATTCTGCCCAAAAATCAACCAGTACCGGTAAATCCGATTCTAATACTTCTTTTTTAAAAGAGCTATCATTTATGTTATTTGCCATAGTTTATCCTCTGTGTTGTATGGATGTCATTGCGAGCGACTGCAGGTGTTGTTGCGTGGTTCAATTGTAACTCTGTCATCCCGTGGCTTGACCACGGGATCCAGTTAAAAATACTAAAATTTTAGTATTTTTTATTGTTTTTCTGGACCTAGTTAGCAAGCCACGGGGTGACACAGTGGGTTTTACCGGTCCACGTAACAATACCTCCTCTCATTGACGGAAAATAAATAAAATTATAAAGTACAGTCTTCCACTTGTAAATAATGAAAATCTTTTTATTTATTATATTTATTTTTTCTATTATAATATATTCGCAT
This sequence comes from Rickettsia tillamookensis, assembly GCF_016743795.2. NCBI lineage: Bacteria > Pseudomonadati > Pseudomonadota > Alphaproteobacteria > Rickettsiales > Rickettsiaceae > Rickettsia > Rickettsia tillamookensis. The sequence goes on along the minus strand of NZ_CP060138.2, from coordinate 757 downwards.
TATTAAAGCTGCTGTTTCTTCTATTGACCTAGTCGACACGTCAATTACCGGCCAATTTCTTTGATCACAAATTTTTCTAACCTCTAGACATTCTTTTTGTACTATATTAAAATCTGTATAGCTTTTATTTTCGTTAATTTGCAATAAATTTAACCTAGCTTCTCTTATCTCTATTAATCTATTTGGATTAATAACGAGTCCTACTACTAATTGATCTATGTCTTTTTCTATAAAATCAGGAAAGGGACAATTATAAACATAAGGAATATTGGCAGCTTTTAGACCGTTATACGCTAAAAATACGGAAGTTGGTGTCTTAGAAGTTCTAGAAGGACCTATTAATATTATATCGGCCTCCGACAACTCATTAAGCATTTGTCCGTCATCATGTCTTATGGCATAATCTATAGCATTAAGCGTATCAAAATAAGTTTTATCGAATTTATAATTGTAATTTTGTTCTTTTTCTATTTCAATACCTGAAAAAACAGACATTTCTTTAATAATTTTACCTATTACAGAAATACATGGAATTTTTAATTCATAGCAAAATTTCATTAAAGCTTTTCGGAGTTCTTGATCAGCAATCGTGTATAATACTATCCCGTGTTTAGATTCTATTTTACTTAATACTTCATTTAGCAATTCCAAATTTCTAATCATTGGCCAATGATATAATTTTGGTTTTACAGAAGTAAATTGTGCAAGAGCAGAATTTGCTGCATATTTTGCAGTTTGCACTGAAGAGTCTGAAACC